>NC_017287.1:0-600000 GCF_000204255.1 Chlamydia psittaci 6BC | reverse complement strand
GAATAAACAAAGAATACGAAAATTTGCTGTCCCCTGCCTTGGAGAAGTTTCAGATGAGAAACATCATTTATATGAACCTATGATTTCTCTTACCACGTGGCAGGATATTCGTGCTCTGGGTTTGGATAAGGAAACTCTTTTGAATCAAGGAATACGTAATCCTGAGGATAGGCTGATGAATTATTTTACTAGACAAGCGCGCTATCACGGGTCCATGGATTTACTGGAACAGGAAGTTTTAGAGCGTTTGCCTAGATATACTTTAGACTTTGCTACGGGAATCAAAACGACGCTATCTTAGAAAATCAGTTCTCCATTTTGTAAAACCCCTTCACGATGACATTGACGTGCGAGTTGCTTATTATGGGTTACAATAAGCACTCCACGTGAATCATGAGATTGAGATAGAAGCAGTTGATGGATGTATTCAGAGGTTTGATTGTCCAAATTGCCCGAAGGTTCATCAGCTAGTAAAATTGCGGGATTGTTTATCAGTGCTCTTGCGATTGCGACTCGTTGTTTTTCTCCTCCTGATAGGTTGCAACAGCGAGAGTGCGTTCTATGAGATAAGCCGACAGAGTCTATGAGTTCGAGAGCTTTTTTAAATGCAGGAGATCCTTTAGCGATATTTTGTCGTGCAATGCTTGCAGGCATTAACACATTATTGATTACAGTATCATCTTCTAATAGGTAGAAGTTTTGAAAAATAAAACCGATATGTTGGTTTCTAAATGCTGATAAATTGTAGTGTTCTTTTCTTTTCCCTAGGAATAGGAGCTCTCCTGATGACGGTGTATCTAGTGTGCCTAATAGATGAAGGAGCGTGCTTTTCCCGTTTCCTGAAGCGCCTGTAATCGCAACTACCTCCCCAGGATATAAGCTAAAGTTCACATTACGTAATATTTCGATATCTTGATTGCTTTGTAGAACAACCTTAGACAGATTTTTTGCTTGAATAAGAGGAGGCATAACTATTCCGCTTTTAAAATGTCAGAGACATGCATTTTAGCGACTTTTCTTGCTGGTAATAATCCAGAAATAGCAGCTAACACTAAAGTGCCTAAACCGAGTATGAAAATAGTCGGCACATGTATTTCTTGAGGAAGACCTTGACCGAAGAAAGTAGAGTTAAACGCTTCTCTGCCTTGTAAGTAACTTAAGCCTTGAGTAATTATTGAGAGATTTTTCATTGTTAAAACAGCCAAAGCTGTTCCAAAAACAACACCAATACCTCCAGAGAATGCTCCACAAAAACCAAAAATAGCCTTTAAGCTACGAGAAGAAGTCCCCATAGCTTTAAGAATTCCTATTTCTTTCTTCTTATTATTTACTAAGAGGATAGACATAGTTACAACATTGGAACAAGCAACGATCAGGATAATAATGGAGATCAAGAGAAATAGAACTTGATCACTACGTAGTTGATCTAAAATAGGCTTGAAATATTGATAATCATAGAGAGAAGATACTTCCCAATATTCCTGTATACCGGCTTGACTTAAGATAGCTTCAATTTGCTGTTTAATTGGTGTGATCAGTTTAGTGTTTGGAAAGAAGACATGTAAGCCATTATGCATGCCGATTCCCGTAGATTCTGAACGTATTTGAGAAGCTAGATCCATATCAATGAATACAATTTTACTTCCCATGGGAGATAAGCCAGGATTATAGAAGCCTATGACATATACAGGATGTTTGATCTCTTTCTGAGTTTCTGGGGAGAAAATACTGATCCCCCCCTTATCTCCTACGCGATACCCCATATCGCGATAATTTACAGGTAAGATGATCGAAGCTCCTCGGTAGGTATTTTGCAAATGTATAAAATCTTGTTCCCAACCTTCGGAAGAGCTATTAAAAGGGTTTAAAATCTCGGAACTATAATCTGTTTGTTCATAGGGAAGCACGCGATTTTGATACACTTCATCAGAAGGATAGGCAATAAATTGAGAAAATGTTCGCGATTCTGTTTTGTTAGGATCGACCATCCTTTCCATCTGTACATAACCAATGCCCTCTTCAAACTCTAAAAGTTGGGCGTGATTTTGCCCTAGATAGGGATTAAGAACTTCAAAAGCAATTTTTACAGGATCCTTTAATTTCCCATCTGAAGTTTGATCTGGTAGAGGGAAGTTTTCTGGTAAAGAGTAGTCCAAATTTGGATCATAGGGATCTATAAGAGAGGAAGCGAGCTTTTCTCCTATTGTCTTTGTTGTATACAAAGAAAGGTCAGCATGTCTGTCTATTTGATAGTAATAGGAATCATAATAAACAGATGAAGGAACGATTTTTACTGGAGAATGAAGCTGGGAAAGATCATGAATCCAACGTTGTTCTAAACCATAGATAACAGAAATGAAAACAATGGATAACCAAGTGACTAAAGAAATAATGCCTATTGAAAATATAGAAACAATGGCAGAAGATAATCTTTTTCTTCTTGGTATTAGATACTTAAAAGCAATTAGAAGTTCTAATTTCATGACCCACTCAACAACTTGAAATAGAAGCTAGCAGGTAAATTAAATCTTTTTACTTAGCTTCTTTGAAAATTACGTGTCTACGCAGTTTTCTATCATATTTTTTGAGTTCTAGTCGACCTGTTGTTTTTCTTTTATTTTTAACAGTCCAGTACATATCGGAACTTTCAGAACTTTTTAATTTAATGATTTCACGGTTCTTACTAGCCATTGATGAATCCTTTCAAGAAAATGATAAATCGCTTATGATACTATATTTATTTTCAAAAAGAATCAAGAAAACTTCCCCATAATTACAAGAGAATCTTCATGTCAACTAAAGAACAGTTTTTTTTTAAAGGGGCAACCTCAAAAAATAAAATTCATTTTATTAGTTTAGGCTGCTCAAGGAACCTTGTAGATAGTGAGGTAATGCTCGGAATTTTATTAAAAGCTGGTTATGAAGCTACCGAACTCCTGCAAGAAGCGGATTATTTGATTTTGAATACTTGTGGGTTTTTAAAAGCTGCTCGAGATGAATCTACGGATTATCTTCAACGAATAATCGATAAGAAGAAAGAAACTGCCAAGATTATATTAACTGGTTGCATGGTTTCTAAGCATAAAGAAGAGTTAAAGCCTTGGCTCCCCTATGTACACTATGTTTTAGGTTCTGGAGATGTGGAACATATCTTATCTGCTATAGAGTCTAAGGAAAGTGGAGAAAAGTTATCTTCTAAAAGTTATTTAGAAATGGGGGAAGTACCTAGAAAATTATCCACACCGAAGCATTATGCCTATTTGAAAATAGCTGAGGGGTGTCGTAAGCGCTGTGCCTTCTGTATTATTCCTACCATTAAGGGAGGATTAAGAAGTAAACCTTTAGAGCAGGTGATTAAAGAATTTCGCTTATTGTTAAAAATGGGCGTTAAAGAAGTCATTCTCATTGCTCAAGATTTGGGTGACTATGGTAAAGATCTGTCTAAGGATCGCAAATCTTGCTTACATAGTGTATTAAGAGAGATGCTTAAGGAGCCGGGAGACTATTGGATTAGAATGCTCTATTTGTATCCTGATGAAGTAGATGATACCATTATTGATCTGATGGAAAAAGATCGTCGCCTACTCCCTTATGTTGATATTCCTCTTCAACACATCAATAATCGGATATTAAAAAAGATGTTAAGAACAACATCTAGAGAACAAATTTTAGACTTATTAACAAAGTTGCGTACACGCATTCCCCATGTCTATATTCGTTCGTCATTGATTGTTGGCTTCCCAGGAGAAACTGATGAAGAATTTCAGGAGCTCGTCGATTTTGTTGGAGAAGGATGGATCGATAATTTAGGTATCTTTTCTTATTCTCAAGAAAAAGGTTCTTTAGCTGCTGAAATGCCCTACCAAATCCCTCAGAGCGTAAAATCAAAAAGATTAAAGATCCTCTCTCAAACACAGAAGAAAAATGTTGAGAAACATAATAAGCAGTTTGTAGGGAAAACTGTGGAAGCTGTTATTGATGGCTACCATCCAGATAGTGAACTTTTACTCACAGCTCGTTTTTATGGTCAGGCTCCAGAAGTAGATCCTTGTATTATCGTGAATGAAGCGCGTTTAGTTTCGGGATTTGGAGAACGTTATCTCATCGAAATCACGGGATATGTAGGTTATGACTTGGTAGGTCGTGTTGTGAACAAAGTGCCCGGAGAATAATTCCCGGGCAAAAGTTGAGTATATTCATTCAAAATAAGGCAGCTGCACTACGTTCCAAGAAAATGAAGCTACCCTCCAAGCATACGATAAGTTTTTCAGTATGAAATACCCTCTATTTCTTGCCAGAAATGTGGTGGCAATCCATTCCATAGGTTTAGGCCTGTAGTAACTTGTTCCTGAACACGTAGATCCTTGTAAAAGTGTCTCTTTGCCATTAACAACCGCGACTAATATACACTCTCCTCCTATTCCGTTATCCAACCAACCACCGTGCTTTGACATAATGATACTAATACGGAAAAGTTTAGGATTTTCTGGGGTTGCATGAAAATTCAGATAACAAGAGTTGACACCTTTGCCTACATACACCTGGGAATTCTCTTGTTGTTCAATTTTAGTTTCAAATTTATCCCAAGGAATCCACACACCACGTTTTACGTCCCCGCGGCCTACATGTCCTCCAGAAACAGCAGAACGCATAGAAACTGCAGTTTTATTACTTTGAAAAACATGATAAGGGACATATTGTTGCGGCAATTTTTGAATATTAGTGGTATGTGGTTGTTGGTCGCATAAGATTGTATGATTGCTCAGGTTTACCCTACCAAAGAAGTTTGTTTGGTTATTCGTCCCTGTATTAATCTTCATGTTCCCACTAACAAATAGGTCCTGCTTGCAATTGAGGTTCCCGTTTGTACAAGTTAGATTTTGAAGGTTAGTGTTTTTGGCTGTTATTGCTTTCGATACCGTTATAGCACGTTTTTTTTTCTCTTCAGATAGATCCTTAGAGTAGATATTAAAACGAACAAATGTGGGTAAACTAATATTAGTTTTAGGTGTTGACATAGTTTAATCCTCCTCGGGAAATCTTGCTGCAAATGGGAACCAAATCACACTTATCGTAGAAAACATACTTTGTATATGAGCATGTGTATAGACTCTGACGGTAGGTTGTGAAGAGATATCTGAAACAGAGAAAATTGCATACAAGGCCGTGGATGTCCTATCTGTAGGATAATGGCCTCGAGTGTCTGCTGTGCACAAGTTTTCGAATTGACTGCCTTGATCCAGCCTTAAAAATAAATTCACTTCATCATTTCCTGAGTGTTGCCCTCCCATTCTAGTGATTTCAAAAGTGACCTGGTAGATTCCTGGAGTTTTAATCACAAGATCTTTACCCTCCACATAGAAGTAGTTGCGATACATCGATGTGTAATTTTCAATATCTTTTGAAGTTCCGCTTTTTAAATCTAAAATAGAATGTGCAGGAATGTTATATGTACCGCGATGGTCTAACATACAGGTATAGGCTTGTACGGAGCTTTTTTTATAGTAGTTGAATGTTAAAGCGTCGCGTTGAGAAAGAGGGTCTGAGATATTCCCAATACTCGAACTTTGAGAGGCGTTAATGCTGATGTCCCCATTTAAAACCGTCTCACGCAAAGAAAACCCATTGTTTCCTGAGAGTTCACTACCAGCAAAGAAATCACAGTTTGCATTTACGTCCTTTGTTACAATTAATGTCTCAGCATCAAAATCATCTTCGATATTTAAATTGCCATCAATGTTTAACGTAGCATTCTCTAGGTAGAGGTTTTGGTCTTTAACTCCTGTCGCATCGAAATCAGTTTCTCTAGTTTGATTATTAGGATTATCTGATGTGAATCTAGAAATAGTTTTGTCTTTATCATCCATAGCTATTCCCCTTGGTTTGGGTAGAAAATGATTCCAAAATAAAAAGCGCTTAAAACTGCCCCATTACTTGTTAGCTGTGCGCAGAATAAATTTTCTTTTATGCTGTCTTTTGGATCATTTGTTATAGTGCCGTTCGGATCTTTAGCTAGATTAGAGACACGAAAAGCTGTAGATAAACTTGCAAATCCAGAGTATCCTCCCCCACTATAGATAGTATTGCTGCTATAAATGGTGCCTGAAGCATTTTTCAGATGCACGTCGCCTCCCCAGCCATTATTCCATCCCCAGCGTTTATTAATGCCGTAATCGATCATGTAGATACCTTTGCTTAATAATTGTACCCAGTGGGATCCTGGATACGTGACTTTTGAATCTCTATAGGAGTAATCTACAAAGCGTATGTGGGAAAAAATATTTTGCGATTGGTAGACCAGCCTATCGGTGCCGAGAATGGGAACGGGTTGCTGTGTATTAATGTTGATCCTTCCAAACTCATTGAGTGAGCAGAAAAAGTACTCAGGAGAACGTATATAATTTGCCGGTACTGGAGAGGACTGGTCTATAGGTCTAGCAACGTTACTCAATCTGTTGCCGTTCAAATTTATATATACATTGTTGCCAGTTATATTAAGGTCGTTAGCTGAAGTAAGTCCTTCTACATTGATTGTTCCTGAAAAAGTCGAGGTTCCAGGAGGATTTACAACTAAGCTACTCGTGGATTCTATACTTTGAGATGTGACGTCGTTGGTTTGTACATTCCCAGCAGCAACATCACCTTCAAAAGTCGAATCTATAGAAAAATAACAATCATTAGTGTTATTATTAGAAATAGTCATTTATTATTCCGATTTTTTTTCTAATAAAAATCAGATAATAAATTATAGGTCAATTTTTAATATGTTTAATTTAATTCTGGTAAAATTAATTATATCTGATAAATAAAAAATAATAACGAAAAAGAAAGAAGAGAAATAAAGAAAATCTTGGGGGCGGCTGGATTTGAACCAACGTATCCGTAAGGAGTCGGATTTACAGTCCGATGCAATTGACCGCTATGCGACACCCCCAGAGAATGCTGGAGAAAGGACTTGAACCCTCAACCGTTCGATTACAAATCGAATGCTCTGCCAATTGAGCTACTCCAGCGAAAAATCAGGAACCCTATTGCTTGAAGAGAAAACTTTAATTAACCAATAGGAAGTCAATTTATACGCTATTGGTTATTTTCTTCCAAGTCAGAATCAGTATTTTCTGAAATACGGTAATCTTCTTGGGTGGGAATAAACTCTTCCGTAACAAAATTTTCTCCTCTACCGGAAGGATCTACAGACAAGCTTGTATCCATAACTTGGAAGTTATGTTTCTTCAATTGTTCAGAAATCAAACGATCTTCTTTAGATTGAACTTTTTTAATGGTTTTCTTTCCAATAGGAGTTTTATTTTTCGTAATTTCGTAATACGTATCAACCGCTTGCTTTTGTTCAGATGTGATGCTTCCAGAAAGACGTTGGAACAACTGCGTGCAACTATTGTCTGCAGCACTCGAATTTACAACTTCCGCAGAAAATTTGAACTTGCCTTCTGAAGTATAGCGTGCTGGTTGACTATCTTTCTTAAGGCAACATTGCTTATATTTCTTATTAGAACCGCATGGGCATGGATCATTTCTGTTAACTTTTTTTGTCATACAATTCTTCTCAAAGCAAGGCTTTTAAAGGAAAGTTTAAATAAGCTAAGGATAAAAACCAATTACAAGTTTTCATAAAAACTAATATTGTATTGCAAGCTTTATTCTATCCTTTTACTATTTCCCCATGTCTATTCTACACTTACATCCCCCGTGGACGAAATCTGGTAAACGTATAGAAAGCCTAGTGCGTAAGGCTTTGTATACCTACTCTATGTTGGAAAATCACGCTAAGATTGTTATAGCTCTTAGCGGAGGCAAAGACAGCCTTTCTTTGCTTTTAATGCTTAAAGCGATTTCTGGTAGAGGTTTCCCAAAGCTTGATCTTTACGCTGTGAATATCGGAGGGAAATATTCTTGCGGTTCAGAAGTAAGCAAGCAGTATTTAGCTAATATTTGTGATAAAATTCACGTCCCCTATAGTTCGATAACCTCTCCCTATGACCCTGAAGTTCCAGAGTGTTATTCATGTTCTCAAGTTAGAAGACGTTTACTATTCCAAGCAGCAAAAGATGTGGGAGCTACTGCCGTAGCTTTTGGTCATCATCGTGATGACGTAGTCCAAACAGCTTTGATGAATCTCTTACATAAAGCAGAATTTGCTGGAATGTTACCGGTTTTAGATATGGTCCATTTCGGTATTACTATCTTACGCCCTTTAATACTTACCCCGGAATCTTGGATAAGAAAATTCGCTAAGGAAAGTGGATTTTCTCGAGTTACTTGTCGTTGCCCAGTTGTATCTTTAAGAACAAAAACAGAAGAAGCATTAAAGTTACTAGAAGATGTTTTTCCTCAAGCAAGACATAATATTGCTTTAGCTATTGAACAACATGGATTGTCAAAAGCTCAAAAAAATAAAACTAATTAAACATATTTTTATAGATTAGTCTTACTATTTTAATTATAGTAAGATTTATTTTTTTTCGGTAATTTTATGCACAAAAGATTAAAGATTTTGTTAACTAATGATGACGGCATTTCCGCTAAAGGGATGAGTCTTTTAGTTGCAAATTTATTAAAAGCAGACTTTGCTGATCTCTATATAGTTGCTCCTACTACGGAACAGTCAGGGAAAAGCATGTCTTTTTCTTATACACAACCCGTCTCTATAGAAAAGGTGGACTATCCTCAGCCTGTTGCTGGGGCTTGGGCAGTTTCCGGTAGCCCAGTAGACTGCGTTAAGCTCGCTTTGGGAGATTTATTCCGTAATGATTTGCCTGATCTTGTACTATCTGGAATCAATCATGGATCTAATGCAGGAAGAAATATCTTTTATTCTGGAACTGCTGGAGCTGCTATGGAAGCCATTTTATCAGGTGTCCCCTCCATAGCTTTTTCTCAAGAACAACACATTTCTTTCTTTCAGGAAGAACATGCCCCTGAGATACTAAAAAGACTCTCCTTGTATGCTCTATCGAACCCTCTCCCGATTTTATCGGGCTTTAATGTAAATTTCCCTGCTAGCGAACATAACGAAGAGTGGAAAGGCATGCGACTTGTGACTACAGGAAAAGAATATGCCTGCGGTATTCCCAGACTTTTAGTTGATGATGGGAAACGCAAGTTCTTTTCTTTAAGTGATTGTCAAATAGTTATAGATGAAGATATTTCCGATGAGTGTCGAACTCTTTTGGAAAATTACATATCCGTGGTTCCTTTGCTCGTAAGAAATTCTCCTCTAGCTTTAACTAGCGAAGCTGAGTTCCAACAGTTACAAGAAGACTTTGATAATTTTATGAGCTCTGAATCAGGTGTTACACTCTTTGATTAAACTGATCCCACCTCTTGGGTATTCCTAATTAGAAAATCGGTAGAACATTCTCTCTACCGATCTCTTCCATAGATTCTTGAATCCTCTACAATACAGTTCTAGTTTACTCTAAAAACATGAGAATTTTTTTTAGGGATACGCTGTTGTTCTTCTAGCTCTTTTTTTAAATTTATAACTATTTCCTCTAAAGAAACAAAGAAACGTGCGACAGACCACGGTCTGTGTATCTTAGCATTTTCTAAAAATCAGAAACGCTGTGGGAAACATCTTAGGGTGTGTCTTTCTCGAACTTTTACTTGCAACAACAAGCTTTATTAATTGTTAGAGTAAAAATGGTTGTGATTAAACTATTTCTTCTGCTAACTTATGCACCTAATCTTGTTTGGATGCGTAGCTCAGCGGTTAGAGCACCTGTCTTACACACAGGGGGTCATAGGTTCAAATCCTGTCGTGTCCATTTGCGGGAGTAGTTCAATTGGTTAGAGCACCGCCCTGTCAAGGCGGAAGTTGCGGGTTCAAGCCCCGTCTCTCGCGAACATACAATCAGAGGTTGAAAATGCCCCACGGAACTCGTTTAACGAAGTTTAGCTTTCCTCTGTACTTTTCCAAGACCCTAAGCTGGTTTATTCTTGGAGGATTTTTAGCTGCCTGTGGAGTTCAAATGGTTCTAGTTCCAAATGAACTTATCGATGGTGGTATCGTCGGTTTATCTCTTATTGCCTCTCATTTCTTTGGTCATAAATATTTGCCGTTTTGCTTAATACTCTTCAATCTGCCCTTTGTCATTTTAGCCTTTAAACAGATTGGTAAGTATTTTGTCATTCAGATGATGACTGCTGTGATCATCTTTTCCTGTGCCCTATGGCTTATTGATTCCTTACCTTTATGGTTTGGTTTTAGCCCTATAGTGTTTAAAGGGTCCGAAATGGAAACAGTAGTTTTCGGTGGAGCTGTTATAGGGGTAGGTTGTGGTTTGATCATCCGTCATGGAGGATCTACGGATGGTACCGAGATTCTAGGTATCATCATAAATAAAAAAAGAGGATACACCGTTGGTCAGGTTATTCTTTTTGCTAACTTTTTTATCTTTGCCTTGGCAGGTATTGTCTATCAGAATTGGCATACGGCATTCGTATCCTTCTTAACTTACGGCATCGCAACGAAAGTTATGGATATGGTCATTCTAGGTCTCGAAGATACGAAATCTGTGACCATTATCACCTCCTCTCCAAGGAAACTCGGCCAAATCCTTATGGAAAACTTGGGAGTGGGTCTTACCTATATTCAAGCTGAAGGTGGCTATTCTGGAGAGCCTAGAAACATTCTTTATATTGTTGTAGAGCGTTTACAGCTTTCACAACTTAAAGAAATTGTCCACAGAGAAGATCCCTATGCTTTTATCGCTATTGAAAATCTTCATGAAGTAATCAATGGTAAACGTACCAATTAAGCTGGATTGGTCCAAACCTTTTCTAAATTGCTCTCTATATCTAGCAAAGAGAGAATTTTTCCAACGATATCGTTATTAATATCTTCAATAGTTTGTGGTTTGAAGTACCACATGGGCATTGGCAGTAAGATTATCGCTCCATTTTGCGATAATTTTAATAAGTTTTCTAAATGGATGGAGTGTAACGGACTCTCTCTAGGAACTAAGATCAGCTTCCTTCGTTCCTTTAAGGCTACATCTGCAACTCTTCGTAAAAGGTTATCTCCTAAGCCGATTGAAATAGCTGCTACTGTAGCCATACTACATGGCACGATAACAGTCCCATCGACATGATAGGATCCAGAGGCCAATTTGCTTTCTATAGACTTGATATTATGTTGGTGAATATACCGATGACTTTCTTCAGGGATTAAAGACAGCAAAGAAGAGGTATCTAATTCATAATAGAGCGTTTTCATTGCTGCTGTAGAAAGAATTACCTCAACATCATGTTGCATTTTAGATAGTTCTTGTATGAGTTTGACGGCTAATACTATTCCTGAAGCTCCTGAAATGCCTACGATATAACGTTTCATTCGTATCCATCTATTATGAAATTAATAAACTTACCATGACGATAAAAAAGGATAAAGCAAGGTAGATGTTTCCCCTAAAAAAACATCTCTCAAGATTAACATGATTCTTATCCAATGCGTAATAGATTTTGATGGTCTTCCCAATAACTAATACAGGTAATAGCGACAGTATAAGCCCTAATTTACTAAAAGATGCCAGCACGGCCATGGCTATATAAGATAGCAAACTTAGCAGTAAACATACTGAAGCAATACGAACAGCCTTTGCCTTCCCAAAACATGCAGGAATACTATAGAGCTTTTCTCTCCTATCAAACTCGAAATCTTGAATCGCATAGATAATGTCATTAGCAGCAATAATCATAGCAGCTGTTATTCCCCATAGGGAGGCTATGATAAACATTTTTAAAGAGAGAGGTTTTGAAGATAAAGCATAGAAATTCATAAGAATCGCAAGGTAATAAATAAGACCTAAGATCCAATGACACAAATAGGTAAAACGTTTTGCATAGGCATAAATAATCATAAGTAGAATAGCCAATAAGGCTAGCCAGGAGCATTCCTTACTTAAAAATGTACAGGGAACTAGAAAAAATAAGGATGCAAGTACCGTGGTTAAGAAAACAAAATGTATCGATAATTTTTTAGCGGGTAATACTCTAGAAGTTGTTCTAGGGTTTTTCTTATCAATGTCACGATCAATAATCTGGTTTACCAGTATGCCTACAGTTCTAGCACATAGAAAAGCACAGCCACCTATGAGTACAGTTGAAAATCCTTTCTCACTGAATCCTGAAGCTATCTCAGGGAAGGTTAGAGCGAATACCGTAGTTGCAGCAAGAAATACGGCCGAAAATACAGCGTATTTTATGTTTAATAATTGTTGGAAATACTTTATCTGAAAGGAAAACATTTTTAACTGCTCAAGTCTATAGATAACAAATGCATGTCTTAAAATGAGGATAGAGATACAAGCTAGCGTATAATTAAAATAGTGTAAAGTTTAAAAACTAAATTTCCCCTGCCCTATCTTTATAGTATTTGCTAATTAAAAATAGTTGAGATTGTGTATAATAATGCATTTATTGATAAAATTAGTTTTGTAGAATGCGATTTCTTTATTTTTATTTCACATTATTGATGTGTATTTCCCCCACTTTTGGTTCCTCTCAAAATTGGGAACCTCAGGATATACACGATTGTGAGCAGATTATTTCCGCTACACAATTTCATCAAGATCATGGCCCCTGGATAGTGGTGGCTGGCGGATTCTGTCCTACAGATGAACATTATAAAAAAGCTCAGAATATAGGATATCTATTAGTTAAGAATGGGTACGCTGTGGTTACTGGAGCAGGTCCAGGGATTATGGAAGCTGCTAATGCTGGTGCTGTACGAGCTGGGGGGGCATCTCTAGGATTTATCTTAAAGGGTGAGGAATTGAATGATCACATACCCAAAGAAAACTATTTACAGGTTTCCCATATCTCTCATCGTTTAGAAGGCATGGTTGGCAAAGCTTCTGGATGTGTAGTGTTTCCTGGAGGACTAGGTACCGTAAGTGAATGTTTTTTTGCCCTAGACCACTTTAGATACCTAGAAGTTCCTCATCCTGTCGTTCTTGTAGGCATGCAATTTTGGGGGCCTTTAGTAGAGTGGATGAAAAACTTACATTATACGCATACATGTCCGGGACATTTATACCTAGTAGACTCATCAGAGGAAGCTGTGGACATCATTTTTTCTCATCATAAGAGACAATCGTATAGTTTCTCCTCTAACTAAGTCCAAACATAGGTAATCGCAAAAAAGCTTTAGCTATCGTTTAAAAAAAAGAATATCATGTTAATTTGTTGTGTTTATTAGAATACTCAAACTAATCTTCATTTGTTTTGTAAATAAAATTAGATTTACATCATTTATAATAAGGTGGTAACATGATTGTTTTTCGTATTTTTTCTTAAACTTATGCTTGTTGCTCCTGAAATTCAATTTAAAAACTCAGATAATGAAGTTAAAACTATTTCCATATTAGCAAATAATGTTAACTTCATTAAAAACGAGCGACAAACTTTTCTCGCAGTTATTGTAGCTCTTGCCTTAGGAATCATTCTTCTTATAGTTGGCATTTGTGTATTGATTCTTCCTTTAGGACTGACCTCGGCCCTAAGTATCCCTTTAGGCGTAGCAGGAATAGTTATAGGTTCAGCAGCCATCGCGTACTGTCTTAAGGTAGTCTACTATCAAAACGCTGTCTGGAGGAAAAATTATCTAGAGATTAGAAATGTTCTCAGAGAACATGGATTACCTCGTCCCCAAGAAAAGAATACGGATCCCATTCTTTCCATTCTCTTCCCCTCTTCATTAGATATTTTAACATACAGTAGAGTACACTCTATGGGGAAAACAAGAACAGTCATCGCAATGGTGAAAATCGTTCTTGGTATAGGCTGTATAGTTGGCGCTGTAATTTCTCAACTTCTTTTAACTACGTGGTTCCGCCCCGGTATCAGTCTAGGTTTGGGCATTACAGGAGCCGCTTTATTTGTTGGAGGAATTCAGGATATACGTGCCTTCAGCTTGAGTGCTCAAGGGATCTCTCATTTCTATTTGATGCAGCATGAACAGATAGCACGAAAGTCCGAAAAAGAGCTTTCAGAACAAGTTGTAGAAAGTGCAAAATCTTGTTCAACTCTATTAGAGAGTCATTTAGAACAAGCAAATCAAAGGAATATGGATTTACAAACTCAGATTACTGCACAGAATCTCAAAATTAGTTATCTTCAAAATCGTATTTCTACTTTAGAAGCTATGCCAAGTTCTCAATCTAATGAAGAAGTAGCTTCGACCTGGTTCCCTACTATTGCTTCATCAATCTCTTCAATCTCACGATTTTTCACCACGCCTTCCACGACTTATGATCAGTTTGATTGCTTGCCACCGGCTGATTGCTTACCGGCTATTACCTTCCCTCAACCTATGAGTGAGAGGGCCGAACTTCAAAATGAAACGCATCCCTCTTCTTCTGGCAGCGATGAACATGAAGATTCATTTGAAGATGCCTCAGAAGAACTTGATTTTGTCGGATAAGTCTTACTTTTTAGTCAAATAAAAAGTTTTAACTCTTTTAATTGCGATTAACTCTATATTATATGCGTTTAGTTAGTCTTTTTATTATAAAGATTTATTCAATCTTCTTTTTTCTCTAAGAAAATAATAATGAATTTGTTAAAATCTTACTGATTTTTATTATTTTAAATAGTTTCAGATATGATACCTTCTATATTACGGTCCTCCTCTCAAGAAGAGGCATTGGAAAGGGTTTCTGTATTAAATCGGATATGTCAGCACTCTCATGTTAGTCGCAAGACTGTGAGTTTAACTCTTATTGCTGTGGGTATTATCTTAGTTATATCCGGTATTTTACTCTTAACCTTAACGATTACAAGTTTACCTTCGGCATTTTCTATTGCTTTAGGAGCAACTGTTCTTGCCCTTGGGACGAGTTTGGCTTCCTTTGGTGTGGCTCTCCGTATTCTTAAAAAGCCTCGGGTGAATAATGAGGGTGAAGTCGTTCTGGCTACTGAACTTATGAATATGAAACAAGTAGTCGAACAGAAAACAGAAGAAGTTAATCGATTGCAAGGAGAAGTGAGTGCTTCTCAAACACAACTTGCAGAAATTTCTGAAGCACTGACAACTACAAGAGAATTGGGAAATAATCTTCAAAGTCGTTTGGATGAATCTTCAGAGTTACTAACTCAATCTCGTGAAAACTTGGGTGCTGTTGAAGCACGTCTACAAACAACTGAAGAAACTCTTAGTCAAAAAGAAGAACAACTTGCAAGATCTCAAGGTGAGTTACAAGCTGAACAAGCTAAAGTAGCACAGCTAGAGGCTCAAGTTAGAGATTTAGAATCTCAACTGCAGGAAACATCCGCAAATCTTGATCGAGCTATTGCGAGTCAGCAAGATTTAATGGAACGGCTTACTACCGACCATGAGTCTGAAGTCACTAGATTAACACGAATGTTAACTACAAAAACGGAAGAATTAAACTCAGCTCACGAAACAATTAGTCAAATACAAAGGCACTTATCAGAACCTGGCTCTTTGTATGTAGGCGCTTCCTCTCCTAAACCTTTAAGAAAAAGTGCTTCTACATTTTCATTAAATGGGGATACTGGTAGCCCAACAGAACGTATCAATCGCTTTACTTCTATGCTCAATGCTGGTTTTAGCAGATTGAGAAGGTCACCTGGAGCTGTGACACCAACTTCTAGGAGTTCATCTTTAAGTGATCACAGTGATCAATCGGATCAAAGAGATCAAGATAGCGAAGATCAGGAACTTGAAACAGCTGAAGAGGCTAAAGAAGAAGAATCATAAGATTATTTCTTCTGTATAGAGTATCTCTTAATGGACCCGAGGCGCAATGCTTCGGGTTTTTTTATATATCTAAACAAATATGTCTTCGTTCTTTTTGAAGACTCACAGTCTGATTTAAGAATTGTTGAGCAGATTTCCAGAGTACTTTTTCTGTAGATTCCCTATGTAGATTATCGGATAAAATGCTAGAGATATTGGGATGATCTTCGGCTGTAGAACACTCAGGGAAAAACTTTTCTTGTGCATTAGAATAGAAGAAATCTGTTCCTAGGACAAGTTGATCTAGAATTCCCAATTTTTCAGCATGATGGATATGCTGTTTTAATCCTTGTAAAGAAGACCCAACAAAGTAACTTACGATATTTAAACCAATAACCCCTCCTCTAGATGCGATTTCTTTTGCATGGGCATCAGTAAGATTTCTGGGGATGTTTTGTACTGATCGAAAGTTAGAGTGGCTAGCAAGAACCTGCATGTTAGGAAGCTTGTCTACCGTATAGTCTAAAATATCATCGGAGAGTTTATCACAACAATGGCTAAGGTCTATAGGAATAGCCAATTGATTCATAATTTCTAATAAACGTTTCCCATCAGAGGTAAGTTTATAGGGGTCACAAACTCCTCCCCCAAAACGGTTTCTTCCGTTCCATACAATCCCTAAATAAGCAATAGGCCCCATAGAAAATAGATCTAGGAGTTTTGTGAATAGCTCACTGAGATGTTGGGAATCAGAACCTAATCCCGAAGCATTTTCTATACTACGAATAATAGAGAGGGTATTTTCCCCAGCATCATGATTCAGGTTATCAGAATCAAAAGTAATTAAACGGATACGATTATCCGAATCAGGAAGGTGAAAAAATAGTTGATTTTGTGTATCAGCGCTTGGAGAGCTCATGCTATGCTCAGTAAATATAGCACAAACTTGCTTTCTCACTCCCCCAGAGAGTAATTGACTTGGAGAGCAGCGCACGCAAGGATCTTCATAGGAAAAAGTTTTATGAGAAAGAAGGTCGCAGTGCATATCTATGATCATGACATTCACCGAGTGTATGTATAACTATATGGAATTAGATAAGGTCTTAGCTCTGGATATGCTGATGTTTCCTGATCGTAGATAAATACCACAACAGGTTCGACAGATCTTAATGCTTGTCTTAAGGTAGGGTAAAAATCACATGGTTTAGGGTTGTGGCAAATTACACCTTGAAATCGAGCGTTCTGCTCAAGAAAATTCTTTAGAGCATCTTCATCTTTTACTGTATAAATTTTTACGTGTTGAGAAAACATGTGGCGCGTGTGTAAGCAAGCATCTATCTTTTCCCCTACAACGTCTTCGATAACTTGATGAGGAATCATTCCCTCACGATAGATCTTTAAAGGATCTGCAGAGATTACCGTAGATTCCAGTCCGTAGGAACAACAGCCTGGAATAACACAAATATCTTCCTGACAGAAGTCTTCAAGCACTTCTTTAGAGGTGATTGCTGGAGGGAAATTGGAAATGTTTGCAGACGTTCCAAGTAGCGGTCCTGCGAGATCGATGAGCTTATTCACTATAGGAATAGAAAGAATCCTAAATCCTAGTTTCTCTTGGTGAAATCTAGGGTTTTTATGGTCAACGAGCAAAGTCAACGGCCCGGGGAGGAACTTCTGTGATAACTTAAGTGCGTGTGTTGATAATGTACATCCCGAGAATTTTTCAATATCCTCAATAGTATTTACATACACAACCAAAGATTTTCCCTGATCTCTATGCTTTAAATCATAGATTTTCTCTTCGGCATTTGGGTAATTTAATGCCACTCCCAAACCATAAACTGTATCTGTGGGGAAGGCTATAACCTTGCCTTGATCTAAATAATCTGCAGCTTGTCGTAAAAAAAAATCTGGATCTGTAACAGACATAAAAACTCCAGAATTCGCTATTCTCTAAAATATTTCTCTGCAAAAAACTAAATTCGAGAAGACTTTAACATAGGCATGTTTCTAAATCCAATTTTTTCAATATAGGATCTATTTCACGAGAAGTATTAAAGTTATTAAAATAAATGACATTAATTATCTTCCCTATAGAAGAACGAATTATAAATTTTTCTATGTCTTGTGGGTTCAAAGAAACCCTTGATCTCTAAAATCAATCCGACTAATTTGGTCTAAATTTTCACTATAAGTTACTTTTGAGAGCATTCATGGAGTATTCATTTTTTCGTCGTAAGTTTGCTGGATTAGATTCCATAGTATGTCCTGGGGATCCCGATGATCCTATTATTATCTTTTGTCATGGCTATGGAGCAAATGCTGACAATTTAGCATTTTTCCCTTCAGCATGTCCTTTCAAAGGTGTACGTCCTACATGGGTATTCCCTCATGGTATTGAACAACTTTCTTATGAATTTGGGGGTGGAAGAGCTTGGTTCCCCTTAGACGTTCCTCTATTTCAGAGCTTAATTTCTAATCCGGATATTACCCCAGCAACAGAAGAACAATACCAAAAATTATTCAATATAGATTTTGAGAAACCAAAAGCAGCTTTAGAAAACCTTATTGAAGAGTTGGATCGTCCGCGATACGACATTATCCTAGGAGGCTTTAGCCAAGGTGCTATGATCACCACTCATCTTATTTTATCTTCAAAAATCCCTTATCGAGGAGCTTTAATTTGTTCTGGAGCATTACTATTAGAGAAAGGCTGGGAAAATAATATAAATTTATGTGCTAAGGTTCCTTTTATTCAAAGTCACGGATATCAAGATACCATTTTGCCTTATTACCATGGGGAACGGCTAAATCAGCTCCTATCTTCACGTTTACATGGAGAGTTTATTTCTTTTAATGGTGGGCATGAAATTCCTGCTGTTGTTTTACAAAAAATGCAGGAAACCATTCCCCTATGGACAAGTACGTTCAATTAATACCGAAGAACGATGATTCAGTGATGCAAGTTGTAAGGCTACCCATTCCATGCAGCTTGTCGCTGATGAAGAGTTATCTAAAGCTTGATAGGCTTTTTCTATAATCACAAGCACCTTTTCAAGAGGAAGTATAGGCAGATTAAGAATACCTTTAGCGTATTGCGGATAAGTCATAGCACTCGCACTGATATTTAAAGAAAGCATAAATCTATCTCTAAATAATGTTAAAAGAACTTCTAAAAGGTATTTAGCTTTATCTCTGAGCACTTGTTTATCTGTATCTGCACTACCTTTAACTATTTTTCCTACTTCTGTAATACTCATTTCTCCTGAGGCATACTTGAGTAGATAGGCGATTTCCTCTTCATTAGGGTTTGTCTTTTCTTGTCCTTGAATATGTATGGATAAACTCCGTGAAAGAATCGTTGCTGGTATACGTTGAAGTTTTGCAGATGTCAGTATGATTACACTGTGAGACGGAGCTTCTTCGAGGACTTTTAAAAATACAGAGATCGCAGGTAAAGTCATACGATCTACTTCATGAATAATATAGATCTTATAGTAGCCCTCATAAGGAAGTATTGCGATCTGTTTTTTTATGTCCCTAGGGATCTCTATAGAATGCAATCTTCCCTTTCCAGAAGGCTGAAACTCTTGAATATCAGGATGTAGTTTTTGGGAAATCTTATACCGCGCTTCAGGAGTATCTTTTAGAAGAATATGAGAGGCCAAGTTATAAGCATATTGAGAAAGAATGGATAATGAACTGCCGTGCAATAAAATCGCATGGCATACCTTACCTTGACTAATGTTATCAAGTAAGGCCTCCCAAGGTTCATTAGCTATCTTTCCTTCTATTTGCATAAGGCTAATTCTGTATAAGCGGTCATAACTTTGTTGAGTGATTCTTCTATAGGTTGTCTAGCATCTAAAACAAGATAGCTGTCAGGACGTGACTCGGCAAGAGATAAAAAACCCTCACGAATTTTTGTGTGATATGCCAAAGACTTATTTTCAAACTTATCAAAGGACTTTTGTTGTTGTTTTCTTTTTAGTCCTTCGTCCGCAGGAATATCTAAAAGGCAGGTAAGATTTGGAAGAATTTTTTTTTCTCCTACAACACTGTGACAGAGATTTGTCACATATTCCTTCCCCAGCCCTCCAACTATTCCTTGATAGACAATTGTAGAATCATGGAATCTGTCACATACCACAATTTTCCCTAATTCTAAAGCGGGGAGTATTTTTTCAGTTATGTGTTGTGCACGTGCTGCAAGAAATAAAAAAAGCTCCGTATAAGGAGAAATCTCTGTTGTGGAGGGGTCTAAAATCCAATCACGCACTCGCTCACCTAAGGAAGATCCTCCAGGTTCTCTAGTCGCTACAACTTCTTTCCCCTCAGCCATAAGCTTATCTTTTAGAAGTTGTGTTAAAGAGCTTTTTCCTGACCCTTCACATCCTTCAATTACTATAAACATGGCTTTATTCCTTTATACTTGTGGTGAGGCACTCTCTTCTTCAATATTCATTAGAGTCTCATCTTCATTTAACGAGAGTTTTTCCATTGCAACAAGGGTATCACCCTCTTTAACGTGAACTAAGCGTACACCTTGAGTAGACCTTCCCATCACACGTACATCTTGCATGTTAATACGAATAGCCTGTCCTTGTGCTGACATGAGTAAGATACTATCGTGATCTGTCACAGAAATAGCTCCAAGAACATCTCCATTTCTCTCGTTGATAAGAATAGAACGTACGCCTACCCCTCCTCGATTGGTTTCTCGGAAATCTTCTACTTGAGAGCGTTTCCCGAAGCCATTATCGCAGACAACAAGAACAGATTGATCATCTCTAACAATTTGACAAGCAACAACACGATCTTTTTCATTTTTCAATGAAACTCCACGTACTCCACGTGCTGTTCTTCCCATAGGTCGTACCTTATCATGAGGGAAACGTACAGCCATCCCCAATCTCGTGAATAGCATGACCTTTTCGTCTTCGCTAGTAATATGCACCGCAGCAATAAGCTCATCACCGTCATCTATTTCTAGAGCGCGAATACCTTTCTTTCTAGGATTGCTGAACGCATCAAGAGCTACTTTTTTGACTACCCCGTGTTTGGTTGCTAAGAATAAGAATCCTGCATTTTCAAAATTCTTAATATTAAGAACAGCGGCTAATTGTTCTCCAGGACGAATACCCTCAAGAAAGTTAATGATCGGTTTACCCTTAGCTCGTCTTTCCCCTTCAGGCAATTGCCAGACTTTCAACCAATAACATTGTCCAAAATTGGTGAAAATCAACAGGTAGTCTTTTGTTGATGCTGAATATACTGCTTTTAAAAAGTCCGAACCTTTCTTCATGTCAAATCCAGAAACACCATGACCACCGCGTTTCTGTTCTCTAAAGACTTTTACAGGCATTCTTTTTACGTAGTCATCTCCTGATATTGTAATAATCACAGGTTCGTTGGTGATAATATCTTCAATATCACGAATGTCATCGGCATCAAATTCTATCGTAGTTCTACGAGGAGTTTTATGAAGCTTTTGAAGCTCTTGAAGTTCATTTCTAATGATATCTTTTACTAAACCTTCATCAGCAAGAACACGTTTGTAGTAAGCAATTTTATTTACTAACTCATCGTATTCTTTTTGAATTTTCTCAGCTTCCAATCCGGTAAGTTGGTATAAACGCAACTCAAGAATAGCAATGGACTGATGTTCAGTAAATCCGAACTTTTCAATCAATTGATGCTTAGCGTGTTCTTTACTATCACTATTACGGATGGTATGTACAACATCATCTAAACAAGAAAGAGCTTTTAAGAAACCTTCAAGGATATGTGCACGTGCTTCAGCTTTATTTAACTCGTAACGAGTTCTTCTGCGAATTACCTCTGTACGGTGGCGTACCCATGCAGAAATCATTCTATGAATATTCATTGTCCTTGGAAGATTTTTATCCAAGGCGAGCATATTCGCTCCGAAAGTCACTTGAATATCAGTGAATTTATAGAGACGGTTGATAACAACTTCTGATGACTCTCCCTTCTTAAGCTCGAGAACAACACGGATACCATCTTTATCTGATTCATCTCGAACATCGGAAATACCTGACAAAGTCTTATCGTTAACAAGATCA
This sequence comes from Chlamydia psittaci 6BC, assembly GCF_000204255.1. Classification (NCBI taxonomy): domain Bacteria; kingdom Pseudomonadati; phylum Chlamydiota; class Chlamydiia; order Chlamydiales; family Chlamydiaceae; genus Chlamydia; species Chlamydia psittaci. The sequence goes on along the minus strand of NC_017287.1, from coordinate 578,193 downwards.
GCAATTTGTTCAATTAATCGCGATTTGTTTACATTGTAGGGCATTTCTGTAAGAATGATATTCTCACGATGTTTGTCTGCGTTCTCTTCTACATGAAGACGTGCACGAACTTTGATCTTTCCTCTTCCTGTATAGTAGGTAGAGCGTATACCCTCACTACCACAAATCAGTCCCCCTGTCGGGAAATCTGGTCCTGGCATGACTTCTAAGATTTCTTCTATAGAGACGTCAGGCTTACTTAATACCAATAGCGTGGCTTCTATTAACTCTCCGAGGTTATGAGGAGGTATATTTGTTGCCATACCTACAGCAATACCAGAGGAACCGTTACAAAGAAGATTAGGAAACTTCGAAGGAAAAACAACAGGCTCGTGCTTCGTTTCGTCATAGTTAGATACCATATCTACAGTATCTTTATCTAAATCTTCCATTAGGAAGATCGCACTATGGGTTAAACGAGCTTCCGTATAACGCATAGCAGCCGCAGGGTCCCCATCAATAGAGCCAAAGTTTCCTTGACCATCGACCAGTGGATAACGCATCGCCCAGTTTTGAGCCATACGCACTAACGTAGGATAAATAACGCTCTCTCCATGAGGATGGTAATCTCCGGAAGTATCACCGCAAATTTTAGCGCATTTACGATGCTTCGCACCAGGAGTGAGGTTTAATTGCTTCATTGCATAAAGAATACGCCTTTGCGAAGGTTTCAAACCATCCCTGACATCAGGAAGCGCTCGAGAAATAATTACCGACATAGAGTAACGAAGGTAACTTTCCTTCATCTCTTCTTCTAGATTTTTAGGGACAATGATTTCTTCTTTGTTCAACATAGTGATAACCGTCTCCTAAATATCCAAATTATTCATCTTAACTGATAGAGCGTGATTCTCAATAAATTCTCTTCTTGGAGGAACTTCTTCGCCCATAAGCATGGTGAAGATATGATCTGCCTCAACAGCATCTTTCAATGACACACGAACTAAAGTTCTCTGTTCGGGATTCATAGTTGTATCCCAAAGCTGATCAGCATTCATTTCTCCAAGACCTTTATAACGCTGAATTTCTATACCTTTTCTTCCAAGGGCTTTGAGATGATCGATAACTTCTTTTAAAGTATAACAAGTATAAGGTAACGTTTTTGAATCTTCATTGGTTATCACCATTTCAGAATCTTTGGGATTGAGATAATGGCGAATATCTAAACCATAGTCTCGCAATTCCTCTTGAATTTCTGCAAAGATCGACGTTTTATATAATTCAATAACCTTCATAGAATCCGCATCTTCTCTAGATGCCATCTCTTCTTCTTTTTCCTCGGAAGAATAGAAATAGCGTCCACCTTGCTTCCCGCTTTGCGGAGGGCTATAATATAAAGGATAGCCTAAGGTTTCCTTGCGCATTTCTAAAAATTCAGAAAAAGGAACAGCTTTTTTCTCTAAAGCAACGATAAAGTTTTCTATGTTCAAGATAAGCTTGACAAAGCTGTCCAAAGCTTCTCCACTGATCTCACGATCTCCGTTTTTAAACACCAGTTTACTGTCACAAACTCCTAAAGTTAATAGATAATCATCCATCTCCTTTTCTGAAAGAATGTAACGGAAATCTTTTTTCTTGCTTACTTTGTATAAAGGAGGCTGAGCTATATAGACACATTCATTTTCAATTAATGCTGTCATATGGCGGTAGAAGAACGTTAATAGCAGAGTACGAATATGAGAGCCATCAACATCCGCGTCTGTCATGATAATGATACGTCGATAGCGTAGCTTACCTAAATTAAAATTATCCGATCCAATACCGCAACCTAAAGCTGCAATGATGGTTCCTATTTCTTGGTTTTGGAAGATCTTTTGTAAACGTGCTTTCTCAACGTTTAAGATCTTACCTCGGATAGGTAAAATAGCCTGAAAACGACGGTCTCTACCTTGCTTAGCAGATCCTCCAGCGGAATCCCCCTCCACAATGTACATTTCACATTTTGCAGGATCTTTTTCCAAACAGTCAATAAGCTTTCCAGGTAGTCGTGCGCTATCCAAAGCACTTTTCCTTAACGTCAGCTCCCTAGCCTTCTTTGCTGCCTCTCTAGCCTGAGCTGCAATGAAAACCTTTTCAACGATCATCTTCGCAATTTGTGGGTTCTCATCAAAGAAGATTGTTAGCGCTTCTCCAGTGATCTGTTGTGATACGGAACCTACATCACTATTTCCTAGTTTCTGCTTAGTTTGCCCTTCAAACTGAGGATTAGGAACTTTAACAGAAACTACAGCAGTGAGTCCTTCACGAATATCTTCTCCCGTCAACGAGAGCTTATCGTTCTTAGCTAAATTATGAGCTTTAATATAGGCATTAAGTACACGAGTTAGTGCTGTAGAAAATCCTGTAAGGTGGGTTCCTCCTTGACGTGTAGGAATATTATTTGCATATGAATAAATTAATTCAGAATATCCAGAATTCCATTGGAGAGCTGCTTCAAATTCAATGTCACCATCATCTCCAGTTCGACTTCCTGAAATATAAATTGGTTCTGGGAAAAGACTTTCTTTATTTTGGTTTAAATAACTAACGAAGGATTGAATACCTCCTTCATAGAAAAAGATGACTTTATCAAAACTGACGTCACGATCATCTTCAAAAATGATCGTTATACCACGATTCAAAAATGCAAGCTCTCGCAACCTTTTAATTAAGATAGAGCGATCAAAAACACATGAAGAAAAGATCTCATTATCTGGGTAGAAAGTGATTTCTGTTCCCTGCTTATCGGTAGCTCCTAACAACTGCAAACCAGTTACAGGAACTCCTCTGGAAAACTCCATCTGATAAGCTTGCTTATCTTTGTATACTGTGGCTACTAATTTTTCAGCCAGGGCGTTAACGCAAGAAACTCCGACACCGTGCAAACCTCCGGATACTTTATAGCTATCCTTATCAAATTTTCCTCCAGCATGCAGGACCGTGAGAACAACCTCTAATGCGGAAACATCTCTACCTTGTTTTTTCGATTCCTTTTCATGGGTCTGAATTGGAATACCTCGACCATTGTCAGAGATAGTAATTCCACCATCTTCTAAAATCCTTACATGGATTTCAGAACAATAACCCGCCATGGCTTCGTCGATACTGTTGTCTACAACCTCATACACTAAGTGATGAAGCCCTGTGATCCCAGTATCTCCTATATACATTCCAGGACGCTCACGAACGGCTTGAAGCCCTTCTAAAACAGTGATAGCTGAGGCGTCATAATTTTTTTCTTTTGCGTCCATACATTATCCTAACAAAAACTGTATTTCCTTGATCTTAGCGTGAGGAACTACTTGATGCAAACGAGCAATTAAACTACTTTGATGCATTTGCTTTAGCGAAGCGTATAAGGAAGAATTATAAATCTTTACTAATAGAATATGATCCTTAAATCCTAAAGCTTGGAACATCCCATTATACTTGGTTCCCAACATTTCATTCCATGCTTCTATTACTTCTTTAGGATTAGCAGCAACAATATGCTCTATTTTCTTCAGATATCCGTTCAAGTAATGCTTTGCATGCTTAATTGTAGAGGCTGTTTTTTTAGAGTTTTTTGCTCTGAGTGACTCTCGATTCTTAAGGAAAGGAAACATAAAACACCTAAAAGAAATACAACATAAATGTTTGATCATACGTTGCATTAAAAGAATGCCTTATATCCAGCAACATGAAAAAAGTCAATACGGCTTTACGAGTTCTTTTGGCCGTCTTTTATAAATAACAACATGACCTTACTCATGTCGTGTTCTTAATAAAAATGAAACAAGAATTCAATGCGATGTCTCAAAACAGCAAGAAACATTAGACGCATGCTGGCTCTTCAAGATCATTCTCTAATCTTATGGATCGAAATCTTAAATTATTTCCGTTAACAACTCAAATCTGTTTGATTTTTGTTGAAAACTCTCGTTATGTTGACGACATCGTCTGGAGACAAGCACGTGATCACTCCCAATTTCACGACAACTAAAGACAACAGGAGGATCAACATAACAGCAAATGAAATGACGACTTTAAACACGGCAATAGCAAATTCTAGAATTATCAAAACAACTCCTAGACCTAAGCACTCAACAATACCTCTAAAATAATGCCCTGTTTTATAAGATAACACATCCTGTACTTTGTAACTGCCATCACCGAAATCCTTAACAATAACCTGAGATACTCCGGTCTTCGATCCAAACATTTTATTGTATTGCGCAACTGCAGCTATCCGCTTCGCTCCAATGTATATGCCAACTATAGGAATTGAACCTAGCAAGTTGATTTCTAAGTTAGTTGAGTATAGAGAACATTCAAAAGGAGAGCTGAAAGGACCTTTAGGCCCTAAAACTGCAGTACTCGACATCAATCCACCTTGATTTTACATAAATTTTTAACAATCAAAAGAAAAATGGTAAAAGTCTTTCAAAAAAAATCAAGAAATCGTTGCCAAGTATGCCTTAAACCTACTGGCAACGGGGTAGATCAACTCTTACTTGAGCCATTCTACATGTATTACTGAAGTAAAAAGATCCCTTGATATTTCGCATCGAAGAAATCCTTCACAGAACGACTTTGCAATAGCTGTTGTAGTTTTTGCATTCTTGAGTCTTCCATATCTTCAGCACGTATTACAACAACGTTGGTGTACTTGGAAGTATGGACATCCTCTAGGTATAGACTATTTTTATATGGATAGATTCCCCCCGCAATGGCGAAGTTTCCAGGAATAACTGCAGCATCAACATCTGGTAAAGAAGATACCAATAAAGGTGCGGCAATCTCTAGAATAGTTACCTTTTTCCCTCCACAACCAAAGACATCTTTTGCAGTGATATCTAGATGAGAAGCTTCTTTGTAACTAATCAAATTGCAGTCTTTCAATAAGTCTAGAGCGCGTTGTTCGTTTGTTCTATCTATAGGAACTGCTATACGCAACTGTTCCTTGACTTTAAGCTCTTCGAGAGACTGGGTTTTACTAGAATATAAACCCAGCGGTTCTAAATGTACTTTAGCCAAAACAACAAGTTTTCCTTCGCAATGGTACCGAGCACACTCATCCTTTAAGAAGTCTTCATGTTGAAAATAATTTGCATCTATTTGCTTATCTAAAAGCAAACGGTTAGGTACACGATAATCATCTATGGGAAGGATTTTAAATTGCAGTCCAAGGGATTGCGCCTCTTTTTCTAAACTATAAAGCAGCTCAGCATGTGGTGTAGGACTTGCAGCAATTCGTAGAACTCCTTCTGAATTATTGTGACAACCTGTTAAAGAGATGGCTAAAGCAAGTAGCGAGAGTATTTTGATTTTTTTCATAAAATCCCTCGATGTTTTAGTATACGCCGACCTAAAGTGTCTCCCAAAATTCGAATACCTTCAATGAAAAATAAGGTGATAATCAAGACAGATAGAGTAATTGAAAAATCAAAACGATAATAACCATACTGCAATAAAATCTGTCCCAATCCTCCTCCTCCAACAAATCCTGCAAAAGTAGAGCAAGCAATCAAATGGACAACGAGGTTTTTTAAAGAAAAAATGAGCTGGGGGAGAATTTCTGGAAAAAGTATATCTTTTAGTATTTTTATTTTAGGTATTCCTAGAGCAATAGCAGGCTCAACACAAGTTAACGCCCCGGTACGCAATGCTTCGGAAACGAAAGAGGCAACTAAAGGTAGAGCGCCAAAAGTCAGAGGAACTATTGATGCTGTAGCCCCCAAAGAAGTCCCTACTATCCAACGTGTTAAAGGGAATAAAATAACGATTAAAATAGCAAAAGGGATGGCCGTAAGAAAACTTAAAATAATAGAAACAACGGAATGAAAACCCTTCATCGGCTTTAATCCATAGGAAGCCGTTATGAATAATCCTAACCCTAAAAGCCCACCTAATATTGAAGAGAAAAAGAAAGAAGCGCATACCATATATAAAGTACTGCCTGTTTCCTTAACTAACATATAAATCATGTCTATTTGCATATCTACAATACCGCTATCTTGACTTCTGGACTTGCTTTACTATAACCCCTTTCTCTCTAAGAGAACTTTTTGCCCAATCTCTTTGTTCTTTTTCTCCAGATAAAGCAACAATAAGGAAACCCAAAGGAGTTTTACGAAAGAGATTGATATCACCAGAGAGAATATTCATAGAGATCCCTCCACTCTGGATGAGTTGACTGATCATTCCTTGAACTGCCAACCCTTTCGGAAAGCCTAATCTTAAAATTTCTTCATTCTCACCATATTCATAAATTCCCTTTGCGATGGAATGCATATGGAAAAGTTCTTCTGTAATCGTGCTCTGAGGATTTAAGAAAAGTTTTTCCGTAGGACCTAATTCTTCTATGCTTCCCTGATGCATAACCAAAGTCTGGGAACAAAGTTTTTTCACGATTTCGATTTCATGAGATACGAATACTTGGGTGATCCCCCTTTCTTCATTCAACTGCAACAATTTATCCACAACATCCTCGGTTGATCTAGGATCCAAAGCGGAAGTGATTTCATCACAAAGCAAAACCATAGGGTCAGAGACAATAGCTGTGGCAATCGCGACTTTTTGTTTCTGTCCCCCACTTAATCTACTTGGATATGCATGTTTTCTCTCGTAAAGATTAAAAAAATGCAAAGCATCATCAACCTTCTCTTCGATGAGAGATTTTGTCATCTCTGGGCAACGAACCTTCAGGGGGTATGCAATATTTTCAAACACTGTTTTTGCTAAAAACAAGCCGCAGCTTTGAGAAACATAGGCAACCCGCTTAGCAAAGGCTGTGCGAGAAATTTTTTCTATTGGGTTAGAAGTATGGAAACCAGCTATCGAGATGGATCCAGAAGTTGGCTCCACAAGAAAATCAAGACAGCGTAACAAAGTGCTTTTCCCAGAGCCACTATGACCAATAATGCCAAAAATTTCACCAGGATACACAGAGAAAGAGATACAGTTTAGAATACGATGGTTCGCTATTTCCTTGTTTAATTCTTTTACAGAAATGATGGGAGAGTTTTGATTAAACACAAAGAAAACCTAAAAACAAGATATGCTGGTAAATCTATAATAGATCAGCCTTTATGTTTAAAGGATAAAAAGTAAATAGAGATTAATTTAATAAAACCCCCATTCCACAAACATCCTGTTAATAAAATAACAGAAATATGTTTTATGATAAAAGTTGAGGAAGAATAGCCCCCGCTATTTTTCTAGATTCAATGAGGCGCAGCAATTCGCGTTCAGAAATCCCTAAAGCCGAGCATAAACTACCTATTTGTTTATAGGTAAACAACCCTAGGGAATGTCCTCCTAAAATTAACGTAGAAACTGCAGAAGCTATAGCAGCCTTACCAGCATAGGGAAGATAATCTTTCAGACGAGTTTGTAATTTCGGTGCACTACGAATAGCTTGTAAAATACAGAAAATTTTAGATGTTGATGTAGGCGGATGCTGACGCAAGAACTCTACTGTCTCTGAAAATGATGAACTTAGTTGAGGATCAGGGCCAGTGCCTAAACTATAAGCTAATCCTGAAACACCTGATGGCAAGTGATCACCTAATCTCTCAAAAATTCTTTGAGACTCTCTTATAAGTGTAGTATCTTGTTCGGCTGGGTCTCTTTCAGCTAGATCTCCCATCACTGTGATTGCACGCAAATTATAAGGGTCGATACCTTCAAATGGTATATTAACAGCAGCCTGTGAAGCAGGCATAGCCCTGCCATGCGCATTTACATCATGGATCTGCATAATCGATTGGATGTCTGGATTGTTTCTCCCGTGTACAAACACTAAAGCCCCAATAATATTTCCAGAATTCAACATTTCTAAAACTAACATCTTATCTTCTTGAGGTAGAGAGAGTTTTTCTACTGACCCCACAATATTCGCAGCGAGACTCTGGTTGCAGAGACACCATCCTGAGAGCAACACGTTCAAACTTACCAAGGATGCTGTATAAGCTGATGGTTGGTTTAATGTTTTGATTAACCGAATAAGAGCAAAGAGGTTGTCTGCATGCTGTACATTTATGAGGGTATCGTGTAACCAGAAAGCTCCCCAAAGATCACTGGAGAATGCTGCTTTAGCATTACAAGTAATGGACAAAATAGAGTGATTATCCGCACCAAAAAATGGTATTGTAGACATGGTGAGCAAGTCTCCAACGCTCACGGGAATTTCTCCCCGCTTTACCTTCTCCCAGATTTGCTTTATGCCTCTACAAAAAACAGAAAAGGATTTAGTAGCTTTACTATGTTCTCTTCTATACTTAGAGTGTTCTTCTATAGAAGGATGTTGCCCACCCGCTTGCGCAATGTCCAGGAGGCGCATAAGGTTGGATTGAAATAAAGCATCTACGTTCATTCTCTCCAAATCAGGAGCGGTAGCATCAGAAGTCGATGGTTGTTCCTCATCAACTGAAGCTGGAACTCTTTCGGGAGAAACCTCCTGTTCTTCACCTACTGTTGATGCAGGAATTCCTTCTTCAGGCTGATCTTCAGTTGCAAGATCCTCAAAAACGGAATCCTCAGTTTGTGTCGGGACAGGTAAAGGTTCTGAAAGAGACGGAGAGGGTGTGGGAGTAGAAGTTGATGATGTTTCATGAATCGCATTCGAGCTAGAAGTTGTGGATACTCGATTAGAAACTAGTCCAGAAGCTGGTTGTTGTGATCTTAATCCATATCTCGGAAGTTGTGTGATCCTTTGCGGCTCTACACTTTGTAAAAAGTCTAAAGAGAAATTACAGAAGGTAGTTCTTAACTCTTTAGAAGCTTCAGAAAGCTCAGAAAAGATTTTTCTAATTTTAAGGAAATAAATAGCTAAAGATGTCAAGGATACTGCTGTTGTACCCAAAAGAACCAACCCCAATATTACAGTAAAGGCAATAGGAGCCCCAGGAATTAGTTGAAGAATAAGAATAGTTAATAACAAGATAGCTGCAACTACAGAAGAAATTAAACCAATAATTTGGGACTGTCTTATTTTACATGCAGTATCCTTATCACTAGAAACAACAGAAACTAGTTCAGAAGAGACATCATGAATAGGTTCATTCGTAGTAGTGTTAGTTCGAAGATGAGGATTAATTGAAGGTTGTGACATTTAATTTTACTCTAAAATAAAGAAAGCGCTACTCCATTTTAAATGTTTAAAGATTTTAAAAAGTATAGTTTTTTCTCTTTTTAATGATTGCTTTTATAAAGATTCTTGACAAATTTTACTCATTAACCCCAAACTAACCTTTGTTACCACTTAAGGAGACTGTATTTGTATGTCGAAGATATATGATTTGCTAGGCGATGACGCAGAAGATTTGTTAAAACACAAATGCAAACATATCCTCAAAGAAAATCTTACACTTCCCTCACCAGATTTTGTCGATAAAGTTTTTTCTTATTCTGATAGAAACAACCTTGTATTAAGATCTTTACAGTCAATGTTTTCCCACGGAAGGTTGGGTAATACAGGGTATCTCTCAATTCTTCCCGTAGACCAGGGAGTAGAACATACAGCGGGGGCATCTTTTTCTCCCAACCCCATCTATTTTGATCCCGAAAACATTATTCGCTTAGCGATTGAAGGAGGATGTTCTGCTGTGGCCTCTTCTTATGGAGTTTTAAGCTTACTCTCAAGAAAATACGCTCATAAAATTCCTTTTATGTTGAAGCTCAATCATAACGAGCTATTATCCTACCCAACAACCTACCACCAGATTTTCTTCAGCCAGGTAGAAAATGCGTACAATATGGGGGCTGTTGCAGTTGGAGCCACCGTGTATTTTGGTTCTGAGACATCTTCAGAAGAGATCATTGCAGTTTCTCGCGCTTTTGCACGAGCTAGAGAACTAGGATTGGCCACAGTATTGTGGTGTTATCTACGAAATCCCCACTTTATCACTAATGGTGTCGACTATCATACAGCTGCTGATTTGACCGGTCAGGCCGATCATTTAGGAGCAACTTTAGGTGCTGATATCGTAAAACAAAAACTACCTACATGCCAAGGTGGTTTTAAAGCTATTAAATTTAGTAAGACCGATGATAGAGTATATTCCGAACTCTCTTCAGATCATCCAATTGACCTGTGTCGTTATCAAGTGCTGAATAGCTACTGTGGTAAGGTAGGACTTATTAATTCTGGAGGTCCCTCCGGGAAGGATGACTTTGTAGAGGCAGCAAAAACTGCTGTAATTAACAAACGAGCTGGAGGTATGGGGCTCATTTTGGGAAGAAAGGCTTTCCAAAGACCTATGGCCGAAGGCATACAATTACTAAACTTAATTCAAGATATTTACTTAGACCCGAGTATTACAATAGCGTAATCTAAAGAAGGCTCTTATGCACACCCATTCAAAACCCTCAAAACCTCTAGGAACTTTTACTGTTGGAATGTTATCTCTAGCAGTAGTAATCAGTTTAAGGAACCTACCTCTAACAGCAAAACACGGCTTATCCACTCTTTTCTTCTATGCATTAGCCGTATGTTGTTTTATGATCCCTTATGCACTTATCTCTGCAGAATTAGCATCATTTAAACCTCAAGGAATTTATATTTGGACTCGTGATGCCTTAGGAAAATGGTGGGGATTCTTCTCAATATGGATGCAATGGTTCCATAATATGACTTGGTACCCAGCGATGCTTGCATTTATTGCAAGTACCCTGGTGTATAAAATTAATCCAGATCTAGCTCACAATAAAATCTATCTGGCTACTGTTATCCTCGCTGGATTTTGGGGTTTAACCTTCTTTAATTTCTTCGGAATTAGTACATCAGCGTTGTTCAGTTCAATCTGTGTTATCATAGGAACTTTGATCCCAGGTGCCATTTTAGTCACTTTGGCTATTTTCTGGATTCTATCTGGTAATCCTATAGCCATTTCCCTTTCATGGGGGGATCTAATTCCTGATATTCACGGTATGTCTTCTTTTGTATTGTTAGCAGGGATGCTGTTAGCCCTATGCGGATTAGAAGCTAATGCTAACCTTGCCTCTGATATGATCAACCCTAGAAAGAATTACCCGAAAGCCGTGTTTATTGGAGCAATTTGTACATTAGCTATCTTGGTTTTAGGATCTCTTTCTATAGCCATTGTTATTCCAAAAGAAGAAATCAGTTTGGTTTCGGGGCTTGTTAAAGCATTTTCTTTATTCTTTGATAAATACAATCTTTCTTGGATGACAAGCATTGTTGTAGTTATGACCATCGCAGGATCTTTGGGAGAACTTAACGCATGGATGTTCGCAGGAACTAAAGGCTTATTCGTCTCCACACAAAATGACTGCCTTCCTAGAATGTTTAAAAAAGTAAACTCAAAGAATGTCCCTACAAACCTTATGTTATTTCAAGCTATTGTAGTCACTGTGTTTACTTTGATATTCCTGTGTCTAGACTCAGCAGATTTAGCGTACTGGATCCTTAGTGCTTTAAGTATACAAATGTATTTAGCAATGTACATTTGCCTATTTATTTCAGGTCCTATCTTACGTATTAAAGAGCCAAAAGCTCAGCGGCTCTATTCAGTTCCTGGGAAATTTTTTGGTATCTGCCTACTTTCATTCTTAGGAATACTTTCTTGTGTATTTGCTTTATGGATTAGCTTCTTACCTCCTCAAGAAGTCACACAATTATCTGGGGCTTATAAAATAGGATACTCCGCCTTTTTATTATTAGCCTTCTCAATAAATTGTATGATACCTTTTGGCATCTACTACGCTCATAAAAAATTCATTAAATAAATCTAAGAGAATGCACAAAAGTAGTACCTTAAATCCTTTTTAAGGACTGCTTTTTGTGTTTCTTAATCACAGACACTCCGTCTTTCCCAAAAGCCTGAGAATAAATTAAGACAGCTACTCAGTAAATAAATGTGGGAATAAAACTTCTAAAAAACGATTTGAAGAAATCACAGAGATCAAATCGTTAAAAGTCAAGCCTAGGTGATTCGCCATAACACTGAGTTCTCGTTCATTCGCTATTCCTACAGAAAACAAACCTGCAATTATAGGCTCTATTAAAGATTTCCAATAACCTATAGGCATTGCCTTAGTCAGTAATCCTTGGATGAAACTTTGATATTTAGAATGGCTATGGAGCAGTTCTATAAGCAAAAAGGGATTCGCTAGTAAACTGTAATAATTTTCCATAATAAACTGATTTAAATCGTATATACCCTTTAGATTCCTCGCCAAAGCAAATCTAAATTTCCAAGAAGAACATATAGGTAAATTCAAACAAAATGTCATTCTTAAATTAAGGTTATCTATCAGTTCACGTAATGAAGGATCATTTTGTGTATACTCATCAGAGTTCATACTATTTTGTATAGTATGACATTTTCTAGCAGCTAGAGCATGTACGGATGTGTTTAAAAAATCCGCAAATCGAACACGTAATTCTGGTTCGGCTCTAGAGAAAATGAGCTGAATGAAATTTCCCTCTTCTAAATAAGCACGGTCCTGCGAAGTAAGAAGTTGAGAGTTATAACCTTCAAGAATTTCTATGCAGGGCTCCCCCACATATAAACCGTAAAGCCAAAGATTGAACGTTTGTAAAGCTCTAGAAATATAAGTAGTATTACCGTGATTGGTATTCCAAGATTCAGCAACATCTATAAACTTCTTAAGGAGGAAATTATTGATCTCTGGTTTCTCAAGAATAAGGACAATAAAATCTACAAAAGAATGCTGCTTTAAAAGTTCGCTCCACATTTGCAAACAATAACACAAGGAAGTCTCTTGATTCCGAGAACGTAATGAGGGAATAAACAGATCATTGATTTCCCTAACGATGCCCTTTATTAAGTTTCCTGATTCCCTTCCACAATGCATAATAGCGTTAGTAAAGGTCATGGCAAAATTCATAAAAGAAACGTGCAGATTTTCTACTCGCTCAGAAATGTTGTCTCTATAAGAAGGATTGTTGCGATACAATGTTCCAGTAATAAATACCCGTTCAGGAGTGCCTACTGATAATGTTTGGATCTCTGTTTCTTGTACTTCCTCTGGAACGGTTAAGTTCAATAATGTTTGTAAAAAAGTTTGTTCATCGTCAGAAAATTCCATTTCGTTAGGAAGAGCAATCTTGGGAAAGATCCTCTGCTCCGCATTTAAAATAAAAACAAGAACCAAACCTATCAAACATACTGCTGTAATCGCACTAGAAAAACAGATAAGAGCTATTGAAGAGGTAAGAACATTAGAGCCAACAAGTACAATACCTAGAATAGTAAGGACAACAATAATAGAGAAAACGACAACCATAATGGCGGCATCTCTAGAAACACACCGCTGGTATCCTTGAGTATCTAAAAGTAGATCTGAGGAATCTTTTTTAGAGTGTAAGAGAAATACTGAAGAAATAAGAACCTTATGAAGTTGATCAAAAATATAGAAAAACTATTAACTGAAAAAACAAAAGTTCAAGAAACCTGTTATTAAGAAGAATATCACCATAGACATAATATCGTTTAATGCCGTGACAATAGGTCCTGAAGCTAAAGCTGGGTCTACACCTAATTTCACAAAGAAAAATGGGGAAAGAACGCCTAAAGTAGTCGCTGTTAATGATGCTCCTAAAACACCTGCTGCTACAGTAACCCCAAGCTGTAATCCTCCTCCTGAAAAAAGATTCATCCCTATGAATCCCATAAGATAAACAACAATCCCACAAAGAATTCCTAAAGCAACTCCAGTTAATAAACCAATACTCATCTCTTTAAATATGGTTTCTCTACGTCTTCCAAATGAAAGAGTCCCTGTAGCCATACTACGCACTAAAATCGTACTACATTGAACACCAACGTTCCCTGACATTCCATTAATTAAAGGAATAAAGAAAATCACGAGAGCTAGCAGTGATGGGGCAATCTTTTGAAAATAAGCCATCACTGAAGCACTGACTAGTCCAGCACAAAGAGTAACTAATAACCAAGGAGCTCTTAGTAAAAACCTCTGAACAACATGACAACTATGATACCCTACATCTTCTGTTGTTCCCGCCATGCGAGCTATAGTTTCATCGGCGATATCTTCAATAGCCTCTACAACATCTTCGTATGTAATCGCGCCTATTAAAAAATTCTCTTCGTCAACAACCGGTAAAGCAGCAATTTTATAACGTTCTACTAAATCAACAACTTCTTCTCGAGTCGCATCAGGTAAGACTTTATGCTCTACTTGGCTCATGATCTGCTTTAAAGAGATTTCAGGAGGATTAATGATTAGACTTCTATCGGTAACTACACCTTGAAGCTCTCCTTTAAAATCTAAAACAAACACCAGCCGGGTTAAATCTATTCCCGGATTATTTCTAATACAAGCGGAAACATCTTTTACGGTCGTTTCCATCAAAAAAGCAAAAAACTCATTCGTCATGAGCCGCCCTGCTGTATTCCGACCATGCTTTTGTAAATCACGAATTTTTAATGCTTTTTTAGAATCTATCAATTCTAAAATTCTACGGTACCGTCGATCAGGAATATCATCTAATACCCATACAGCCTCATCTGGAGGCATCTGATCAATCAATGCACATACTTCTATATCAGTCAATTTACGAAAAATAGCCCAACGAGAAGCAGAATCCGTATTAATAATAAAAGCAACTCGAGAAGCTATACATGAGAGATTTTTATAAAGAATAGCACGTGAATCTGGTGGCAAACAAGAAACAGCATAAGCTAAGTCTATAGGATTATATTCACTAACAATCTTGGAAAGATCGTGGGAATGTATATCAGTAGATAAACAGGTAAACGCTTTCTCTAACTTAAAACTTAGCTCATCATCCAAATGGCTAGTTTTTGAATCCATTAAGTTTCCTGAACCAAGAGCTGCGTCTAGTTTCTCTTCGCCTCTGTTTTGTTCGCCCACCATAGTTTACCTCTTTGATTAGCCACAACTTCATGAAACTCGTGCCCAGCTCGCAAATTTGCTAAACACGGATCATTTAACCACCGCGATTCTGTAATTTTAAAACCAAAATCAACAGAACGCATTACCATGGCCCAAGCCTGACCTATCTCTTTTTTAACAGCATAAAACTTACCTAAAGTGTAATAAGCTTCGCTACACCCTAAGGCAACTGCCTGTTCTAAATATAGCCTAACTAATTCCTCGGATTCCAAACAACGTCGTTTCCAAAATAAAAATAGCCACGCCTCTCCTAATAAGAGTAGTAAATCTTCTTGATCAGGACATTCATCTATTAACGAATTCAAAATAACTAAAGCCTGTTCAACCAAAGACTCATCTTCTAATAGTTTCCCTTTTCCTAAAAGAGTAGATGCGATAATGACCTTGGCTCTGAAGGACCGTTTATCTTCATCTATAGCGGATAATAAAGTATAAGCCTGATCATAATATTCTAGAGACTCTTGAAGATTTGCTAATAAATAACAAGAATGTCCCCACAATTCCAAAATTTCTATTCTACGGGTAAGATCCCAAGCTTTACGATAGTATAGTAAAGATTCTTCTAAATAAATTTCCTTATAAGCAAGATCTGTTGTTGCTTCAGCTAAACATTTTAAAGCTAAGCCTCTATCGCTCCAAAATAAAAATACTTCAGGACGTAAAGAACATAACCTCTTCATAATATCAACAGCTTTATGCAACAATCTCACACTTTTTTTTCTTACCCCCCAAGCAAAATATGCATCAAAAAGCTTCTGCCACCCGTTGATATTTTCTGCATCCCATTCAATACAAGATTTAAAACAAGATGCAGCAGCGGCAAAATTCGCATCGTCACCAAAATATAAAGCTGAGCAAAGCTGTACCACCCCTAACGCTTGAATTAAATGACTATTCCCAGGAAAAGCTCTCATTGCGGCAACTAACCGCGTACGGCTCTCTTTAAATAGATTGGGTTCGTCTAAATACAACCCAAGGACTGCTATTCCATTCGCGAGAAGCGATGATAAAATAATCGGGTCTGCTCCTTTTTTCTGAGCTGAAGCAAGCTTATCCAACCCCATTTCTATGTGCTTCATGCTGCTGTTAAGCCAACCGGAACGAATCAACAATTCCCCCCACAACACCCACAGCTCAGCAATATGAGGATATGCTTGCACCGTTTGATACAATACCTTATTCGCCTGATAGAAATGCTCTTTTTCATAAGTTAGATCAAATAATCTTACTACTGCTAAAGCATAGTTATAGCGATAATTCTCATGAGCTGCGCTATCAATATGACGATTAAAGCTCAGAAAAATAGCCTTAGACAAGTGATCTATAGCTTGTTCTATATAGGAAGACTTTCCCGATTCTAGCCCGAAAAATTGCAAACATTCGGCATAATCTGCGTGAGCACTTGCTCGATTTGGAACCAGGCTTAATACCTTAGAAAAACATTGAGAGCTTCGTATAAGAGCTGCCGTTTCTTTGCTTTTACAATATAATGTTAAGTAAGATTTTCCTACAGTTTCATATACATAAGCAGTTGCTAAATAAGAAACTTCCTCGTGTTTTTCTCCGCGACAAAAATGCTCCCAACCTAATCTATCATTCAAATGAGGATGAATCTTAAGTAACTGTTCTAGGACATGAAAATCTTTGAAGACCTGATCTAAGAATTTAGTGTCGCTAGTTAAAGAAAATAATTCAAAATTCGCACATACTTTAGCAGAACACAAAGAGAGTCTATCCGAAGAGCTAATGCCTAATTTTTTAAATAAGATATCTATGTAGGCTAAAACATCGACCAAGATTCGAGAATTTTTCTTATTCACCCCATACTTCATCCCGTAGAAAATGATGATTTTTAAAACCACGATATGATCTCGGGAAAGCATCAATAGGCTCTCTGATAAAGATAAATAGCCCTCAGCAATCTCTGAAGAACCTTCAAGGTCTACTAACTCGGAAATAAGAAAATTTATGAATGCTGATGGACAACCGAATTCGGGGATTATATCGGATTCTCCGTGAAAATTTTTAGAAGAAATGAAAGGTAAGGATGATCCCATCTTGTGACTGCTGTACTGTCATATTCTCTTCTTCATACAACTTAGAGGATACCATAAAAGATTGAGTTTCTATTCCTAGCGAATACAACCCTAAGTTATACTACTGTTGAAGGTTTTCTGAGACAAAAAGCTTAGAATTTCAAAACTAATATACCTAGATAGTAAACGTAAAAGTGTCTGACAGAAAAACTTTGAGGCTAGTTTAACGCATTTAAGTTTTTCATCAAAAATATTTTAGATGGGAGTTTAAAAGAAAACAGACTAGATCAATTCTTCTAACTCTACATTGTTAGCACTGTCCAATTCCTCATCATGATTACTTTCTTCAATTTCAGAAGCAGGAATAACAGCTATTCCTGGATAAATAGGTAGACTCTCTTGAGGATAGTATTGCACCGACGTATGAGCACCTGACACAATCTTTCCTTCTCTAAATAAAAACATACCAATAGGTTGAAAACATCCAATTAGGTAATAACTGAATTGTCCTAATCCTTGTCGTGTACCTCCTCCTTCAAATTTAAAATTATGCTGAGGAACTGCCAACCACACGCCACGAGAACGAATCACATCATTATTCCAATCTCTTTCAATACAACTATAAGCAACTCGCCCTCCTAAAGGGTTTAATAAACCATAAAAGACTGCCATCATTGAAGCTGTGCCATAAAAAGGAGCCTTCAGAAGGTTAACGAGAGATCTAGCCATTTCTCGAACTATATCCTTAAAAATAAAGCGATCTTCTTTAGAGATATCTGTTTTAGAAACACACTGTATGACCATTTGCAAAAGTATATAAAAAGGAATCACTATAAATCTGATCAAATTATAGACCATTTTAATCAGAACAACAAACGGAGCTGCTATTAAAGGAAATACAAAGGTTGGGATTCTATAATCTATACCATCTGGATAAAAATAGACTAATGCTACTCCAGAACCATTTTTATCCAAAGTTGACAAGTCTATATGAGTTTCTTGAATTCTTTCTTGAATACGTTCTTTTTCTTCAGCTTTAGGCTTGTAATAGTGACATAGTGGCATCGGAGCCCAAACCCTATTCCCAAAAGGTTTGATTACTGAGCCCGCAAGAACATCTACTTTCCTGCTAATCCTATACAAGACATACATGCCCCCTGTGAGTAAAATCGTGGGAACAGCTACAGCTACAACAACCGCAACCCATGTCATGACAAAAGCTTGAATTTGTAAGGTTCCAAGAAGCATAGCTAATAACACTAAAGTTACCAGCACAGATAAAGCAATGACGGCAACACGTGTTTGACGATTTGCCTGATATTTCTCTAGTTCCAAATGACTGCGAGAGCTTTTCATAATCTTGGACTCAAACACATTTTTCCAATCTGTTTCGTCCGGAAAATGGTTAGGTCCAACAGGAGCTAATCTTTGGTTAACTGAGGATAGATTAAAACAAGACATGCTACACTTTAAAAAAGTTTTATTTTATTTTATTTCAAAGAAAAGAAATTCTCGAAACACTATACTCTTATTACACTTTTATTAAAATTTTTTTAGTGCCAATCATGAGAAAGAAAATCGCAAAATCGAATTACAACCTCTTATTATTAGGAAGTATGTTAGCAGGATTGGGTCTCGCTTCCTTTAATATCCCCTTGATATTTCAAAGCGCAGAGATTGTATCAGGAATTTTTTTAAAATTGTTAAAGTTTTTAAGTCTTCCTCTAGTGTTTTTTGCTATTGGCTCTACGATCACGTCAATTAAAAATTTTCAAATAATGTTGTCCCTGGGGAGCAAAGTACTCTACTACACGCTTCTTACTACTATCATAGCTGCTACAATTGGTTTGGGATTATTCCTCATTATCTACCCTGTTATGCCATTAGAAGAAGCTACGGCATCTGCTTCAGCCACATGCTCAACGGGATACCTAAAGGTCTTGGCAAATACAATTCCTGGAAACATTCTTGAGCCATTTTTAGAGAATAATGTTATCTCTGCGACATTTTTAGCTGCTTTATTAGGGATTTCCTCTCTTTTCCTCGCTGAAAAAGAAAAGCATTTCACTCAAACACTATTCTCAACGTTTTTTTCTATTCTTCTTAATATTGCTAAGGGGATACTAAAATTACTCATCCCAGCTACCATGGCTTTTTCCATTCTGTTCTACAAGGAAGTCACTCACAGCCAAGGAAACTTAGTAATTTTTAGTAAATATCTCCTTTGTGTAGTAGGAGCGAACTTAATTCAGGGGTGCATTGTCCTTCCATGGCTTTTGAAAGCCAATAAGCTTTCACCTATCAAAATAGCTAAAAGCATGTCTCCTGCATTAATTACGGCCTTCTTTTCAAAGTCCTCTGCATCTACATTACCTTTAACCATGGAACTAGCTGAGGAAGAACTCAAAATCAAACCATCATTATCACGACTTGCCTTTCCTCTATGTTCTGTGATTAACATGAATGGTTGTGCAGCCTTTATCTTAATTACCGTGCTCTTTGTTGCCACATCAAATGGTGTGAGTTTTTCTATTTTCTCTATGATTGGTTGGATCTTTATTGCGACGCTATGTGCTGTTGGCAATGCAGGGGTACCCATGGGATGCTTTTTCCTAGCTTCCTCTCTGATTACTTCAATGCAAATTCCCCTACATTTATTAGGATTAATTCTTCCTTTCTATACCGTCTTGGACATGATTGAAACATCTCTAAATGTCTGGTCTGATTGTTGTGTTGTAAGTATGACAAACAAACACTTTTCAGATAAGTTTATTGAATTAGAGTAAATGTAATGAGCAAAAATTCCACCCATTTTTCTTCTAGACTAGGCTTTATTTTCTCCATGATGGGAATAGCCGTTGGTGCTGGCAATATCTGGCGTTTTCCTAGAATTGCAGCACAAAATGGCAATGGGGCCTTTATTTTAATTTGGCTTCTTTTTTTATTTATCTGGTCTATTCCTCTTATTATCGTAGAGCTTTCTCTAGGAAAATTAACAAAGAAAGCTCCGATAGGCACCCTAATCAAAACAGCAGGTCCAAAATATGCCTGGTTAGGAGGCTTTATTACTTTAGTAACAACGTGTATTCTAGCTTATTACTCGAATATTGTTGGGTGGGGTCTCAGCTATTTCTATTACTCTATTTCCGGGAAAATTTATGCTGGAAATGACTTTTCTCAATTGTGGGAAACACACTATCAAAGCCTTTCCCCTCTATTCTTTCATTTCCTGTCCCTGTTTTTAGCTTATATGATCATTCGTAAAGGCATTGTACAAGGCATTGAGAAGTGCAATAAAATTCTTATCCCCTCATTCTTTGTGTGCACCCTAGTCTTACTCCTAAGAGCTATTACACTTCCTAACGCCATGCAAGGAATCAAACAGCTCTTTACTCTAGATTTCACCTCATTATCTAGCTACAAATTGTGGTTAGAAGCTCTAACCCAAAATGCCTGGGATACCGGAGCTGGTTGGGGATTACTCCTAGTATATTCAGGATTCGCCTCAAAAAAAACGGGTGTGGTGAGCAACGGAGCTCTTACAGCAATATCGAATAACCTCGTTTCCCTAATTATGGGGGTCATTGTATTTGCTACGTGCGCTTCATTAGATACTTTAGGCACAACGCAATTACAACAAGGCGCAGGCTCATCTAGTATAGGTATAGCTTTTATCTATCTTCCAGAATTGTTTACCCGAGTTCCAGGCTCTGCCTATCTACCCGGTATTTTCAGTTCTATATTCTTCCTGGCTTTTGCTATGGCCGCTCTTTCATCAATGATTTCCATGCTGTTTTTGTTTTCGCAAACACTCTCAGAGTTCGGCATCAAAAAACACATAGCGGAGTTATCCGCCACAATCATCGCCTTTATTCTTGGTGTGCCATCCTCTTTAAGTCTGTCTGTATTTGCGAACCAAGACACTGTCTGGGGAATAGGGTTAATTATCAATGGTCTTATTTTTATCTATGCAGCAATAAATTACGGGCTACCACATTTAAAAAAGAAAATTATTAACGCTGTTCCTGGGGATATACACCTCAACAAATCTTTTGATTATATAATAAAATATTTACTCCCAATCGAGGGAGCTACTTTACTGTGCTGGTATTTTTACGAAGGGCTTTTCCCTGAAGACGGCAATTGGTGGAACCCTATATCTGTTTACAGTCTTTCTAGTTTGATTTTACAATGGTCTATAGGGTTAGTTATTTTATGGTCCTTAAACAAAAAACTTTCTAAGTACTTTTCTTTGCATAACTTAGATAATTAAAAGCTTATGTCTTGATATATTCTGTTCTTTAAGATATTCTGTTTTAAGTTTTGTTATTTTTTCTCAAAGCAACGTAAGGAATCATATGTCAATAACAACGCCATCGTCGTCATCTGATCAAGTCGGTGATCAAGAAGCTTTAAATAGAGTCTTACTTAGCTTTGACGGAAGAATTAGCTCGTTAGATAGTCAAGTGAGGCAAATCGAAGAGAGAATCAGCTTATTAGATAGATCTGCTTCTCAATCCGTTGCCACAGGAAATAATGTGGCGAGTAATATGGCTCTTTTAAAAGACGAAGTAGACAGTCTAAAAGGGTGTTTAAATACAATCACAGAGCTATTATTCGAATCACGGGCAAATCACAATGCAGGATTTCCTCGTTCTGAAGGTAACTCCGCCTATATAGTAGGTTCCCGGCCTCCCTCCACTTGTTCGAAACTTGCAGCAGTAGTATTAACGCTTTTAGCTCTCATTGCTATCACCTTGCTTATTATGTGTATCGTTGCTGTTTGCGGAGGCTTCCCTCTATTTATTTCTCTACTTAACATGTATACAGTCGGTGCCTGTATATCTCTACCTATTATCTCATGTGCATCAGTTTCCATCATGATTCTCTGCACAATATCTATTACTTCTTTACTAAGAAGCAGACCTGCAATCTACATGGTAAACAATTCTCAAATAGAAGCTTGATTATTATAAAAGAATACTTAGGAGAAGTTAGACATTATGACCTCTGTAAGAACCGATTTAAATACAACCGAAACATCGCTACCTCCATTAAGTGCACATGAAATTTCAGCACAGTTATCTACTATTCAGGCGGCTGTATCAGGTCTACAGCAACAATATTCAGCGGGATGGACTCACGTTCCGGGCACAGCATCTGGAACAATAGATCAAAGCTACCTGATGCGTATAATGCAGTCGCACATGGCAAATACTTCTGCAGTCGTTTCTGAACTTAGAACTGAAGTTGCTGCAATCAAGACAAAACTACATGGGTTGTCTTCCCCAACGGGCGTTTGCAGTGGTCCTATGGCTTTATCAGCATTCTTGCTAGCCATCTCTTTAGTTGCTATTATCATTATTGTTTTAGCTTCCTTAGGACTCGCTGGTGTACTGCCTCAAGTTGCTGCCATTTTAGTTAATACAGCAAACTCTATATGGGCTATTGTTAGTGCCTCAATAGTAACGGTGATCTGCTTAATTAGTGTGCTTTGCGTTTCATTAATTCGTCACAACAAACCCTTGCCTCTTGAAACTAGATTAACAGGAAATTAAAAAAATAAATTGTATAAAATTTATTATTGTTTAATCACCTAGACGCACCTTGAAATTAATTAATTTCATCAGTTAATATATTATTTTCTTAGGTGGGTTTGCCATGCAAAAAGCCCTTCGCTTGCTATTGAATCTGCATCATGGAGAAGAGAGAAGAGCCCTTCTATTTTTAGCTTTAGGGTTAATTTGGGGAATAGGTTGTTACGGTTCCTTAGCATTAAGTGAAGGGCTTTTTCTCGAAAATGTAGGAACAGAAGGCCTGCCCTCTATTTACTTGGGCTCATCATCAATTCTATGTCTTCTATCTTCACTGATTCTTTACAATTTATGTAAAAAAAGAGTTGCTCCAAAGACATTATTTCTATTGCCCATAACCAGTATCATTGTATGCAACCTCTACCTTTTTTGTTACGCAGTCACATGTAGTGAAATTCCCTCAACGCCACTACTGATTTATCGCATGCTCACATGGAGCTCTATAATATTAGCTTATACAAATTTCTGGGGATTTGTAGACCAATTCTTTAATATTCAAGATGCTAAAAGACATTTCAGCATATTCAATGCCATCATATTTTTAGGGGATGCTATTGGTTGCGGAATCGTTAACAGAATTCAATACATAGGGATTGAAAGAATTCTCGTACTCTTTGTCGTAATTCTGTTCAGTTGCTACCCTATCGTGCATTATGTATCTAAATCTCTAAAGGAATTATCCGAAGACCATGACCATTTTATAGACACTGGTCATCCTCCTTCTGCTTCAAAAGCTTTTAAACTCTGCTTAAAGGATAGCTATACCTTCTATTTACTATGTTTTTATTTCTTAATGCAGCTACTTGCTATCGCGACAGAGTTTAATTACTTAAAAATCTTCGAACATCACTTCGCAGAACGAGACACATACGAACTTACAGCACATATCACAAAGTGGTCATCCTGGATTTCTTTAACAAACATGTGCTTTGCTCTGTTTGCCTACAGCAGAATTGTAAAGAATATGGGGGTGAACAATATTATCCTTTTTGCCCCCCTATGCTTCACTAGCCTGTTTTTCTGTTGGTCATTTAAAACCTCACTTGGCATTGCAACCGTCGGTATGGTAGCTCGTGAAGGATTGACTTATGCTTTAGATGATAATAACCTGCAGTTGCTGATTTATGGGGTTCCT
Source organism: Chlamydia psittaci 6BC (assembly GCF_000204255.1). Lineage (NCBI taxonomy): Bacteria > Pseudomonadati > Chlamydiota > Chlamydiia > Chlamydiales > Chlamydiaceae > Chlamydia > Chlamydia psittaci. The sequence goes on along the minus strand of NC_017287.1, from coordinate 554,503 downwards.
AACAGTATTCGAAACCAGATTAGAATTGCAATAGAGTGCTTTATTGAGCCGGTAGGCATGTTCGTGTGGGCTCTCCTATGTTTTGCTATTTCCTACCAATATACAGTCTGTCTTGTGATATCCCTTATCACAGTCGTCTTAGCTTGTTTATTACGGTCATACTACGCCAAAGCCATTTTAAGAAACTTATCTTCTCAAGCTATCCATCTGAAAAAAACCATGCTAGAATGGATAAAATCCATGACTTTAAAAGAGAAGAGACAAACAGAACTGTTACTACTCACTCATCTAAAGCATCAACATGAAAAACATCAAATCTTTGCCTTCCAGCATTTGCTAAATCTTGGTAGTCGTAGTGTCCTTCCTAGTTTATTAGCTCATATGAATAAGCTGAGCTTACCAAGTAAGCTAAAAACCATGGAAATGCTAAAGAATAGTCTCTGGGCTAGAGATTTTCTTACTCTAGAGCTCCTAAAACGATGGTCAATGACTACACCACACCCTTCAATTGCTGCCGGAATACATCTCTATTTTGCAGAACATGACTTATTAGGCATCTCTGATATTTCTGAAGACCTTTATGATGAACCCGGTGATAAATTACTCGCCGCAATTCTTACAGTTCGCCGGCAAGAAATCTGTGGACAATATCGTGATATTGCAGATGCACGTCTTAAAGAACTCCTCACCTCCGCAGATTCTCGAGTAGTATCCATTGGACTTTCTATTCTCACCCTAGAAAAAAATCCTGACAATTTCTCTACTTTGGTCGAATTCTTAGATAACACGAATAACAAGATTTTTATTCAAACATGTAAGGCTCTACACGCATCTGTGAAAACCTTACACAAGCCTTACTGCAAGAAATTACTACAAGTACTAAGACACCATCTTCATAACGAAGAAGCCTGTGACTATCTATTGAAAACAATTAGTGTTATTTTAGATGCTTCATTAGTGAAAGAATTCCTCATCACCACCTCATTATTAAAAAGCACCTCTAGGAAACAGGCTGAGTCGATTATTATAGGATTACCTAAAGAAACAGCAACCGCATTCCTTCAGATTCTTTCTGATAATAACATACACAACCGTTGTCGTATTCTTGCTGCCAAAGCACTTTGTAAAATTGATAACAAACTCTTTAAGAAACACGCTTATAAAATCGTAAAATCTAAAGCCTTAAAAGCTATCTTTTATGATTATCATAAGAATTATATTCAAAAATCCTATCCTAAATACAACCTCAGCCTATTAGTTAATACCTTAGAATCCAACTATCAATCTGAAGTGAACTTCATGTTTGAATTCCTAGGTATTTTAGGATCTGTAGAACACTCTGATATACTTATAAGAGCCCTAACAGGAAAAAATAAAAAAGCAAAAGCACAAGCACTTGAATCTCTAGAAAAAAATTGCGAAGATTATTTATTTGCTCTACTCGATCCCTTCATTAATAACCCAGGAAAGCGTAGTGAAAAATACTATCTAAAATGTGGTGTTATTCCTTTAACATTAAAAGAGTTATTGAATATGATGGAAAATTCTCCTTCATATTTAAGTAAACTTACAGCCAGACAGTTAAAGGAAGAATTAGCAAATTGCGACGCTGATTTTCAACCAGTACCGCCGTATTCGACTTTAGATGAAGAGCATACAAATCACAATAAAGATGACTCTGACAATCTAGTTACTTTCTTTACTATTTAGCCAGGAGTCTCTTGATGAATTTAATTGACCGCGCCTTCCTTCTAAAGAAAAATCCTATATTTAATTCTTTAGATATGGACATCCTCCTTGCGATTTCAGATAAAACTGAAATCATGATCTTTAAGCCTGGAGTAAAAATATTTTCTATAGAAGAACCCAGCTTCAGCTTATACATCATAGTAGAAGGTTACGTCAAAATTACCGATAACAGCTCATCTTTATCTGTTACAATTTCATCACAAGAGTGCTTTGGAGAAGAAAGTTTATTCAGCAACAAACCCAGAGAATATAATGCGGAAGCAATAACTCAAGTTCGTACCCTCACTTTAAGTAAGGGACAATTTCTGAGTATTGTTGAAGAATGCCCTTCAGTAGCTTTATCGCTCCTAGAGCTATACGCTAAGCAAATTACTTTTAGACATCCCATCTCATAAAAGATAATCTAAAATGCATTCCTGAATGCATTAAGAAAATAGTCATGTAAAGAAAAATAAAAGAAATGGTGCGCTATTTTAGTGGAAATGATGCACTAAGGATACAAACGCACCTCAAAAGGAGTAGTCCAACTACTGGCCCTGACGTGTTTTAATATATGTGAGAACGTCGCCTACAGTACGTAATTTTTCTGCATCTTGTTCTGAAATTTCAAAGTTAAACTTTTCTTCTAAAGTCATAATCAACTCTGTTAAGTCTAAACTATCAGCATTAAGATCCTCGATAAATGAAGAATTCTCATTTACCTCACTTGGATCTACCCCAAGTTGCTCAACAATAATTGCCTTTACATCATCTTCTAAACTCATTGCTATATCCTTATGTTTTATCTACACAATTACCTAAAATTTCCTAAAAAGAGAAAACAACCAGTATCACAAAAATCTAATTTTTCAATCTAGATTGTTTGCAACCTATTTAGTATGTCATACCTCCATCAACACTCAATACCTGAGAAGTTATATAAGAAGATAAGGGTGAAGCAAGAAATAGTGCTACGTTAGCAATTTCTTCAGGGAAACCCATTCTCCCCATAGGAACATTTTTTAACCATTCGCTTTTTAAATTATCATTTAACACTCTGGTCATATCAGTATCAATACACCCAGGAGCTATGCAGTTCACTCTAACGTTTCTTGCAGCAACTTCTTTAGCTAACGCTCGACTAAACCCTATAATACCAGCTTTGGCAGCTGCATAATTGGTCTGTCCTGGACTCCCCATTAAACCAACAACTGAACTAATGTTAATGATAGACCCAGAACGAGCTTTAATCATAGGACGAATTACACTAGAACATACATAGTATAGGGAATTTAAATTAGTGTTAATCACAGAAGACCACTCTTCTTCAGACATACGCATTAAAAGATTATCTCGAGTAATCCCCGCATTATTTACTAAAATATCAATATTACCATGTACTGTAATAAAATTCTGAACGGCCTCTTTTACAGATTCACTCTTACTAACATCAACTTTAGCAAAAGTCGCAGGTCTTCCTATTTTCGATAATTCTTGAGCAGCTTTCTTACCACCCTCGTCATTTATTCCCCAAATCTCAACGTCCGCACCTTGCTCTACAAAAAGCTTACTAATGGCAAATCCTATACCTCTAGATCCCCCGGTAACGATCGCTTTCTTTCCCAACAATATACCATTCATATATCTATAGCCCTGATAAAAAATTATTGATGCTTTCTACTGTACCTAAACTTTTAATAGGTTTATTTAATCCTATAGAACGATTCAATCCAGCAAGAACTTTACCTGGACCAAGTTCTAAAAATTCATCAACTTCTAAATCTATTTTAGAACAACTTTGATACCATAACGTGGGGGAAGTCATTTGCTTGACTAAACACTGAAGAATTTCATCATTATTCCTTAGAAAGTTGGCTGTAACATTAGATACAAAAGGGATTTCAGAACTATTCATATTCAAATCATATAAGTAAGGCGCTAACTCATCTTCAGCTGACTGCATCAGTGGAGTATGAAAAGCTCCAAATACTTTTAATAGTATCGCCCTTTTGGCTCCTAAATCTGTAAACAATTTAACAGCTTCTTCTATTTTTTCTCTTAGACCAGCAATAACTATCTGTTTAGGAGCATTGTAATTGGCAACCCAAATCCCCTCTCCTAAACTTTCTAAATTCTGCTCAATAACGTCGGCTGTCAAACCCAAAACTGCTGCCATGGCACCAGGACTTTGTTGACAAGCCTGATTCATAAATTGAGCACGTTTACTAATAATATTAAAGCCATCAACTGAAGAAATACGTCCAGAAGCCACTAGAGCTGTATACTCTCCCAGGCTTAAACCTGTAACCGCTGCAGGAGTTATAGAAGTTCTTGAAGATAAAATTTCAACTACAGCTAAACTATGCAAGTATATTGCTAGTTGGCTGTATGCAGTTTCAAGCAACTTCTCTTCAGGCCCGTTAAACATAATGGAGGATAAAGAAAATCCTAAAGTCTCATCAGCCAAAGCAAACACTTTCGCTGCTTCTGGATAGTTTTCTACTAAATCTTTACCCATACCAACGTATTGACTACCTTGACCTGGAAATAAAAATCCTATTTTTTTCGTCATTTAACTTTCTACCTGTTGTAAAACAACTGCTCCCCAGGATAACCCCCCTCCAAAAGCAACTAGAAGCAAGTATTCTCCAGAGTGAATTGTATGCGATTGTAATAACTCATCAAGAGCTATGCATACAGAAGAAGCAGCTGTATTTCCATACTTACACAACGTCTTAAATACTTTACCTTCGTCTATTTCAAAACGTTTAGCTATAGCGTCAATAATTCTTTCATTTGCTTGGTGAGGAACCAACCAGTCTATGTCACTCTCTTCAATTCCAGCGCCAGCAATACAAGTTTTAGCAGCGGACTCCATGCGTCTTACTGCATGTTTAAACACTTCTTTCCCTTCCATAGAAATAAAATGCTTACCCGCTTCTAGAGTCTCTTGGGAAGCAGGAACACGACTCCCTCCAGCAGGAAGACTCAATAGATCGGCTACACTTCCGTCTGCTCCTAAATTCACATTAGTGATTTCTAAAGCTCCAGGACGACTCTCTCCAATAATGCAGGCAGCACCTCCATCCCCAAAAAGAACACAGGTATTTCTATCCTTGTAATTTACAAAAGAAGAGAGTTTATCTGCGGCGATAAGCAAAACATTATTATACATCCCTGATTCGACATAGGCCTTAGCTACTGATAAACCGTATAAATAACCGGTACAAGCAGCCATACAATCAAATGCTGGAATGTCTTTTATCCCCAAATAAGCTTGAGCCAAGGCTGCACTTGAAGGGAAAATATAATCCGGGGCTGATGTAGAAAAAATAATACATTCTATTTGGTCTTTAGTTAGACCTGCTTTCTGTATTGCTCTTTCAGCAGCTTTAGCCCCCATTATGGATGTATATTCATTAGCTGCTGCAATACGCCTTTCTTTGATTCCGGTTCTTGTTACTATCCATTCATCCGAAGTATCAACCATCTGTTCAAGATCAGAATTAGATAGGATTTTTTCGGGCAAATAAGAACCTGTAGCCCATATAGATGCCTTTCTTGTTTTTTTCACGCACAACCATAAATAAAGAAAAAAGCTAGTATACTATTCAAAGAGTTTATACCCTAACTTTTATTTTAAGTATTTAAGCACTTTCTGTGACCCTGAGATACAATAAAAAATTATAGATTTCCAAAATGCTAAAGTATCCTGACTATTTATCCAAACTCATCTCCTTTCTTAGAAAACTCCCTGGGATAGGATTTAAAACAGCAGAAAAACTAGCTTTCGAACTATTAGATTGGGATAAGGATCAATTAGAATCCATGGGGAAAGCTTTTTCCGAACTCTCTGCTGCACGCAGCCATTGTCCCACTTGTTTTTGCTTGAAAAGTCACCCAGAAAGTCTTTGCTCATTTTGTCAAAACAATCGAGACACATCTATATTGTGTATCGTAGCAACTCCTAAAGATATTTTTGCTTTAGAGCGCTCCCAAATTTTCAAAGGTCACTATTATGTCTTAGGAGCCTTACTATCGCCAATAACGGGAAAACATATTGATGCAGAGAGAATGCATTTACTAAAACAACGTATAGAATTTTTAAAACCGAAAGAAATTATTCTAGCTCTAGACGCCACTCTAGAAGGAGATGCTACAGCCCTTTTCTTAAAACAAGAGCTTTCTCATTCCTCCATATCTATTTCTCGTTTGGCTCTAGGTTTGCCAATAGGATTGTCTTTTGATTATATAGACTCCGGAACGCTTGCTAGAGCCTTTTCTGGCCGAAACCCATATTAAACTTGAAATAAAACCTTTGCACTTTTAATTTTTTTGGTTATAAAAACATAAGTATCTCTAGAAGCACTTTCAATGTTTAAGATAGTAAGATCTTGTTAAAAAACATCCTAGTCCTTATTTTTGTGCTTACTTCAATAAACAAGTTTTTCTGCCTAGGGGAAATTCTTTCGAATGTTCATGATGCGAAATAAAGTTATTCTGCGGTTTACCGTTCTGGCGCTAATCCACGCCCCATTAGCTCTAGCGGCTACAGAAACGGTTAAAGAAGGATACACACTCGTTGAATCTATTACGATTACAACTGAAGGTGAAAATTCTTTAAACAAACATCCGCTACCGAAATTAAAAACGAAAAGTGGCTCTTTGTTTTCTCAAGCAGATTTTGATGAAGACCTACGCAATCTATCTAAAGATTACGATAGAGTAGAACCAAAAGTTGATTTTTCTAATGGCAAAACCACGATTTCTTTGCTTCTTGTTGCCAAGCCATGCATTCGAAAAATTTCTATTAAAGGGAACGAAGCCGTACCCTCTCATAAGATTCTTAAAACTCTACAAATCTACGAAAATGATGTATTTGATAGGGAAAAGTTCTTAAAAAATTTTGATGAGCTTAGAGTTTACTACCTTAAACGCGGTTTTTTTGAATCACAACTCTGTTATGAATTAGATCATAATGAACACAAGGGTTACATTGATGTCCTGATCCAGATTCAGGAAGGTCCTTGTGGTAAAATTAAAAAGTTAGAAATTTCAGGTCTCAATAGATGTGAAAAGGCAGATGTCAAAGAACTGATTCTGACTAAACAGTATTCAAAAACTACTAGTTGGTTTACAGGAAATGGTCTGTATCATCCTGACATTGTTGAGCAAGACTCGTTTGCTATCACCAACTATTTACATAATCTAGGCTATGCTGATGCAACAGTTACTCCAAGACGTGAAGTAGACGAATGTGGAAATATCGTACTCTACATGGATGTCGATAAAGGCCCTCTGTATACTTTAGGTCACGTACATGTTCAAGGATTCGATGTACTGCCTAAGCGCCTTGTAGAAAAACAATTATCTGCGGGTCCTGATGATATTTACTGCCCCGAAAACATATGGGAAGGCGCACAAAAAATTAAGAATACTTATGCAAAGTATGGTTACATTAACACGAATGTTGACGTAACATTTTCGCCTCATGCCTCACGTCCTGTTTACGACGTAACTTACCAGGTAAGTGAAGGATCTCCTTATAAAGTTGGTTTAATCAAAATCACGGGAAATACTCATACAAAACATGATGTGATTTTACACGAAAGCAGCCTATTCCCAGGGGATACTTTCAACAGATTAAAACTGGAAGATACTGAGCAACGCCTCAGAAATACGGGTTATTTCCAAAGTGTCAGTGTATATACTGCACGTTCTCAATTGGATCCATTAGACAATGCTGAAGAATATCGAGATATCTTCATAGAAGTTAAAGAAACTACAACAGGAAACTTAGGATTGTTTTTAGGTTTTAGCTCTTTAGACAATTTATTTGGAGGAATCGAGCTTTCTGAAAGCAATTTTGATCTTTTAGGTATCAGACATTTGTGCTCTAAAGGTTTTAGATGCCTAAGAGGTGGTGGAGAGTATTTATTCTTAAAAGCAAACTTCGGGGATAAAGTCACCGACTATACTCTTAAATGGACAAAGCCTCACTTTTTAAATACACCGTGGATTCTAGGTGTCGAACTTGATAAGTCTATTAATAGAGCTCTTTCTAAGGATTATTCCGTTGAGACTTATGGTGGAAATGTCAGTACCACGTATATCTTAAATCAACAATTAAAATACGGTATCTATTACCGGGGTACACAAACTAGCTTATATAAGAAGAAAAAAGATCAAGCCGGTCCTGATCTTGCTGCTAATAAAGGCTTTATATCTGCTGCCGGTGTAAATCTAAATTACGATTCCGTAAATAACCCTAGAAACCCTACTACAGGTATACGTAGTAGCGTAAATTTCGAAGTTTCTGGTCTTGGTGGTACCTACCACTTCACAAAACTCTCTTTAAACAGTTCGATTTATCGTAAGCTAACAAGGAAAGGGGTTTTGAAAATCAAAGGAGAAGCTCAGTTCCTTAAACCTTTTGGAGACACAACTATAGAAGGCATTCCTATTAGTGAACGCTTTTTCTTGGGTGGAGAAACTACTGTTCGGGGATATAAACCATTTATCATTGGTCCTAAGTTTTCTCCTACAGAACCTCAAGGTGGATTATCCTCTCTCCTACTTACGGAAGAGTTCCAGTATCCTTTAATCAATCAACCTAACGTGAGTGCTTTCGTCTTCCTAGATTCAGGATTTATTGGACTTAAAGAATACACTATCCGTTTGAAAGATCTTTGTGGAAGTGCTGGCTTTGGTTTACGCTTTGACGTAATGAACAACGTTCCAGTTATGTTAGGATTTGGTTGGCCATTCCGCCCAACAGAAATGTTTGAGGGAGAAAAAATTGATGTTTCACAACGGTTCTTCTTTGCTTTAGGAGGCGTCTTCTAAATATAGCTGTGAAAAAGTAGCAAAGCTCTAAATCTTTGGTTGTCTTCAGAGAGAGCTTTTGCTAATCTAAAGCTCTTCATCTCTTAGATCTTATAAAGGTTAATATGAAAAAATCATTAAGCTCTGTTTTTCTCACTTTTCTAACTTTAGCGGGTATGCAGCAAGTTTTTGCTGATGAAAGCTCTAGCGAGTGTCGCTTAGGCGTTGTCAGTTTGAAACGTTGTTTAGAGGAATCTGCTTTTGGGAAAAAAGAAACCGAAGAGCTAGAAAACATGAAACAACAGTTCTCAAAAAATTCTGAAAAAATGGAAGAAGAACTGTCGTCACTTTATAATAAATTACAAGACGAAGATTATATCGAGAGTCTCTCTACTTCAGCTGCTGAAGAATTAAGAAAAAAGTTTGAGGATCTTTCCGCAGAATATAATGCCTTACAATCGCAATACTACCAAATGTTGAACCAAACCAATATGAAAAGGGTTCAAAAGCTCATACAAGAAGTAAAAAAAGCTTCTGCAAAAGTAAGAGAAAAAACAGGTTTGTTCGCGATCTTGAACGACGAAGTGGTTCTATCCATTGATTCTAGTGCTGATAAAACTGATGAGATTATCAAAATTCTTGATGAATCTTTCAAAAATAACTAAGATACCTCAAGAACCAAGGAGTTTTGTATGCCTCAAGAGCTGGTCTATACTCTTCAACAGTTAGCAGACTTATTAAAAGTTGAAGTTCAAGGAAATACAGAAACTCCTATTTCTGGTGTTGAAGAGATAAGTGCAGCTAAAGCTCACCATGTCACTTTTCTTGATAATGAAAAATATGCTCGTTTTATAAAGATTACTGAAGCTGGAGCTATTATTTTATCAAAGGCTCAAGCTCAAAAGTACGGTCATTTAAATAAGAATTTCCTTATAGTTTCAGAATTCCCTTCTATAGCTTTCCAGAAATGTATCGAATTATTCATTTCTCCTGTTGACTCAGGATTCCCAGGAATTCACCCTACAGCTGTTATCCATCCAACAGCATCCATAGGCAAGGATGTTTGTATAGAGCCCTATGCTGTTATATGCCAACACGCATGTATTGGAGATTCTACCTACATTGGGACTGGTAGTGTTATAGGTGCGTATTCTACTCTTGGAGAACATTGCTTAATACATCCTAGAGTAGTAATTCGCGAACGTGTAGAGATGGGTAAGCGTGTGATCGTCCAACCTGGTGCTGTTATCGGTTCATGTGGTTTTGGTTACATTACCAATGCTTTTGGCCGGCATAAACATCTTAAGCATTTGGGGAAAGTGATTATCGAAGATGATGTTGAAATAGGAGCGAATACTACCATAGATAGGGGTCGTTTCAAAAATAGCATCATACGTGAAGGTACCAAAATCGACAATCAAGTGCAGATAGCTCACCATGTAGAAGTTGGGAAGCATAGCATGATTGTTGCACAAGCAGGAATCGCTGGTTCTACAAAAATTGGTAACCACGTGATTATTGGAGGGCAAACAGGAATTACAGGTCATATTTCAATCACAGACCATGTAATTATGATGGCTCAAACAGGAGTTACTAAATCTATAAGTTCTCCTGGTATCTATGGAGGAGCTCCTGCTCGTCCATATCAAGAAATTCATCGTCAAGTTGCTAAAATCCGTAGCCTACCTAAATTAGAAGAACGTTTAGGAATGTTAGAAGAAAAAGTTAAGGGATTATCTGCACAATCTGAAGAATTACAAATAACCCCTTCATAGAATTATAGATGTATAGATTTAAAGCGTCTTTTCAAGGTAAGAATTTTTATCACGCTTTTATTGACAATTGCTGGACTTACTTGACCCGTGGTAATTAATTGAGTTAGTACTTTAATTCCCTTCTTAAGCTCTTTAAGACTAGAAAAAGTAAAGCACTCGACTCCATGATTCAGTGCTTTTATTGTATTCTCAACATTCGTCAACATAGAACATCCCATAAATTTCAATCTTGAGAAGTCTACGTCAATAGCTAAACCTCGTATAGTGTTTGCTAAACTATAACGTAAAGCTATGGGACTTGGTGTGGTTGTCGTAGGAGAACAATCACAGTGATGTAATTTTCCTTGTATATTACCTGAATATTTTAGTCCCCTGAGCAACTCAGAATAGTTGGTCATATCCATACTGACTATTTCTTGAAAGATTAATGAAATCATAACCCCATAATCTTTAAGTAGCTCTCCTAAACCAATTCCTACCTCATAAAGATTTTTGCAGTCCATTAAAGATAAATCCCGCTCCAACAAATAAAATTCCAAGCTATGAGGAATAGTACATCCCAAAAGTAAATGAATTATCTGAGACTTATTGAAATCACGAACATACCTACATTGCTTTTCAAAAGAACCACAAGAAAATAATATTCCGCCTAAGCCATAGTTCTGTTCAATCTGTTCAACTGAACTTACAAAATCCTCCCACTCTATTCCACAAGAGGGAAGATAAAAAAATAATTGAGCTAACTTCTTATCCATGGAAGTAAGTAGAGAAAATAGCTCTTTTGTTTCCTCTAACTCCTCGTTTTTATAGGGCATCCATTGCGTTTTTTTTAAATAGTTACTAGCACCTTCTCTCCCATCTTGAAATTCTTGAGCAGAGGCAACAACCCGTTTAGTTATAGTTAATAATTTTTTCTTGAGTTCATTATCTTTCTTATTGTCGTTGTCACTGGGAGAATTTGGATCTCTCATGACACCATCTATCTGTTCCACATAAAAATGATTCTGACGATTTAGTCTGCTAAAAACGTCCATGTGTCCACGGTCCTTTACTTCTTGGTCAGAAATACACAAATGGGAAGATATTAAAGATTTTTCTTTTTTTAAAAAACTTAATTACTTTTTTGGTCTTGTCTTTTCAAATCCATGACTTTATAATAGAGTGAACTTAATCCTTGACGCAACTCTCGTATCAAGATATGCCCGACGCTTTTCATTACAATATCGCTTCTCAAGAATCTGATGAGGCAACTGTAAAAAATATTATCGATATATATGGCTCCTCTCGTTGTGTAGAACTCTTGAAATACATGCTACTCATTCGTGAGTTTGAAACACGAGGAGAAGAGGCTTATTTGGAAGGTTTAGTTGGTGGTTTTTACCACTCCTATAGTGGTCAAGAAGCGGTTGCGACCGCAGCATTGGCTAATACAGGATTAGATCAGTGGTTTTTCTCTTCCTACCGCTGTCACGCTCTTGCCATATTACTGAATATCCCCTTGCGCTCCCTTGCAGCAGAATTACTAGGTAAAGAAACCGGTTGCGCGTTAGGTCGAGGCGGGTCCATGCATATGTGTGGTCCGAATTTTCCAGGAGGATTTGGAATCGTAGGAGGTCAAATTCCCCTAGCCGCTGGAGCGGCATTCGCTATCAAATATCGGTGTGAAGATAAGATCTCCCTAGGATTCATTGGAGATGGAGCTGTTGCTCAAGGAGTATTTCACGAAACATTGAATTTTACTGCTCTACATAACCTCCCCTTAATGCTGATTATAGAAAATAATGGCTGGGGCATGGGGACCGCTCTCAATCGTGCTATTGCAAAACAACCGATAGGAGAATCCCAAGGGGCTTCTTACGGTATACGCTCATTCACGTTAAACGGCTTTGATCTTTTCAATTGTCTTTTAGGCTTTAAAGAAGCTTATGAGTACATGCAAAAAACGCGGCTTCCAGTCATTGTTGAATGCTTATGTTCTCGATTTAGAGGACACTCCATTTCTGATCCCAACTTGTATAGAAGTAAAGAAGAAATGCAATGCCTTATAAAAAAAGATCCTATCATGTTCGCTAAAAAATGGCTGATCAACTTGGGAGTAATCTCAGAAGAAAGTTTTCAAGCATTACGTGAAGAATGTAAGAACGAGGTTTTAAAAGCTTTTACTGAAGCAAAATCAGATCCAGAACCCACGATTGCCACATTAGAAGAGGGTGTGTATGCCTAAGTATGTTACATTAGAAATCCGAGAAGCTATTAGAGAAGCTATTGATGAAGAGATGGCGAGGGATCCTAATGTATGTATACTAGGAGAAGAAGTCGCTGAATATAACGGTGCTTATAAAGTTACAAAAGGCCTTTTAGATAAGTGGTCATCATCAAGAGTTATTGATACACCAATTAGTGAAGCGGCATTCGCTGGTATAGGGATTGGAGCGGCATTAACCGGTTTGCGTCCAATTATAGAATTTATGAGTTGGAATTTCTCTTTAGTAGCTGCAGATCAAATTATTTCACATGCTGCAAAAATGCATTATATGACTGGAGGAATCTTCTCAGTTCCCATCGTATTTCGTGGTCCTAATGGTGCTGCAGCACAAGTATCTTGTCAGCACTCTCATTGTGTTGAGGCCCTATATGCTAATATCCCGGGTTTAATTGTTATTGCCCCATCGAATTCTTATGATGCTAAAGGACTATTAAAATCTGCTATTAGAAATGACAATCCTGTTCTCTTCTTAGAAAATGAGTTAGAGTATAATCTCAAATGCGAAGTCCCCGTCGAAGAATACTTAATCCCTATTGGGAAGTCTCGAGTTGTAGAAGAGGGTAAGGATTTAACAATTATCACCTACGGTCGAATGGTTTCTATCGTAAAACAAGCTGTAAAGGTTGCTAAACAGCGTTATGGTCTTTCTATAGAAATTCTTGATCTACGCACAATTAAGCCACTAGATATCTCTGGAATATTTTCTTCAGTAAAGAAAACAGGAAATTGTATAGTTGTAGAAGAGGGTCATTACTTTGCAGGGATCTCTGCGGAAATCATTACGGAAATTACAGAACATATTTTTGATTACCTAGATAGCCCTCCTTTAAGAGTGTGCCAAAGAGAAACTCCTATGCCGTACAACAAGACATTAGAGCAAGCAACTCTGCCCAATGTGAATCGTATTTTAGACACTATCGAAAAAATCATGAGGTAAATTTGTGATTTCTCTATTAAAAATGCCGAAACTTTCTCCCACCATGGAAGTAGGAACTATCGTAAAATGGCATAAGAACAATGGCGATAAAATAGAGTTTGGTGATGTTCTCTTAGAAGTATCAACAGATAAGGCTGTACTCGAGCATACGGCAAATGAAGAAGGCTGGTTCCGGGATTGTCTTGTTAAAGAGGGAACAAAAGTACACATAGGCACACCTATAGCTGTCATATCTTCGGAAAAGGATGAGGATTTCAACTTAGACACTATCCTTCCTAAAACTCCCGAGCCAGAACTTCCTGTAGAAAATGTTCAATTAGTGGAAGAAGAAGTCACGAAAGTGCAACCATCCGTTGCCCCCATGCAGTTAGCCTTTCAATTTAAACCTGAACCTCCCCTGTCTAAACCTCTATCTTTAAAAGTAGATTCTTCAAAATCCCCCATTTCTCCCCTAGCTAAACGTGTAGCGAAGGAAAAAAACCTGGATATTTCTGGAATCAAAGGTAGCGGTCCTGGCGGACGTATTGTTGAAAAAGACCTGGATAAAGCTCCTACCAAAGGTATTGCAGGTTTTGGTTACCCTGAAGCTCCTGAAGTGCATCCTGGATCCTATCACGAGGAAACTCTTTCTCCTATTCGAGACATCATTGCACAGAGGTTACAAGCTGCGAAAGCCTCTATTCCACATTTTTATGTAACACAAAAAGTTTATGCTTCGCCGTTGCTCGCCCTGCTTAAGGAACTACAGGCCCAAGGAATTAAGCTGTCTATTAATGACTGTATTGTTCGTGCTTGCGCCCTAGCTTTAAAAGAGTTTCCTGAAGTAAATTCAGGCTTCAATAGCGTCGACAATAAAATTGTACGTTTTGAAACTATAGATATTTCGATAGCTGTGGCTATTCCTGATGGAGTGATTACTCCTATTGTACGCTGTGCTGATCGCAAGAACATAGGTATGATTTCTGCCGAGATTAAAAGCTTAGCTTCTAAAGCGAAATCTCAATCTTTAAAAGAGGAAGAGTATAAAGGTGGGTCTTTCTGCGTTTCCAATTTAGGCATGACAGGAATTACAGCATTCACAGCAATTATCAATCCCCCTCAAGCAGCTATTCTTGCTGTGGGTAGTGTTCAGGAAGAGCCGATAGTAATCAATGGAGAAATTCTAGTTGGTTCTACGTGTATATTGACATTGTCTATAGATCACCGTGTAATTGACGGATATCCAGCCGCAATGTTTATGAAGCGATTGCAGAAAATCTTAGAAGCTCCTTCTATCCTGTTATTAAATTAAAAGTTTCGCGTTTTTCGACAACAACAAGCGTTGCTAATAAAAGTCATTCATATTGGATTAGCAGCGCCTTTTTCTTAAGATTTATGATTTGTAGGAACGTTCCATATATCTCTGGCATAGTCAGCAATAGCTCTATCACTAGAGAAAAAGCCCATGCCGCCTACGTTATATATCGATTTCTTTACCCATTCATCTGTGTTGTGGAATAAGGTAGCCGCAGATTCATGAACTTTAATATACGATTCTAAATCCGCTAAAACAAAGAATGGATCACCTTCATGTAATAATCTATGTACTATAGGCTTGAATAGTTCTTTGTCTGAAGTGTTGAAAAATCCTTGATCTAGTAATTTTAACACATGAGCAATCTTGGGATTGTTATCACATATAGCCTGTGGGTAATACTCTCGCCTTATTTTGGCTATTTCTTCTTCTAACAAACCGAAAATGAACATATTGTCCCTACCAATATATTCCGACATTTCTATATTTGCTCCATCCATGGTTCCTATTGTTAGGGCACCGTTTAAAGCAAATTTCATATTTCCTGTTCCGGAAGCTTCCATACCTGCTGTAGAGATCTGCTCCGAGATATCAGAAGCAGGCATAATCATCTCAGACATCGTCACTCGATAATTTGGAAGGAAGAGAACTTTTAAGACTTCATTCACCTGAGGATCGTTATTTACACAATCGGCAACGCTATTGATAAGTTTAATGACTAACTTAGCAAACGCATATCCTGGAGCCGCTTTTCCAGCAAAAATTACTGTTGTTGGGACAATACTCGAAGATACATTCTCCTTAAGATCATTATACAGATAAATCACCCTAAGAATGTTCATTAACTGCCGTTTATATTCATGAATACGCTTTACATGAAAATCAAACATAGAGGAGGGATCTATGTTCTCCCCGGTTTCTTTTTTAAGTTTTAATGCAAAATCCTGCTTATTATTAAGCTTAATTTTATGCCACTGTTCTCGAAAACTCGCGTCATCAGCAAAAGGGATCACCTTGTGAATTTGAGAGAGATCCGTAATATGAGCACTCCCTATCGTTTGCTCTAATAATGCATCCAAGCGAGGATTACATAAGGCGAGCCAACGTCTTGGAGTAATCCCATTAGTTACGTTAATAAATTTATCGGGGAAAAACTCTACGAAATCTTTAAATAATGTGGTTTTTATAAGATGAGAGTGAAAAGCAGAGACGCCATTAACTTTAGACGAACCTACAACAGCTAAACTTGCCATATTGACATGTTTATCGCTACCCTCCTCAATAATAGACAATGCTCGACGCTTATCGTTATCTCCAGGAAATCTTTGAGAGACTTTCTCCAACCATCGAGAATTAATCTCATAGATAATCTCTAAATGTCTAGGCAATAGTCTTGAAAAGAGATCTATAGACCAACGCTCTAATGCTTCAGGCAAGATCGTATGGTTTGTATAATTGAATATGCGCGTAGTCATATCCCAAGCGGTATCCCAAGGGAGTTCTTCCCTATCAACCAAGATATGCATCATTTCAGCTATTCCTAATGCAGGATGGGTATCATTAAGCTGCACAGCTACCCTGTTAGGGAGATTATCCAAAGAAATATGTGTTTTCGTATATCGACGAAGAATATCTTGGATTGTTGCAGAAACTAAAAAGTACTCTTGCTTTAACCGCAGCTCTTGCCCCTCAGAAATAGAATCATTAGGGTATAACACTCTGGAAATGTTCTCTACTAATGCGATATCTTCTATGGCGCGAATATAATTCCCATGATTAAAGTAATTAAACTCAAATCCATGTGGAGATTGTGCTTGCCACAAACGCAAGGTATTTACAGTATCTCTACCGTATCCTGGGATAGGTACATCATAAGCCATGGCTAGCACTTCTTGAGTATCTACAAGATCAGCAACTTCTTTTCCTCGAGCATCTGTATAATGAATTACTCTACCGTAAAAGCGAACAGGATAGAGATATTCCCCTCTACATATTTCCCAAGGGTTACCATAACGCAACCATTCATCAGGGGCTTCTACTTGATAACCGTTGACAATTTTCTGATCAAAGATACCATAATCGTAGCGGATACCATATCCATAAGCAGGAATTCCCATGGTTGCCATGGAGTCTAAATAACACGCTGCAAGTCGTCCTAATCCCCCATTCCCTAATCCTGCATCTGCTTCCATTTGTATTAAAGTATCGAAATCATAATTCAATTCTTCTAATGCATTACGAACAAGATCCAGCATTCCTAAATTCAGAAGATTACTTTTTAAACTTCTACCAAGTAGAAATTCCATAGAAATATAGTAAACACGCTTAACATCTTGTTCGTAGTAACTATTCTGAGTTTTTAGCCAACCTTTAGCTAACCACTCCATTACAGTCTTTGAAACTGCTGTAAATATATCTCTTGCTGAAGCGGATTCCGGAGATTGTACTACACCAAAATACAGACGATTTAAAATCGCCTGCTTCATTGTTTCTACGTTTACCAAATTCTTATCAAAATTCATAAGTCTCCGAATCGAGGAATAAGCGGGAAGTGATTTTTGTATTTCCATAAGAAAAATCTAAAAAAAAAGAAAGAACTTAGAAGGAAGATATCTTGAAGCAAAGGGAGTATGAAACGAATCTCTATAAAAAATTAAAATCGGAATCAAAAGAAGGAAAATACTCTGAGGGTAAAAATCTGAGATCCCATAATTATGCGTATTCAAATTGATCTGAAAATAACAATCTGCTAAACATTTCTTACATTTTTTATAATTCAGTAACTTATGATCTCAGCACATGCATTTGGAGCGTTCTCTGGACGAGCAAATAGAAATGTCTTTACTCTGAGCGATTTTAAGAGCTCCGATTCTACTAGGGATCAAAGACCTAGAATCTCTCAAGACACAGTAAGCAGAACTAGCCCTCGTATGGATAGGCAGCCTAAATGTCGTATGATTCAGCATACAGCTCTTTGGGTAACTTTAGGAGTAGTCTCTATCTGTTCGATGAGCTTGTTATTAACAAGTGGCTATTACGCAACGCCTACAATTTTAGTAGCACTCATTTTACAGATTATTTTGACACTAGTGTCTATGGCATGTTTGATGATCAACTACGCTCTGAGGAAAAAGTTAGTTTAGGCTAGCAAGGGATTTCTTCTTCAGGGAAAAACTCAAGACTTTTATACGCTGAAGTTAAATACTTCATTAAGTCTTGCGTAGCAATACTAATGTCGTGCCCCCCTTCTTCTACTTTTTGCGAAATAGCACGTATTGATGAAATTACTGTTGAATGATCTCTAGAAAATACATCCCCTATCCTTACATAGGACAAAGACAATTTCTGCCGACATAAGTACATAGCAACCTGTCTAGGCAATACATATTCTCGAGATTGTGAACGCCCTAAAATACTCTCTGGAGACACTCCATAATACTTAGCAACAGCGCGCACAATTCCTGAAGGAGTTAAACGCACGCTTTCCGCAGCCTCTAAAACATCGTGTAAGAGAGATTGTATATCATCTTCATAGAGCAGTTGTTGAGACAATTTCTTATAAGCAACACGTTTTGAAAGCAGATTTAACGCATGTAATAACGCTTTCATATCTGAAGATAATGCATGAATTAAGAAGTCCAAAGCTGAGTCTTCTATGCGAATAGATAGTTGCTCTGTTTGTCGCATCAGAAAACTTCTTAATCCCTCTTTCGTTAAAGGATGAATAGGAACAGCTACTCCCCATTCAAAACGACTAATTAAGCGTTCTTCCATTGCTTTTAAGTCCGCAGGAGCATACGCCGACGAGATAACAATCAACTTACCTTCTGTTTGTAATGAATTAAAGGTATGGAAAAACTCTTCCTGAGTAGCTCCTTTACCTGAGAATACTTCTATGTCTTCTATAAATAAAGCATCGACATTACGGTAAAAAGAACGAAACCTCTGCATTTCTCCAGAACGTATTGCTGAAACTAAATGTTCAGTAAATAAATCTGAAGCAACGTAAAGAATCTTACCTCCAGATTCTCGGAGCACATTTACAGCAGCTTGCATTAAATGTGTTTTCCCAGACCCCTCTGGTCCAAAAAGATAAATCGGGTTAAAAGGAAAGCCTGTAGCATCTTCTGCAGGTTTTGTAAACTCCTGTAAAATACGAAACGGCAAGTCATTTTCAGGAGTCACAAGAAAATTAGCAAAAGTCATCTCAGGATTTACATTGCCATACTGCATAGTAAAGTAGGCAGTTTTTTCCTGCTGCATCTGCTTTTCTTTATAGAAAGGAGTAGTTTTATCAAGGGAAGTAACGTGAACGCGAATTAATTTCCCGTTATTATTCACTAAACTTGTTTTTACTTTGTGGCGTATATGCTCCTCAAACCAAGTCACTTGAAAAGAGTCTTTAGCTTCAAGATACAAATTACACGCATCAAAACATAGGACTTTTAACGACCTTAACCATTTGTCTACAGTACTCGTACCGATTTCTTTTTCTTGTAGCAAAAGAAAGTCTTCCCACGCCCGCATAAAACTATCTCATCTAAATAGTTTTCTTATATCTTTTTTAATATAAAAAAGCTTTTTTTTCAGTTGTTACCTTTGCTTTTTCTTATTAACAGTGATTTCATTTTTAAGATGCTGTCTGTCTAAAATCTTATTAGTAACCCACTGCTGGATCAATCCAAGAAGCATAGAAGAAAACCAATAAATATTTAAACCTGAAGGGAAATTGTAAAACATGAAGGTAAACAAAAGAGCCATCATCGTCCCCATGGCTTCCTGTTGCCTTTGTTGATCTGTAACAGGTCCTTTTTTCTTCAAAGCTGAAAGCTTTTGCTGGACGAACATGACAATCCCTAACAGGATAGGAAGAAGATGAAATTCGTTACCAATAAACCAAACTGGTGTAGTCCAAGAGAATAAAACATCTGGAGCTGTTAAATTATCAATCCATCCTGGAATGAAAGAGGCACCACGAAGAAGGAACGAGGATTTCAATAAATCAAACATAGCTATAAGAAAAGGCAATTGAATCAATAAAGGCAGACAGCCTGTTATAGGATTCACCTTATTTGTCTTATATAAAGCCATGACTTCCATTTGGGCTCGCTTAGGCTCTTTCTTATACTTTTGCTGAATTTCCTGAATATAAGGAGACAGCTTTTGCATACGTCTCATCGAACGTATAGACCAAGCATTTAAAGGGTATAACAATAGTTTTAAAAATACTGTAAGCAGAATAATAGAAATCCCCCAAGAGCCCGTTATCATTTTGAAAAATTTCATAATGATAAAGAGTAAAGCTGCAAAAGGCTCGGTAATAAAAGCGAATAATCCTCGGAAAGTTATACAATCAAGATACTGAGGGTTTTCACCGTTAGGATTTGTATATGCCTGATCTAAAGCTTTTAACGTAGGTTCTGCTAAAGGTCCGGCGTAAACAAGAAAGCGATAAGTTCCTTCTTCTTTGGGTAAAGGAAGCAAGGTTTCATATCCTGGGTATTTAGAAGCAGGATATGCTTGATTTTTAGGATATAGTAAGGATAAGCGTGTAGGAACAGAATTTCCAGAAACATAAGCAGCAGCGTATCCAGCAGGTATATCTGTAAGTGGGGATAAAATAATACCGAAATATCCATTAGAATTGAGTATCCATTGAGGATATATTCCACTACGCAAAGATAAAGGATCTTTAGACTTAGGTAGTTTCACCTTATCCAACTGTCCTTTATTCTTTTTAATCACGCGGTATTTAATAGCCGGACTAAATGTATTGGACATGATTTCAACTTCAGGAACGCCCGAAGTTATCCATATATCGTCACTAGAACGATTTAAACCAACAGCAACTTCAAAAGCATATGGTTGTTGCTCAGGAAGTGTATAAGTTTTCTTAATAGAGCCATCGTAGCTCTCTAATTCCAATACATTACCATTGAAGACAGAAACTCGATATCCAGAAGCTACTGGGTTGACAAGGTCTCTACCCGAAACAATATTTAAGGCATGATAACTAGCAGGCGTGCGTTTCTTCGAATCAGAAAGAATCCCTCTACGCAATAAGGGATAATATCCTCCTACAGTATCAGAGACGACTTGGTTATTTGGTCCTACAGAAGGTAGCCCAGGGAAAGAAGCCTCACTAGGAACTTGAGATTTCAAATCTCTATCAAAACCAATTTCATTAACTATACTCTTACTATCCTCTGATGAGAAAGGAAGGTTAATGCCTTCTACAGCACCACTCTCTTGAGAAATGACTAGTTGCATGTATTCATTGGACAAAACAAAATATTGCCCAGAATGCGTGTCTGTATTTGTTTCAAGAGAACTGCTAAAAATAGCAGCTTTAGTAATTGGAAGGTCTAAAGATTCTAATCTTTCTTCCTTAGAATTATAAATACCTAAAGGTAGGTATTCATTACCTGACCTCCAGAACACTAAAGAAGTTCCGTAAACTTGACTGTCTTTATTGTAAACCTTACCTTCATCCTGCTTGTATTGACCTAAGAAAACTATAGGTTCTTGATTATTACGAAATTCAACGACCAAAACAGGAAGGGCTTCGCTGGTTACAGGGAGAAATACCTTTCCTGTAGTTGAAGGTACTGTCGATTCACCTGTTTCACCATACAAAGCAACGTGAATATTATCACAAGCTGTTGTCTCTTCTATCAAATCCCAACGAGATCCAGAAGAATAAACTGAACTTGCTGAGTTCCCTTGATTCAATAGGAGGAGTCTATCTCCAACACACACTGCATAATGATTCTTATTTACTTCTTCATCTGGGTGTGTTGTCCAGGGAGAAACACCTAACCCCATAGACTTCGTTGCTGCAAGCACTTGTTCTGAAATTGTTTTTTGTTTCTCTGTAAGAGCTTTGCAAGAGCGAAAATCATTATAACCAAAAAAGATTTGGCATCCGACAAAAGCCATGCCAACTAAAGAAACAAACAACAATGAACGTTTATTCATCTGTTAAACTCTGAAAAATTAAACTAAAAAGCTAAAATACCATAGTATCTATTTATCTCCCATAAGAGATTCCTAAAATACGTATGAAATTCTTTCTATTTTGCTGATGAAATAGAACTCTTATCTTTCTTATTTTTAAGGAAGCATACTACTCCCAAAGATAGACCGAGTACAAATAAAGGCAAGGACAATATTTGGCCCATCGTTAACCAACTATCAGGCCCTATAACTTTACCCTGATGGCTTTTAAAAAACTCAGCAACAAAACGAATTAACGATATACCCACTAATCCTAAGGATGTGGCCCATCCTGAGCCTAAACGAAAATAACGTTTATAACTTAAGAAGAACAGGATTATAGAAAGCAATAAATAACTCACTCCTTCATACAACTGTACTGGATGCGTAGGAACACCTAACACGCCTTGAGTAGGAGATGAAAAAATAATCCCCCAAGGAAGATTGGTTGGTTTTCCTACAATTTCCTGGTTCATAAAATTTCCAATACGAATCATAAAAGCCGCACATCCGAATACAGACGCACAAAGATCACAAAGAAATAAAAAGGTCAATATCGGAAGTTTTTTTCTATATATCCAAGAGAATATGATTGCCCATAGAATTAACCCTACCATACCTCCGTGGCTTGCTAATCCCCCATTCCACACTTTGAAAATCTCTTGAGGATTTTTGAGATAAAAATCGCCTCCATAAAATAAAATATAAGCTATACGTGATCCAGGAATGATAAATAACAGAGAATATAAAGCGAAGTTCTCCAAAGCTAAACGAAGTTGTTCCTTAGAGAATCGTGTTTTATCTTCTTCAGTATAAGAAGATAGCGCAAGACAAATCCCTAAGATAGAGGTAAGCAAAATCCCCACAGAAAAACATAGACCATACCAAGACACTCGGAGAGGCCAGTTTTCTGAATTCCATAGAAATTTTGAATGATTCCAGTATATCGCTGATAAGAAGATTCGCATTATTCAATCCAAAAATAGAAAAAAATATAAAATCCGTATAGAATGGTTAAATTGCAACAAGCAAAAGCTCATGACTAGTAATAAAAATTACCCACTTATTTATCTCCCAGGGATACTCTGGTTATTAGGAGGAATTAAATTGCTTTTAAAAGCCTCCATGATTGTTTATCAACCAGATTTTTCTTTCAAAATCCTTGTCCTCCTAGCTATGGGAGCATGGTTTGTTGCATCTTTAAAATACCGATTTTTATTGTTAAAATCTGTATCCGCTCAAAATGACCTGTCTAACCAATTACTCTTGGGAAAGATTTCAAAAAAAGTTTACATAATAAAGTCGTTTTTTTCTAAACGCTTTTTAATCTTGGCTGCAATGATTGTGATATCTCTGCTACTACGTAGATGTATTGATAATCCGGCCATTCTGTTCTTCATCCGTTCGACTATAGGATACGCTCTTATAAAAACAGCTCTAACCTACTTCGCTAAATCCCAAAAAAACCAATTAGAAAGCCTTTAACTATAGATTTCCATTATGCAAATTGCACATATAGGAACTGATATTATTGAAATTTCCCGAATCCGGAAAGCGATAAAAACACATAATCAAAGGATGCTCGATAAAATCTTCACAAAAAAGGAGCAGGTATATTGTTTAAGACTCATAGATCCTTGTCCTTCTTTGGCAGCTAGGTTTGCAGGAAAAGAAGCTGTAGCTAAAGCCTTAGGAACTGGAATAGGAAAGATTGTTGGTTGGAAAGATATAGAGATCCTTAAAATATCAAAACAACCCGAGGTCTTTTTACCAGAAAGAGTGTATCAAAAATTAGGAATCTCCAAAGTCTTATTATCAATCAGCCATAGTCGTGAGTACGCCACAGCTATGGCAATAGCTTTAATTTAAGAAGCGTTCGGCTTCTAAAGCAGCCATACACCCACTTCCCGCAGCCGTGATTGCTTGTCTATAATGTTTATCCTGAACATCCCCTGCAGCAAATACTCCTGGAATAGAGGTTCTGCAAGTACCCGGTTCAGTAATAATGTATCCATGTTCATCTAAAGCCAGCTGGCCACCTAAGAAGTCCGTATTCGGCTTATGTCCTATGGCAAAAAATACGCCTCCCGCCTCATGAGAAGAAATTTCTTTAGAAACATTGTTTAAAATATCCACAGAACGAACAAAGGTATCTCCAGAAATTTTTACTATTGAACTATTCCAGATGAAAGAGATCTTTTCGTTAGACTCCGCCTTTTTTATCATCGCTTTAGAAGCTCTTAACGTATCCCTTCTATGTACCACAAAAACACGTTTTCCATACCGAGTCAGAAAAATTGCTTCTTCTAAAGCAGAATCTCCCCCACCAATGACATACAAGTCTTTATTTTTAAAAATAGGAGAGGCTCCGTCACACACAGCACACGCTGTAACACCTTTTTGCCAGAATTCGTTGTCAGATGCTCCGGGAATTTCTAAACGCTTTGCAGAAGCTCCCGTTGCTATAATACACGCGTCACAGGTATATTTTTCTTCATTGGACATTACTACAAAAGGACGTATAGTGAAATCCACTGAAGTAACATCTTTTGGAAGAATTTGAGTTTCCAAAACGACTAGACTGGGATTTCATATTATCCATTAATTTTGGACCTAGTATGCCTTCAGGGAATCCAGGGAAATTTTCTACTTCAGTAGTGGTCATTAATTGACCACCGGAAACACCGGAAAAAAAACCCTCGAATAAAATAGGACTTAAAAGTGCTCTTGAAGCATAAATCGCTGCAGTATAACCTGCAGGGCCGGAGCCGATAATAATTACTTTAGCGTAAGTCATTTATTTTTACCCTACCGAATAATTTTAGAAATAAATCTAAAACAAATAAAAAATTTTAAAGCAACAAATTAGAATAAAAAAACTGCTGCAAGGGAGATCTTGCCTTTTTTAAGGTTTATATTTACACTATCTTTTTTGACTTTGTAGTTTTTAGGAGAATAACATTAAATGCCAAAACAATCCGAATACACTTGGGGATCCAAAAAAATTCTTGATACTATAGATTGCCTCTCGGAAGACGTTGTTGAATTCAAAGATCTTCTCTGCTCAACACACGGAATTACTTCAAGCGATGAGGAACCTACCAGTGAGATACAACCTGGCGCCATCCTAAAAGGTACTGTAGTTGATATCAATAAGGACTTCGTAGTCGTTGACGTTGGGCTGAAATCCGAAGGGGTCATTCCAATGTCAGAATTCATAGAATCCTCTGAAGGCTTGGTTCTTGGTGCTGAAGTAGAGGTATACTTAGACCAAACTGAAGATGAAGAAGGAAAGGTTGTTTTATCCAGAGAAAAAGCTACTCGCCAAAGACAATGGGAACACATTTTAGCTCACTGTGAAGAAGGTTCCATTGTCAAGGGACAAATTATACGCAAAGTCAAAGGTGGTCTCATTGTTGATATTGGGATGGAAGCTTTCTTACCCGGTTCTCAAATTGACAATAAGAAAATTAAGAACTTAGATGATTATGTAGGTAAAGTCTGCGAATTCAAAATCTTGAAAATCAACATTGATAGAAGAAATGTTGTTGTTTCAAGAAGAGAACTCCTAGAAGCTGAACGAATTTCTAAAAAAGCAGAACTTATTGAACAAATCACTATTGGCGAACGCCGTAAAGGTATCGTTAAAAACATTACAGATTTTGGTGTATTCTTAGATCTAGATGGTATCGATGGTCTCCTCCATATTACAGACATGACATGGAAACGCATTCGGCATCCATCTGAAATGGTAGAACTCAATCAAGAACTCGAAGTTGTAATTCTTAGCGTTGATAAAGAAAAAGGTCGGGTTGCTCTTGGTCTGAAACAAAAAGAACACAATCCATGGGAAGATATTGAGAAGAAATATCCTCCAGGAAAACGTATTACTGGTAAAATTGTTAAACTTCTCCCCTACGGAGCCTTCATCGAAATTGAAGAAGGTATCGAAGGTTTAATTCACGTCTCTGAAATGTCTTGGGTTAAAAATGTTGTCGATCCTAGTGAAGTCGTCAACAAAGGTGATGAAGTTGAAGCTATCGTTTTATCTATCCAAAAAGACGAAGGTAAAATTTCTTTAGGTCTGAAACAAACAGAACACAACCCATGGGATAACATCGAAGAGAAATATCCTATTGGCTTACACGTACGTGCAGAAATTAAAAATCTTACAAATTACGGCGCCTTTGTTGAGCTTGAGCCAGGTATTGAAGGTTTAATTCATATCTCTGACATGAGTTGGATTAAAAAAGTATCTCACCCTTCAGAACTCTTCAAAAAAGGCAGTATCGTTGAAGCTGTTATCCTCTCAGTAGATAAAGAAAGTAAAAAAATCACTCTAGGAGTCAAACAGTTAAGTTCAAATCCTTGGAATGAAATTGAAGAAATGTTCCCCACAGGAAGCGTTATTTCTGGAGTTGTAACTAAAATTACAGCATTCGGAGCATTTGTAGAACTGCAAAACGGTATAGAAGGTCTGATTCACGTTTCAGAGCTCTCTGAAAAGCCTTTCTCAAAAATTGAAGATATTATCTCAATAGGTGATTCAGTATCTGCAAAGGTTATCAAACTGGATCCTGATCATAAAAAGGTATCTCTTTCTGTGAAAGAATACTTAGCTGATAAACAGCATGATCAAACAGATACAGATATAGATGATTTGGACTTAGAAGATTTAGTTGGTTCAGATAAAAAGAAAAAAGGGAAATAATATTACTTAAAAGGTTGAGCTTATGTTGTATAACATAAGCTTGCCTTGGTTTAGCACTCTGTCTGTTTCCTTACTTATAAGAGGAGTATAATGAATAAAGATCTTGTAGCTATTTTTGACTACATGGAGAAGGAAAAAGGAATTCAACGCCCTGTCATCATAGGAGCTATTGAATCGGCCTTAAAAATTGCAGCAAAAAAAACACTAAGAGATGATGCTAACGTTTCTGTAAATATTAATCCTAAAACTGGCGACATAGAAGTTTTCTGTGAGAAAGAAATCGTAGAAGTATGTGAAAACCCCAGTAAAGAGATTCCTTTAGACAAAGCTAGAGAATACGATCCTGAATGCGAAATTGGGCAGTACATGGACGTTCCCTTTGTTTCTGAGCATTTTGGCAGGATTGCTGCTCACGCTGCCCGACAAATTATCGGTCAGAAGTTACGCCATGCAGAAAGAGATGTTATCTACGAAGAGTACCGCCATAGGGTCAATGAAATTCTTTCTGGAGTCGTTAAGCGATTTGCAAAAGGATCAAACTTAATCATAGATTTAGGGAAGGTTGAAGGTCTCCTACCAGCTCGTTGTTATCCTAAAACAGAAAAGCATAAAGTTGGCGATAAGATTTATGCTCTGTTATACGAGGTGCAAGAATCAGAAAATGGAGGTGCTGAAGTTATCCTCAGCCGTAGCCATCCTGAATTCGTTAAGCAACTTTTCTTGCAAGAAGTTCCAGAACTAGAAGAAGGCTCTGTAGAAATTGTTAAAATTGCTCGTGAAGCAGGCTACAGAACTAAAATAGCTGTAAGTTCATCCGATCCAAAAACAGATCCTGTGGGCGCTTTTGTTGGAATGAGAGGTTCTCGAGTAAAAAATATCATTCGAGAATTGAACGACGAAAAAATAGATATTGTAAACTATTCTCCTGTAACCACAGAATTGTTGCAAAATTTGCTTTGCCCCATAGAAATTCAAAAGATTGCAATTCTAGAAGATGACAAAGTTATTGCTATAGTCGTTCAGGATGCTGATTACGCAACCGTAATTGGTAAGCGAGGAATTAATGCTCGTTTGATTAGTCAAATCTTAGACTATGAACTCGAAGTTCAACGTATGAGCGAGTACAATAAACTATTAGAAATTCAACGCCTACAGTTAGCGGAATTTGATAGTCCTCTATTAGATGAGCCGCTAGAGATGGAAGGCATTAGTAAGTTGGTTGTCCAGAATCTTGTACACGCAGGATACGACACGATCAGAAAGGTATTATTAGCCAGTGCTAATGATCTTGCTTCTGTTCCTGGAATCAGTTTAGAACTTGCTTATAAGATCCTTGAGCAAGTCAGCAAATATGGAGAAGGCAAAGTTGACGAAAAACCTAAAATTGAAGATTAAAAACGCTCAATTAACGAAAGCTGCTGGATTAGATAAGTTAAAGCAAAAATTAGCTCAGGCAGGATCTTCAGACACAAAAAGCTCTTCAGAAAAGCCTACGACTAAGGTTACTGAAAAAGTTGCTAAAGAAAAAGTCGTGAAGAAAAAGAGTGTTGTAGACTCTAGTGTACCTACGATGGCTGAGCATGTGTCTACTGAAACTTCTCCACGCAGAATTCGAGCTAAAAATCGTTCATCTTTTGCGTCTGAAGATTCAACCATTCCTTCTCCTGTTTCAGTAGACGCCGACTCTACTGCGTTCTCTCCTCCTGTTATAGAAGAAGTGGCTTCTCCTCTTGAGTCTGAGCCGGAGGTTGTAGAGCCAACTCCCCCTTCTGTAGTAGAAGAACCTGAAACAGTTATTAAGGAACCTCCTCCTCCACCGAAAGAGCCTGAAGTAGTAGTTAAAAAAGAACCTCCTAAAAGCGTTGTTTCTATCAAGTCGAATTTCGGGCCTACCGGGAAACACATTAATCATTTGTTAGCGAAGACTTTTAAAGCTCCTAAAAAAGAAGATAAGCCTGCGCCTAAAGAACGCACAGGAACAGTTCAGGCAAAGCCTCAGCAATCTTCTGAAGCTTCTAATGATAAACAACATTCTCCAAACAATCGCCAATCTCAGCCTTTTTATCGTAGGGATACGTCAAAGAGACCTGGATCTGATTTTAGAGACCGTGCGAAAAAAGAAGAGACTCCTAAGGCATTTACAGGTAGAGATCGTTATGGATTAAACGACAGTAGCGATGACGATAAGTGGAGAAAAAAACGTGTTCAAAAAACTAAAAAACACTATGACGAACACACGGTACAGCGCCCTACCCATATTAAAGTGCCTCTGCCTATCACGATCAAAGATCTTGCCGCAGAAATGAAGCTTAAGGCTTCTGAGCTGATCCAGAAAATGTTTATTCATGGTATGACTTACGTTGTAAATGACGTATTAGACAATGAAACAACAGTACAATTTATTGGATTAGAATTTGGCTGTACTATTGATATCGATTCATCAGAACAAGATAAGCTCTGTATCGAGAGTAATACTGTTAAAGAAGAAATACAAGAAACAGATCCAAGTCAATTAATCATTCGTCCTCCTATCGTCGCTTTTATGGGCCACGTGGATCACGGAAAAACTACTTTAATTGACTCGCTAAGAAAAAGTAATGTGGCAGCAGTAGAAGCTGGGGCTATTACACAACATATGGGAGCCTTCTGTTGTTCTACACCTGTTGGAAATATTACTATCTTGGATACTCCTGGCCACGAAGCCTTTTCTGCTATGAGAGCTCGAGGTGCGGAAGTCTGCGATATCGTTGTGCTTGTAGTTGCCGGAGATGAAGGAATCAAAGAACAAACTTTGGAAGCCGTCAAACACGCTCGTGCGGCAAACATCACTATTGTTGTAGCAATCAATAAGTGTGATAAACCGAATTTCAATGCAGATACCGTTTACAGACAACTTTCTGAAATCAACCTATTGCCAGAGGCATGGGGAGGTACAACTGTAACAATTAATACCTCTGCAAAAACAGGTGAAGGTTTATCTGAGCTTTTAGAAATGCTTGCTCTACAAGCGGAAGTTTTAGAACTCAAAGCAAATCCATCTGCTCGTGCTCGTGGAATTGTTATCGAATCCGAGCTACACAAAGGTTTAGGTGCAGTAGCAACTATTTTAGTGCAAAACGGTACCCTACATCTTGGTGAGGCATTAGTTTTCAATGATTGTTATGGCAAAGTTAAAACCATGCATAACGAACATAACCAGCTAATGAAATCGGCCAGCCCCTCTGTCCCAGCTTTAATCACAGGGCTATCTAGCATGCCCAAGGCAGGCGATCCTTTTGTTGTCGTTAAAAACGAAAAAACAGCTAAGGAAATTGTTAGTGCTAGAATTGCTGGACAACAGAAATTTGCTCTGCAGAAGAAACGTCCTAATTTTGACGCTATGCTGCAAAATAAAAAGATCCTTAAGCTTATTATCAAAGCTGATGTTCAAGGATCTATTGAAGCTTTGGCCAGTTCTGTCTTGAAAATTGTTTCTGATAAAGTAAGTGCCGAAATTCTTTCTAGTAGCGTTGGAGAAATTTCTGAATCAGATATTCGTTTGGCTGCAGCATCTAAAGCTGTTATTATTGGCTTCCATACGGGTATAGAAAGCCACGCCGAATCTCTGATCAAAAACTTAGGCGTTAAGGTGCATTTATTTAACATTATCTACCATGCTGTAGATGCTGTTAAAGAAATGATGACAGCATTACTCGATCCTATTGCTGAAGAGAGAAATCTTGGTGCTGCTGAAATCAAAGAAACCTTTAAGTCATCACAATTAGGTACAATTTACGGTTGCTTGGTTTCTGAAGGTGTAATGACTAGAAATCAAAAAGTACGTGTTGTACGTAATAACGAAGTTCTTTGGAAAGGTAACTTATCTTCTCTAAAACGTATTAAAGAAGACGTTAAAGAAGTTAAAAAAGGGCTTGAATGTGGTATTTTATTAGAAGGATATCAGAATGCTCAGGTAGGTGATATTCTACAATGTTACGAAGTGATATATCATCCACAAAAACTTTAGAATATTATGACTGAAAATAGACGCATACAAAAGGTTAATTCATTACTGCGCGAAGCAATTGCGAATGTAATTTTAAAAGATGTGAAACATCCTAAAATTTCCAATCGTTGGATTACGGTTACTAGGGTATGTTTATCTAAAGATTTACATTCTGCTCGTGTCTATGTTTCAATTATGCCACATGAAAATACATCAACAGAAACTTTAGAAGCGTTAAAAGCATCAGCAAGGTACATTGCTTATAAGGCTTCTAAAGGCGTCGTACTTAAGTATTTTCCCGAGATAAATTTTTATCTCGAAGATATTTTTTCTCCCCAGGATCATATAGAAAACTTGCTCTGGAAAATACGAGAACAAGATAAAAGTTAGTACCATCCGCTAGAAAGATCTAAACATTGACGACATCATTATGGAACTTGCTACAGAACTTAAAGAAGGTATTCTTCTAATAGATAAGCCTCAAGGAAGGACCTCGTTTAGTCTTATTCGTACTCTAACAAAATTGATCGGTGTAAAAAAAATCGGTCATGCAGGGACTTTGGATCCCTTTGCTACAGGTGTGATGGTCATGTTGATCGGCCGTAGATTCACTCGCCTTTCAGATGTTTTATTATTTGAAGATAAAGAATACGCTGCAGTTGCTCACCTAGGGACAACTACAGATTCTTATGATTGCGATGGAAAAATTGTTGGTAGGTCAAAAAAGGTCCCTACCTATGAAGAAATTCTAGAAGCTTCGCAGTATTTCCAAGGGGAAATTCAACAAATCCCCCCCATGTTTTCTGCAAAAAAAGTTAACGGGAAAAAGCTCTATGAATATGCCCGAAAGGGATTATCAATAGAACGTCGCCAATCTACGGTTCAAGTGAGCCTACAAATTACAAAATATGAATATCCCCTGCTACATTTTTCTGTACAATGTAGCAAAGGAACTTACATTCGTAGTATTGCTCACGAACTAGGAAACATGTTAGGCTGTGGAGCTTATTTGGAAGAACTCAGACGTTTACGTAGTGGTAGTTTTTCTATAGATCAATGTATTGATGGCTGTCTTTTAGACTGTCCTGACTTTGATATATCTCCTTACCTAAGAGATTTTAATGGAAATATTCTATAGTTTGACATCGATTCCCCGCTCTGTGGATTCTATAACTATAGGTTTTTTTGATGGTTGTCATCTAGGTCACAAGAAATTACTGACTGTTTTATCTTCCTATCCAGGATTGTCAGGAGTGATTACTTTTGACTTACATCCTCATGCGGTTTTACAGTCACCCACTCCCAAGTTAATTACAAGTACAAAAGAACGCCTTCTCCTTTTGCAAGATTTTCCTATAGACTACTTGTGTATTCTTTCCTTTACACAAGAGTTTGCTAATCAATCTGCTGAAAGCTTCATACGTTCCCTGCATCAAACATTAAGATGTAGACGTTTAATCTTGGGATATGACTCTAGATTGGGTAAGGGAAGGGAAGGAAACGCTAAAACACTACAACCTCTGGCCAATTCTCTAGGAATAGAAATTATAGAAGTCGCTCCTCACAAGATAGATCAAGAGATTGTCTCTAGCAAAAGGATTCGTCAGTTTTTGATGGAAGGTGATTTAGATAACGCTAATCGCCATTTAGGGCACTCATATAAATATGTTGGGAAAATCGAGGCGGGTTATGGTTTAGGAACCCAGTTAGGGGTTGCTACAATTAATCTTCCTCAGGATCAATGTCTGCTTCCTCTCGGAGTATATGCATGCGAAATAGAATATCACACTACGATATATCAAGGGATTATGAATCTTGGGAAGGCTCCTACAGTGGGAAGAAATTCGTTATGTTTAGAAGCGCATCTTTTTGGTTTCTCTGGGAACTTGTATGGCGAGACTGTTTCTGTAATCCCTAAGAAATTTATCCGCAAAGAAAGAAAATTCTCTTCTCGAGAAATGTTATCTCAAGCCATTCAAAAGGATATAGAGAGTGCAAAAGCATTCTTCTCTACTAATTATGCAAGAAAAGCATAATATCGCCGTCCTGCACAATGTAGTCTCTACCCTCTGCTCGTAATTTGCCAGCTTCGCGGACTCCTGTACGGCTTCCATAGGTGATCATATCTTCAAGAGTCACAACTTCGGCTCGGATAAACCCTTTTTGAATATCGGTGTGAATCTGGCCTGCAGCTTCCGCAGCTGTAGATCCTATAGGAATAGTCCAAGCCCTGGTTTCTTGTGGTCCAGTTGTAAAATAAGAAATCAATCCCAGTGTATGATAAGCAGCACGAACTAAGCGATTTAATCCCGATTCTTTTAGCCCTAAACTATTTAAAAAGTCTTTCCGTTCCTCTACAGGAAGCGAAATGATTTCTTCTTCTAATTGTACACAAATAGGAACAACAGGAGCATTTTCCTTTCTGGCAATTTCTTCAACAACAGCAACATAATCATTGTGCATCGTTGCTATTGAATCCTCACCTATGTTCGCTATATACAACATAGGCTTTGCTGTTAAAAAGGGATAAGGTTTGAGTTGTATCTGCTCTTCTGAAGATAAATTTAACGTGCGAACAGGTTGACCACTTTCTAAATGTTTAATCACTCTATCAAGTAAAGGTAAAACAATCCCTAGGTCGTTCTTCCCCTTAGCTTGCTTCTCTAATTTGCTATAAATACTTGTTGCAGAAGAAAAATCAGAAAAGATCAATTCTAAATTTATCACGGAAATGTCATCACTGGGATCTATCTTTCCCGATACATGAGTAATATCGTCATTGTCAAAACAACGAACAACATGAGCCACAGCATGCGTCTCGCGAATATGAGAAAGAAACCTATTTCCTAATCCTGCTCCATCTGCAGCTCCCTTCACCAAACCAGCAATATCCACAAACTTCATATCGGCATAGATAACCTTTTGACTCTGACTCATCTTAGCTAAAATATCTAAGCGGTCATCAATAACCGGAACAATACCAATATTCGGATCAATTGTGCAAAAGGGATAGTTACAAGAAGCTACTTGCGCTCCAGTAAGAGCATTAAATAACCCAGACTTACCTACATTGGGAAGTCCTACGATGCCACATTCTGTATGCCCCATATGTTATCTTTTGTAGCTATTTTATTACCTTTACTAGGGAAGAATTCCCACAAACATGAGAATCGTTGATTCGATGCTTGTGGGAGCTTGCACTCGGTTCGTTAGCATTTTGAACCTAGCACCTTTAGTGTGATCACTAAAGACAATATAGGAATCAAAGTTTCCTGACTAATATTTTCTTAGCAACTTACTCTGAGATCTTTCTAGATCTTACCTAAAAACCTCTTGTTTCTCGACTGTAGCAAAATAGAATAATTAAGATTCATCTCCTAGGCTTCTCTCTTGTGAAAAACACGCTTATAGGGTAATTTGCAGATTATTCCTATTTAATGCTATTTATCTAACTGTGGCCAAGCGATGGGTGAAAAAACAGAAAAGGCAACCCCGAAGCGTCTTAGAGATGCACGGAAAAAAGGCCAGGTAGCAAAATCCCAAGATTTTCCTTCCGCGGTTACCTTTATCGTTTCAATGTTCACGACCTTCTATCTATCGTCGTTTTTTGCCAAACATCTCGGTAGTTTTCTTGTTTCTATTTTCAAAGAAGCACCTATAAATCACGATCCCAGAGTTACGTTATACTATTTAAATAACTGTTTAACTTTGATCTTAACCACTTCTTTACCTTTACTTGGAGCCGTAGGGTTTGTTGGCATTCTTGTAGGATTTCTTGTTGTAGGACCGACCTTTTCTACAGAGGTTTTTAAACCAGACTTAAAAAAGTTCAATCCTATTGAAAACCTGAAACAAAAATTCAAAGTAAAGACGTTAATTGAGTTATTAAAGTCTATTTTGAAAATTTTCGGCGCTGCTTTGATTTTGTATGTCACATTGAAAAACCGCGTCCCACTAATCGTTGAGACTGCCGGAGTCTCGCCAATTGTCATTGCCGTTATCTTTAAAGAGATACTTTATAAAGCAGTCACATCCATTGGTATTTTTTTCTTAGTCGTTGCTGTTCTGGACTTAGTGTATCAAAGGAAGAACTTTGCTAAAGAACTAAAAATGGAAAAGTTTGAGGTTAAACAGGAATTTAAGGATACAGAAGGTAATCCAGAAATTAAGGGACGCCGCCGTCAAATCGCGCAAGAAATAGCCTATGAAGATACCTCCTCTCAAATTAAACATGCAAGTGCGGTCGTTTCAAACCCTAAGGATATCGCTGTAGCTATCGGCTATATGCCGGAAAAATATAAAGCTCCATGGATTATTGCTATGGGAATTAATTTGCGTGCAAAAAGAATCATCACAGAAGCTGAAAAATACGGCATTCCTATTATGAGGAATGTGCCTTTAGCGCATCAGCTTTGGGATGAAGGAAAAGAGTTGAAGTTTATTCCAGAATCAACGTATGAAGCTATTGGAGAAATCCTTCTCTATATCACTTCCCTTAATGCACAAAACCCTAATAATAAAAACATTAACCAACCCGATAATCTATAATGAATAAGCTACTCAATTTTGTCAGTAGAACCTTTGGGGGGGATGCAGCCCTAAATATGATCAACAAATCGAGTGACCTCATCCTTGCCTTATGGATGATCGGTGTCGTTTTGATGATCATCTTGCCCCTACCTCCGACTATTGTCGACTTGATGATCACTATCAATTTAGCTGTTTCTGTCTTCCTATTGATGGTGGCTTTGTACATTCCTAGCGCTTTACAATTATCGGTGTTCCCCTCGCTACTCCTAATCACAACAATGTTTCGATTAGGTATTAACATTTCTTCTTCTAGACAGATTCTTCTTAAAGCTTATGCCGGTCACGTCATTCAAGCTTTCGGAGACTTCGTAGTTGGAGGGAACTATGTTGTTGGATTTATTATCTTCTTAATTATTACGATTATTCAATTTATCGTTGTTACCAAGGGTGCTGAGCGTGTTGCTGAAGTAGCTGCAAGATTCCGATTAGATGCTATGCCTGGTAAGCAAATGGCTATTGATGCTGACTTGCGTGCCGGAATGATTGATGCACAACAAGCCCGCGATAAACGAGGCATGATTCAAAAGGAAAGTGAACTCTATGGAGCCATGGACGGTGCCATGAAGTTCATTAAAGGGGACGTTATCGCAGGTATTGTGATCTCGTTAATTAACATTGTCGGTGGTTTGACTATTGGTGTGGCTATGCACGGCATGGACCTAGCTCAAGCTGCTCACGTATACACTCTGTTATCTATCGGTGATGGTTTAGTTTCTCAGATTCCTTCACTACTGATTTCCTTAACTGCTGGTATCGTTACTACTCGAGTTTCTAGTGATAAAAACACGAACTTAGGTAAAGAGATTTCCTCTCAGTTAGTTAAAGAACCTAGAGCTTTACTCTTAGCCTCTGCAGCAACTTTAGGCGTGGGCTTTTTTAAAGGGTTCCCACTTTGGTCATTCTCCATACTCTCTCTTATCTTTGGTATTCTTGGTGTTATCCTTCTTGCGAAGAAAAACAGTGCTTCTAAACAGGGTGCCTCTGGAGCATCAACAACAGTAGGAGCTGCTTCAGACGGAGCTGCAGCAGCTGGAGATAACCCGGATGATTACTCCTTAACGTTGCCAGTAATTTTAGAATTAGGAAAAGACTTATCTAAGTTGATTCAACAAAAAACGAAGTCTGGTCAAAGTTTCGTTGACGATATGATCCCGAAAATGCGTCAAGCTTTGTATCAAGATATTGGTATTCGTTACCCAGGAATTCATGTGCGCACTGACTCTCCTTCTCTAGAGGGTTATGATTACATGATTCTTCTTAATGAAGTTCCCTACGTTCGAGGAAAAATTCCTGCAAACCATGTGTTAACTAACGAAGTTGAAGAAAATCTTAAGAGATACAATCTTCCTTTCCTTACTTATAAAAATGCTGCGGGTCTCCCTTCTGCTTGGGTTAGTGAAGATGCTAAAGCTATTCTAGAAAAAGCAGCTATTAAGTATTGGACACCTTTAGAGGTGATTATTCTTCATCTGTCTTACTTCTTCCATAGAAGCTCCCAAGAATTCTTAGGAATTCAAGAGGTACGCTCTATGATTGAATTTATGGAACGCTCGTTCCCAGATCTTGTTAAAGAAGTTACGCGACTTATCCCTCTGCAAAAGCTTACTGAAATTTTCAAACGTTTAGTCCAAGAGCAGATCTCTATCAAAGACCTACGTACAATTTTAGAATCCTTAAGTGAATGGGCTCAAACTGAAAAAGATACTGTATTGCTAACTGAATACGTACGTTCTTCTCTGAAACTTTACATTAGTTTCAAATTTTCCCAAGGACAATCTGCAATCTCAGTTTATTTACTCGATCCAGAAATTGAAGAGATGATCCGTGGAGCCATTAAACAAACCTCTGCAGGATCTTATCTTGCTTTGGATCCTGATTCTGTAAACCTAATCTTAAAATCTATGAGAAATACAATTACGCCAACTCCTCCAGGAGGTCAGCCTCCTGTGCTGTTGACAGCAATTGACGTAAGACGATATGTAAGGAAATTAATAGAAACAGAATTCCCTGATATCGCTGTGATTTCTTACCAAGAGATTCTCCCAGAGATTCGCATCCAGCCATTAGGAAGAATTCAGATTTTCTAATCTGTCAATTCTTAAAGAGGACATATGGCAGCATCTGGAGGAGCCGGAGGCTTAGGTGGTGCACAAGCTGTTGATGTTGCACAAGTACAAGCTGCAGCAGCAAAAGCTGATGCCCAAGAAGTTGTAGCGAGTCAAGAGCAATCTGACATCAGCATGATTCGGGATTCTCAGGATTTAACGAATCCTCAGGCAGCAACGCGCACTAGGAAGAAAGAAGAGAAATTTCAAACCTTAGAATCCAGAAGAAAAGGTGCTGCGCAAACAGAAAAAAAATCTGAAAGTACTGGCGATAAATCTGATGCAGATCTTGCTGATAAATATACCGAAAACAATGCAGAAATTTCAGGCCAAGATTTACGCAGTATCCGAGATTCTTTACATGATGATTCTTCTGAAGAAGACATCTTAGATCTTGTAAAATCTAAGTTTTCTGATCCTGCCCTTCAAGGTATTGCCTTAGATTACCTAGTTCAAACAACACCAGCGTCTAAAGGGGCTTTAAAAGACTCTTTAATCAAAGCACAACAAACTCACATGCAACAGAATCGCCAAGCTGTTGTTGGTGGTAAAAATATTCTATTTGCCTCGCAAGAGTATGCAAATATTTTACAAACATCTGCTCCAGGATTGCGTGCTCTCTATCTTCAAGTGACCTCAGATTTTCATACATGTGAGCAATTACTTCAGATGTTGCAGACACGCTACAACTATGAGGAAATGGGGACTGTATCTTCCTTTATTCTTAAGGGGATGTCTGCAGATTTAAAATCAGAAGGATCTTCTGTTTCCCCCATAAAGTTACAGGTGATGATGTCAGAAACTCGCAATCTTCAAGCTGTAATTACGGGTTATAGTTTTTTCCAGGATAAATTCCCTAATGTTATGGCATCATTAAAAGCTGATGGAGTGTCTATCCCCGAAGATCTCAAATTTGATAAAGTTGCTGATACCTTCTTTAAGTTAATCAACGATAAATTCGCTACAGCTTCAAAAATGGAACGAGGAGTTCGGGATCTTGTCGGTAATGATACTGAAGCTATTACTGGGATACTTAATCTTTTCTTTACTGCCTTAAGAGGAACTTCAGCGCGATTATTTTCTTCAGCAGAAAAACGTCAAGAATTAGGTACTATGATGGCGAATGCCTTAGATTCTGTGAATACCCATAACGAAGATTACCCAAAATCTACAGACTTCCCCAAACCTTATCCTTGGTCTTAATTTTTACGGATTACCATGCAAAATCAGTTTGAACAACTTTTGGAATCTCTAGGTACAAAATTAAACACATCCTTAGTTCCTGATAAAAACCATGCGTGTTTAATTCGCTTTAGTGCTACTCAAGTTCCTGTACAACTCGAAGAAGATAGTACTTCGGGAAACATTGCTGTAGGCACAATCCTTGGGACTCTACCAGAAAATGTATTCCGCGAGCGTATTTTCAAAGCTGCTCTTTCTGTAAATGCTTCCCCACAATCGAATATTAAAGGCATACTTGGTTATGGAGAGATTTCACAACAGCTTTATTTATCCGACGTTTTAAATATGAATTATCTAAATGGAGAGAAGCTCTTCCACTACTTAAACCTTTTTTCAATGCATGCAAAAATTTGGATAGCAGCTTTAGAAACAGGCAATCTTCCTGATCTACATGTCCTAGGCATGTATCATTTATAACGGTACATGGGTCTACACATGTACGCTCGTATGATTTATGACGCCATTTTCTAAAGCTTTACGCTATATTCAAGACTCTCCAGCTAAGCACAACTGGAAACCTTTAGGCACCATGCCCAAGCATGGAATTTGTGTTCCGTTATTTTCTCTACATACCAAAAATAGCTGTGGCATTGGCGAATTCTTAGATCTCCTTCCTCTGATTTCTTGGTGCCAAAAACATAAGTTACAGATCATACAGATTCTTCCTATTAACGATAGCGGTGAAGATAGTAGCCCTTACAACAGCATATCTTCAGTCGCTCTCAATCCTCTTTATCTTTCCTTAGCAAGCCTTCCCCACGTTCAGTCTATTCCCCATGCTCAGTCTAAGTTAAAGACAATGCAAGCACTATCTCAACTTCCTTATGTGCACTACCCACAAGTCAAAGTTGCAAAATGGGAATTTCTTCAAGACTACTATCAATACGTAGTAAAAATCGGTGCTTTAAAAGATGAAGAATTTCTGATCTTTTGTGAAAAAGAAAAATATTGGCTACGTCCCTATACAGTATTCCGTTCTATAAAATCCTATCTCAAAGGAGCTCCAATAAATAACTGGGCAAAAGCCTATACGGATAGGACAAACTTCTCAAAATTTGAGAAACAATTCCAAAAAGAATGCGAGTTTTTCTCCTATCTCCAATTCCTGTGCTTTCAGCAAATGTCTCAAGTAAAATCCTATGCTGATGATCATCAGATTCTACTTAAAGGCGATCTTCCTATTCTCATTAGTAAGGATAGTTGTGACGTTTGGTACTATAGACAA
Organism: Chlamydia psittaci 6BC; assembly: GCF_000204255.1. NCBI lineage: Bacteria > Pseudomonadati > Chlamydiota > Chlamydiia > Chlamydiales > Chlamydiaceae > Chlamydia > Chlamydia psittaci. The sequence continues at coordinate 514,824 of NC_017287.1, read as the reverse complement.
TTCTTTTCCTCATCAGGATCGGCAGGCGCTCCTCCCGATATTTACAATATTGAAGGGCAGAATTGGCACCTTCCCGTTTATCATATGCACAATTTAGCCCAAGATAATTACACCTGGTGGAAAGCACGTCTCCGCTACGCTGAGAATTTCTACTCTCTATACAGGCTTGATCATATCGTAGGATTCTTTCGTCTATGGGTGTGGGACTCTTCAGGAAATGGAAAGTTTCAACCAGAAGATGCGAGTGAATATCTTCGCCAAGGCACAGACATACTGAAGCACATACTACGCGCATCCCGCATGCTCCCTATAGGAGAAGATTTAGGAAGCGTGCCTTCTGATATAAAACACACCTTGTTAAAACTAGGCATATGCGGCACACGCATTCCTCGGTGGGAACGCAATTGGGAAGGTGATGGGAGTTTCATTCCCTTAGATCAATACTCCCCTCTATCAGTGACTTCATTATCCACACATGATTCGGATACACTTGCTCTTTGGTGGCGACATGCCCCGAAAGAAGCTCGAAAATTTGCAAAATTTTTAGGAATACCTTTTACTCCTGTCCTCTCTGAGGAAGATCAAAAACATATCCTAAAAGTTTCTCACAAAACATCATCTATTTTTCATATTAACTTAATTAACGACTACCTCGCACTTTGCCCTGATTTAGTATCTGACAATCTAAAATACGAACGCATAAATATACCGGGAACAGTATCAAAAAATAATTGGGTATATAGAATCAAGCCTTCCATGGAAGAAATAGTCACTCATGATGCGTTCAATGCGCATCTCTCCGAAATATTTGCTGATCTTTAAACAACGAATTTTACTATTCTAAGTGAAATCAAGATTTTCTTATTAAATCGCTATAATTAAAATTTTTTGAAGAAAAAATCTTTCGGATATATCAGAAAATGTCTAACATAGATTCTTTTCAATTATATATGTCTTATTCTTGCGATAACGACGAAGTTAATGTAGGGAAATCATGTCAAGAAAGTGTCCACTTACTGGGAAAAGACCTCGCCGTGGCAATAGCTACACCATCCGAGGTATTGCAAAAAAGAAAAAAGGAATCGGTCTAAAAGTTACGGGGAAAACTCCACGTCGTTTCTTCCCTAATATGGTTACCAAGAGACTTTGGTCTACCGAAGAAAATAAATTTCTTAAACTTAAGATTTCAGCTTCTGCCTTGCGCCTCATCGACAAGCTTGGCTTAGAAAAAGTAATAGCAAGAGCTAAAAGCAAAGGTCTGTGATCTTTACAAATAAAGGGGAATAGCCATGTCTTCGTTAAGACACTTTGTTTCCCTTTTACGTTCACATCATGATCTTATAGACATCTTTGCTCCAGTAGATCCTTATTTAGAGCTCCCTGAAATTCATCGTAGGGTTATTCAAAACCAAGGTCCGGCTCTTTTATTCCATAATGTCCAAGGGTCCTCTTTTCCCGTTCTTACAAATCTATTTGGGACCCAGAAACGTGTCGACCTGATCTTTTCCAGAGTTCCTAACGATATAATATCTCAAGTTATTCATTTGCTCTCTTCCCCGCCTAAGTTATCTCAATTATGGGAAAAACGTCGGCTGTTGTTGCGTGGTTTATCTGTAGGCTTGCGTAAGCCATGTTTCTCTAAGCTACCTCATCATAAGATGTCTTCTGTTGATTTACATCAATTGCCTATGCTTACAAGCTGGCCTGAAGATGGCGGGGCTTTTCTCACTCTTCCTCTAGTCTATACCGAGTCTCCTAGTTCTAAAGTACCGAATTTAGGAATGTATCGAATGCAAAGATTCGATAAAAATACTTTGGGTTTGCATTTCCAAATCCAAAAAGGCGGAGGGATGCATTTTCATGAAGCAGAGATGAAAAAGGAAAATCTTCCAGTTACCGTATTTCTATCAGGCAACCCCTTTTTAATACTTTCTGCCATAGCACCCTTGCCAGAGAATGTCTCCGAATTACTCTTTTGTACATTTTTACAAGGATCAAAATTACTCTATAAAAAAGATCCTGAAACTCGCCACCCCCTACTTTACGACTCTGAGTTCATCTTAACCGGTGAGGGTATTTGTGGTGAACGCAGGCCCGAGGGTCCCTTCGGAGATCATTTCGGCTATTATAGCCTCCAACACGATTTCCCAATTTTTAAATGTAAAAACATCTACCACAGAAAAAATGCTATTTATCCCGCGACAATTGTTGGTAAACCCTATCAAGAAGATTTCTATCTAGGAAATAAGCTTCAGGAATACCTATCCCCACTATTTCCAATAGTCATGCCAGGAGTTCGCCAGTTAAAAAGCTATGGTGAAGCTGGATTTCACGCAATAACAGCTGCTGTCGTTAAGGAGCGGTATTGGAAAGAATCTCTGACCACTGCTTTAAGGATCCTTGGAGAAGGACAGTTGTCCTTAACGAAATTCCTTATGGTTACAGATCACCATGTAGACCTTGAGAACTTCCCGAAATTCCTTGAAGTCCTGTTATCTCGCATGGTTCCTGCACGGGATTTGATTATCTTTTCAGAAACAGCGAACGATACTCTAGACTATACAGGACCTGCACTGAACAAAGGTTCTAAAGCAATTTTCATGGGAATAGGAGAAGAAATTCGTGATCTCCCGCATAGGTATCGTGGAACCTCTATTCCTCATATTACAGATATAGGAACTTTCTGTGCTGGATGTCTCGTTCTAGAAACTTCCCCAGAACCATTCTCTATAGATGAACTGCTGCATAACCAAAACTTACAATCCTGGCCCTTTGTTGTGCTTACAGAGAATCTACAAGAAACACTAGCCAGCCCTAAAAGCTTTTTATGGAAGACATTTACACGCGCAGCTCCTGCTACAGACCTGCATGTACGTTTCAATAAGATCACTAATCACAGACCAAACTACACTTTCCCTATCCTTCTGAACTCAATGATGAAGTCCCACTATCCTAAAGAAGTTGAAGCTGATGAGAAAACGATGAAAAAAGTTTCCTATCGTTGGAGGGAATATTTTCCCGAAATGCCTATCTAATTTACTTTTTCTAATTTTTATTAAGTTTTCTTTAAAAAGAGTGATTTTTTTTGATACAACTTTTATTAAAAAATTAAAAAAACAAACTAAATCTAATTACATCTATGCAAAAGAAAACAAAATCGAAATTAAAAATCGCTTTAACTTTAGGCACTATTTTATTGTTTGGAGTCCTTGCAAAGTCTCAACCTCCTGATACTTTCCAAACATTCCTTGCTTTGCGTGAACCTGTAATTTATTCAAAACAGTGTGGGGATAACTCTCTTCAAGTGCTATGCGATGCTATCGATTCCACAAAAGAAAGTTTATTTCTTCGTATTTATCGTCTTACTTCTCCTGAAATTATGAAAAGTCTTGCGAATCAAGCTAAATCTCAACGCAAGGTTGTGATTCACTATGAAAAAATGAAAAATGTTGAAGAATTCCCCCAAAACGCACATGTCTCCTTAGTTAATCACCCGAGCGTAGAAAGAAAACTGATGCATAAAAAATCTCTGGCTATAGATGACAAATATGCCTGGTTAGGTTCAGCAAACTATACCCGTGTATCATTTCTTGAAGATAGTAACCTTATCATTGGATTAAAGAGTAAAGAACTTTGTCAGCATATCAAAAACGAATCTTCAGGAGAGTGTGTTATTCAAGGACAGAAAATACAATACTTTTCCTTACCTGGAGATCACGGGAAAGCTTTATCAGCGGTATTACAAACGCTAAGAACTGCGAAAAAAACAATACGTGTAGCCATGTTTGCCTTAACCTATCCCCCGATTTTTGAAGAGCTCAATGAAGCACAAAAACGTGGTGTTGATGTGAAAATCTTAGTTGATAAAGATTTTGCGAAACTATCGATAACGCAACTACAGGCATTAATAGACTCTAAATTAAAACTATATACAAAAACAACACGTCATCGCCTACACCATAAGTTTGCTATTATAGATCAAAACATTCTAATCACAGGGTCTGTAAACTGGTCGATGTCTGGGTTTTGCAGCAATACAGAAGATATGCTGATTCTTGATAATCTTACAAAGAAACAATTGAATAAACTTAATAGAATCTGGGAAGACTTAGAAAAACAAAGCGCCTTATCCTATCCACCGATTCGTGATAAAGAAGTAGAGATAATTAAACTACCTAAAGAACAGCGTGCAGCTTAACTACTTTCATCTTTACTCCAGAACAATAGAGAAGCCATATCCAACACACCTCTATTGCGAGCAATAACCCAGGCTTCTGCGGCATTAGCAATCGCTTGAGCTGCTGATGCCCCTATTTTTATCGGTTTTTTACTACCAGATATGTCAAAAGACTTTGCACTAACTTCTTCGTCCTTTTCTTCGGAACCTGCATTTTTCAAGCTCTTAAAGTCTAAATCTACATTGCATAATTGAGATAACAGAACTTTTGCTTGTTTACGATTGAGTATTTTAAAACGATGTTTTCTCTTTTTTTCCTCTTTTTCTTTATCAGCAATAGCTAACAAAGCCAAACGCATAGCTTCATTCTTAGCGATTTCATCAGAAATCTTCTGATTCAATGGTATATTGCTGTGCGGATCTTTCTGTGCTCCCTGAGGAGGAAATGCACCATAAGGATCAAAGGGTATTATGCGCATTTTAATCTCCCGAATCTATATCCGTAGGTTTACGTTTTTCATCTTTATTGGAAAAACGCCGATTATCTTGATTTTGCCCTGAAAAGCCTCCCCCCGATCCTCCTCCATCATCATGAACAGAAGCAGCTTCGGGTTTTCCTTGCACCCCAAGACGGGATGAAGAAGCAAAAGGTTGCGGAGCACGAAAAATTAGCGGCGGATCTATAGCTACGTTACGGTATTGATAAATTAAAGGATCTGGAGGTGCTCCAGGACCTTTGCGCTTTTCTATTTGGTGTTTATATTCAGATAAAGAACGTGGCAAAGGTGCTAATAAAGACATTCCCTGATGCGCAGGGAATAAATACGCGGAACTTATCGTGTCATATCCCGTTAATTCTGCCGACGCTTCATATCTTGGAAAGGAATTTTCCTCTGGAATAGGTAAAAATACTGCCTCAGTATTGGATAAAGCAGAAAAATTCGCAGTTCCATCCTTACTCAAGTTGGGAATATAATCCTCGGGAAAAGGATTCCTAGGGAAACGGTAATGACTTTCACTATGATCTATTGATAATGAAGAAGTTTCTACAATATTTCTAGATCGCTCTATGGAAGAAAAATCCATATGCCCTTGATTTTTAGAGATGCCCATAGGAACATGCTCGGATTTATTGTTATAACTCTGTGCAACTGTTCCAGAAAATTTTGGAGGGGGAAAACTTGTGCTTCCATCAGACCAAGAGGTAACAAAAGGCACATAAACAGAAGAGGGAACACCTGAAGAAAGTAGGCTTTCCATCATTTTTGCTAAAGCAAGCTGATCCTTCAAAAGATCCTCACGACTTTCTTTCTTCTCAGCTTCTTTAGCTGAAGTCTCTAAAATCCCCGATCCCTCTAAATCGAGATCTTCAACTCTTCCTGCATCACGACCTGAATCAATAATTTTGGTATTTTTTGAACCTTCGGCCCTCGTATCTGTACTCAAACTACGATTCTCTAAATCTGATAAATCAATAATCCCTTCATTACCAACCGAAGATGCTCTACGTAACAAAGACGAAGTCTCTATATTTGGATCTAATAAGGTGCTGATCATCTCTCCGCCCAAACGATTTATTGTCCAAGCGTTCACCGTAGATTCCGTTACTGATGTTCTCGCTGTATGAAATGCCCCGAAAGAAACTACAGCAGAGGTTTCTGAAGCACTAATATCATCTCTTGGAGCCGACAGTGAAGATAATGATGTAGAGCGTAACGATTCTAGTGAAAGCATAGAAATGTCTGATGAAGAGTCACTTATTCCCGATGCATCAAGGTAAAACCCTTGCATCTCCGGTGAAATGCGGTTCCCTTTCTTACTGACCATCTCCATATCACTGGGAAGCATAGACCTCCCCTCTCCATCTGCTTCTGCTCTACGCGCAGAAATTCTAGAAGCTCTCGTACCAAAACCAGAAAGAAAACCTTGAACACTCGCACGAACTTTAGAAAAAGCCCCTCTTAATTTTGACTTAGGGGAAGATGAAGCCTGTTCTAGAGCTTTTCGATACTTTCCCTCATTGATCTGCAATTCTGTCTCATAATTTGCACTAGCCCCAGATTGGATCATAGCCTCCTGCTTCTTAACAGAGGCTTCCTTGGTTTCGGAAAAGATAGATTCCTTGGGTCCTGATAACGACTCAGGCTGCTTCCCCATAATGGCAGGATCCCATTTATCAGGGCCTGGAGGAGAAATACTGCTGTTTCCAGAAATTGCCATAATTTGTTCTCAGAATTAAAAAAAACACCCATTAGTTATGCTTTAATTTTAAAATAAAAAATAATTAATTCAAAAAAAAGAACTTAGGGAGAAATTAAAAGAAAAAAAAACGCAAGGTGTTACCCACCTTGCGAAAAAACCTAACGAATAAAGAAAAGGGGAAAGAGCGGGTAGATGCAAGAAAGTGCATCGCTATCGTTCCAGGTAGGTAGTACTTACCAAACTGTCTAGCAATATTAAAATTGTGGAGATCTTAATATTGCTACAGCTTCTGGAGCGCATAAATTAGCCCAGGCCACCCTATCCTTTATCACGGGTTTGTCCCGTTCTGCAAGTTTTTATTAGCTTTTGATATTCAGTCTTATAGCTTTATAGAATACCTTCCAAAATTATTCATATCAGTAAAAACGAAACCATCCTGATAGTTAAAAATTAAAACATGATTAGCATCATGAGATTGCCTATCTAATAGGGAACGTACTAAAGTATCATACTCTTCTGCACGATGACGAAGCTGCTCTTGGTCTTTGGAAATAAGGAACTTGGATTTCTTTTCTTTCAATTTTTTAGGTCTATTCAGAAGCTTCTCTGTCTTTTTCTGAATCACTCGAGACAAATCTCGTCGGTTTCTTTTCTTCTTTGTCCCACTCATAGAAATAATAATTTTCTAATCTTACCTATAAATTAATTTTAGTTAGAAAAATTTTATTAAACAAATTAATTAAATTAAAATTAACTAAGGGCATTAATTAGTAAGATGTTCGAAAAACAAATAAGAATAATAAAGAAAATATTAAGAAAGTAAAAGCCAATAATTTCGAATCTTGTTATGAATGTTAGTAACCCACTCTATAGCGACTTATGGACCGGTTAATATCTCTTCAGTGTTTATTCCTCTCTATATTGAGTTTTTTTCTATGTCCTCAATACACCCCACACTTATGCCCCATTTTCTTTGGTCCCTATCTTGTAGCGAATTTCTATAGACTATCGAAAGAAAAGGTCTTAATCCACGCACTGATTATCGGTCTATTTTGCGACATAGGTTCCTCTTATCTATTTGGAATTCATGCATTTCTATATGTGATTACCTCCTCTCTTCTTCACAAAATGCATACCATCTTCCTGAAAGATAGGTGGTTATCGATACCAATTATTCATTCTATGTTCGCTTTGGTATTCTCCTGCTTTTCCTATCCGACACTCGCCTTCTTTAACTATAAAATTCTCTGGAACTTCTCCTCTCTTCTAGTAGATGTGAAACATGCCTTCACGATAGATTTCCTCTATAGCGGAATAATTTACCTACTACCGTGTACAATAACTCAAGGAATCTTTAAGATGAGGGGCTTCTTAAGGAGTCGCTCATGTTATTAAAAGGTACACCCGTTGCCGAGCGGGTCTTAGAAAAAATCAAACAAGAAATCGCCAATAGCTCAACGCCACCAGGCCTCGCTGTAGTACTGATCGGTAATGATCCAGCGTCCGAGGTTTACGTCGGAATGAAAGTGAAAAAGGCTGCGGATTTAGGCATGGTGTCTAAAGCACATAGATTGCCTTCTGATGCCACCTTAACCGATATTCTTAAACTCATTGAAAGATTAAACCACGATCCTACGATTCATGGTATCTTAGTACAAATACCTTTACCTAAACATTTAGATAGTAATGCCATTATCCAAGCAATTTCTCCTGAGAAAGATGTAGATGGCCTTCATCCAATAAATATGGGAAAGCTTCTACTCGGACAGCTTGGAGGATTCGCTCCTTGTACCCCTGCAGGAATTATTGAGCTACTCCACTACTATGAAATTCCTCTTCTTGGGCGTCATGTTGCCGTTGTTGGGAGAAGCAATATTGTAGGTAAGCCGCTTGCTGCTATGTTAATGCAGAAACATCCTTCAACGAATGCTACGGTAACTTTACTTCATAGCCAATCACAAAACCTTACAGAAATTTTAAAAACAGCAGATATCATTATTGCTGCTGTCGGCGTTCCCCTATTTATTAAAGAAAGTATGGTCTCTTCCAATACTGTTATTATCGATGTCGGTACATCACGAGTCACAGCAAATAATGCTAAAGGTTATACACTAGTGGGAGATGTCGATTTCAATAATGTTGTTACCAAATGCAAGGCAATCTCTCCTGTCCCTGGAGGCGTGGGACCAATGACTGTTGCTATGCTAATGAAAAACACATGGGAAAGTTACCAAAAATTCTCCTCATAGTTCTTTTATCGTACATCTTTCAAGGATGTTCGCCACCTCTCACCTCTTTTGAAGGGGAGAGAATGACCATGCCCTACCGTATTATTGTAGGACAACACCTAACACGCCAGGAGACTGCTGAATTAAAAAATGAAATCGATGCAGTCTTTAAGGTAATTGATACTGTGTATAATAACTGGAATAGCGAGTCAGAACTCTCGAAAATCAACCGGTCTCCTGCCGGGGTAGCGATCCCCCTGTCTAACGAGTTGTTTGTATTCTTAAAAGAAATCGATAGATTTTACCACATATCCGGAGGAAGATTTGATCCCACCCTTGGCCCGCTGAAAAATCTCTGGTTACTTCATCTTAAACAACACTCTCTTCCTAACGAACAAACTTGGAAATCCTACTATAAAAATGTCGGTTGGAAACACATTACCTTAGACTTAACCAACAAAACCATCACCAAAAAACATCCTGATGTACAACTAGATCTTTGCGGCGCTGTAAAAGGTTTTGCCGTAGATTGTCTACTAGAAACCTGTCTACGTTTTTGTAAGAATAACTATGTAGAATGGGGAGGGGAAATCAAAACTTCTGGAGGCCACCCTAACGGACGACCGTGGCGTATAGCGTCTTCAGCAACCCCACAAATCCTAGAAATCCATAATGCAGCTGTCGCTACAAGCGGAAACTACTACCAGCAATGGTCTGTAAACGGTAAAATTTACACACACATTCTAGATCCTCATACAGGGAAGCCCCTAGAACTACATGACTACCCCATAATCTCGGCTACTGTTATTCACCCTAGTTGTGCGTATGCTGATGCCATGGCCACAGTACTGATGACATTTGCAACAAAAAAAGAAGCTTTAGCTTGGGCAGAAGAAAATAATATCCAAGCCTTTATTAACGATAACGCTTCATAGCGGATGCTATTTCTCTTTCTTTCTCTCTTGCTATGATTGTTTGTCGTTTATCATGAGATTTTTTACCACGGCAACAACCTAAACGAACTTTTACGTAACCACGAGAAAGAAACATCCCAAGAGGAATAATTGTTACCCCTTTTTGAGCAACTTTAACTTCTAATTTGTGAATCTCGTATCTATGAAGAAGAAGTTTACGCTTTCTTCGTTCTTCATGATTATAGATATTCCCAAAACGGTATGGAGCGATGCTGGCATTCAATAACCACGCCTCACCTTTAGAAATAGTCACATAGGCATCACCCAGATTTCCACCGTGATCACGCAACGACTTGATTTCCGTTCCGGTCAGGACAATCCCAGCTTCTAAAGATTCCAAAACCTCGTAATTATGTAAGGCTTTACGGTTAGAGACAATTTCCTTACTGGCCATAATTTTACCATTACCCAACCTAGACAGTTGGAGGAAAGTATAACAAAAAAAACAATTTTCTTTCCTGAACTTAACAAGTCCCTACCCTAGAAAAATCCGAGCAAATATCTAGAAGACCATAAAATCACTTTATAGTAATATCCTGCTTTATCCCAGGAAGATCTCTCAATGAGATCCTGAAGGGTCCCCTATCCTCTAGGGGCAAGATTAGATTTAATGACTTACAGTTGTAGGAAAATATGAAGTTCGTCGTATCCCGAAATGAGTTAGGAAATCTTATAAAAAAAATCCAAAGTGTTGTTCCTCAAAACACTCCTATCCCTGTGCTCACCCACGTACTTATTGAAACATGCAATGACGAGCTTGTTTTCACCGCTACAGACCTTACAGTAAGTACTCGTTGTGTAGCTCAAGCAAAAGTTTATGAGTCTGGGGCTATCTCTATTCCTTCTAAAAGATTTTTCCAATTAGTAAAGGAGTTAACAGAGGCGAATCTCGAGATCTCGGCAACTACAGGAGAAATGGCCAAAATCACCTCGGGTTCTTCGTGTTTCCGTTTACTTAGTATGGGGAAAGAGGACTTTCCTATGCTTCCCGATATCCAAAATTCCGTAAGATTTACTCTCCCTGCAGAACAGCTAAAAGAAATGTTACAACGCACATCATTCGCTGTTTCTCGAGAAGAAAGCCGTTATGTTCTTACAGGGGTTTTATTAACTATTGCTAACGGTACTGCTACTGTAGTTGGTACTGACGGGAAACGCCTAGCAAAAACTGATATCGAAGTCTCTTTAGATAAAAGCTTTACTGGAGATTATATTATCCCTATTAAAGCTGTTGAAGAAATCATTAAGCTCTGTTCTGAAGATTCCGAAGCTTCTATTTTCTTAGATCAGGCAAAAATTGCTGTAGAGTGCGGCAACACATTGCTAATTACTAAATTACTTTCTGGAGAATTTCCTGACTTCTCTCCTGTTATTTCCACAGAAAGTAGTGTTTTACTAGATCTTCACAGAGAAGAGCTTATCACCTTATTAAAACAAGTCGCTCTATTTACTAACGAATCTTCACACTCTGTAAAATTCACCTTTACCCCTGGAGAACTCACCCTAACAGCAAACTGTACAAAAGTGGGCGAGGGCAAAGTGAGTATGGCAGTAAACTATTCTGGAGAATTATTAGAAATTGCGTTCAATCCTTTCTTCTTCCTGGATATTTTGAAACATAGTAAGGATGAGTTAGTTCGACTAGGTATTTCTGACTCTTACAATCCTGGAATTATTACAGATTCCACACGTAGCCTATTCGTTATTATGCCTATGAGATTGCATGATGATTAATGAATATTCTTTCCTTACGCCTTAAGAACTTTAGAAACTATAAAGAAGCTGAGGTTTCTTTCTCCCCAAATATAAATTATATTTTTGGAGAAAATGCTCAGGGAAAGACGAATCTTATTGAAGCTCTGTATGTATTATCTCTAGGTAGATCGTTCCGTACTTCTCATCTTACAGAAGCCATTTTTTTTGGCTCTTCGTATTTCTTTTTAGAAATGACCTTCGAGAAAGATGGCGTTCCCCACACGCTTTCTACCTATGTAGACAAACAGGGGAAAAAAATCTTTTGCGATCAATCTCCTATAAAAACCCTATCACAATTGATAGGCATGATACCTATAGTCCTGTTCTCTGCAAAAGATCGTTGCTTAATTTCTGGATCTCCTTCAGATCGAAGATTATTTCTTAACTTACTTTTATCGCAGTGTGATCCACAATATAAACACTCTTTGTCCTATTATCACCGAGCTCTATTACAAAGAAATACCCTACTGAAAACTAAGCAAACCTCTACATTATCCGTTTGGGATGAACAACTTGCCACTTTAGGATCCTATCTATGCCTTAGTCGATACACTTGCTGCACACAACTCAATCAACTCATTCAAGAACTATGGAATAATTCTCTATCAGAACGCTTATTTATAAAGTTTAAAAGTCCTTTAATTAAACAATGTAAGATTTCTCAAGAAGCTGTTAAAAATGAACTGCATAAACAACTCTCAGCTTCTTTACATCGTGATTTAGAATTAGGAAATACTTCAGTAGGTCCTCATCGTGAAGACTTTACTTTGATGATTAATGATCTTCCTGTAGCACAATTTTCTAGTGAAGGACAAAAACAGAGCCTACTTGCTGTTCTTAAACTTGCAGAATCTCTCTACATAAAAAGCATACACAACGTATATCCCTTATTCTGTATGGATGATATCCATGCAGGATTAGACAATCAGAGAATCTCACAATTATTAGGACTAGCGCCTTCTCTCGGGCAAACCCTAATAACCTCAACAACCCTCCCTCATCAAACATTATCCGAAACTCATAGGATATTTTCAGTTAATCAAGCACAAATCTCTATTCATTCGCATGCGATTATTAAAGAGTGATTTTTTATTAATTAATAATTAATAACTTGATCATTTTTTAAAATGACTTAATTAAACACGCTGGTTTTTAATAAAAAACTTATTAAAATAATTATATCGGTGTGCAAATGAATAAATTATTATTAATTTTACTATTTCTAATATCTGGAACGTCTATTTTAGCGGATACCTCTATAATTCAAACACTTCCTTCAGGAATTGGTGGAATAAGAGAAACATCTCAACAAAAAGAATCCGTAATCTGCGTTCACGCATTTTTAAGATCTTACAGGTCATTAAAACCTATTGGTAATGTCTTAGAAAAAGAAAATTACGATGTATTTATCTGGAACTATGAAACTCGCAAATTCACATTAGAACAACATGCTGATCATCTTGTTAAACTAATTAAAAAGATTGCAGAACTCAAGCCAGGAGTCCCTATTAACTTTGTGACGCATTCTATAGGAGGCGTTATTGTGCGAGTAGCCCTGGCAAAACCAGATTGCCCTCAAGAAGCAAAGTGCGGGAAAGCTATACTGATGGCCCCTCCAAATGCCGGGTCGACATTAGCAAGACGTTACCGATCCTTAGCCATTGTACAGTTCATTTTTGGAGGTAAATTAGGTAGGCAGTTACTCACCTACTGCCCAAGAAAAATGCTTGATGTGGGTAAACTCCCTTCAACTGTAGAAGTTCTTGTACTTAGTGGAAATAAACGCAGTAAGTTTCTGCCTTTCCGTTTAGAATGCGAAAATGACGGAAAAGTGTGCACTGTAGAGACTCGCTTAGACACCCCACATAAAGGCTATGTAATTAACACCAACCATACCTATATCATCACAAATAAGAAATCTATTTTCCTAATGAGAGAATTTCTAAAATATGGAAGCAAAAGCACAGCTATAGAACAAGTTCCAGAGGAAATAGAACTCCAGGTAAAGGAAGATAAACAAAAAAGTTCTAGGTTGAATACAAGCAAAAACAAGGATATTTATATTATCCATTGTTTTGGCTCTCATCCTTATAACCTTTATGGATTTCCCAAAAGCTGGAAACCTAGCTCACAGCAAAAAAGCGAAACAAATCCTGAAACGTTAGGAAAATAAAGAAGGCTATTAATAATAAAGAAAATGGAATTAACATCCTCTCAATAAGTTTCATACTCAAACGCCGTCTTGTGATCATTTCCCATAGACAAAGTACAATATAGCCTCCATCTAATACAGGAATCGGAAGAAGATTCAAAACAGCGAGATTGATACTTACTAGCCCTATCCAAAACAAAGCTTCTGAAATTCCTAACGACCAGCCCTTATGTAACATATGAACAATCCCTACAGGTCCTGATAACCATTGAGGATTTAGTCGGCCTACAACTAAGGCTTTCATAGTACGCAGACTATCCTTAGAAATATTCGCAATTAAAACATCCGGCCTAGGATTATACTTCACAGTCATATCCCTTAAAGGAATCCCTAAAGATAACCTTTGTTTTTCCAGTTCTATTCTCTCGAGATAGTAACGCTGCTGATCTTGATTCTTGAATCTCTTCGCCATTTCACGACGCTTATTCAAAAGATCATCGGAATAAATGCTAACCCAAGGTTTAGGATGAACGGGAGGCAATAACCGATATTGTCCCGCTTCACGTACTTCGTGAGCGCTTCCTATAGAATTAATAATCGCTAATAAGTCTTGAGCATTGTAGGAATGAATAAACCGCTTATCCGCAAGAGAGGAATCCACATCCTCTAATTGCTCAGGAGTCATTTTCTGAACAATAATAGATACCTTATGATTCTGCACTAAACGCAAAATGTCCGTGCTTCCACTAACGGGAGTACCATCGATAGCAATAATACGATCCCCCAACTCCAGTTTTTCTTCCATAAAAGGAAACGGTGACTCTGGATCTATGGGTTGTAATTCCCCTTCTACATAGCCGTAGCTATTAATCACGTAGGGTAAAGTATATAAAGAAGACCATTTCCCCTTAATCCCAGCTTCATACTGATTATCGATAAGTTCATTCCTTACATAAGGAGAAAGGTACAATGTACTAACTAATAGTCTAGGAATACGTACTGAGAATTCCCTATTGTGACGAGAAACCTTAACAAAAGCATAAGCCTCATTCAGTATCTGTGAAACTTGCATTGGAGAAAACAGTATTTGCCCATCCATCCATACTAAGCGATCACCTGGAAGTATATTCGCTGAATATAGAGGAGATTCCTTTGAAATAGGCTCCTGATGACGATATAAAAGATAACTCGCTCCTGCTAGAGGAATACCATTTTTATTAACATCGAATTCTGTATTGAAGGAAAAATCCTTAGAAGTTTCCGAAAGATATCCAGGGTGCACTCCCGTAAATGACAAACGCCCGTCTAATAAAGCTGAAGTAATCGCGTCTTTATCTGAGTAATAAGGCTTGCCATTGCACGTAAGAATCTCATCCCCAAGAGCTAAACCTTTCTCTTTTAAAATAGGATTTACCCAACCAACAATACGAGAATACTCAGAATATGCTTTATCTCTCCCTCCAGAAATATATAAGGCGCCAAAAGCTACAAAAGCTAATAAAACATTCGCTATAGGACCAGCAGCAAGGACGAAGATTCTTTTCCATGGAGATTTACTGAAAAAACCTTGAGGTATGTCATAAACCGAATCAGGGTCTACATCTACACCTTTTTCTCTTTTGTCCATGCCCTTAATTCGGACATACCCCCCAAATGGGAAAATACCTATACGATACTCTATATTGCCAATCTTCTTTTTATATAAGGTTGGGCCAAAACCAATACTAAAACTCTCCACAGCCATACCTACAGACTTGGCTGCCAGTAAATGACCCAATTCATGAACCAATACTAAAACCCCCAAAGCAAGGGCTGCGAGAATGAAATATATTATTGTCATATACGTACCAGGTTATATCTCTTGAGCAAGGGCTCGAGCTTCTTTATCAACAGAAAAGACATCATCTAACGAGGTGCACGAAGAAACTCTATGATTTTTCATAAGTCTTGTTAGCTTATCTAGAATATCGCACCAAGCAATTTCTTTTTTCAAAAATCTTTGAACTAAGATCTCGTTAGCAGCATTAAAAAATGGTCCTAAGGATCCTTTATCTTTTAATACTTGTCTCGCCAAAGCAATGCTTGGGAAACGCTCCTCATCTATAGGAAAGAATTCTAATGTGTGTTTGATAGAAAAATCCATTCCTTTATGAGGTGCTGGACAGCGTTTCGGGGTTGTTAATACATGTTGTATGGGGAAAAGCATACTGGGAGGATTCATTACAGAAAGCACCGTTCCGTCCTCAAACTCTACCATACCATGAATTAAACTTTGAGGATGAATTACAGCATCTATCTCTGCATGTTCTAATCCAAATAACCAATACGCCTCAATTATTTCTAAGCCTTTATTTACCAATGTTGAAGAATCTACGGTAATCTTAGCCCCCATATTCCATATAGGATGCTTCAATACGTCCTGAATAGTTACACGGGTTAATTCTTCTTTAGATTTGTATAATAAAGGACCTCCAGAAGCTGTTAAAAACAACTTTCTGACTTCCGAGGTATCTCTCCCTTCTAAACATTGATATAAAGCATTGTGCTCACTATCTATTGGCAAAATCCTAGTTTGATATTGCTTAGCAAATTTGTTAATGATTTCTCCTGCAGAAACCAAAACTTCTTTATTGGCTAATGCTAGGGTTTTCCCTAACTTCATAGCAGCAACAATTGCAGGTAAAGCGACTATCCCCGAAGATGCAGCAACAATAGTGTCTATTTCGTTAGCTGTAGCAGCAGCTAGCAATCCTTCTTCACCAAGAAATACTTGAACTTTAGGGAACTCCTTGCGAATTTCAAAATATAGCTGTTCATCGTATACAGAAACTATAGAAGGAGAAAATTCTCGAATTTGTTCAAAAAATAGATCTCTCTTATTACCGTATGAAGCAAGAGCAACCACATTGAACAAATGAGGAAGCGAGCGAATGATTGCTAAAGCCTGCTGTCCTACACTTCCCGTGGATCCAAAAATAGCTAAATGTTTCAAATAGTAACCTTAACAAATTAAAAAAATCATAACTCTTAGGTTAGAGAGTTGTCAATTCTGTATTCTTACTATCTTTTGAATAAAACTTTTTATAAACCAGCTTCTTGCCATAATGAAATAAACAAACGACAACATAGAAAGCCATTAGTATAAAAACCGCAATACCAGACGTCGACAATCCTACACCGTAAGATGTTAAAATCGCTCTAGAACAAGCAGGAGCAAGTACTGCAGTCAAAGCTCCAAAAATCAAAGACCAAACGAGCATCCCACGTACGGAAGAAACAAAAACTTTAGCTATGAGCCCTGGAATTAATAAAAATGCTAGAGCCATTAAAACTCCAACAGCTTTAAACGCTCCTACCAAACTCGCGGACAATTGCAAAATAATCACATAGTCTATGATTTTCACAGGAATCCCTAAAGAAAAGGAGAATACAGAATCAAAAGAAACACAAACGAAACTACGAAATCCAACCAAAGAAACAAGCAGATTAATGCAAAGGATTGTATATACAGGGAAAATATCACCTCGAGTTAAAGAATCTGCATTACCTAAAATAAGTTCTGTGCCTATGTGAGCATTACGTGTTAAAAATACTAAAAGAAGCAAACTCATTGAAAACAACAAAGAAAATACCAAGGCGGTACTTGCTTCTTCTGAGACACGAAAAATATTTCTTATAAAATAAATAAGAAAACCTGTAAGCAAAGCAGTTGAAACTGAAGCTAGGGTAAGAGTTCCTAACGATAATGCTGTTAACTGGTGCGTAAATAAACAAATACTCACAAGTCCAAATAATACTGTATGAGAAACAGCATTCGCATACATCGCCATCTTCTTCAACACTAAAAAGGTACCGACAAACGCTCCTGAAAGAGCAATGGCTAAAAATATGATAACCTGAATGTCATCGATAAATAAATGGCCCCGAAATAGCTCTCCAGAGAAAGTTCTTGAAAAAAAGACCTCGAGAAATTGCAAAAAAGATACCCCATGATATGGGGAAAACACTCCTATCATAGCTCCTCCATAGTCTGCGGTTTTTCTGGAATTATCTTATCGTGGGGATCATAATGAGGGTTATCCAATATTTCTGTAATGGCATAATCCAATTCATCTGTTAGGACATGCTCCATTTCTTCCGCAAACCCATGCACCTCTTCTTCTTTAAACTCTAAAGAGCGTACAAGATAGCATTCCCACAATCTGTGAGCTCGTACTAATTTTTTTGCTCTATTCTTTCCCTTACTGCTCAGACTCCAACGATAATCTCGACACTTTACCAAACCCTGACATTCAAGCAACCAAATTCTCAACCTAGGGAAAGGCTTGGGACCGAAATATTCTTGGTATTTGTGAGAACAAACAAAATCCCGTGCTCCCACTTCCGGAATCTGATCTTCTAACAAGTACCAAAATACTTTGAGTAAATGCTCTTGGTTCTTGGAAAATGCAAAGTATTTTCTCCGTATATATCGAGTTACCCACCCAGATTTAGGAGAGAAGATTAAACAAAGCAAAGTTAAACATCCTGATATCACAACAACAAGAGGGCCTGTAGGGAAAGTAATCACACCCCCATGTCCTGAAACATGGCAAGTGAAAGCTACTGAAATGTAACTTCCAAGAGCTCCGCATATCCCTCCAAATAAACAAGAAAGAAGAAAAATAATATTTAATCTATCAGACAATTGACGAGCTGCTAGAGGAGGCGCTACGAACATGGAAGAAATCAATATGATACCCACGGAACGCACACCGCTGACAATAACTAAAGAAATAAATATTAGAATAACGCTTCCAGAAACACGCGTACTCAAACCACAAGTAGAAGCATAATCTTTGTCAAAAATGGTCACGATAATCTGACGATACCACCACCATAACGTCGTTATGGATAGAAGAAAGACAAAAGCTGCGAGTTTAGCCTCTACATAACCTAAAGTAGCTGCCTGACCATATAAATACGCATTAATACGATTATATAACAAAGGACAGCTATCTTTGACATAGCTTGTCAAAATAACGCCTAGGCCAAAAAAAACAACGAGAACAAAACATAAAGAGGCATCTTTATGCACCCTCAGAGTTTTTTCTAAAAAGACTATAATCCCATAACCGGAAATAGCCGCAAGACAGCCGAAAATAATAACTAACAGTATAGAATCCGTAAAAAAAGAGACTTTGCAACTTAATAAAGCCCCTAAAAGCAATCCTGGATAAGAAGCATGAGAGAGACTCTCACTTAAAAGGGGCTGCCTACCTACAAGTAGAAGCGTCCCCCATAAAGCCGTTGTCATGCAAATCAAAGTAACTGCTAAAAAGCTTGATAAAAAAATAGAGTCGATAAAAATGCAATTGAGCATCTAATACGTTCCTTGTTGCTTCCCTCTAGATAATTTAAGAGTGCGATCTAATAGTTCTAACTCACAACCATAAGCTTGAAAAATGTTTTTATTCGTCAAACACTCTTCAACCGGTCCGGAACAAATAAGATGTTTATTCAACAATATGATATGGTCGAATAATTGACGCACATGACTAAGATCATGGTGAACGACAACAACCGTGCGTCCTTGTTCTTGCAGCTCCCGCAGAACGTCTACCACAGTCTGATATGAAGCCATGTCTATAGCAGAAAATAATTCATCCATGAGATAAAGATCTGCTTTTTGCATAAGAGCTCGGGCTAAGAACGCTCTCTGTTGCTGACCTCCCGAAAGCTTCCCTATTTGCCGATTTGCTAAAGCAGATAAACCTACCCTCTCTAAAATATTGTACGCTTCCTTACGGTCATCCGCTGTAATTCTTCCCCACATGCCTTTGTAGCCATAGCACCCCATAAGCACTAGATCTAGAACTGTCATAGGAAAATCCCAGTCCACACTTGCTCTTTGAGGCATATAAGCAACACGTTGATGTACTTTTTTAAACTTATTTCCAAAAAACAAAGTATGACCGGTGGAAGGACGAATCAGCCCAAGAGAAGCTTTTAATAACGTGCTTTTCCCAGCACCATTAGGTCCTAAAACTGCCGTCAATGTTCCCTTCCTTAATAGGAAGGAAACATGACATAAAACATCAGAATGATCATAGTTCACACATAGGTTATGAACTGACCAAGCAATTTCATGTTGTCTATTCAAGAAACAGTTCCTCCTAACTCTTCAGTAATTGTGCAAACATTGTGCTTAAAAGTATCCAAGTAATTATGTTTGACATTATCGCTATATAACGGACGATCCGCTAATCGGATGTTGTATCCCTTCCTCAAACACGAAGCGATTTTTTTAAGTGCGTCTTGATTCAAGGTATCTTCAGGGAACATAACAGTAACATTATGCTCATGAATGTAATCTACAACGAGCATAATATCCCGAATGCTAATTTGAGCTTCAGGAGATATACCCTCAGGAGAAATACATCTCTTACTCCAAACATTACTTGCAACTTCTTCTGGTGTTGCTAAGTAACGCCTTGCGAAGTAGCTGAATGCGTTATGACCAGAAACTAAATATCTTGATTCTTCAGGTACTGTCAATAAACAACGCTTAGCCCAAGCATCTAGCTCCAACATTTCTTCTACCAACTCTTTAGAATTGGAAGTGAACTCTTGTTCATACTCCGGGAATTCACTAATTAAAGCTTTGGTCACCTCTTTAGCTCCTTCCACCCAAATGCTCATATCTGTCCAAATATGGGGATCATAAAAACCATCTTCCTCTAAAGGAACGAATGCTCCGTTAGATAGTAAGCGCGACCCAATACTTACAGCCTTAGGATTCCCTTCCAAATGTTTGCGTAAGCTTGCTGTATGTTCTAATCCCAGGCCATTACAAAAAATCAATCGGCTCATAGCCATTTTATCTTCGTCACCTTTAACCATCTCATATGCATGGGGATCTATTGATCCATCGATTAAAACAATCGGACAAAGCTTATCTCCTACAATTCTAGCCACGCAATCATGTATCATCCGATTCATAGACAATACATAAATCTTATTATCATCATTTCGCACCTTAGAAGAAGAGCACCCGGAAACAATAAAAACTAAAACTAAGCAGATTAACAGTTTTACTCTTTTGATCATACGTGCCAACAACATATCCCTCCTTTTCGGAAGATTATTTTCAGAAATTTAATAAAGTCAGAACAATGAAAGGCATAAGGTATATAAAATGCAGAAAAAAATCTCGTTATTTATTTAGAATAATCCGAAGAATTAATAAGAGGAACAACGAAAAGAAATCAGAAAAACGCTTCTTCTCTTCTTACGAAGGTTTTATAAAAGAAATAAAATATGTTTCATGAGAATGAAAAGGCTTTTAATTATAGGAAGTAAATGTTACAGCTAAAGACTTCTTGTCCTTATGATTGTTTCTTTTAAAGTTATTTATGAAACAAAACGATCTTTTCCAGGAAAATAACATTGCGAAAAAAAGCAAAATCGAAGATAAATTACGTCTCTAAATAAACAGAACTTTAATTTTATTTTTCTAAACGTTAAATCGAAAGTATGCCAAATTCTTTCTTATAAAATTTGTAAAGTAAACATCGATTAATTTTTATGAAGATTTAGCAAGTTATCAAGGTGGGTTTCATGGCCGTAGAACAGTCGAATATAAATGAAGAAATAGAAAAACTGATCTCAAAAGCTATTAGAAAGGTCTGCGGGGATAAAGAAAACGATTTATGTCGCTATCTTCCAGGACCAAGTGGTGGCTATATGCACCATTTTACATTAAAAAAAATGAAAAGCGCCGCCCCCGAGCAATTTCTAAAAATGCTAAAAACATTTATTTTAGAATCTGATTCACCACGAGCCATTAATCCAAAACCTCGAGCTCCTAGAGGCTCTAAAAAGCGCAGAGACTTTATTAACTTTACTAAGACTGACATAGAACGCGTTTTAGAATTAGCGAGACAAGTAGGAGATAAAGATCTTTTAGCACGGTTTAGCCCAAAAAAACCTCTCCCCTCTTTAAAAAGAGAGCTTATTCGTTCTATCCGCAATGGTATCGTTAGCGTTGAGCTATGGAATGCCTATGTGGAGGCAGTAAGAACTAATTCTTCAAGTTTAGATTCTCCTCAGTCTTTTGTTTAAAAGACTTTACAATCGGCTAAGTAAAGTTAATATTTTAGCCGATTTGCTCTAGTCTTTCGAGTACTCTAAAAAGCCTTTAAGCGCCTCGTCTTGTTTTCTCTTGTCAATAGAGAAAGAAAATGATATGCTAAAAGGCTAAAAATATTAAATTTTAATTGTTTTAAAGACTAAATCATTAATAACTTATAAATTAATTAACTAAGCTATTTCAGAGGGTAAATATGACACAAACAGCGGAAAAACCTTTTGGAAAATTGCGTTCTTTTCTTTGGCCGATACACATGCATGAGCTGAAGAAGGTACTGCCAATGTTCCTAATGTTCTTCTGTATTGCGTTCAACTACACCGTATTGCGTGATACAAAAGACACTCTTATCGTAACGGCTCCCGGATCTGGTGCAGAGGCTATACCTTTCATCAAACTGTGGCTTGTCGTTCCTTGCGCTGTAGTCTTCATGCTTATCTATGCCAAATTAAGCAACATCTTAAGTAAGCCAGCCCTCTTTTACACAGTAATTGCTCCATTCCTTCTATTCTTTGCTTTATTCCCTACAGTAATTTACCCATTCCGTCACGTTTTACATCCAACGGATTTTGCTGATAAATTACAGGCCATCCTTCCTCAAGGATTAATGGGCTGCGTTGCAATGCTTAGAAACTGGACTTTTGCTGCATTTTACGTGCTTTCTGAGCTATGGGGAAGCGTTATGCTTTCTTTAATGTTCTGGGGTTTCGCTAACGAAATTACTAAAATTAGCGAAGCTAAACGTTTTTACGCTTTATTTGGAGTTGGTGCTAACATCGCTTTACTCGCTTCTGGCCGCTCTATTATTTGGGCTTCTAAGCTACGTGCTAGTGCTACAGGAAATACAGATCCTTGGGGTCTCTCTCTTTACCTCTTAATGAGCATGGTTGTTATTTCTGGTGGTATTATTATTCTATGCTACTGGTGGATGAACAAGTGTGTTCTTACCGATCCTAGATTCTATGATCCTAAAGAGCTAAACAAAGCTAAGAAATCAAAGCCAAAAATGACAATGAAAGAAAGCTTTGCTTACCTTGCAAGATCTCCTTACATGTTGTTATTAGCCCTTCTTGTTATTTGCTACGGTATTTGTATTAACCTCGTAGAAGTGACTTGGAAGAGCCAGTTGAAAATGCAATACCCAAATGCTAACGAATATAGCGAATTCATGGGGAATTTCTCATTCTGGACAGGTGTTGTCTCCGTAATCGTTATGTTGTTTATCGGTGGTAACGTTATCCGTAAATTCGGCTGGTTAACAGGAGCTCTTGTTACACCGGTGATGGTATTGTTAACAGGTGTCTTTTTCTTTGTTTTAGTTATCTTCAGAGATCAAGCTTCTGGTATCGTAGCAATGTTTGGAACCACACCATTAATGCTTGCTGTTATGGTTGGTGCTGTCCAAAACATTCTATCTAAATCCACAAAGTATGCCCTCTTTGATGCAACTAAAGAAATGGCCTACATTCCATTAGACCAAGAACAAAAAGTTAAAGGAAAGGCTGCTATTGACGTGGTTGCCGCACGTTTCGGAAAATCCGGAGGTTCTTTAATTCAACAAGGTCTCTTAGTAGTTTGTGGAAGTATTGGAGCTATGACACCTTACCTAGCAATAGCACTCTTTGTGATTATTGCAATATGGTTAGTTTCTGCTACCAAGCTAAACAAACTATTCTTAATTCAATCTGCTCTCAAAGAAAAAGAGCTCGCAGGAGAAGAAGCTGCTGTTTCTACAGAAGCTGAAGGATCCTCATCAATTCAGGGAACACCTGCTGTTGAGAACGCTTCTTCATAAGATTCAATGAGAGATCTTAACAAAAATCCTCACTTGGAAACAGGTGAGGATTTTTTTTGTCTTTAAAAATTGTAAGAAAGTTTAATTATAACCTGTATCATCCCTATTTAGATGAGCTTCTTCCAATTTTTCATGAAATTTCATACGGTGATTAAAATAGTAACAGATAGTCTTCCAAGCTTGACTTGTTTTTTGATTGATTAAGCTTGTGTATCGGGAAACATTTTTACATTCAGAATACGTTGCTAAAGCAATATTCGACTCATACTTATGACTATTTTCATTAATAAAATCTCCTAAAAAAGACCTTGCAAGTATGCGCATACCTCCATGAGCAGCAGATCGGTCTACCCAACATAAAAACTGCCAAGAAGCAAGCGATGTTGATCGAATAAGCTGTAGTTGCTCCCAAGAAAAACCATGGGAACATATTCGAAAAATGAGTTCTTTTATACTCTCCTCTGTAAATGACACGCGTAGTTCTGACAGTAGTTCTACCTTATCTTTCTCAGCAATATATCTGCTATAATCTCCCTGAGCATGAATTAATAACCTATCTACTACAGCGGTTACTTGTTGATTATCCAAAGTATGATTTTTCACCTGATCCATTAAAAAAACATATTCCTCTTGGCTCAATTCTTGAACCAATCCATAAGATTGAAGGAGGAAAATCGTTCCGTGTTCTGTTCTTGGAGAGACAGGTCGACGTATTGAATCTAATTCACAAAACCAATAGGTCCCAGAATACCCACGATTGTATTTTTCTAAATTTTCTCTTAAGACATTCTTATTACCTAACTCTATAAAACGCTTCATCCAATATAGAGGGCAATTTTCTATTAATAAGTTATTTAAGCTTGGAAGATATTGTCCGTTAATTTCAGTATTGAAATTGTCAACGCCAAAATCTTCCAAAGCCTTCTTTAATTGAGGCGATAGTTTACATAGATTATTTCGAATTGATGTGTCGTTAGATTCTCTAAAATCATGAATATAAATTAATAACTCCCTAAAATTCGCAAATTTTAAGTCTTGCGTAGTTACTAAATCAAAAAATGCCTTAGGAAATTCCGATTTAATTACACAACGAAATCCAAAAGGGATGTGACTGTATTTAGGTTGAGAATATTTAATGATAATCTGGGCCGTAACAAACGATAAAATACACCAACTCACGCCTGCGCATAGTAGTGAGATAATGATATTTACGCATGAAGGTAATATTGATAAAAAAATAAGACCTGAAATAATAAATAAAAGACTCAAAACAATTAATATTATTATTTGAGATTTTGTTGGTCTCTTTTTTTCCATGTATCGACAAACTACTTCTTGCTTTGGAAGTGTTTGGAAGGCAAAAAGATTGGAAGTTTCCATATGTCATACTAAATAAAAGAAACAAAATTATAATTATAAACGACATATGTTTATAATATACTACGGTTAGAAACGATAAAACGTACAAACTACAAACACAATAGCTATTCTACTTTTGATTTCTTAAATAAATTAAACTCACCTTCTTACATTTCAGTTCTAGTAGTATTGACAACTAACAATACTCAGTCTAACATGGCTCTCTCTGAAATTGACAAGACCCCTCCTGTATTTTGAAAGAGTATAAGCTAGAAAACATTCGAAACTTTTCTATTATTGCGCATATTGACCACGGGAAATCTACAATTGCTGACCGTTTACTTGAAAGTACAAGTACAGTCGAGCAAAGAGAAATGCGCGAGCAGCTCCTTGATTCCATGGATCTAGAAAGAGAGCGTGGTATCACAATCAAAGCGCACCCAGTGACTATGTATTATGAATACAATGGGGAAGTTTATCAGCTTAACCTTATAGACACGCCTGGGCACGTGGATTTTTCTTATGAAGTATCACGATCCTTAGCTGCCTGTGAAGGAGCTCTTTTAATTGTTGACGCAGCTCAAGGTGTGCAAGCTCAAAGTTTAGCTAACGTTTATCTCGCCTTAGAGCGTGATTTGGAAATCATTCCTATTTTAAATAAAATTGATTTACCAGCCGCAAACCCTGAAAAAATCCGAAAGCAAATAGAAGATTACATAGGGTTAGATACTACAAATGCGATCGCCTGCTCAGCAAAAACTGGGGAAGGAATCTCTGACATTCTTGAAGCAATTGTTGAGTTAATCCCTCCACCTAAACCTCCTGAAGAAACTGAATTAAAAGCTTTGATTTTTGATTCTCACTATGATCCTTATGTAGGCATTATGGTGTATGTCCGCGTGATTAGCGGAGAAATTAAAAAAGGTGATCGCATTACCTTTATGGCAACAAAAGGATCATCATTTGAGGTATTAGGCGTAGGAGCTTTTCTTCCTGAAGCAACGTTAATTGAGGGATCTTTACGAGCAGGTCAGGTAGGCTATTTCATAGCCAACTTAAAAAAAGTCAAGGATGTAAAGATTGGCGATACGGTAACTACAGTAAAGCATCCTGCTAAGGTACCTTTAGATGGATTCAAGGAAATCAATCCTGTAGTGTTTGCTGGTATTTACCCTATTGATTCTTCAGATTTTGATGCTTTAAAAGACGCTTTAAGCCGTTTACAACTTAACGATTCTGCTTTAACGATCGAACAAGAAAGTAGCCATTCTTTAGGCTTTGGTTTTCGCTGTGGGTTTTTAGGATTACTGCATTTAGAGATCGTTTTTGAAAGAATCATCCGAGAGTTTGATCTCGACATTATTGCTACAGCGCCCAGTGTAATTTATAAGGTTGTCTTAAAAAATGGCAAAACTTTGTTCATAGACAATCCTACCGCCTATCCAGATCCCTCGATCATAGAACACATGGAAGAGCCTTGGGTACATGTCAATATCATTACACCACAAGAGTACTTAAGCAGTATTATGAATCTATGTTTGGATAAGCGTGGTGTATGCTTAAAAACAGAAATGTTAGATCAACACAGGTTAGTGCTTTCTTATGATCTTCCTTTAAATGAAATTGTCTCTGATTTTAACGATAAATTAAAATCTGTGACTAAGGGTTATGGATCTTTTGATTATCGTTTGGGAGATTACCGTAAAGGATCTATCATCAAACTTGAAATTCTAATCAACGACGAACCCGTTGATGCTTTTTCTTGCCTTGTACATAGAGATAAAGCTGAAGCACGCGGAAGAAGTATCTGCGAAAAGCTCGTCGATGTGATTCCTCAACAACTTTTTAAAATCCCCATCCAAGCTGCTATCAATAAAAAAGTAATTGCTAGAGAAACTATTCGCGCTCTTTCTAAGAATGTGACTGCAAAGTGTTACGGCGGTGATATCACGAGAAAACGTAAACTCTGGGAAAAACAGAAAAAAGGTAAAAAGCGGATGAAGGAATTTGGAAAAGTCTCTATTCCAAACACTGCTTTTATCGAAGTTCTCAAAATAGATTAGTAAGCCGTAAAGATATGTTACTATGCCCTTCCGATAGGAAACTTGAGGTTGGGATAAGTTACTTTTTTATATTCCTCTACATTCTACTCCAGAAACTTAGAATAGACCAACAAAAAGGGGCGTTGTAAGTTATCCCTAAAGATAACAAGAGAGTTGCTCAAAAAATCAACTTAAGTCAACGCTCTCGTATTTTCTCAAATTATTTTACTAGAGTTGTTGTTTTGGACCCTATCCAATCTGTATGATAGAACTCCCCTCGAGGTCTATCCTTACGTTCATAAGTATGAGCTCCGAAATAGTCTCTTAATCCTTGAGCTAAAGCTATTGAAGAGTCTTTTGTTCGATAACCATCATAAAATGTCAATGCAGCTGCTAAACAAGGGATAGGATATCCTGAACCCACGCCATAGGCAACGGTTCTTCGCCAACCTGGTTCGGAATTTTGTAATACCGTCTTGAAATAGGTTTGTAAAATTAACGAAGGTGCTTCCGGCTCATTTTCGAAACCTTTATGGATAGCATCTAGAAAAACACTTTGGATAATGCATCCGCCTCTCCACAATAGGGCTAACTCTCCGAAATTTAAATTCCATTGATGCTCTTCAGATGCTTGATTCAATAACATGAATCCTTGAGCATAACTTATGATTTTCGAAGCGTATAGCGCTTGAAAAACATCTTCTATAAAAAGATGAGGGTCTCGAGGTTTTTCAAAAACGATAGGAATACCCGGAAGTTCTTGAGCTGCTCGCTCGCGAATAGTTTTCCAAGAAGAGAGGAAGCGGGCTAACACAGATTCAATAATTAGCGAAAGAGGGACGCCTGAATCGATAGCATCAATAGCAGTCCAACGTCCTGTTCCTTTTTGTCCAGCAACATCTAAAATGGTATCAATAACTGGGAAGCCATTGGAGTCTTTTAAAGAGAGAACTTCCACAGAAATTCTCATCAGGTAACTTTCTAATTCACGTGTATTCCATTCAGCAAAAATCGATGATACCGCTTCAGGAGATATATCCAAACGTGATCTTAATAAGCCATAAGCCTCACAAATTAACTGTATGTCTCCATATTCTATGCCATTATGTACAGTTTTTACATAATGTCCTGCTCCTCCGGGTCCAACCCAGCAGCAGCAAGGGTTCCCGTTAACCTTAGCAGAAATACTTTGGAAGATAGGTGCTATTTCTGGCCAGGCATCACTATTCCCTCCTGGCATAATAGCAGGTCCATGACGAGCGCCTTCTTCTCCTCCAGAGATGCCCATGCCTATGAATAATATGCCTTTTTCCTTAAGATCACGGCATCGTCTTTCTGAATCTTTATAATAGCTATTCCCTCCATCGATGATAATATCACCAGCTTCAAGATAAGGGAGTAGCGAATCAATACTTTGATCCACAGGAGTTCCTGCTTTAATCATCAGCATGATTTTTCTAGGACGTTTTAAAGAACGTACAAAAGATTCTAATTTTTCATGTCCTTGAAGTTCGGG
Source organism: Chlamydia psittaci 6BC (assembly GCF_000204255.1). Classification (NCBI taxonomy): domain Bacteria; kingdom Pseudomonadati; phylum Chlamydiota; class Chlamydiia; order Chlamydiales; family Chlamydiaceae; genus Chlamydia; species Chlamydia psittaci. The sequence goes on along the minus strand of NC_017287.1, from coordinate 486,496 downwards.
GCTTTGAGAATGTTCTTGAAGAAACTCTCGAGTTTTCTCTGGACTCCGATTATAGACAGACACAGAAAAACCATGGTCGATCATATTCAACACAAGATTTTTCCCCATTACAGCTAAACCAATTAGCCCAATATCCGCACCTGCTTTCTCTGCCACCAATCCTCCTCCACACTTAAATTAGACGCAAAACGAGTTTTTTCTTCTTTCCCTGTGCTAATAACACATATTGATCGAAACATACCTGAGTTTCTTCACAAACACTGTGTTCATTCTCAATAGGTTCACTATTCACATAGAGACCTTTCTGCTCGATCAATCTTCTAGCTTCTCCTTTAGAACTACAGACCCCTAATGTAACAAAAAGATCTATCCACCGTTTGCCGAGAGCCTGAGCTCTTTCTAAAGAGACTCCCTGGCCCATAGCAATAAGATCTTGGAAATCCTTCTCAGAAACTGAAGATACTTTACCAGGATGCATACTTTGGGTGACTATCTGAGCTTCTCTTAGTCCATCTTCACCGTGTATAGAGGTTACTATAGTTTCGGCAACAAACTTTTTCACAGCTACCGGATCTAATAAAAACTTTTGATCTAGATCAAAGATTTCTTCATTACTCAATAAAGTTAACGTACGTGCGACTTTAGGCACTTCTTGATCTGGAAGCCGTAAAAAGTACTGATATAACTCATAGGCAGATGTTAGCTTGGGGTCCAACCAAATTGTTCCTGATTCTGTCTTCCCAATCTTCTTACCTTGGCTATTCGTTAACAATGGATAAGTCAAACCATAAGCCTGTCCCAATCCAAGACGACGAATGTAATCAATTCCTGAAGTAATGTTCCCCCATTGATCACTTCCTCCGCATTGCAAACATACTCCATGCTTCTCAAAGAGATAAGCAAAATCATATGATTGCAAAAGCATGTAGCTAAATTCAGTATAGCTAATGCCCTCTTCAGACTGAACACGCTGTTTGACTGTATCTTTACCGAGCATAGCGCCTAGTCTAAAATGCTTCCCTACGTCTCGCAAGAAATCTATCACAGTAGTTTCTTTCAACCAATCCATGTTATTTACTATTTGCAATCCGGGTAAATAGCGAGAAAGACATTCTGAGAGTTTCTGGCTATTATAAGCGACTTGGCTTTCCTCAAGTAGGGTACGTTCTATGCTTTTCCCTGAAGGATCTCCTATCATTCCGGTAGCAGAACCTACAAGAGCTACAGGAGTGATACCAAAGCTAGCCATTCTACGCAAAAAGCATATCCCTATCCAATGTCCTATATGAAGAGAAGGAGCGGTAGGATCAAATCCAAGATAGGCAGAAACTGGGGTACTTACGCTATCTAATCCTGAGGAAAAATTTTCGAGAATTCCCCGATCTTGCAAGTGTTGTATAAAATCCCGCATCGCAATAACAAAAAATCTTAATAATTGAAGGACTATCTTAACGATCAGTACTCTTATATGCAAGATTCCTTAGGAATTTACTCTAGAAAAAAAATAAACAGATAAAAATTCCACTTTAATTTAAAATAGATCAATTCTTTTACTTAAAGGTTATTTTAATAATGATAAGCCCAACTCTAGAAAATACTTCTTGTATCAGCCGTTTACAAGCCAAAGCAGTGGATTTTATTCACTCCAAAACTGTTTCTCGTATTATTTCTGTAGCTCTTATTACTCTAGCTATTGTAGCAACGGTAGGGAGTTGTGTGGCTATGACACTGACTTTGAACCTTTGGTTCTTATTACTTAGTGCTGTTGGGGGAGTCGCATTGTCTCTTGGAATTATGAGCATCTTCATGTTGAATGTGAAACCACAACCAGAGAGAATTTCTTAAAGAAAAGCAGATAAAGCCGCTCGGAGCTTGATCAGGGCTTTGGAATGAATCTGGGATACTCGTGATTCGCTAACTCCTAGAATCTTTCCAATTTCCTTAAGAACAAGCTCTTCATAGTAGTATAGAGCCATCACCTTTCTTTCTTTCTCTTCAAGGCCCTCTATAGCACTTGCTAAGAATGAAGAGAATTCCTTTTTATCAACAATGTCATATCCTGTTTCTGCTCTTTCATCAGCAATGCGTTCTTCTAGAGCTACACCAGATTCACCATCAGATAACGAGGGTCTTTCCTCGTTTAAAGAAATAATTAATGCGGGCCGAGCTGAAGCAAACCAGCCAGAAAGCTCTTGTTGAGAAATTTGGAAATACTCACAAAGATCACCATCCGTAGGCTCTCTCCCGAGTGACAGACGCAGGGCGTCCATAGCATCAGCAAGCTTATTTGCCTTTTGATGTACGCTTCTTGGCACCCAATCCTGCTTCCTTAAATCATCGATAATTGCTGCTTTAATTAAAAATAAAGCATACCCCTCAAAACGACGACTCTTTTCAGGGTTAAAACGTTCAACAGCTCGAACTAAACCCTCAACTCCGGAAGCATAAAGATCCTCGGTCTTTACATGGGAAGGCATACCTGAAATTAGGCGGTGAGCCACACACTTAACTAAGTGCAGGTAAAAATCAATCAGAGTATCTCGATACTTGATTTCTTGAGTCTGCCAATAAAGTTCCCAAATCTCAGAAATGTTCTGCGTATTTTGTGTTTTCACAAATTTTTTCTTTCAATAATTATTTTAAGATTAAATAAAAAAAATATTTTAAACAATACCTCAATTAAAATATTTTATTTGTTTTAAAAAGATAAATTTCACAATTAAAGTGTCAAAACCTCGTCAGAAACTGATCCTAGCAAAGAAATAGGGATTTCTTCTGGAAGTTCATTATGTGATAAAACAAGTAGATCTGGAAAGTGAGGTTCTATCATTTTCCTTAGTTCGAAACGCGACTCGCATCCCGTAATGATAGCACGAAAATCCCCTCCTGCTGATTGATTTAAAAGAGTCTGTACTTGGCCAATCACCTTATCACACATTAATGGATTAGATTTTGAATATAAATCACCTATCATACGTTCTACATGAGAATCTACTGTGATGATCTCTAGTGTATTTTTCTGATCCCAAAGAGCTCTTCCTATATGTTTCCCTAGGTATTTTCTAATTTTCTCGGCGAGTATCTCTGGATTTTCTTCTGGAGATCCATATAACGCTATTGCTTCCAATACCTTAGGGAACAACCTTAAAGATACACGTTCTTTGACTAGGCCTTTTACGAGAAAGAGTAAGGAATTTTCAGATATTTTTTTGGGAATAATCTCATCGATAGAGATACCCAAAACATTTTGCGCTTGTCGTACAAGCATTTTGACATACTTTCCGTGAATAGCCTCTGGGAGTAGATTTCTTAGTATTGGCAAAAGACGAGATAAAGAAATTTCTTCAAGATGAAAATGTTTTCCATAGCAACTCAAAGTTGCTTGTTTGCCACGATAAAAAATCTTCATCTCTTGATGTAAGAATACTCCTGTTTCATTGAAGATCTCTTCTCGTGCTTGTGCATATAGCTCGTGAGGGTTGACTCCTGTGTAATCTGTAGGAAGAGAGAGATGTATTTGTTGGAATATTTCAGATAAAGTTTCAGGATCCTGTATATCCTTGGGTTGTTTATATGCGATGAGCAATGCAATAGCAAAAGCAAGAACAGGAGCTTTAGGAGTCCCTGGGATAAACAGTAGTGAGGAAAATAAAAGAGCAATCGTTCGAAAATGCACTCGCGCTTGCTCGTAATAATCTAGCATATACTCAAGAAGAGATTCTTTTTGGCCAACCTTGGATATCAAGGTAGCTGCCGCACATGATGTCATGAGTGCAGGCACCTGGCTTACTAAAGCATCTCCTACCACGGTGAGCCATAAATTTGCTGATTCTCCATCGGAAGAACAAGCAAAATAGGCAGCTGCTATCGAATTAACAATGAGTAAAATACAACTAACAACAGCATCTCCTTTTACAAAGCGAAATACTCCCTCCATCGAAGAAAAAAAATCGCTCTCTTCAAAAAGATCTTGTTTTTGTTTTTCCACATCGATCGTAGAGGCTCGTCCAGATACAAGATCGGCATCTAGTGACATTTGCTTGCCAGGAAGAGCTTCTAAAATAAATCTTGCACGTACTTCGGCGACTCTTTCAGATCCCTTAGCAATGACAAGAAAATTTACTAAAAAAAACAGACAGCAGGCAGCAATTCCTGCTCCTAAACTCCCTAGGGAAAAAAAATTCCCCAAAGAAAAAATCATAGGTGATGCCCAACCGGAGGATAAAATTAATCGCGTTGAAGCAAGATTCAATCCTAAACGAAATAAGCAAAGGTACAAAAATAACGCAGGGAAGAGCCTAGCTTCAAGGCTAGATTTTAAAGAAAATACCCAAAATACAACGGTTAGCGATAAAATAAAGTTGATACATAGACCAGTATCTAAAAGTAGCTGAGGTAAAGGAATCAAAAAAGAAAGAAGAATACCTAAGGGAATGAGAGCCATTCTCCATAATTTCTCTTGTTTGCTTGTCACCAAGCGCCTCCCTTATGAGACTCTCTTATTTTCTTCAATAACGACAAAAAACATATATCTTCAAGAAAAACTCTTACGATAAAGATTCGTGAATTTTAGGTTATGTTTATCTTGTAGACTATTTTCTTCTGTGCTAACGTCTTTATTTCTTAGAGACATTTGTACGGAGTATAGCGCAGCCTGGTTAGCGCGGTTGCTTTGGGAGCAATAGGTCGGGGGTTCGAATCCCTCTACTCCGAATTGTTAGTCTCGTTATTAAAAGATTTTCAGGAAATCACAAATGGCAAAATTGATTATTGCATCCGAAGACGAAACACAAGAGTTTGAACTTCAAGACGGTTCTAGCATAGCAGAGCCTTGTGAATCTTCAGGGATTCCTTTTGCATGTACAGAAGGAGTATGTGGCACCTGTGTTATCGAGGTTGTAGAAGGCAAAGAAAATCTTTCTAATTTCACAGAAGAAGAGAAAGACTTTCTCGGAGATTGTGAAGACTCTAATGAACGTCTTGCCTGTCAGTGTAAAATTAACGGCGGATGTGTTAAAATTACCTTTTAAGCTCCATTCCTTAAAAAATTAAAAACGTTAAGACATTTTTATATACGGGCGAGGTATGTAAGGTTTGCTTTACATTCCGGGAAAACTTGCGTTTTGGGCCCGAAGTTCTTGAAAAAAAACTCTCTATACCCTAAGGCTGGAATACGTTAAAATATTAATAACTTTTAGTCATAAAAAAAATTAATATTTTATGTTTCAACCTATTCATAATCGTGAGCCGTCTCAACTCCTTTCCGAGACCTCCGCAATACCAGGTAATAGAAATAATACAGAAGTTAAAAAGGCAGCCCTTGCAACCATCGCGGGCTTAGCCTTTATTGGCGTGGTAACAACCCTTGCTTTAGCTATTACTTTTTCGATGCCAGCTCTTGCTGCTGCCGTAGTTGCTTGCTCTATCATAGCCGTAGCGTGTTGTATTCTTCTTAATAAAGAGCTTGTTGCTTCATCATCTCTTCCTCAAGAGACTTTCCCAGAAAGAGGATCAGAACTATCCATACCCGACCTTTCTCCACCTCTTTCTTTCCAATCAGAAGATCTATCAACACCAGAGTACACTCCTCCTCCTTCTCCAACATTCCAAGATCCTCAAGATATACCACCATCCTCAACATTCCCAGCTCCTCAGGATATACCACTACCCCAAACATCCCAAGAGCCTCAGGATATACCACCGTCCTCAACATTCCAAGAGCCTCAGGATGTACCACCATCCTCAACATTCCCAGCTCCTCAGGATGTACCACTACCCCAAACATTCCAAGAGCCTCAGGATGTACCATCATCTCCAACTCCTCCACCTCAGGTTTTGCCTGCAGCTGCAGCGGCTCCTTTGCAAACTGTCCCGAATTTTACGGAATTACTTGACGGTCTGACGAAACTCGCATCCCGACAAGATATCCAAACCCCTCAATTTGATCCTATCGACCAAAACACCACTTTCTCGGGATGGCAGGTCCCTCATACTGAAACAGTACTTGTCTCTACATGCGGTGACATTACTACACCTAGATTCCTCACCAAAGACCTCACCCCTATGCTAGTAAATGCTGCCAACGATACTATGTACAGACATGGCGGAGGAACTAATTACGTCTTTACTCGAGCAGTTAGTCGTCGAGGATGGCAAAATTCCACCGAAGGCAAGGCACGTTTAAATATTGGCGAATGTACTGCGGGTAAATGGATAAATGCAAACGGCACAACCAATGACGGGGACTCTTCGGCTCCTGCATTACTCGCACAACTTTTAGGACCAACAGCCAACCAACTGAATAATGACGCACTCAGATGCTATGAGACCGTAACTAAAGCCTATGAAAATTGTTTAGCTAAAGCTGTGGAAAAAGGCGCCAAATATGTTCAGTTACCCCTTATCTCATCCAGCCTTTTCGCTCCTCCAGCAAATCTAGCAGGAGGTACTGTGCGAGCTGAATGGATAGATGCTGTGAAAGCAGCCTTAGTAACTGCTGTTACGAATTTTGCTACGCAAAATCCAAATTCTCAAATGATCATTGTTGTCACAGATATCGCTAATCCCCCCTTAGGCTAACATAAGATCACCTTGTCGTGGATCTACAACAAGTATGTGTTGTAGATCTATGGCATCATAACCCCAAGATCCTCTCTTATTGCTCCTAGAAGCAAAATCCCAAGACATTTTCTTATAGAAAACGTGCTGATGGTGTGTTTATATTTCTACCTATAAGTACTTTGAATAAACGTACAAAAGGGCTTGCAAGGCACATTTGAGATGAATTATAGCAGCTCAACTTCTGAATAAAATCTAAGTTGCCAACTTTGTTGTATTATCTTTACTATATCGATAACATTGAATAGCAAAACATAAACACTAAGAAAAAGATGTATAAAATTGAGAGCATCTTCGTCTCTACTTTAAACTGAGTATTTTTTCACGATATCGCGAAGACGGCTCAAAAATCCAAGCATCCTTCTTTACCATAATATGATATCCGATCTCACTGCCGCATCTTTCAAACACATACAATCCTACCCCGAAATATCCCCCAAAAAAAGTAGCATAGTATCAAGAATCCTCCCGATTATTATTATGCTTGTCTTCGCGTACTTAGCTATACTCGGAGCTATTATTTCTTCTTTAGTTACAGGAATATTCCCTCTGTTCTCTATTTGCGCCTTCGCAATTCCTCTTGTTATTGCGTCTCTATTTCTTCTTAGGAGAACCTCTCAACAGAAATTACAACAAAAAGATGTTACACCTCTTCTAGGTACGCCATTCTTAATTGAAATCAATGAAAACACAAAACATACAAAAATTTTAGAACAATACTGTGAAGTAGTGAATACGTGGAACACCTTACCGCGCATCTTCGGAGAAACTACCCCTTCCCTATTAAATAAGGTTTGGAAAATTAACAATTCAAAAACCGTTCTCTTTGCAACTACAGGAACCGTTTATTCCCCACGTGTGCATTGCTGTTGCAACCTCATGATCGTATTAGAACGGAATACACTCCTTTCAGACTTATGCACTTTAAACATCTCTGACGAAATTCCTATAGAGATGCAGGAAGGTCAATGTATCTCCATACCATGGAAAAACTCTGATGGCTCTAGCAACAAGAAACAACTAGGATTACCTAATTTCCTAGGCATCATTCAGGAGCTTGATCCTGAACTCTATAATCACCATCCCGTGATTGCTTTTGCCCTGGCAAAAGCTACGTATACTAATTGCCTAAACGAGGCTATCAGACAAGGTGTGGACATGATTCAAATTCCCCTAATTTCCACTGCGCCTACTCAGCTCTCCTCAAATCCTCAAGTAGCAGCTGATTGGAAGGCTGCTATACAAACAGGTTTGGTTGCTGCATTAATCAATTTTGCAACCTCACAGCCTGACACCATTATGAACGTTGTTATTGTGAGTTCCCCGGGATTAGGACTTCCATTGTGAAATACTCAATATTGTAAATCACTCATTTTCAATAGACAATAAATAATATAAATAACACTATTACTTTTATTTAAAAAAATTTTTATAATTTTAATTATGTCACATGAAAAAATTCCCTCGGGTAATCATCCATTACCCCCACACCAACTATTTAATTTAAATCCTAAGGACAGATTCCCCGTAAAAGGCTATCTGAATAGGGTTTTATATAACCCAAACACTCGAGAGACTACTCGAAAAGTGCTTGCGATCATAGGCGGACTTGCTTTAGCTGGAGGAATTGCCTGTGGGATTACTCTCGGAGTGCTTGGAGCCCCTGGCCTAGTGATTGCTACAGCTATTGGCGTTACCTTAGGAACTATTTTATTAGGAGCCTCCATTGCGCTTCTACCCAGCAAAATGAAAAAAGATATTAGGGGGAAAATAGAAAGCGCTTTAGAAGCAAACAGGCCCTATGACTTCCTTTCTTCCGATCTTGCCAACTCTTTGAAAGCAAATTTCACAGAGAGCTCATCACTACCTAAAAATATGCAAGCCCCTGGAGTTGAAGATATCGACGTCTTTACAGCAAAAAACAACTCCAAAGTCAAACTCGTAACTTTTAAAACTCCATCATTCCTATCTCCTATTATGGATCGCGGCACAGGTGTATCGCGGGTATGTTTCATACCTCCAGAAGCAGATCTGACGCGTCCCGAAACTATGCGGAATAGTTCTTTAGATTTATTTAAAATAGAAATTGGAACTCGTGGTTGGAATACAAATTTAGCAGAATTTTCGCAAACACCGAAAACACCTGCAGGATGGTCACGCAGTTCGTGGAGCAATATCGCAGAATCTGCAACAGATGACAGTCCTCAATACCTGATTAGTGCGTGGAATCCCTTTGGAAATTACCCAAAAACAGATAATGAGCAACTCGAGCACACACGCCACCCTCTTTATGGGAGGAAAAGCTTTGACCGTCAAAAAGAGATGTTTTCTCGTTTCTTTCAGTCACTAGTAGCTAGTGGTGTGCACAGCATTAGCATTTACGGAAACGATCTTTTGTTCCCTAAAAATCAGCTTGATGCCCCCTATATTGACATGTTTGCACCACTTGATAGTGATTTTGAAAGTAGAGTTGCCACAGCACTATCCTCAGCCTTAGCTGAAATAGCACAAGACCCCGAGAATAACCTAACTGTGTGTCTCTACGGTATAGGAAGCAACCCTCTACACAAACCCAAACCTGTATCTTACAAACAAATTGATATTGATGATTTGGAAGACGATTAAGGTTTTCTTCTCAAAAGCAGCACAACCTCTATCTTTTCTCATCTCAGAGAATGGTTGGGCTGCCCTAAAATTCTATAAGTTCATCAATATGAGTTTTTTAAACTAATCAAATAAAAACTTTAAAAACAAAAAATGTGATTGTGAAAGTTAAGTTTTTATTTAATTTATATTTTTCTTTTTGATGAATACCCTCAAATAGTCTAGACTTGGTTTTCGGTTTGCTTTTAAAGCGCTTTTTGCCCTCTCTATAGCAGCCCTTTTAGAACTATTTTAGGTTTTTATGATCAATCCCCCAGCCCAAGAACAAGCTGTTAGACGTTACACGCATTCTGTCAAAATTGGGAATCTTTATGTAGGTAGCGACCACTCGATAAAAACGCAATCAATGACAACAACCCCTACAGCAGATGTTGACGCTACGGTTGAGCAAATCTGTGCCTTAGTAGAAGCTAGGTGTGAAATTGTTCGTGTTACCGTACAAGGAATTAAAGAATCTCAAGCATGCGAGCATATAAAAGAACGTTTGCTTGCCTTAGGCATAGATGTTCCTCTTGTAGCTGATATCCATTTCTTTCCTCAAGCAGCGATGCATGTCGCAGATTTTGTAGACAAAGTCCGTATTAACCCAGGAAACTTCGTTGATAAACGCAACATGTTCACGGGGAAAACATATACAGATAAACAATATGCCGACAGCCTTCTTCGATTAGAAGAAAAATTCTCTCCTCTTGTTGAGAAATGTAAGCGTCTAGGGAAAGCAATGAGAATTGGAGTGAATCACGGTTCTCTTTCCGAACGTGTTATGCAACGTTATGGCGATACCATTGAGGGTATGGTAGTTTCGGCACTTGAGTATATTGAAATATGTGAAAAGCTTGATTACCGAGATGTTGTTTTCTCCATGAAGTCTAGCAACCCTAAAGTCATGGTTGCTGCGTACCGTCAGTTAGCTAAAGATCTTGACGCCCGTGGCTGGCATTATCCTCTACATCTAGGGGTTACTGAAGCAGGAATGGGAATGGATGGGATTATTAAATCCGCTGTTGGTATAGGGACTCTCCTCACAGAAGGTTTAGGTGATACCATTCGTTGTTCTTTAACAGGGTGTCCGACACAAGAAGTCCCTGTTTGTGAAAGTTTATTAAAACATACAGAGACATACCTGAATCTTCCTAAGAGAAATAACCCTTTTGCTTTAGAAAATTCTGAAAGTTTCGTCAATGCTTCCAAGAAAATCACAAAAACAACCCCTTGGGGATCTGTTTATGGTGTTTTTGTTAAACTGAATGAAGATCATATCTTAAATACCACAGTTGAACATCTACTTGAGCAATTAGGAATCAACCCTAAAAATGGGAAAAAAGAGTTCACCGCTCCTGATGGCGTGGTTGTTCCAAAAAGTTTTATTGGCACTTCGATTCTTGAAAAATTAGAAGAGCACTTCATTGTTTTCCATCATCATGAAGTACCCTGCCTTTATGATTATAACAAAGAGATCTGGAACAAAGAGGAAGTGTTAAGTGCGCCTTTCGTGCATTTTCACGCCTCACCTCCGTTTATTCACAGTACAAGAGAGTTCTTTGAACATAAAGAATGTGAGCAACAACCTGTAAAATTGGTATTTTCAAAAGATCTCGATGATGAATCTGAAGCAGCGGTGGCTATAGCTACAGAATTCGGAGCACTACTCCTGGATGGTTTAGGAGAAGCTGTAATTTTGGATCTTCCTAATATTCCACTTACCGCAGTTCGAGAAATTGCCTTCGGCACCTTACAAAGTGCTGGCGTACGTTTAGTAAAAACCGAGTATATCTCATGTCCTGGATGCGGAAGAACTCTCTTTGACCTTCCTGAAGTGACAAAACGTATTCACGACAAAACACAACATCTTGTAGGATTAAAAATTGCCGTTATGGGATGTATTGTTAACGGCCCAGGAGAAATGGCAGATGCTGATTTTGGATTTGTAGGGTCTAAAACCGGAATGATCGATCTCTATGTCAAACACACATGCGTGAAAGCGCATATCCCCATGGAAAAAGCTGAAGAAGAGCTTGTAAGTCTTCTGAAAGAACATGGTGTATGGAAAGATCCTGAATGAGACATTTTTAGCTATGGCACAATCTACGACTACAGGTAACCACCTAAATAAACTAACTTTCCCAGAGCTCTCCGACCTCCCCCTACGTCATGGATTGTTCCCTAAGCAAACAGATGCAGAAGGCTACGTCTATGTACCTAAAAATGATGAGATCCGTAAAGCTCTAGGTGCTGAACGTTTTTGTGATCTCCATCAAGTGCATAGCACGAGTTTACGTCATGCTGCATATACAACCCCTTCAGGATGCCCTGCTGATGGATTGTATACTCATGATCCTATGCTTTCTCTACATATCCGACATTCTGATTGCCAACCGGCTATTTTCTACGATCCAGAAAATCATGTCGTCGCTAATGTACATTGTGGATGGCGAGGACTTGTGGGAAATATCTACGCAGTAACTGTAGCTACATTAAAACGTGTATATAACTCCCGTCCCCAAGACTTGATTGTTGTGATAGGCCCTTCTCTAGGTCCGGATTATGCAATTTATCCCGATTATAGAGAGCTTTTTCCCCCGAGTTTTTTTGCCTTCATGCCAAAGGAAAATCATTTGGATTTCCGTGCTATAGCGAGAAAACAGTTGCTAGATCTTGGAATCTCAAGTTCTAAAATTACGATTTCTGAACGGTGTACATATACCGAACATGAGATTTTCTTCTCTTCTCGGTACCGCAACTACTATTCAGAACCTAACGTGATAGATACACCTATAAAAAAGAACAACGTCACTGCTGTTCTTCTTCTTCCTAGATGATCCTATGATTTTAAAAATCAAGTAACCCTTCTGGTTGTTCTATAGCATCTTTGATTTTGATAAGGAAACCAACCGCCTCTTTACCATCGATGATACGATGGTCGTAGCTAAAGGCAACATACATCATATCCGCAATGGCGATTGTATTATCGATCACTACAGGGCGTTTTTCTATTTTGTGCATTCCCAATATCCCCACTTGAGGAGGATTGATAATCGGCGTAGAAAGTAAGGAACCATACACCCCACCATTGGTAATAGTGAAACTTCCTCCTTCTAACTCTGGAAGAGAAATTAAACCATCTCGAGCTCTACTTGCCAAATCTGCAAGTTTCACTTCGATATCGCCACTAGAGAGTTTATCGCACTCACGAATCACAGGGACAACAAGACCGCGTTCTGTTCCTACAGCAATGGAAATATCGTAATACTGACGATAGACAATTTCATCGCCATCAATATACGCATTTACACGGGGATAAGCCTTCAGAGCTTCAATAACTGCTTTTATGAAAAAGGACATCAAACCGAGTTTCACATTATAGCGAGAAGAAAAGGCCTCTTGTTTTTCCTTCCGAAGTTGCATCAGAGGGGTCATATGAATCTCATTGAATGTTGTTAACATTGCTGATTCATGAAGAGCTGTAACTAAACGTCGAGAAATCGTTTTGCGTATGGATGACATACGCTCACGAACCTCATTTTTAGCTCCCGAACGTTGCGGTTCTTCTTGCATTTTCTCACGTAAAGGAACAAATGTTTTTCCCTCAGAAGGAGGATTGTGAGCTGTAGACCTCGGGAAATTAATAATCTCCGCATCTACTGTCTCCTCTACCGGAGTTTCCTTCGCTGTACTTTCGGAAACAGATTCATTAGCATCATAGATCGTAGCAACGATTCCACCGACGGCAACAACGTCTCCTTCAGCGACAGACCAAACGATCCTTCCCGATATAGGAGCATAGATAAGTTGATTTACCTTATCGCTTTCGATCTCCATAATACCTTGATTCTCCTGAACCAGACTCTCTGAAGTCACCAAAAGAGAAGCTATGGTGACTTCGCTTATGGATTCAGCGACATTTGGAATGCGTACTTCTGTGATCATACATTACCTAAAGAAAACAATGTTTCCATTAATGTTAAAAGTTCTTGTTGGCTAAGACGTGCAGAACCTGTAGCTGTTGAACTACTTCTTGGTCTGCTAACGCACTTTAATTTTTTAGGGAGAATCTCTTCAGTAGCCATGAAAATATAATCATAAGCACCCATATTCTGAGGTTCTTCTTGAAGCCAAACGTAATGCTCGACTTTAGAATACTTGCCAATCAAGGAAAGAAGATCTTCGAGATGTAAAGGATACAAACTCTCAATACGCAAACAAGCAAAGTCTTTCTTACGTTCTTGAGGTAAGGCACCTTTAAAATCATAATATACCTTGCCAGAACACAATACTAATACCTTAGCATCATAATTAGGCTCGGTATCTTCAAGGATAGGACGAAACCCTCCTGGTTCCGTAAACTCATCAATAAGGCTTGTACATTCAGGATGCCGCAAAAGCATTTTTGGAGTGAAGATCACCAGGGGTAAAGATAAATCTCGTTTTGTATGTTCACGCAGGATACGGAAATATTGTACCGGAGTAGAAGGAATCACAACTTGAAAATTCCAATTCGCAGCCAGCTGTAAATACCTTTCTATACGTGCTGAAGAGTGTTCTGGCCCCTGTCCTTCGTAGCCATGAGGAAGAAGAACAACGAGATCAGAGTGTAGATCCCATTTTTGAATCGCAGATGAAATATACTGATCAAAAATAATCTGCGCTCCATTGGAAAAATCTCCAAATTGCGCTTCCCATAAAACAAGAGTACGCTCTGCTTGCTGAGCATAACCATATTCGAAGCCTAGCACAGCATATTCAGATAATGGCGAATTATAAATATCTACAGAGCCTTGATCAGGAGATAAATGATACAAAGGTGTGTAAGTATCTCCAGATTGGATATCACTCCATAATAAATGTCGCTGGCTGAAGGTCCCACGAATAGCATCTTGTCCTGAAAGACGTAGGGAAAATTTCTCGATCAATAAAGAAGCAAAGGCTAGCTCTTCCGCCATCCCCCAATCATAGCCAATTTCTCCTTTAGCCATTTTCATTCTCTTATCAAGCAGAGCTTTTACCTTAGGATGGGGTGTAAAGTTTTCAGGAAGACCACACAATTTAGAACTTATATGAAATACCGTATCACGCGTTAAGGAAACATCGATATCATTCATTAATAACTCACCGAGATCCATACGATCGCAATGACGACAATCTCTTTTGGGGAGTTTGTGGTTTTCTTCTTGCTTTAATGATTGGAATTCTTTGTTGAGAGTATCCTGAACGCTTTTTTCAAGTTTCTCCAAACGATCTTCGGAGATTTCTTCACGATAGTTATCTAACAAATACTTCTTATAAATCTCGCGAATGGTCTGTTTTTTCTTAATTTCATCGTAGAGCAGAGGCGCTGTTATTGAAGGATCATCACTTTCATTATGACCGTATTTACGATAACAGCATAAATCGATAATTACGTCGCAACTAAATTCTTCACGTACCTTCAGAGAATACTCTATAGCCTGCAAACAAGCGAAAACATCCTCAGCATTCACACGAAATACCGGGATGCCCAACATCTTAGCAATATCTGTACAGTAAGGTGTGGAGCGTGATTCTCTAGGCTGAGCAGTAAATCCTATATGGTTGTTTACAACAATGTGTAACGTTCCCCCTGTGGAATACCCAGGAATCTGACTTAATTGTAAAGTCTCATACACGACTCCTTGTCCTGAAAATGCGGCATCGCCATGAACAAGAATCGCTAAACAAGAATGTTCCTTACCAGAATCCGCTTGATGTTGCAAAGCTGCCACAACCCCCTCAACAACAGGATCCACAGCTTCTAAATGGCTAGGATTTGGCAACATGACGAATGTCACTTCCTCACCATTTTTACCAAGAGATCTAGCTACATATCCCTTGTGATACTTCACATCACCAACTGTATCTAAACCTCGAGATTGAGGATTATCCTCAAACTCCATAAACACTTGGGAATAAGGCTTGCCTAAAACATTAGTTAAAACATTCAACCGCCCACGGTGAGCCATACCAAGAATGTAACTTGTGATATCTTGAGTAACACCGTAGCGAACAAGATGTTCAAGCATGGAGACCAAACTTTCACACCCTTCTAAGGAGAACCTTTTCTGCCCTGTAAATTTTATTTGTAAGAACTCTTCAAAAAAGGTTGCCTTACATATATCTTGATAGGAACGCAAAAGCTCTTCTGGAGATCGTTGAGGAGGCTTACTCTCCATGAGCTTCCATACATACTCTTGCAATTGAGGAGAACACGCAAGGGTTTCTACAGAGATACTACGACAGTAAAAGTTTTTTAATGCTTGGATTAAATCACGCACAGGAACTTTAGGCTGAGGGAGGAGACCTAAAGAAGGGACAATTTCATTAAGATCTATATTCTTGATCTTTTCTTGAATCAAAGGAGAAGGATTAACGGAAGTTAAGGGAGAAATCTGACTTTGTAAATAACCATAATAACGGTATATCATACAAAGGAATTGAGCTTTCTTTTCTTGCAGAGCAGCGTATGCTTCTTCATTTCCTGAAGATGCTGAGGCAGCACCTTCCTGACCTAATTGGTATCCTTCAAAAAAATATTTCCATGAAGGATCCAATGTTTCATGATTTAGAAATTTTTGAAACATAGCCTCGATCCAATCCATATCCGAAGAATGGACTTGTCCAGCAAACTCTGAATCCATATGATATTTGTTCTCGATAGATGCGATCTGAATTTCGTTTCATAGCAAATTTTTATTTTTCAAAAAAAACAATCTTTGTTTTTTTTCTATAGTTGAAAAAAAGCAAAGGATACATTACATCTGCTCTCTAGAATACAGGATGGTGCCCACTAGATGAAAAGTGAACGTCTAAAAAAACTCGAATCTGAATTACGTGACTTAACCCAGTGGATGCAATTGGGTTTGGTTCCTAAAAAAGAAATCGACCGTCACAAAGAAGAAATGCGTTCTTTAGAAAACAAAATCCATGAGGAGAAGGAGCGTCTGCAACTTCTAAAAGAAAGTGGTGAAGTTGAAGAGTTTGTTACTCCAAGACGCAGTCCTGCAAAAACGGTATATCCTGACGGGCCAAGTATGTCTGATATGGAGTTTGTGGAAGCTACGGAAACTGAAATTGATATTGATCCCGGTGAGACCGTAGAAATCGATCTTCATGATGAAGATCGAGAAGAAGGTGCTGCAGAAATCGATTACTCTAGTGACGATGACGAGGATCCTTTTAGCGACCGAAATCGTTGGAGACGTGGGGGCATTGTTGACCCCGATGCTAATGAATGGTAAATCGCCTTTAGCCCTTTATATCCATTTTCCTTTCTGTTCAAAGAAGTGTCATTACTGTAGCTTTTATACGATTCCTTACAACTCTGAATCGGTAAATTTGTATTGTAATGCGATTCTTCAAGAGGGTTTGCAAAAACTTTCTACGATCAAGGACACGCATTTCATAGATACTGTATTTCTTGGTGGAGGAACACCCTCATTAATTCCTCCACACTATCTTCACAACATAATTCAAACGCTCGCTCCCCACGCTCAAGAAATCACCCTAGAAGCTAATCCCGAAGATCTTTCTGAGGTCTATTTAAGAGAACTGCTTCTCACTGCTGTGAATAGGATTAGTATTGGAGCACAAACTTTTCATGATCCCCTTCTTAAAGCCTTAGGCAGGATCCACTCCTCAGCAGCATCTATAGACGCTGTACACCGCTGTTATGAACATGGATATAATAATATCTCCATAGATCTTATTTATGGTCTGCCAACACAATCCCTAGCAGATTTTATCGCGGACCTTCATCAAGCCCTGACTCTTCCGATTTCGCATATCTCTCTTTATAATCTCACCCTAGACCCTCATACATCTTTTTATAAGCACCGTCGTATTCTAGCTTCCTCCATTGCTAATGATGACATACTTGCCGCGATGAGCCTATCTGCTGAAGAACTCCTTACCTCACGTGGATTTTCTCGTTATGAACTCGCCTCTTATGCAAAACCTCAAGCGCAATCCAAACATAATCTGTATTATTGGACAGATAAACCCTTTCTAGGTTTAGGAGTTTCTGCCTCACAATATATGCATAAGGTACGGTCAAAAAATCTCTCAAGAATCTCTCAGTATCTACGTGCAGTACGTAAAAATCTTCCTGTTCATGAATCTACAGAGAGCTTACCAGAAAACGAACGCATCAAAGAAGCTCTAGCTCTAAGATTACGTCTTACCGAAGGAGCTAGATGGAAAGATTTCCCTGCTCCATTAATGGAGTCTCTTGCCTCCCTTCCTCTTATTAAAGAACTCTTCGATAGCAATAACGAATTTTTATTCTTAAATAAACAAGGTCGTTTATTTCATGATACTATTGCTGAAGAAATCATGAACATTTCTTTTTAATTTTAATAATAATTAATAATTGTTATTGGATTTTATTAAAAAGACAATTAATTGTTATTAAAAATATGAAAGATAAAACAGATAATAAAGTAAACGATGATTTCTCATTAGAAAATATCCAAAGCAGAGTACGAGCAAAAGTAGAGACTAACCCCGCTTTATTTACTCTAACGGGATCAACCATCACATCAACAAAACCCATTGATATGAATAATCAAAATATCAGTGGCTTAGCAGCACCGAAACAAAATTCCGATGCTGTATCCTTAGACTACCTACAATCCAACTACGTGTCTAAGACTGACCCTAATTCGGGGTACTTATCTACAAAAGGTGGGACCATGTCAGGGAACATCAATATGGGAGGAAACTCGATTACCAATGTGAAGATGCCTGATGCAACTGGAGAATCAAAGACTTTAGACCCTTCAGCTGCAGCAACTGTAGGCTATGTTATGGCAACAGCCAATACAGTAACAAATAACCCTGATATTAATGAAGCGGTCACGAAACTGTCTGGTATATCGAGTAAGGTGAGCGTCATTGAAGCTGCTTTAGGAATACCGCCGAGTCAGGAGGCTCCCCCGGAAGGAGAGGAACCCGAAGAGCCAGCTCCTGATACTTCACTGTTTGTAAGCATTTCTGGTAGCACCATGTCAGGTGATTTGGATATGGGAAACAACGCGGTTAAAAATATCAAAACTCCCACAGAGGCTAATCCTAAAGACGCTGCTAATGTCGAGTATGTGCAATCCAAAATCTCTACCCCTCAAATTGGTTTTTTAGGAAATACGATCACTGGATCAACATCAGTTACAGACTATTTTGACTGGAAAACCCCGACTCCACCACCACCACCTGCACCACCACCACCACCGGCTCCGGCTCCAGCAACCCCAGTTTCACCTGTTTCGGATCCTGATGAATCACCAGTAACACCTTCTCCCAGTATTCCCAAGCCAGTACCACCCGCACCAATAAGAATGGAGGCCTCTCAAGGTGGCGAAGCAGGAACAGAAGGAGCTACAGGACAAACAAAAGCTGATAATGTAAGCAGCACACCAATATCAGATAAGTACTTAAAAATTGAAGATTCTGATAAACAAACAATAAAAGTGTTATCCACTGGGATTTTAACACTATCTGTAACAGCTAATTGGAGCGAGAGTACTTCTGCAAACATTAGTGTTATATTAAATCCATCTGCAACAGGAACAGAAAGCTCGGAACCAGCTAACAGAACGACTAAAACTGACACTGTAGTCTATACCGTTTCAGCTATATCGGGACAGAATTTATTCTTCCAGATACCTGTACAAAAACCTTCTGACCTAAAACTGAAATTCACCCCTCCAGCAGCAAATGGTACTCCTTCCCGTGCAAGCAAGACAAGTCTAAACCTCTCTTCATGGTCATGGCAAACGACTTTACTTCCGTCCATCTTTCCAGCAGCAACTACCCCATAGTTTCTGTTGCTAAAATAAGGCTAAGTTCATTACTTAGCCTTGTTCATAATTTAATAAGCCGCGCCTATAAAAGTTATCGTCCAAGTACGTTTGGCAACCGCTGGACTAGATGAAACCTCAAAACTTAAATCTGTTGATACTGACGCTTGATCACCAGGAACAAAAATATAAGTCTTTCCTATCAAACTAGAGTTCGCTTTCCCCGTAACTTTATAACACTCATTTTTCTCCCCTTCTTTAGGTTTAAGGGATAATGTGCAACTGACCTCTGAGGATTTAGCATCAGGAGGCGTAGTAGGAACAGAAGGATCTGGAGGAGAAGGAGGAGCAGGAGGTTCTGTCTGAGTAAAGTCATAGCAAAAAGAAACACAGTAGATGCCTCTGCGCAATAGCGTAACGCCATCCCCATCTTTAGTCTGGATATATAGCTCAGAGTTTTTAGATTTATCATAATCTATGGGTGATGATCCATTAGCAGCTTGTTTTAAACAGACACATGGAATGTCCATTCCCGACCAATTGGGATACGCATTACTTTCAGGTGTTATACTCTGCAACGTTTTTGTGATATCATCTACAGCAACCATTCTTTGGAGATTATCCTTCGAAGTTCCCGTAGAAATCGCGCCTAAGGCAGCCGTTGCTTTGTTTTTTTTAGTTCCTGATATCACAAGATTAGTAATAGTAGGTTCTGGCGCCGTTGGCGAGCTTTGTTCGATTTTTTGAAATCTCAAATCTCCCTGCATAGAATTCCCACCGGCACGCACTAACCATTTAGCCTCCCCAGGTTTTGTCAGGGTGACATTAGGCGGTGTTCCTGTACTAGTCGGTGTGCCTAGATCCTTAATAATTTGATCTAAACCATTTTGAGATGTCAGTTGATTGATACGATTAATCAGATCGGTTACCTTGTGAGCAAGAGCACCTATGTCCTCCTCTACCATACCAACAGAGGCCACATTCGCAGAATCTACAACAGTGGTTTTATACGAAGTAGGTAGACCCACCACAGTATGAGCAGATCCCATGTCAATATCACCGATCATTAATCCACCGGTAGTTCTTAAAAAGATTCCCGCGGTGGTGATTTCTCCTTTTTGCAGGTAATCACTGAGATCGCTTTTTAAAGCAATACTCCCCTGAGGAGCGGGGTCATCAGTACCTCTGACTATGTTGGTAATTCTGTGATTGGAAACGTTCCATGGTTGACGCATGACATTCTTACTTGTGCCATCACTATTAACACAAGAAAATAGAATCTTCTCATCGGGAATCACATTCTGATTTTCAACAACCTCATTCTCATTATTGGAAGTTTCATTTGATTCCTCCGAAGTGGTAGCATTAGCATACTGTGTATTTATATTTTTAATTATATTTTTCATTTTTTAATTTATTAAAAACTTCTATTGATCAATTTTAAATACCAAATAGAATAAAATATTATTTTAAAGTATAGAAATTATTTTATAATAAAAATCTCGACGGATTTACAGAAGAAAAGCTAAGGTATATTGATCGAAAAACATGGAGAGTGTTGTGCCGCAACCAAGCATTATGTCAACGATCGTAAATTTGATCTTTTTTCTATCACCATCTATACCTGTATTCATCTTTTATAGAACGTTATTCAAAGGAGAGCCTTTAGCGCCTAAGAAACATTTTAGAAAGTACAAAACTTATCTATTCATATGCGCATTGATTGTGATCGCCATGCCTATCTTATTGAATATGCTTCAAAGTGTATCCATGGCTTCTGGGAAAGTCAAAATGCGCAGGGCTGTAGCTTTGAATTCCGAATTCATACAATTCCTGACTGCACCGCTTCTTGGCTTCTTTGTTTGGTCGTTAATCGAACCATTTATTCTTTGTAAGAAAATGCGGAAAATAAAAAATCACTACGCAAAACTCGCGAAAGAAGCAGAGCATGCTTCTATGAAATCTGAACAGCCTCCTGTTGCGAAATGTTGCTCAGAGCACTCCTGCTGCAGCAATCTCACAGATATATAGGAAGTATGTATTGAGGAATCTTACACAAAGATTCCTCTTTTAATTTCTCCATTCATTATCTCGGAGTATGGAAAAGAAAAATTGCAGGCGTTTTTGTAATTTTTTGAGTTACCTGATCGATATCTTTAGATTGTAACCACGTATCTACAGATCGTGTAGAAACAAATTCTTGATCACCAGTAAGGTCGATGCCTACGCATAGATCAGCATGACCCGGTAAAACTTCTAATAATGCTTGAAATGTATGGACATTCCGGTAGGGTGTTTCTATGCATATTTGTGTATGTTGTTTCCCAGCACTACTCTTTATACACCGTTCTCTCTCCCTAGGGTTTTGCGGAAGATAGCCTAAAAAAGTAAAGTTTTGCCCCGGTAATCCGGATAACATTAACGCTAATGTTATAGAACACGGACCCGAAAATGCTTGAATAGGTAAATTAAGATCACGAGCACGACGTACCAGTCCTGCTCCAGGATCGGCAATACAAGGAAGACCCGAGTCAGAAACCAATCCCCAGTTTTCTTGTTTTTTTACAATAGGCTCAAGATAAAAATCCCATGCCTTTACAGACCGGGCGTTCTTACTTAATACTGCTATAGGAAACTTGTGTATTTCCTGAACTTTCCATAAACTCAGGAAGGTACGACCACCACGGTCGCTCTCTGCTATTAAACCTTGGAGTTTAGGTAGAACTTCACTTATACCCGCAGGTAAAAGATCCACGCGTCGATTTCCTAAAGTATTCGGGAAAATATACAAAGTCATGTACTTGTCATCCTAATCAGCAAAGTTTCCATGGCTATTATAGGATCTTGAGTATTATTCTTAATAATACTCTCAGCATAAAATAAATAACTTAAAGCTTGGTGGAGCCGTTCTTTCCCATAGGCAATAAAAAAGCGATGTTTCCTATCCCCCGTTTCTTCTTCTAAACTACGCAATCCGTACAAACACTGCCCACGAAGAAAAGCTATTAATCCCAGAGGTTCTTCCCCATGTTCATGCAACAAAGCTTGAAGCATTGCCTGACTTGCAGAAGTATTCCTTTGAAGTACAGCATCGCGTAATTTCCATAGAGATACCTGTTCTTGTTTCACAACAAAGTTTTCAATATCGTTGTACTCTAGAACTTGCTTTCCCCCTAAACAGCAAAGCAACTTATGAAATTCCCCAAGAAGCGTATGCATCTCCGCTTGGGGAAATTTCTTAATAAACACTGAGGCCAAGGCTAAAGAACAGGAAATTCCTAAAAGGGAAGCTTTTTGAGATAGGAGGGTGGCCATACGCTTCTCCATATCCGACTGCCATTCACCAAATAACGATAGGAACACGGCAGAAGGAAGCTCCTTTCGCAAAGACTGGAAAAACGACTGCTTAGTGGTGAATAACATTAAGGTAAGATGAGGATGAGGATTTCTAGCATAACGAGCTAGAAAATCACGCATTTGCGGGGATAGCTTCTCTGCTTGGAAAATGGAAACAACTTCTTTAGAGGCAAATAACCCATAAGATTCCGTCCATTTTGATAAGTCACTGATTGTTAATCCCAAAGCGTCGATTTCCTGAGCTTTCCCAGAAACAAGCAATTCTACACACACTCGACGATCTTCTTCAGAATTTGAGCCAATGACTGTGAGGTGCGGAGCCTTTTCCTTGTAGAATTTGGAAAAATCTTGGAAGCAAGTATAGTCTTGCATCTCCTAAACCTCCTAGCACAGATAAAGGTAGACACTTACTATACCCATTACGAATCTAACTGTACAGAGAGAGTCGATAGAATCCTCAGTATAAACAAAAAAAACGGTAAGAGATCTATTCTATCTTCTTACCGTTCACCATCGCCTAATGAAATCAGTTCCTAACGAGCAACGAGTTTCATTAATTGTTGACGCCAGCCATGAGCTGTGCGAACACGGCTTTTAGAACCACAGCGTCTTTTTGCTGAAGAAGCGCATACACGTTGGCAAGAAGCTGTGTGTCTGTGATGCTTGTGGCATGACATAGCAGGTTTTGCTACTGCTTTTCTAGCAGCAGGCTTGCGAGCGGTAGTCTTCTTAGCAACTGTTTTGCGAACTGTCTTTCTAACCGCAGGCTTTCTAGTAGCAGTCTTCTTCGCAGTAGCTTTTTTAGCTACAGTCTTGCGTGCTGTCGTTTTTCTAACAGTCTTACGTACAGTAGTCTTCTTAGCAGCTGTCTTACGAACTGCCTTTTTAACTGCAGGCTTTCTAGTAGCAGCCTTCTTCGCAGTCGTTTTTTTAGCTACAGTCTTACGTACTGTCGTTTTTCTAACAGTTTTGCGAGCGGTAGTTTTCTTAGCAACTGTTTTACGAACTGCCTTTCTAACCGCAGGCTTTCTAGTAGCAGTCTTCTTAGCAGTAGCCTTTCTAGCAGGTTTACGAACAGCTTTAGTAGCTGTTTTCTTGCTGCTACGTTTTTTTTGTACTCCTAACATTTTCATTTCCCCTAATTAGACAGGTAATTACTTACCCCTTTTATCGGCAGGAAATTGAAAAAACTTTAATAAAACGCGCATTTATTTTAATAAATTAAAAACAAATTCGCGTTATTAAATCAGAAGGAGTTTAAAAAACAGTTACTTAGATAAAAACTTTTCTATGTAATAAATAAGACAACGAACACCAAAACCAGAAGCATATTTCGGATAAGCATCCTCATCTTTTTCACGATATGCAGTACCCGCGATGTCTAAATGAGCCCATGCCACCGGTTGATCTTCAAGAAAACGTTTTAAGAAAAGTGCCGCTGTAATAGCCCCTGCACGGTTACTGCCAATATTTTTCATATCAGCAATATCGGAATGCAAAGCTTTGTCATATTTTTCAACAAGAGGCAAGCGCCATAAAGATTCGCTAGTTTCAGCAGAAGCTTCGGAAAGATCTTGAGCTAATACATCATTATTTGAGAAGAAACCAGCAACATCCTCACCTAAAGATACGACCATCGCACCTGTTAGGGTAGCAAAATCAATAATTCTCGTAGGCTTGCAGTATTTTAAAGCATAAGTGATTGCATCAGCAAGTATTAGACGCCCCTCAGCATCCGTACTACCAATCTCTACTGATAGTCCAGACATCCCGACGTACACATCCCCCATCTTATAAGAGGCAGCATCTATAGCATTCTCTGTAGCAGGAATAAGAGCGGTAACATTTACAGGAAGCTCAAGAGCAGCAACCCCCGAAAGAATACCTAATACTGTAGCGGCTCCTGCCATATCTTCCTTCATAGTCAACATGGCTTTCCCGGGTTTAAGGTCTAAGCCCCCGGAATCAAAAGTCACACCTTTGCCTATAAGCACAGTATGATCTTTCGATTTTGGCTTACCTTGATAGCTTAAAACAATAAAACACGGGTCAACAGCTGAGCCCTTAGCCACAGCCGCCAACAACCCCATCTTTTCTTTAAGAATAGCATCCTTATTCAAAACCTTAGCGTCTACACTAGGGAATTCCTTAGCTAATCCTTTAGCAATATTTGCTAATTTTCCAGGAGTTACCTCATCTGCATTCCCATTTACAAGGTCTCGTGTCAGATAGACGCCTTCGAAGATGCTTTCTTCTTTTCTAAAGATTCTATCAGCAATCTTAGGTACAATTCCTAATACAGTAACCTTAGTTAACAAAGGATCTGTCTTTTTCGTTTCCTTAGTATACTTAGGGTAATTATAGTTCAAAGATAGGATTCCTGAAGTCAGGTTGGTCAAGAAATCCTCCACAGGAATACGCAACTCGGAAATTGTAGGAAGTACAACATTCACTGTTGTGCATTTTGCCTTACGTAATGCGCGTGTTACCTTAGCATAAGCCTCTAAAACATCCTGAGAAGTTAGCTCTTCATTCTTCCCTAATCCTAAAATTAAAAGACGCTTTTCCTTACCTTGACCAGAATTATAGATAAACTCGATTTCCCCTTTTTCTCCAGAGAAGCTATCCAAGGCAACTCGATAAAGTGATTCATATTCCTTTGCGATGGAAGCTGCGCATTTCGGCTTATCCTTAACCTTCCAAAAAGGAAGAACAATCGCATCAGCCTTAACTCGTTTATTACAAGATGCTTGAGAGTGAAATAGAACCACAATTACCTCTTTATAAAAATCGTTATTTCGTTAGCCACTAAAAAGGCACATCTTCTGATATATATTGCTGACCTTGACCATAACCAGCATACATATCTTTATCTGCTATAGCTTCAGCATCCAAACTCTCTCCCTCAAACCCTACAGACACATTGTCATAAGACACGTGAGACACAGTATCCTCTGCTGCTGGAGAGCGAGTTTCGCTTCTACTAAAAGGACTAAACTTAATTGTATCGACACTAATTACCAAAGAAGACTGAGGAGTGCCATCTTTACTCATGTAACTTTCTACAGAAATATCTCCAGCAATAATTACTCCTGAACCTTTTTTTAAATAAGGGAGCATTTTATCGTAACGGTTATGCCAAATATTACATTTGCACCAGACGGTTTCATCTTTGGTTCCTACGCGAGATTTCACACCTAGACGCAACACAACTACACGTTTACCTTTTGAAGTCATTCTCTCTTCAGGATCTGCTCCTAAATACCCGACAAAATAACCAAACATCATATAATCACCTATTGAATTTTCTTAGAGCTAATGCTCTCTTGCTTATAGCGAGCAGAGGTTATGTTGCTATGTAAATATTGTGAAAATCAGACAAGCCTAAGAGATTGAAATCTAACGACTTTTAAGATTAGAACTCCAATAAGGCTTCTGTAAAATACCTCAAGGATATAGCTAAAGACGTTCACACATAACACAAAATTGAAAAAATCTCGCCACTTGTAATTTTGTCAATAAATTCAAACTTTCCTCTGGAATTTATTCGAGAGGCACGATGTATTCTTCACATGGGCTACTACAAAGTGTCTCTTTACTATCTAGTTGGGCATAGCCTATCACCCAAACCTCAATATCAGCTTGGTCAGCTTGTCTTAGAAGCTAATATCACGAGACAATGTGTTATACATCTGCAAAATAATATCGTCAATATGAGTCATTGGAAAACGAAAAAAAGAATGGCGAAGAGAATTTTCCTCGCACACGAAAACGATTATCTATGATGCAAAATCACAGAATGATTTAACTAAAAGGAAGGAGTTAGCAATGACTTCAAAACTTTTTATTTATAGAAAGTTGTGCAACTTAGCTAAGAACAAGGAGCGTCTTTGCCATATAGAAAAAACGCGTGACGCACCCTGGATGAAGTTACGCTTTACGCACGAATTCCTGTAGGAGGAGGTTGCATTCCGCCACCGGTTTGAGGCATTTGAGGCATAGTATCTACGGAAGGTTCCCTACCTGCACAAATATCAGCACAAACAGTCCGCCACTTCACAACAGTTTCAATAAACAACTGAGCGAATGCTTTTAAAAGGTTGGTTTCAGCATATTTCATATCTAAAACACAATGCATTAAAACGAGCTGTTCCTTAGTAGCAACTCCAACGCCACCACCAGCCATTTGTCCGCCAAGCATAGATCCCTCTAAAAGCTTTTCATATAAAGCTAGCTTTCTTTGGGTATTATCTGGCAAACCGTCTAACAAGGGAGCGTACACATACAAACGATCAGAATGTTCTTCGTAAGTGAGGTGAAGAGAAAATTCGCCGTCAACAAACAAAATGCACGTATTATTCTGATCAAAAGCTACGTCAGGTAGCTTTAGTTCTTTAGCAAAATTTTTTAGATTTTCCTCAGCATTTTGCCTAGACATGAGGGAATCTCCTTGTGATAATTGTTACTTCTTTAAGTTAACATATTGTAGATTTGTTAGTAAACGATTTCAAAGACTTGAAATCAAAAACTTTCTTGTGTTTCTCAACCCATTATGCTATCGGGTTAGCAATGGGCAAAATTAGTTTTTATCCAGGCTCTCCACTACCTTTGGGAGCGACTCAGCTTTCTTCTGACCGTTATCGTTTTGCGTTATTTTCTTCACAAGCCACTCAAGTTGTACTTGTTCTTGCTGATAAAAACTTCTATACGCAAGAAATCGTTTTGTCTCGCAAAGAAAACCGCACAGGAGCCATCTGGCACATAGAAGTGGAAGGAATTTCAGATCTATGGTCATATGCTTTTCGTGTAGATGGTCCTACAAGCTCTTTAGGCAGATTTGATTTTAAAAAATATCTTGCTGATCCTTATGCAAAAAACCTTCGTTCTCCACAAACTTTTGGGTCTACAAAAACTCCTGGAGACTATGCCTTTAGTTATTTAAAAAATGAAGAGTTTTCTTGGGAAGGAGATCGTAGTCTCAATTTACCTAAAGAAGAATCAATCATTTATGAAATGCATGTGCGCTCATTTACTTGGAATAATTCTTCTAAGTCACGTTATCCGGGAACTTTCCTAGGGATTGTGGAGAAAATAGATTACCTAAAAAAGCTAGGAATTACTGCTATTGAGCTGCTCCCTATTTTTGAATTTGATGAAACACATCATCCTTTTCGCAATGAGCATTTCCCCCACCTTTGCAACTACTGGGGTTATTCTCCAGTAAATTTTTTTTCTCCTTGTCGACGCTATGCCTATGGGTCGGATCCATGTGCACCTATCCGAGAATTCAAAACTCTAGTCAAAGCATTGCATCAAGCAGGTATTGAAGTCATTCTTGATGTTGTTTTCAATCATACCGGATTAGAAAATACAACTTGTCCTCTACAGTGGATAGATCTTCCTTCTTATTACATAGTGAATTCCCAAGGAGAGTTTGCCAATTATTCAGGGTGTGGCAATACGGTAAATACGAATCACACTCCCACCACGCAATTGATTTTGGATTCCTTACGTTATTGGGTTCAGGAAATGCACGTGGATGGATTTCGTTTTGACCTTGCCTCTATCTTCTCACGTGATCCTTCGGGGAAACCTCTTCCATTTTCCCCTATTTTACAGGCTATTAGCTATGATCCTATCCTTGCTGAAACGAAAATCATTGCCGAACCTTGGGATGCTGCTGGTCTCTATCAATTAGGTTATTTCCCCACTCTAAATTCACGTTGGAGCGAATGGAATGGCCAATACCGAGACACAGTAAAAGCTTTTCTAAATGGAAATGATCAGCTCATTGGTACTTTTGCTTCAAAAATTTCTGGATCTCAGGATCTCTATCCTTATGGATCTCCCTGTAATTCCATTAACTATATTTGTAGCCATGATGGCTTCACTTTGTACGACACGGTTTCCTATAATAACAAACATAACGAAGAAAATCAGGAAGGCAATTGCGACGGAAGTGATGCAAATTACAGTTATAATTTTGGAGAAGAAGGAGAAACTCAAAATCCACAGATCATAGAATTACGGCAACGTCAAATGCGTAATTTCTTACTGACCCTATTCCTTTCTCAAGGAATACCCATGTTACAATCTGGAGATGAATACGGCCACACAGCAAAGGGCAATAATAATCGCTGGTCATTAGATACTGATGCCAACCATTTTCTTTGGGATGAACTATCTAACAACTCCTCTCTTGTAGACTTTGTCTGTAATGCAATTCACTTTAGAAAAAAGCATAAGGAAATCTTCAATCAAGGATTTCTTACTCAAGACAATATTACTTGGCTGGATGCTACTGCCAATCCTATACAATGGAGCCCCGGCAAATTTTTAGCTTATGAACTGAAACATGCTCACTATAGCTTATTTACTGCGTTCTATACAGGAGAAGGGCAGATAGAAGTACATCTACCAAACTTAAGAGAGAAGTTTATTCCTTACCAAAAAATAGCTGACAGCTCTTCTGGCTTTGTTTCTCAGTACTTACCAGAAAAAATCACTTTAGACTCTTACATGATGCTAGTTGCTATGAGCTATGCCGATGACAAGCACTAGCTCATTTCATTAGCTTCATCATTCCAGGATTCTATAACTACAAAATCAGCATCTTTATAGAATTTTTCGAGGATTTGGCGTGCATTATAGCCTTCTACAGCAAGACGATCTACGTTAGCTTTGAGCAGGCCATCAGCATCAATAATTAATCCCTCAGGATTATCAACAATCAAGCGTGACGTCCAATCTACAGCATCCTCAACACCATAAAATTGTTTTGTCGCTCCGTAACCACAATAATTATCCTCATCTCCTGTAACATGCCAGAAGTCCTGAGGATTTTTAGCGAGCAGCCTTTCATATAAAGCTGTTCTTTCTAAGATTACGCATGCGGACAAAGCTTCTTTATCTAATTCCTTGAGATATTTTGTAGAAAGAATGGACTTAAGATACTCTTCGACAGTAAGCTCATTAGTTACAAGAATACAATGCTTATCTGTCTTATGGATATATAGAGCCCCTTTATACTGTAGTCCGTTAACAAATAATGAGGCAGAATCATCAATAGGTTCTATTTTCAAACATTGCACTCCTGGGAAGTTTTCTCCCCAGCGCACTCCTCCATAAAGTGCGTGAGCTGCACAACGCAAACCATGAGGCGAGGTTTGTAATAATGTATTATCGCCATAAAGACGATAAGGAGCTTTGGCTTCTATCAAGGCTGTTGTACTTTCATTCAGAAGAAGAACCCGAATTTTAGGTTCAGAAACAATAGGTTGAACCGCAAAAGTATCAGAAACCTTAACTTCTGCGTACCCGGCTACACCCATACTGAAGGAAAGTCCTAAAAGGATGTACTTCAATATCTTCACTTTTCTTCTCCTAAACTCTGCAAATTATCTGAACATCTTTTCAAATGATTATAGGCAAGTTGGGTAACCATTCTCCCTCGAGATGTTTTCTTTAATAAACCTTTTAAAATTAAGAAAGGCTCATATACATCTTCTAAGGTTCTGATGTCTTCTCCTACGGCCACTGACAAAGTTTTAATTCCTACAGGACCACCCTGATAATAATCCATTATTGTGGTGAGGAGTTTAATATCAATCTCATTTAATCCCCACTCATCTATTAATAGCATAGCTAAAGCTTTTTCGGCTACGTCACTATTGATGCAATTCCCCTCTCGCATCTGTGCAAAATCACGCACCCAACGCAAAAGGTTATTGGCTAACCTAGGTGTTCCTCTAGATCTTCGTGCAATTTCGTATAGAGCAGAAGGATCTGCATCAATCCCTAATAAATTTGAAGATCGTCGAAGAATTGTCGCTAAATCTTCGTCGGAATAATACGACACTCTGCCAGTAAAAGAAAAACGTGCGCGGAGAGGTTCACTTAACATTCCGGAGCGGGTTGTAGCTCCAACCAAACTAAAAGGAGCGAGATCTATAGAAACAGACCGTGCACCGGGACCCGAATCAATGGTGATGTCAATCTTATAGTCTTCCATTGCAGAATATAAATACTCTTCAGCAACCTTTCCCATACGATGGATTTCATCAATAAAGAAAACGTCCCCTTCTTGTAAACTGGTTAACAATCCTAATAAATCGGAGGGTTTAACTAATTGTGGGCCTGAAGCTACAATCAGTCCTTTCCCTACTGTGTTCGCCACAATATGAGCGAGTGAGGTTTTCCCCAATCCCGGAGGACCAAAAAAAAGACAATGCCCAGGAACTTCTCCTCGTTGTATCGCGGCATTAAGAAACAACTCCAATCGTTCTGTAAGCTGAGCTTGGCCGCAAAACTCTTTTAAACCCTTAGGTCTTAAAGAAACATCGAACTTTTTATCTTGGTGTAAGACAGATACTTGATGTGTCATATATTACCGTATTTCCTTTAGTCTCACAAAGGATAAGAATTTCTGTCTTCTAAGAAATTTACACCAATCCTATGCGTATGATTTCTTTGAAGTCAGATCGAAGCGAAGCATAGCTTATGTTTTTTTTCGAATTTTCACCACGCATTTGATCATCACAAGCAACGTCCTTATACTCATGCGCATTCTATAGAGTCAACACAACTCATTTAGGAAAAAACTCAAAACAATAGCTTACAAAATTTTGAACACAACTAATTAAAGTCAATGCTCTCGAAAACTACGAAACTTATGCAAAGTACTATAATCTTTATCAGCAATAAAACAAATCTTAAGAAAAATAAGATTTGCCTTTTTCCTATGGTATTATCTAACATCCCGTAGAGTCGTATCAAACGCTATGTCTTTGTTTTTTAGAGAGACTAGAGATGTTGTTTCAAAAGTTAAAAGACCTTTGAATTTTTTAGGTATTTGCATATACCGACAAAAGATGTATTCTATTACTGTATTAAAGAACTGCATTTTCTGCATGGCAGGAAAGAATAGTTCTATGAAGTCAAAATACTACGAAAACGTTCTATAGAATCTAAATATTAAGGTTTCTAAATGAGCATTAAAGAAGATAAATGGATTCGCAAAATGGCATTGGCTCACGGAATGATCGAGCCTTTTGCTGATGGTCAAGTAAATCTCAACCCAGAGACTGGAGAAAAGTTAATCAGCTATGGCTTATCTAGCTATGGTTATGATCTTCGTTTGTCCCGAGAATTTAAAGTTTTCACTAACGTTTACAATTCTTTAGTTGACCCTAAACGTTTTACAGAAGACACATTTATTTCGATTACTGATGATGTTTGTATCATTCCTCCGAATTCATTCGCTCTCGCTCATAGTGTAGAGTATTTTCGTATTCCAAGAAATGTCTTAACAATGTGTATAGGGAAATCTACATATGCACGTTGCGGACTTATTGTTAATGTAACGCCTTTTGAACCTGAATGGGAGGGTTACGTTACCATAGAAATTTCTAACACAACCCCCTTACCGGCAAAAATTTATGCCAATGAAGGAATTGCTCAGGTATTGTTCTTTGAAGCTGATGAGATATGTGAAGTGTCTTACGCTGAGAGAAACGGTAAATATCAAAAACAGCAGGGAATTACAGTTCCTTTTGTTTAAAGTTTTACTATGCAAAAAGTTCACTGGCAGAAATGCCTTGAAGAAATTGTGGTTAACTCTTGGTGGTTAGTCCTCTGCATGCTTATTAGTGGGTTTATGTATGATCGTGCTATTCGTGAGTTAAAACAAGAAGAGAGTCGATTACAAAAGCGTGTATCGGAACTTCAAGAAAAAATTTTTTGTGCTGAAGAAGAACAAAAAGAGCTTCGACTGCATATTCAATGCTGGGATAATCCTGTAGTGATTGAATCTGCTTTGATTCGTAGACTAGGCTTGATTCCTAAAGGTTATACTAAAATATGTTTTTCTCCGGTTATAGAATCGAAGAGTACAGATTGAGAAGCGGGCATGATTCCTACTGCATTGATCCTTTTAATCATATTTTTCACTCTATGTTCTGGATTTATTTCGCTATCACAGATCGCACTTTTTTCTCTTCCTACGTCTTTAATTTCTCACTACAAGCGCTCTAGGTATAAAAACCAGCAGTTAGTAGCTTCGCTACTCTCTCATCCCCATCATTTATTAATCACTCTGATTTTTCTTGATATTGGTTTAAATATTGGGATTCAAAACTGTGTTGCTATACTTGTTGGAGATCAAGCATCTTGGTTACTTATTGTCGGTTTTCCCCTAGCGCTAACTTTAGTTCTTTGTGAGATTTTACCCAAAGCTGTAGCTCTACCTTATAACACACAGATCGCCTCTTTTGTCGCTCCTTTGATTTTAGTATTTACTAAAGTTCTTCGGCCGTTACTTTATTGGGCGATTAGCGGGATTAATTATGTTGTACAATGGATTCTTTCGTCTCAGAAAACGGATATTATCCAACCTCAAGAGTTGAAAGAAGTTTTACAAAGTTGTAAGGACTTCGGTGTTGTCAACCAAGATGAAAGCCGTCTACTGTATGGTTATTTATCTCTTAGTGATTGTAGTGTAAAAGAGCGCATGAAACCCCGACAAGATGTGTTATTCTACGACATTCAAACGCCCCTAGATAATCTCTACGATCTATTTTCTGAACAGCATTGCTCACGAGTTCCCGTATGCAATGATAATTTGCAAAATTTATTAGGCATCTGTACAGCAAAAGCTTTGCTACTCCACGGCAAGCCTTTGCAGTCTTCCGAAGACCTTTTACCCTTATTGAAAAAGCCTTACTACATGCCTGAAACGATATCAGCAAAAACTGCCTTATGTCATCTTGCTGCTGAAGGTGAAACTCTCGGTATGATTATTGATGAATATGGTTCTATTGAAGGGTTGATTACTCAAGAAGACTTGTTTGAAATTGTTTCAGGAGAAATCATAGATCAACGAAGTGAAAAAGTTCTTTATACAATGTCTGGGAAAGATGTTATTATTGCTGCAGGAACTTTAGAGTTAAGTGACCTTAGTGAGATTTTTAATATTAATCTTCCCACTCATAACAATAGTGCGACTTTAGGAGGGTGGTTAACTGAGCAGATGGAATCCATTCCCATCACAGGAACAAAGATCACTTGGAATAATCTTATGTTTCAAGTTTTGGATGCTGCGCCGAATCGCATACGCCGAGTCTATATAAGGAAAATGCATGACTGACTCTCCTTTCTTTTGGCTTGGAATTAATTTTCTATGCATTGTCCTTCAGGGATTTTATTCCATGATGGAAATGGCTTGCGTTTCTTTCAATCGCGTGCGCCTGCAATATTATTTAACCAAAGACCACAAAAAAGCTCGTTATATTAATTTTCTTATTCGCCGTCCTTACCGCCTATTCGGAACGGTAATGCTCGGTGTGAATATAGCGCTTCAAGTAGGCTCTGAATCCTCGAGGAACTGTTATAAAGCTTTAGGTTTTTCCCCTGATTATGCTCCATTTACTCAGATTTTCCTTGTAGTCATTTTTGCTGAACTTCTTCCGTTAACGATATCACGTAAAGTTCCTGAGAGACTAGCACTTTGGGGTGCCCCCATCTTATATTACTCCCACTATGTGTTTTATCCCTTAATTCAGTTTATAGGTAGTCTCACTGAAGGAGTGTATTACCTGTTAAAAATCAAAAAAGAAAAACTGAACTCCACATTAAGTCGTGATGAATTTCAGAAAGCCTTAGAAACACATCATGAAGAACAAGACTTTAATGTGATTGCGACGAATATTTTCTCTTTGAGTGCAACGTCCGCAGAGCAAGTATGTCTTCCTTTAGACCAAGTAACGATGTTGCCTTCTACAGCAAATGTGAAAGATTTACGCCGTAAGATTAAAAATACTGACATGGAATTTATCCCTGTCTATCACAAGGTACGTAAAAATGTGATAGGGATAGCGCTTCCCAAAGATTTTGTAAACAAACGCCCTGATGACGCTTTAATTCACAACCTCCATTCACCGTGGTTCATTACAGCAAAATCTAAATTAATACGTATCTTAAAAGAGTTTAGGGATAATCGTTCTAGTGTTGCTGTTGTTTTGAATTCCTCTGGAGAACCTATGGGAATTCTTAGTTTAAGTGCGATTTTTAACATCCTATTTAATACGACCAACATTGCTCAACTAAAACCTAAAACCGTCTCTGTAATAGAAAGAACATGCCCTGGAAATACGCCCTTAGAAGACCTACAAAAAGAGTTAGGTATTGAACTTACACGTTATGGAGTAGAAACCCTAGCCCAATTAGTGTTACAATTGCTAGATACCCCTGCTGAAATTGGAACATCGGTAATTACGGATAACCTTCTTTTAGAAGTTAAAGAAGTGTCATTATATGGCATTAAAAGCGTCTCTATTAAGAATCTGCTCTCGTAGGTCTTACCAAGCACTTTTTAATCGCGTAACTACCTTCACAATCTTCTCTATAGCCAACTCAAGATCTTCCTGAGATAACAAATGAGAGAAAGAAAACCTTAACGTGGCTACAGCAATATCCTGTTCCATGTTCATAGCAACTAGGGATTTAAAAGCTGTAGTCGCTCCAGAAGAACATGCAGAACCGTAGCCACAGGCTATACCTTCCACGTCTAAAGCTATTTGCATTACCTCACCCTCTAAAGGAGGGAAAGCTATAGCGGAGATATTATTTACCCGAGGTTGATGCTCACAATGAATTTTAATCTCAGGAAGATGTTCTTTCAGACGTTTTTCAAAGTAATTCCGATAATTTACAATGCTTTCGGCTATTTCTTCCTGCTTCTTATCTAACATGGTAAAAATATAAAACAGCGAAGCTATACCCCAGAGATTCTCTGTTCCGGAACGCACTCCTCCTTGCTGACCACCACCCCAAATTAAAGGAGAAATCTTCACTCCTGAAGAGACAAGAAGAGCGCCTATTCCTGAGAGAGCATGAAACTTATGCCCACTGAAGGCAACCATAGTCACGCCTTTAGGAATACTCACCTTCTCTCGACCTATAATTGCTGTAGCATCTACAATAAATTGTAAATTACGTTCGTTAGCGATACGTGCAATTGCCTCTATATTGATTTTTGCACCAATTTCGCTATTTACCCAACCTAAAACAATAGCTGAAGTCGTTGGGAGGATAGCAGCTTCTACTTGCTGAGGACTAACTACGCAGCTTCCTTGTTCAGGATCTAAATATGAAACGGAAAGATTCGCATGTTTTAAAGGCTCGATAATCGCCGGATGTTCACCACTACAGGTAATGACATGACTTCCTTTAGGAAGGCTAGCAATAGCAAGATTCAAACTTTCTGTAGCACTTGCCGTATAGATTACCTTTCCAGGAAAAGACAGAACTTTCTGAATTACACTTGTCGTGTCATGAATGAGTTTTCGAGATTTCTTTCCGGCACTATGGACGCTTGAAGGATTCGCATAAATGCCCTGACAAAACAGTTGCTGTAGAAAATCTAAAAGCCCTGGCTCTAAGGAAGCCATAGCGTTATTATCCAGATAAATCATTACAAAGTTCCTTAAGACGGATACTATTGTATTCGGACTAACACTATGGTAACGTTGTCGGATCCCCCACGACTATTTGCTAGAGAAATTAAAATATTCCCACCCTCTTCTAAAGTCGTAGTTTGAAGTAAAATATCCCTTATATCTGCATCGGAAACCATATTTGTCAAACCGTCAGAGCAAAAGACAAATAAATCTTCTTTCTCGTAAGAAATATCCCGAATATCAGGGGTAACATAGGGACGACTTCCCAAAACATTAGTCAGAATATGACGATAAGGATACACCTTATCTGATTGTTTAGAAAGTCCATAACGATTTTTTAACTGATTTGCTAGGGAATGATCTTCTGTTAAACAAGCCAGCTCATCACCCCTCAAACGATAAATCCGGCTATCTCCAACATGGAGTAACCAGGCTTTTTCTCGAAAAAACTGCATAAAGCTTAATGTTGTTCCCATGCCGCGAAGCCGTGTTTCCATGAGACTATGCTCATAAATCGTACCATTAACTTCGGAAAGGATAACCTTAAGTGCCTCGCGATATTGATCATCTTTAAACTCAGCTAAGTAGGGTTGTCGAGCATCTATCAACTCCATGAGACTGAAAATCGCTTCATGAGAAGCGACATCTCCTCCAGAGCATCCTCCCATGCCATCTGCAATAGCAACAGCTCTCAAAGAAAGATTTACCTGCCAAAAATCCTCGTTTCGGGAGCGAACCATCCCTATATCGCTAAGACCAAAATAATCAAAATCTACAGTATTTTGCATGAAAACTATAAGTCACTAAACACAAGTATAAATTAGAGATTTTCTGACACTTGATTAGGTCAATCAACGGAAAATTATAACTAAGTATTCTTCTTGGGATATACCAAAACAATAATATTTAGAAAATTTTTTATATTTAGTTTTCTACTTTTTTAGATACGAGATAATACTAATAAGCTAAAATAGAGAGGGTTGTGTCTTAGCGAACACCCTCGTAAGTTCGTGCATTCTGATCGTGAATTTTCAAAATACAACCTAATGAAGTAAAACAATTTACATGATTTGGCATACCCAATGTGCATCCAGCCATCACCACTAAAATTGTTAAAGGTACCTAGCCCTTCCCTAAATACACCAAAATCCTACTCTGGTTTATTAAAAACCCATGAGAAAAGCATCGTAGCATGCATTCTCAGTCTTTCGGCTGTTCTCATTTTATCCAGCATTATCTTTGCCATGGCCTATCCTTCAGCAGTATTTAGTATCGTGTTATCCCTAGCTTTTAGCTTGATGATTCTATGCTGTCTTTTGGATTTCATAAACATGAAAACTTCTTCCATCCCACCTCTACAACAGAGCTCTTTTAACTGTGGTGACCTGCTAACAAAAAAATACCCATATCAACCTATGGAAGTCCGCTCAGTTGTTAAAGCACCTACTGTACCTCCTAAATACAACGACTTGTTAGCTACTCTATGGACAGAAGCCCGCTGGCGTGATCTACCTCACCGGATACGTCCCTTACCTGATAGCATACAGCAAGCTGTATGGCGGCTAAATCGCAATCCTGAAATCATTTTAATCTCTACGGTGGGAGATGTTA
Organism: Chlamydia psittaci 6BC; assembly: GCF_000204255.1. NCBI lineage: Bacteria > Pseudomonadati > Chlamydiota > Chlamydiia > Chlamydiales > Chlamydiaceae > Chlamydia > Chlamydia psittaci. The sequence goes on along the minus strand of NC_017287.1, from coordinate 448,986 downwards.
CGCTACCAAGAACCACCTCTGAGTGCACATTAATGATGGTAAATCCTACAAATACTGAAATGACCAGGGAGGATATCTTTTGGGGACGTTATACCTTCTATAAAACTGTAAGCACGGATTGCTGGAACCGAGCAAAACGAACTTCCACAAAGAATGCCTATTTAACTCCAGGGACCTGCTCTAAAAAATGTCGCTGGGAAACTATTGACAAGTCTAAAAATCCTCCAAATACAGGTTTACCCTTTTGGTTTTCTCACGTCTATAATCCTCTATCTCCTGAATGCTATGATCCCTTACGGTCATTTGAAATATGTAAAGAAACCTATATAAAATGCTTTGAAGAAGCTATTTTAGGGGAAATCCCGGCCACCATGGTTCAAATCCCCTTACTATTCTCGGAGTCGATCCGAAGAGACCCCTATGATGATGAAGACCTGCCTTTTGATCATCCACATCTAAAAGCAGCAAAAGCTGCTCTCGTGGTAGCCCTCCAGGAGTTTTCTGAGAGACACCCTAACAGTTCCTTAACAGTAGTAGTAGTCAAGGAGCGGGGTATGCCTATAGAATACTCTTATCAACAAACTGATGATTAATGAAATTATACACTTATAAATAAAAGACTTAAAACCTACTTTATATTAAAATATATAATTAATACTTTTATTTTTAGGTTAGCATGTCTTTATCTCCTGCATCTTCGGAGACCTCATTAAATACTCTTGGGGTAAATCAACAATCATTCATCACTCCCCAATCATATGATAGGGGATCAAAAAAGGTACGAGCCCTTTCCGTTCTTTTGGTTGCCGTGGGAACACTTGTAGCTGCTGCGGGTATATCCGCTGCGGTAGTTACCGGGATAGGAGCTTTATGGGCTATACCTGTAGCTGCGTTGGTTCTTTCTGTAGTTTTAATCCTAGTTATTCAAAGGTCACGAACTAAGTTTTCCCTCATCCCATTTGGAGAATCTAGCAAAGGCCCAGTATTAGGGTTTGCTAATACAGAGCCTGATTTCGCTCAAGGATTAGGAGCAGAGCTTCTTAGACAAGAGTAAAACGTACATTTCCTGTTCCAAATGAGAAAGATTAATGAACCCAGACACCTTTCTGGGTTCTTTTTTTTGTCATCAAGCTGTTCCAGATAGCATCTCGCATACGATGAAATTTCGGGTATTTTTGCTTAAAAAACTCTCTACCCTCTTTCACTTATAGAAACAATAACTCACTCTTATTCAGAGACTTATAATTATATTTTTGCTAGCATGTCTCGGAAAACATTATTTGAGGTGAAAACTATGACAACTTCTATACCTGCATCGATAGAAAGTAACCCATCGATAAACCCTATAGTAACTTCAAACACACAGACTCCAGAATCTCTTAAAAAGATAGATAAGCTAACAATCCTCTCGATTATCACCATAGTGGCTACAACGTTATGTACTGCTGCTGGTATAATTAGTGCTACTGTAACTGGCATTGCTGGTTTGTTCGCACTACCTGTAGCGGCCATACTACTTGCTATAGCTGTGTTAATTGCAATTCATAAGCACCGTTGTAGTAAAGAACTCTCTATGCAAAAGCAACCTCCGAGTTTAATCGAAATGGAACCCATTCCCTCTTCAACAACTAGCGAGACTAAAGAAAGTAAAGAATCTAAACCTTACACGCTTGAAGATATCATCGGAATAGACTCTACAACTCCAAGAAAGATCAGTCTTGATGATGTCACAGTATCTGAATAGCCTTCCGAAGTACATGAAGAGAGCAGGACTGACCTCACTCAAGAACACTCAATATCAACGCAAAATAGCAACTCAGCAAGTGAATTCACTCTCTAAAAAGACTGAAACTGTTTAGTTGTTTGCGAAACATCTCATGTCCGCAAAATTGCGGGCATGTGGATGATCTCTTCACCTCATCTCCTAGAGATCTTAGCTCAGCACTCCTAGTTTTCTTGTAAGCAAATGTAGTAAATAGACTTTGCATAAAACCGTGCTTAATATTATGAATCGATAGAAAAAGACATTGTAAGGATAAGCATAGTAATGAAATGGTTTCTTTCTATTCTTGTATTCTCATCCCCTGCATTATTAATTCCCGGGTGTACGTTAATCCCTAAAGACTGGGAATGTCCCTGCGAATATCACAGTGCAGATTCTTCTTTATCAAAATAACAAAAATCCAAGGCATGGTGATCTCGAGTTTCCTATGATTATGAGTCGGGACTTGTTTTTATTTTTTTCTTTGTTATAACTTAACAGAGGTAATAAGTTAGCAGCCCCATTCATGAGGAAAATATAGATCCTTGCAAAAGGAAAGAGGGCTTTATAAAATAAAATCCCATACCCTAAGGGTATGCGTCAATGTAAGGACAGCAACTATGCGAAAACTACTTTTATTAGTTTCTTGTGGACTTTTGTCTATCAACCTAACTAGCTGTTCTCTACCAGCATCAGGAAGCTATCACCCTAAGCTTTATAAATCAGGGAGTAAGGCAAAAGGTGTTGTTGCTATGCTACCTGTATTTTATCGTGCTGGCAAAGCCTCAGAAGCCCTTCCATGGAACTTACAAGCAGAATTCACTCAGGAAATTAGCAAGAGACTCCATGCCTCTGATAAAGTATTTTTAATTAAACATACAGCGTCTCCACAGATCATTTCACAGTTTTATTCCCCTGTGGTTCCTGAGTTTTCTCCTCAAGCAGTAGCAGAATTGCTCCCCGCCGAGTTTATTGTCGCTACAGAACTTCTGGAGCAAAAAACTTCTCAAGATATGTTTGGTCACGACTCCATAACAGCATCTGTTCGTGTTCGTGTTTTTGATATTCGTCACAACAAAGTTTCTTTGATTTATCAAGAAATTATTGAATCTAGCCAGCCTCTTGCTATCACAACCAGCGATTATCACCGTTATGGGTGGCAAACAAAAAATTTCGAAGCCACACCTATGGGTTTGATGCATCAACGTCTATTTCGAGAAGTCGTCGCCAGAGTTGAAGGCTATGTCTGTGCAAATTATTCGTAACTTATGATGCATTCTTGGTTATTCCTTCTTGTATTGCTAGCTTTAGCAGCGGTAGTATCAAGGAACTTTTTTGTTTGGCCAAAACCTGCAGAAAAAACCCCCATACAACTACGACATATTCTTGTTGGAGTTGTTCTTTTGTTTCTTCCAGGATGGATTCCTTTGTTTGCAGGATCGCACTCTGAAGTAACCACGCATTCATTTTATGGAATATTTTTATCATGCGCGTTTATCTTTTATCTCTTAGGTCTACCTATTGAAATTACAAGAAGCGTCCTTTATTCAAGCAACAAGCCTGAAGCTACTTTTTTTAAAGCTATAATCTCTGCTATCCGGATGTGGGTAATTGTTATTCCTGTTACGCAAATCATCGGTTTAGTGCTAAACAAAGGATTGATGCTCATCATACCTCTCGAAGCTATACAAGAACAAACGCTCACTCGAGAAGTTCAAAATACCTTAACATCAACAATGTATGATGGCGGGTTTATTTTCAGTTTAGGGGTTTTGATCCCCTTTGCTGAGGAGATATTTTTCAGAGGCTTTCTACAAACCTTTCTGAAAAATAAAATGAATAGAATTTATGCTCTTCTGTATTCTTCGGTAATCTTTGCTCTTACTCACGTAGAGCATTCCTGGGGGAGCTTAGTGTTCGTCCCTGTTCTTCTTGTCTTTTCTCTATTTACAGGATTTCTGTATGAAAAAGAACGTCATATTGCGGCACCTATAGCACTACACATATTATTTAACTCTACGAACATTGGAATGCTATCTGTGTAAGACAATCTAGAGAGAAAAAGAGTAAGCTGGAGAAACACTCCTAGCAAAAGAAAACACTTCTTAGGGCTGCTACCTTCCAGTCCTGACCCGGTTCGTAGGTCTCTTTTCTTAAAAGGTCCCCAACTTACTGCTCTTTGATAGCATACTTGGTGAATTTTACTAAAGAGGAAAGCCTTGGGAAAAACAGTCTATTTTTCTCGTTTTTCTTCAAGTTTAGCAAGAGTCCACGCCTTCCTTGCTTCTTCATAAGAAATTGTTTTACTCGTATCGAAAACATGAGGAGCTCTACGACGGATTTTAGCAAAGGCTTCATTAACAATAGCTCCGACAGAAGTCATTCCTAGGGACTCCATTTTAAAACACAACAACAACACGAGTGTAAGGACATCCCCAGCTTCGGAGGTGACCTCCTCAACAGGATGCCTTTCATGAACAGCTTCACAAAGCTCCTTACACTCTTGAAGAATATGATGAATTATGGAATCAAAATCCTGACGATCTGTCCAAGGACAAACACCATCCAAGACCATTTTTCTAACAAGCTCTAGCAACTGAGAAAAATCTATATTTTTCATGAACTTCAAACCTGTTTAAGCTCAGAATGAAAGATAGCACAAGGATTCTCTAATAACCAAGCCTTGATTTTCCTATGTCCAGAAGAAAAAGGTAAAGAATCCATAGTATCTAAAGGATAGAGAAGCTCTGATTTTGGTTCTGATTTTGCATGAAAAATTTTAGGAACAAGGCGTACCTTATAGTGAGTAAATGCATGACGTTGTTCTTCTAATTCCCCAGCAAAAACTAAAGGAGCTTGTACATACTCTTCCATGTTTTGAATTAATCTATCTATATCCGAAAGATCGTCAAAAGACTCAACCTCTATATAAGGGAATTCATACAAACCTGCCATCATCTCCTCAGGTTTTCTCTGTTCAAGAACAATAAAACCTTTATACAGAACAATCGCTACCCAACGAAATAGCGTAACAGTTTTTTTCCTAGCATGACGTACAGGAAGAGATTTTTGTCTTCCTTCTTTAAAAGCACCACAAATAGAGTTTAAAGGACAAATCTCACACTTGGGAGCACGTTTACAAATACACGCCCCTAGTTCGATCAAAGCTTCAGCAATCACCTGAGGATCTTGGGCAGGCAAAAAAGACAAGACGATTCTAAATACCCAGGCTTTCGTAGACTCTAAATCTATAGAAGCATTGATCAAAAAAACTCTACTAATTACACGTAGTACATTGCCATCGACCGCTGCAGTGCGTCTTTTAAAAGCAAATGCTAAAATGGCATGTACTGTATAAGGACCTAAACCTTTGATCTGCATTAAATCCAAAGGATCATCAGGAAGCTTCCCACCAAAATCTGTCATCACCATGCGAGCTCCCTGCAGAAGATTTCGGGCTCTCGTATAATATCCCAGGCCTTCCCAAGCCTTCATCACGTGCTCCTCATTAGCTGTGGCTAACGATTCTATGGTAGGAAATTTTTCCATCCATTCAATAAAATATTTTACAACAACCTCCGCTCGAGTTTGCTGAAGCATAACTTCAGAAACCCAGACGTTATAGGGTGAAGGATTGTCTCTCCAAGGAAAGCTACGTTTATTATCTGTAAACCATTGTTTTAACTTTCCTATAGGAAAATTCTTCGCCCTTTCAGAAAAAGCTATCTTTGTCATACAAATTCTCGTAAAATTTTACCTAAGTTTTAATTTTTGCCACACTTTATGAAAGAATTCTCATGGGTTGCGCATCACGAAGAAAGATTATCATCCTTCCTGCGTTCACGGCTGCCCGATCACAAAAAACACATCATACTGGATTCGATCCGTTACCACGGTTGTCGTGTAAATGGTCGTTTGGAAAGGTTCGAGTCGTATAGGGTGCAACCTGGAGATCGCGTTACTCTCACTGTGCAAACAAGATTAGAGCCACAAATCCTTTGGGAAGATGAACACTACTGCATTTATAACAAGCCTTCGCACACCTCTACAGAAGATCTGGCAAAAATTACCGGACTCAATATTGTCCATAGGCTAGATAGAGACACAACGGGGTGTATCTTATTCGCCAAACATGCCAGTGCTGCCCATGCCCTCTCAGAACTATTCAAGAAACGAAAAATACATAAACAATACACCGCTTTAGTTTTTGGTCATCCAAAAAAATCTTCAGGAACGCTAATTTCTTATACTGCTCCTAAATCTCGTCGTTGTGGCGCGGTAATTTTTGGAAATACCCAAAAAAATCATGGGAAATTGACGATTACCCAGTGGTCTATTCTTTGTGCTTATAAGCAGTACACCCTAATGCGCTGTGAACCTATCACAGGAAGAACACACCAGATCCGTCTTCATATGCACACACTAGGTCATCCTATTGTAGGCGATGTAGATTATGGCAGAAAAGAACAACCGAAACATGTATTTCGTCCCTTATTACATGCTCATGCCTTAACCTTCACATCGCCTTTTTCAAAAGAAAAGGTAGAGGTTACCGCTTCTTCTTTTGGAGATCCTCGAGAAGAAGCGTCTCATTTACTCATAAAACCCTAGTCTTTTCTTCTATTGTGACAGTATGAGAAGCTTTATTGACTTCCTCTCCTTCACTGTTGTCTTGAGCGTGTTGGTCCTTACGGCTATCTAGTTGATCTCCGTATTTATTTTGTACACTTCGAGGACGCGCTCCCTCTTGTTCATAATCGCGATCTGTTGTACTCAATCTAGACCGAGCCAACTGTAGCCCAGAAGCTGTAGATCGTGTTACTATAGGAGCTTGCTGTTGCCTAATGGGTTGTTGTGTTACAACAGAATTTTGTTGGACTCCAGCTAATAACATCCATTTTCTAGAAATTTTCTGTAAAATCTCTTGTTTGGATTCTTCACTAAGATTTTGAATGTTATCCATTTGCGCACTACGCTTATCAAAACACTTCTTAGCAAGATTAAGGTAAGGGTTTTCCTGTGGTTCTTGATTTAACTGCCTTTGAGTACGCTCATTGATCACACGACGATTATCGATATCATTAAATAACGTACGCATCTCTAACCTATCACATATTCTTGACTCTTCAAGAGGAATCTCATCAGATACAACGGTGATACCACGATAGGCTAAAATCATGCACATGATTGTCATTAAGTCGTTCACACCCAGCCAAACCTGTCTTCCACCATGAGATGCTTTCATTAAAACTTTCCCTAAATCCTGCATAACATAGGCAGATGTAACCACTCCTAAAGGTCCTATTTCTGAATGCCGACGAGAAATCACAGAAAGATCCGGAAGACTAAGAGCCAGTTTTTCCATATCAAACTCTGAAGCAGCCATAACATCTTCATCCCCTCGCCATTCATGAAGAATACGCACGCACTGCCCCAACTGTACACTATCGATATCACAAGAACTTCCCATTCCTGATACAAAAACTGATCGTAAAAAAGTATTTTTTAAAATACGGTTATAACTTTGTGCAGCACAACACCACATAGTATTTGTTTTGTCTTTCAAAATCCTGGGCAGGTCTCTAGAACATTTACTACATTCTTCGCGAATTTGCTCTAAAGAAGGCAAACGAACTGTGGAATTTCCTGACAAGAGAGCAACTATATCAACTCCTAAACGATTCAAAGCCAAAAGCAATATCGTACTAGAATACTCATTTTCTATACGTTGCAGCTCTTCCTCTAAATCTCTTCTAACATCAACTTCTACTCCACAAAAATTCCCAAATAGACCACACAAAAATCTTCCTACAACTCCACAACCATACTCTCCCTGGCTACATCCACATGCAGGACAACAACAATTTCTCTCACAGCACTTATGACAGTAATCATAACAGAACCTTCCGCTACGTCTAGCTCGTTCACTATTGACAGCAGCAGAAATAAGAGAGGCCAAAGAGACGGCAGCAGCACCTGCGGGTCCAGCTAAACCTCCTAACGCATCGACGAGGTGCATCACCTTCCCCACGCTAGAAGAACCTCTCGTGTTTCTACCTGCTAAGTGTATTAAAGCTGAAATCAATAGCTCCATATTTGCATGGTCTTGTCTATGGAGTATATTGACCAAATCTTGTGGGCTTTGTATCTGAGAAACAGGACTTCCTGCAAGGCTCTGAAGTAAAGAAATAAGTTGGTGAGAATTGTGACCTGAAGTACCACCAATACTTTGTATGATCATATCTAAAAGTGCTTGATTATTCGCCGCTGTTTGTACTTCGCCATTGGAAGCAGACTGCGTCGTAATCGTAGGAGGGAGCGTTGTCAATGTTCTAGATCCCTGACGTGAAGAATTTCCGAATATTCCTGAGTTACCATCATCAAAAGTAAAAGCGGGGTTTGTATTACCCCTACTTGTGGGTACTGTCATTTCTATGTCTCCTTGATTAAAATAACTAATAAAGGGAATTTAACCCGAAGTTGTTGACCTTACAAAGTTAGTACTAAGGAGCTTAGATAAGAAGACAAGAAATGTATAGAAAAAATTTGAATTTAAGAAAGTGAGCATGTAACAGATGCTCTTCCGTTCTCTCATTACTCTTTACGGCTTAAGAACTTAAGAACGGAATTGAGCTGAATGCTTACATGCTCGAAATTTGATTTTTTTAAAAAAATTATATTACACGGAGGTCTCGCGATACTCCTCAGGAATATAGATACCTCTAGGATTGTTGAGGGATCTGACAACAGGTTGGCCTACAACAGCACGTCCGTACTGGTCTGGTTTTTTTAATACCAATCCAGCAGCTCTCATCCATGGCATAGACATCTTGATAACTAGGTTATCCCTAACCTCAGTTTTTGCTCTGTCTTTCAAGGTGCGATTGCTATTTTCTTTCTGTGATACCTTTCTAGCTATATGAGTATATAAAACAGAAGCGTTCATACTCGCTCTAATATCACTACGCTTGTTTCTTTCTAACTGAACATATTTCTCTTGAACCATCTCCAATAGTTGTTTAATTTCCTGATCTCTATGTATTCTAGTTTTATCAGAACCAGTTTCATCTACTACAACAAGATTCTTATGAGCTAAAACAATACAAACTAAAGTCATAAGATCTTCCGTAGATAACCAAATATTATCCCCATACGATACAGCCGCAGAAAGAATCCTAGACACATGAGTCATAACACTAGAAGCATCAGAAGCACCTAACCTACGATGAACTTTTGCATCTGCATCTTCAGATTCCGCTTTCATAACTACAAGAGAAACAAGAGAACTGACCAATCTTTCAGCATCAAAGGGTTCATTAGTCGCAATAAATCCTTGTGATCCCCAAGAACAATCGATCATGACTTTTCCACGCAATTTATCGTTATTAATCACGATGTGATGATTAGATAATCCTGATATAATGCCTTCCTTAAGAAGCGGACGTGATAAAATATGGGCATAATTGCACGCAGCTTCTCCCCACATCTCTTTGCTTTTACTTTTAATAATTTTATTAAGATCTTTTGAAGCAAGGTCACATTCAACTTTAATTTGATCTAGAGTAGGCAAACCTACACGTTTACCAGCTAAAAGATCTACCGTATTTACTCCTAAGTTATTTAAAGCGACTAAAACAACAGCTGAGCTGTATTTTGTTTCTAGTTTTCTGAATTCATCTTCCGTAATCGCTCCTCTGCGGGTATCTAAATTAAAGCACCCTGCAAAAAGACCACATAACAATGAACCAAAGCCGCCGCAACCACCAGCTCCTTCTGCACATCCACAACCTACGCACCCACAATTTCCTGAACAAGAATCTGCGCAGCCATCATAACACGACTGCATAACACGTCGTGTTGTCTCGCTTTGCAATACCCCAGAAACTAAAGAAAGTATAGAAACAGCAGTCGCTACATTGGATACTCCATCCGGGTGGGTAGTTTCATATAAATTTTTAATGGCAATTAAGAAAGAGTTTATGCCTTCAGGAAGAGGCAAGCCTAATGTCTCTGTTAATATCCCCATTAACTCATGCAATACCACGAGAGTGATCGCTCCGCCTTCACCCTTAAAGAAGTTAAATAACATCTGCATCTCGTTAGAAGATTTACAGACAGGTGTTTCCATAATTATGTTACAGAACTTAGTAATGTCTCTTACAGAGGTGAAATCCCCTTCTTTAATCAAGTTCAGTAAATCACTATATTCTTCTCTAGACATCCCTCCTGAAAGGAGATTAAACAATGCTTCGATTTTCCCCCCACTAATGCTACCGTGAAACAAATCTTGTTTTAGGAGATCAATAAAAAAACTGAATAACTGCGTACGCAATACTGGAGATTTCTCTATTGACTCCCCTTCTTCGTTACTTGCTGTTAAAGGGGTGGTTGCTGAATCTGAAAGTGAAAGATCATCTAAGCACTCTATACTCGCACGTGGTTGGGTCAATATTGAAGATCTTGCAAAAAGATCTGCTCCAAGTGAAACCGAGCGTGTCATCACGTCTCTTACATGATCACGTAACACTACTGTCTCATTTTGTCTCTCTTTTAGATATTCCAAATAAGTAACTCCATCTGTTTGTGATGCACTATCACGTCTAGTTGGCTCCATATCTACATAAATATCTTCTAAACTTGAGTCTAAAGCTGATAAAGCTGCTGCTGCTGCTTCACCTGCATCGGCGACAAAAGCAGAAGAAGTAATCTCTCGACCATTTGAAGTTTCTGGGGATGCTTGTGAAGTTGAAGGTGTGGTTACACCAGTCAATACGGTTTCAGCAACAGTAGAAACCAATGATGTGTTCTCTGTAATGTTAGGTTCTTCTTGAGGTTCTCCATAACCTAAAAAAGAACGTATGTTCCCTAATGGAAATGCCATGATTTTTCTCCTATTTTAATTTCATCCTATTCACTTACAGATCACACTAAACATAGGATTTGACTTGCGAACTTGCGCAAGGGGCTGAGAATCTATATTCGAGAAACTAAAATGTAAATAAAAATTTTAATTGTCATTGAGAGGATTAAGAAAAAAAATCTATCGCCACAGAGCAATGAGAAGGGATTTTCAAAGAGTTTCGTAATAATCAAGAAATCTGCTACCCTCCTCTCAGAATATCAATGCAGACTAGAAATAAGGTTGACGCATGTTAAAAATCGATTTAACTGGGAAAGTGGCTTTTATAGCGGGGATTGGTGACGATCAAGGTTATGGCTGGGGAATCGCTAAGGCACTAGCAGAAGCAGGAGCCACTATTATCGTAGGAACCTGGGTACCCATCTATAAAATCTTCACGCAGTCTTGGGATTTAGGGAAATTTAATCAGTCTAGAAAGTTATCTGATGGCAACCTCTTAGAAATTAAAAAAATTTATCCTATGGACGCAAGTTTTGATAAACCTGAAGATGTTCCTGAAGACGTTGCAGAAAGTAAACGTTATAAAGGTATGTCAGGATATACTATCTCAGAGGTTGTTGAACACATTACTAAAGATTTCGGTCATATTGATATTTTAGTCCACTCCCTAGCAAACAGCCCGGAAATTTCCAAACCACTTTTAGAAACATCACGTAAAGGCTATTTAGCTGCATTAAGCTCATCAAGTTATTCGTTAGTGAGTTTATTAGCTCACTTTGGACCTATTATGCCTCGAGGAAGCACAAGTATTTCTTTAACTTACCTAGCTTCTTCTCGAGCAGTTCCAGGATATGGTGGAGGAATGAACGCAGCAAAAGCTGCTTTAGAAAGTGATACAAAACTGCTCGCTTGGGAAGCAGGAAGAAAATGGGGCGTCCGTGTAAACACTATTTCGGCAGGTCCTCTAGCCAGTCGCGCAGGAAAAGCTATTGGATTTATCGAAAAAATGGTCGATTACTATTTAGAATGGACCCCTATTCCTGAACCTATGACAACAGAACATGTGGGAGCCGTTGCTGCTTTCCTAGCTTCTCCGTTAGCTAGCGCAATTACCGGAGAAACTCTCTATGTAGATCATGGAGCAAGTATCATGGGAGTTGGTCCTGAAATGCTTCCTAAGCATTCTTAATTCTGTGGTATTGTGCCACCCCTGCCTCCCATGCCGAAAGAATCCCTAGTTCTTTCGCTGGGGAGGCAAGAAAATCTGCAATACTATGCATCGGCTGCGGAGCAGAGCTCATGACGATCTTAAAGTCACCACGCTCTATCAAATCAATATCATTAGCATCATCTCCCGAAGCGATAATAAAGGGCTTCTGTCCCTCATAAACTATGTCAACCACACGATCAACAGCACAACCTTTAGAGACGGATTTATCAGTCATGAACAAAATGGCATAGTCAAAATCAAACGGCCAACGCATGAATGTAATGGTCAAATTATTAACTAACTCTTTCGATTGGATAATCCTCTCCCGAACCTTTTCTACCTCGTTTTTCTTACCAAATATTTTCGCAACGGCAAACGTTGCATTGGGATAGTCCTGAGAAAGTTTTTTCGTTTCTACTAATCTCTCGCGGTCTTTCGTATTAGGGAAATACACAGGATTTAGGTGACGCAAAAGATCTTCCGCACTAGGACAATAAGCGTGGCGATAACAATGGTCTTGATACAGAGCACCCGATTCTATAGAACAAATGACATCACTATCCTCTATACACATTTCTAACTCGGGTAAAATTTCATGGGGAATATTTTGAAAATAAAGAAATTGATTCTCTACCGAAGACCAAACACAAGCACCATTTTGACAACCCAATAAATAGGGAACAGGGAAATCTTTAAAGAGATGATTCGCGTAGGAAAAATACCTGCCAGTAAGAAAAAATAACGTCCATCCAGAATGATAGAGATGGATTAAATACTGAATAATTTTAGGATCCAAATGACGCGGAAGATGAGTAATCGTACCGTCTATATCCGTAATGAGTAATTTATCCATAAGTAACTTTACCCCTCCCCGTAAACTTATTTTGCTCCTTTCACCGAACCTGATTCTCATGAATGAAAATAGGCCTATAATAAAGAACAAAATCAATATAAAATATGATAAAGAAAGAAACTATTAAAAACCCTTCTAGACCGATCTTAGTACATACCCCTTAAACTCAAAATTCATCATCTAAATATACACGCTGACAGGAACACATAAAGTTACAGTTTAATTTATTCTTGGAACTAATCAAACATTAACTTATAAAGAACGGATTGAAAACTATTCGTTCGTAAAACATCCTAACTTAAAATTGTTTCTTAGTTTATGACGACATAGAAACGCAACAAAGTCTCCAACATGCCTGATAAAATCTTGTCTTTCCTCATATTTTGTATAGACGACCTTGCTCTTGCTGATACTTCTAGCGAGCAAATGCATCTCCCAGGAATGTTTCCAGAAAATATGAAACTTGAAATGTTTAAAATGCTGGGTTCCTTAACACTACTGCTTGCTTTATTTGGCATCGGAGTTTGGGCTTTTAAGAAGTTCTTAAGAAGTAAGGGTCAAGCGCTAGGAAACTCTTCAACAATAAAAATTCTTGATAGACGCTCCATCAACCCGAAAACTTGTATCTACATCATTCGCGTTGTAAATAAAATTCTTGTTATTGCGGAATCTGGAGAAAAAATTACCCTACTTTCAGAATTTCCTCCAGATACGGACATTAACGAGCTCATGCAGCAAAATGAGAAAAAACGATCTTCATCTACCTCTGCTTTTCTTAGTAAAAGCATTCAAAAATTGCATAAGAATAAGAAAATAGACAACTCTCGTGTCTCTAATTTGGCTGACAAAGAAGTTTAATCGCATATTATGAATAATATGGAGTATTTTAAATGACAACATGGTCTTTAAATCAAAATAACTTATCACAATATCTCACACGTGCGGGATTAGAACCTCTTTTAGAGAAAGAGAGTGGTTTAACTTATATCAACATTCAAGCTGAAGATCATGAACTCCCCTTATTTTTTGTGATTCGCAGTGAAGGAGAAATCCTTCAGATGATATGCTACTTTCCCTATCAGCTATATGATAACCAAAAAGAAGCGACAGCACGGCTCCTCCACTTACTGAATAGAGATGTGGACATTCCTGGGTTCGGTATGGATGAAGAACAGGGACTCATTTTCTATCGTTTAGTTATTCCCTGCTTAAAAGGTGAAATTAACGAAACATTATTACGTGTATATATCGACACAATTCGATTAGTTTGCGATAGTTTTTCTCACTCTATAGGTTTGATCTCTTCAGGAAATATGAATCTTGATGAATTGAAAAAACAAGCACGTAAAGAAAAAAATGAATAACTTAGGGCACATTTGATGACAACACTCATTTTTTACGATACTGAAACTACAGGAACACAGATAGATAAGGATCGTATTATTGAAATTGCTGCCTATAATCATAAAACTAAAGAATCTTTTGTCACTTATGTAAACCCAGAAATTCCTATTCCTGAGGAAGCGTCGAAGATTCATGGTATTACTACATCTACAGTAATCTCAGCCCCTAAGTTCCCAGAAGCCTATAAACATTTCTGCGACTTTTGTGGGAATGAAGCTGTTCTTGTTGCACACAATAATGATAGTTTTGATTTCCCACTACTTGAAAAGGAATGTCGGCGACATGCCTTACCACCTTTATCCCTAAAAACAATAGACTCGCTTAAATGGGCTCAAAAGTACCGGCCCGACCTACCTAAACACAATTTACAATATCTCCGTCAAGTGTACGGGTTTGCCGAAAACCAAGCACACCGAGCTTTAGACGATGTCATTACCCTGCATAATGTATTTTCCGCACTTATTGGAGATCTTTCCGCAGAGCAAGTACTTGCCTTAATGGAAGAAAGTTACCACCCTAAAACATTTAAAATGCCTTTTGGGAAATACAAGGGTAAACCCCTAAGTGAAGTGCCTCCATCTTATATCCAATGGTTAGAAAACCAAGGGAACTTAGATAAAGATATGAAAGCTGCTATTGACTTAATGAAACAATTGACATGATACTTTCAGCTGCTTTTTCACCCTGCCCCAATGATATTTTCCTATTTCGTTCTTTTTTAGAACGGGATAAGGAATCCACCTTGTTAAATCAAATTAGGATAGCAGATATCTCAACGTTAAATGAATTAGCCTTACAGCACCGCTGTTCTTTAGTCAAAATATCAGCGGCACTACTCCCAAAAGTCACTGATGATTATATTCTTATGGAAGTAGGGACGATTATTGGCTACGGAGTAGGTCCTTTAGTTTTAGCTTTAGATCCTCAAGCACCTATCCAAACAATAGCAACTCCTGGAATCACAACAACTGCTCACCTTCTCTGCAAGATATTTTATCCTGAGGCAGAGCTTATCCCTATGAAATATCACGAAATTATCGAGGCTATTCTTCGTGGTACTGTAGATGCAGGGACTATCATCCATGAAGAAAAGTTTCACTACGCATCGCAACTATTCCCAAGAGCAGATCTGGGCAAGTTATGGGAAGAGAAGACACGACTTCCTCTACCTTTAGGGTGTCTTGTTGTATCAAAGACGGTTCCCCAAGATGTTGTAAATCGTCTGACCTTAGCATTGAGAAAATCCTTATTTCTTGCACTGAAAGACTCTGAAGGTTCTGAAAACAAAGCCTTAGAATACTCCAGAAATAAAGACACAGCTGTCATTAGAGAATTTATAACTACTTATGTTAATGAAGAAACTCTCGTATTATCTAACTTAGGGAAAAAAGCTCTGCACACACTAGCAAATTATGTCAGCTGTACCATCTAATTATCTCTGCAAAATTCTCCTTGTCTTAGCAGACAGAAGCGAAGCACAATCCTTACTTCAAGATTTTGCTTTCACAAAACTCACAGAGAATTTCTACCGATGTCCAGATATGCATATGTCTATATTGATAGATATGATTATCCTCGACCAGTGGGGAAAAGATGGTGTTATTCGAGCTTTAACAAATACCGTATTAAAAAATTATGATTCCTGTGTAAATGTGGGGTTTGCAGGGGCCTGCTCCCCGAGATTCCCTCTCCAAACGTGCTATACTATTGATAGAGTATCTCAGCTTAGCAAAGATCTTCCTAACCAACTCGATACTACACCTGAATTGACAGTCATAGCTCTTCCTAGCCTACCTAAAGCGACCTTAGTTTCTGCTCATGCTCCTTATACATACGGATTCCACGACACATTTCAGCTTGTAGATATGGAAGGATATGCTATCGCCGAGTTATGTAAAAACGTGAATCTACGGTGTATGATGTTGAAAATCACTTCGGATTATACCACAGAAGATGGCAGAGACTATATTAAACAGCACAAGCATGTGTTATCTGAAAAACTTTCCTGTGCTTTCGCCTCAACTATTTACGACATTATCGAATGCTCTATCCTACAGCAGGTCTACAGGTCTTCGCCGATTAACTGAAGGAAAGTGGTGTAATCAACTCTGGACTTACAGATGGGGAAGTTTCCCAGTCTTTAGTTCCCGATAATTCCCACATTTTTAAGAAAGCAGGACAAGACGACAAAAGTTCATCTTTCATTCCCTCTGCCACTTTACTACCGTGTTCTAAATAAATTACCCGATCTACATACTCCAAAGTGGAGAGCTTGTGTGCTATGATGATTTGAGTACACTGGCCTTTTAACTGCCCTATGATCTCTTTAATATAGTTTTCACTAATAGCATCTAGAGAAGAAGTCGCCTCATCTAAAATCAAAATCGAAGCATTTTTCAACAACGCTCGCGCTATTGTTAATCTTTGCTGCTGCCCTCCAGAAAGATTTTTCCCTGATTCTTCAAGAAGGCTATGCACTCCCTGAGGCATCTTCTGCACAAATTCATAAGCAGAAGCTTGCTTCAATGCATGGATGACATCTTCCTCAGGGATATCCTTACCACAAGTAAGGTTATTCCAAATAGTGTCATAAAACAAAAAGGGGTTTTGTAAGACACAACCAATATGATCTCTAAGAGAAGACTTGCTATACGACTTAATAGAAACGCCATCTAGAAGGATATCTCCTTGAGAGACCTCATATAACCTAGGAAGCAATTTACTGATTGTTGTCTTCCCACTTCCTGTAGGACCTACAATACCAATAGCTTCGCCCTTATTGATAGTGAAGCTAAGATTCTTAAGAACCTTCCTCTCATTATCATAAGAAAAAGAAACATCACGGAATTCTAAATTTCTTGTTAACCCCAGAAACTCTTGACTATCTTCAGACTCATTATACAAATCAGGATGGGAAAGCACCTCATAAAACCGTTCCGCAGCAGCGCAACCTTTCATAATGGTCGTGTTCTCATCTCCGAATTTCTTCACAGGGTCATAGATGAGATATAATAAACCACAAAATACAATAAGCTCTTCGGGAGCAATATGAAATTTATAAAGACCAATAATGACAACAAAAGCAAAAAATAATGAAGCTATTGTATGCAGTAAAGGACGTGGGAGGAGTCCGTAAGCAGTACTTTTTTCTTCTAAAGCGGCTATTCGACTATTTTGATCACAATATTTCTTAAATGCGAATGCTTCCGTACGGAAAACCTTTACGGTGACTATTCCCGCAAGAAAATCTAAAAGTACGGAAGAAAACTGATCTTGATTTTTTTGTATTCTCTTCGCCAAGGCTTTGATTTTCTTCGCGATGATCACAATAGGAAGAATCAATACAGGAAAAGCAATACACACTAAAAGAGAAAATTTCCAAGATATCGATAAACATACGGCTAAAGCTAATGTTAGAGTTATCGGCGCTTGGACATAATTCACCATCAAAGAATTTACTGCTTGAGCGATGCTGGTAGAATCTGTAATCACACGACTACTAAGATTTCCCATATCATGAGCATGGAAAAAGGTCATCGGCAACTTTTGTAATGCTCTAAAATAATCCCTGCGGAGATCACAACTCACGCGAATAGCTACCACTTGAGAGAGGAATCTCTGAAAGAATAGAGTCACGGCTTTAAAAATCGCCACAATAACTAAAAACAAAGCTAGGGAACCAAAACATGACAAATCTATATAGCGAGAAATAAAACATGATAATCTGCTAGTTATCGATGTTCCTCGCTTTCCATAACGAGAAATATAGGCATGTGCCTCTGCTGTGGTGATCGTATCGGAATTGGGAGAGATGTCGGACCATCTCTCTAAAATCTGTTCTTGGCTTAACTGCGAAGCTTTGATAAGTTGATTATTTTCCTTACGAGCGAAAAGAAGAAAAGCATCAGGTCCTGTTTTTGCAATAATACCTAGAGAAAAAATCTCTGCTTGAGACGATACAGTTAATCCCAAGATGGCAAGCAAAGAAAAACCCAATAGAGTGAGATGCTTTTTATGCCTCAGGACTGCTTTCAGAAGAAGTTTCATAGAGACCTATAGTTCGAAATTTCTGATATCGCTTTTCTAACAAATCTTCTATTGATAGGTCTTTGAGTCGTAACCATTCCCGAAGTATAAAATCTTGAACATCGCGATATACAGCAGCTGGGTTGTGGTGAGCACCACCTACCGGCTCCTTAATGACAACATCCACAATAGCAAATTGTTTGAGATCCTCACCATGCATTTTTAACATCGCAGCCGCTTCACTATTCTTTTTTGGATCTTTCCAAAGAATAGAGGCGCAGCCTTCGGGAGAAATTACAGAATAATAGGAGTGTTCTAACATAGCAATCACATCTCCGATAGCCATGCCTAAAGCACCTCCAGAACACCCTTCTCCGATAACAAGAACGATAATCGGGGTTTTTAATCTAGCGAGTTGGAAAAGATTGTTAGCAATCGCCCATCCTTGACCACGTTCTTCAGCAGTAAGACCGGGGAAAGCTCCTGGAGTATCAACCAAAAAGACAATAGGAAGACCGAATTTCTCAGCCATTTTTGCAAGACGTAATGCCTTACGAAAGCCTTCAGGGCAGAGCATACCGAAGTTCCTATGCACCCGGGATTCGGTGTCACACCCTTTTTCCTGGCCAATAAGCATAAATCTCTGGCCCTGAATCTTAGCTAATCCACCAACAACAGCAGGGTCATCACGGAACGTACGATCTCCACAAAGCTCTACAAACTCCTCACACATTCCTTCAATGTAATTCACTGATCGAGGACGCGAAGGATGCCGGCATATCTGCACGCGTTCCCAAGGAGTCAAATCTGCATAGATCTTCTCTTTTAACTTATCTAAGCGCCTTTCCAATTTTTGTATCTCTGAGGAGGACAATAAAGAATTTTTTTTATTTTTTTCTTTAAACTCTGCTATCGTTTTTTCGTACTCTACTACTTGTTTTTCATGGGGAAGAAGCTCCATAACAACATTCTCTCCTCTTACAAAAAGGATAATTTTAATACAAATAATTCTTAAAAACAATTATAAGATTATTTTCTCTTCCATTTTCGAAAAAAAATAATAAACTATTAATTGCATTTTTCAAAAACAACCGAGACTTCGGCGTCTTGATAGGGAATATTAATCAAAAAATTACTTCCCCAAAACCTTTCTTTTCCTTGTAAAGAAAAAATTTCCATATAGAGACTTGAGGACAAGATACGCAAAGAGTCGCGCTCTCCATGAATAATGACATCGTTAGACGGCCCTTTATAAGAATCTAAGGAGCTTGACCGTAACCTCGGCCCCTCAACCACTTGGCAACTTTTTCCCTTACAAAAAATTGAAAAAGTGGATTTGCTCGGATCTTCTATCAAAGAGTATATCTGACACCGTCTCTCAGAAATCGTAATATCATGACGAACTTTAGAGCCTAGGTAGGCATCTTGTAAGTAAGAAAAACCTGTGATCCTAGAACAAGGAACAGACGAAGCTGAAAGAAAAGAAATTTTTGTAGTGTCGGGATTTTCTACAAAAGAGAATTCCTTAACCGTTCCACTCAGACCAAAGCCTTGACAATCACTAATATCACCGTAACATGGGCCGTAGTTGACTACACCAACATCTCCGGAATAGTAAGCTCCCACGCCACTTTTACATCCTGATCCAGAAACAAAAGTGGATGCTGATCGCGTCCGTTGCATCCAAAAACCTAAATTCGGATCCGTAAACCTATACTCACTAATCACCTGTTGGTCTAATTGGTATAGGAAAGACTTACTCAATGAGGTCTTTTCTTTTATGGATCGCGCGTGTTCCTGACTCCATAAAGCAGGGAAAATCGTAGCCTCATGCATAAATAATGCCTGTTGAAACTCACTCATCATCTTCGCTTGTTTCAAACTGTCATCATAAAACCTAGAGATTTGCAAAAGCAAAAGTCCGAGTTCTGCATGTTCTCCGGGATAAGGCAGTCCTTTCCAGGGGAAACCTCCACGACCAAATAAACGCGTAGCCCCCGAGTCTTCTTGATCTAACTTCAAGAAGTCCAATCCTAAATCCTTTCCCTCTTCCAAAGCGATAAGCAAGTACACTGCTCTTGCAATGTCATGCACTTTTAATAAAGGATGATAGCGAAAAAATTTAAAGACGAAATCGCGAAGTTTCTTATCCTGACAAGCATAGATTAATTGTCTAACCTGCAAATCAAAATTTGAATGGGGAAACACTTCGATACATTCTTGTAATCTTAGCTGTGATCCCATCACCATTCACAATTTCTTACTCAAAAACGGATTGCGCCCAGACAATAATAACAAAAAACTTTAGAGTCAAGCCTCTAAGTAAATCCTAAAAACTTGACCCTGATAAATTAGATAAAAGAGAAAGGCACGAAATTAGGAATGCTTCGAAGGAGTTTCGATTAAACGTTTCATTCTTTTTCCTGGAGTAAATTTGACGGCACGTCTCGCAGGAATGTGAATAGGAACAGTAGCGTTTTTAGGATTACGACCTACTTTAGGTTTTCGTTCTACAACCTGTAAAACGCCGAAATCTCTAAACTCTAACCTATCACCTTTGACTAGAGCATCTGTCATTTTATCCAAAAAATTTTGGATTACAGTACGCACATGATTCGGGTGAATCTTGTGATCCTGTGATATTGTACTGATCAGTTTTTTCTTGGTCATGGTAGCCATATTAGCCATTGCCTCCTAATTAAAGTGCCCTAAAGTAACTTGTTGAGTAGCCCTAAATAATAAACTTTTGAAGTATATGCGTATCATATCTATTCATCCTTTGGATTCAAGACATTTTTTAAAAATACGTGGTTGTTCTATATCGTTATAAGTAACGAAAATTCATATTTGTCAAAACTTATGATTTCTGCACCTTACAGTCCGACAAAAATTTCTAAGCTTTCCTATTCTAATTTAATAACGGCAAACACGTGACTTCTTTAATCCAACTTGATAAAGTACTGGTGTTCGTGTCCTCGTAGCTCAGTAGGATAGAGCGGTTGCCTCCTAAGCAGCAGGCCATGCGTTCGAATCGCATCGAGGACGACTTTTCCCCTTACTCTTTCTTGTTAAAAAAATTAATTCACCTTTGCAGAAAGTTTTCTGGCCTTCACATTCGCTAAACTTGGTTTCTGAAAGTTAGGACCAGTAAGAAATGTATGAACGCCCTCGGCTATGCCTTTGGCTATATGCATTCGGTAACGTGCATCCGAAAGTGCAGCTCGTTCTCTAGGGTTTGAAAGGAATCCTGTTTCAATTAAAATCGCAGGCATTGTGGTTTCTCGAATAACAGCGAAATTCCCATTCTTCGCTCCTCGATTTTTCAATGCGCCATTTTTTTGCATAGCATTTAGGACATCCTTAGCTAGAGCTTCCGAAGCACGACTTCTCGAAGCAACATTATTTTTGCCATTATAAAAATATACTTCAGTACCAAAGGCTGACGTGTTGGACGAATAGTTACAGTGAATACTGACAAAAATATCAGCTTTGTTTTGATTTGCTAAAGCCGCTCTTTTCCCAAGATCTACATACACATCAGATGTTCGAGTAAGAACTGGCTTATACCCCATTCTCTTGAGATAACTCTGCACTGAAAACGCAAGAGATAGGGTTAAAGATTTTTCCTCATAATGGAACTCTTTACTTGCAGTGCCCTGATCTTTACCTCCGTGTCCTGGGTCGATAAAGATCACTTCATTACGACGCACACGCTGTGGAGGCGCACTTTCAGCTGCAATTCCTCCCAAAGCAGTGCCGAAGACACAGAGAGTGAGTAAAGTGTAACGATTAAACATAAGACGACAATACCTCGAGCACGATTTCCTTATCATCAAAAGCGATGGTTTGATGTTTAAAGATCTGGTACGTCTCATGCCCTTTACCTGCCACTAACACTATATCCCTATCTGAGGCAATGGACAAAGCATATGTAATTGCTTGTTTTCTGTCGATTTCGATAGAAAAATTTCTTTTAAAAAAACCTGAACAAATTTCATTAATGATCATTTCTGGATCTTCGCCGCGAGGATTGTCCGTAGTCACAACAGCGAATCCATACTTCTCGACGACTTGAGCCATGATTTTTCTTTTGCTCTGATCTCGATCGCCTCCACATCCAAAGACCACGATAAGCCTTCCATCTTGGGGAAGTAGAGCTTGGAGTGTTTTGCATACATTATCTAAGGCATCGGGAGTATGAGCATAATCAATGTAAATAGGACAGGGGCCGGAAAATACAGGTTCTAACCGCCCTCTAGGGGTTTCTACATTGGCAACAGCAGAGATCAGTTGTTGTAAATCACAACCTAATCGTTGGTGAGCGACAGAAATCGCAGCAAGAACATTATAAATGTTGTGCTGCCCTATTAAGGGTGAGGAACATGCAAAGGTTTCCCCTTTATAGAGTAAGTCAAAATCCGTTCCGAACGGAGAAAAGCGCAAATTAGAAGCGCGATAATCTGCATGCTGCTCGATTCCATAGGTAATAGGTTGGGCTTGGGTAGCTTCAATAAACTGCGCAGCATAATGTAAGTCGTTATTCACTACAGCTAGACCTGAAGAAGGAAGCATCGAAAATAGCTTAAGCTTTGCTTGTTTATACTCTTCAAACGAAGAATGAAAATCTAAATGATCTAGAGTAATGTTAGTTAAGACACCAACATCAAAATGGACGTTAGCCAGTCTGTTGACAGCAAGACCGATAGAAGATACTTCCATAACTGCAGCAGAAAGATTGCTCTTCACCATCTCAGCTAAATACTTTTGCAACAAACAGGATTCAGGAGTGGTATACCCATCTTGAATACGACTATTTCCCAGAATATGCTCAATAGTACCTATTAAGCCTGCAGGCTTGTCGCAAGCATCAAACAGAAATTTTATTAAATGGGAAACTGTAGTTTTCCCATTGGTGCCTGTAATACCAACCACACAGAGTTTTTGCGAAGGATGACCGTAGTATTTTGCTGCAAGATCCGCTTCAAGCTGAGGAAGATCGGAAGAAATAATTTGAACAACAGGTAAAAAAGGATTGTAAATAGAAGAAGCTACAGCAATAGCTCCATTTTCAATAGCTAAATGGGAAAAGTCATTACCATCAGAGTGCTTGCCTTTACTGGCTATAAAGATATCTCCAACTCCAACATTACGAGAATCTCTTGTGAGATTTCTTACTTCTACAGAAGAAATTTTCCCATAAATTTTCGCTTTGGTATTGTGGAGGAGTTCTTTTAAATTCATTTTTTAGCCTGAGGTCCTTCTTCAAAAGCTAGACCACTTCTATATGCAAAATTGTTCCTAATATATCTATAAGCACTCTTATTTTCATTCGACAAAGAACAAAAATAACACCCGTATTCTATAAGTTATAAATAAACTTTCAAAAATTCGCCATGCCCATAAAAATTGCCGCCGAACTGTCTTACTTACAGCTATTAAAATAGTCTACCTATTTTTTATCGCATAAAAAAAATATACTATTTTTAGTGAAAAGATTTTAGTGAAAAGAAAGTGTTGCCCAATAAAAATTACCTTCCCCGGTTCAGAGCACAAGAAGAAAAAGGGAAAAGATGGAGCAACATCTTCACTATGAGACTAGAAGCAAGAACTGCTTGTACAGAAACAATCAAGACTTCGTTGCACACGAAAGCTATTTCCCAAAAATCCTACGCTTAGGATGTATACGCAACCACCAGGGCATTATCCATAATGATTGGTTGTTGAATAATAAAAAAATTGTTTTAGAAACTCTTGCACGCGCTATACCCTTACTAGGTAATATTTTAGGAGCCTCAAAACTTTTTAGTATATTTGCCGTCCCTACAAAAGAAGACAGTAAAGTCGACATTGCAGTTCACACCTTTGCTGGAATCCTAGAAATGCTCGGCCTTGGTTTAATCGTCTTGGTACTGAAAATTATTTTTACAGTCACAGTCGTACTTGTCCGATTTTTTCAGAAACAGCCAGAATTTGCTCAATGCCCAATCCGCTACTACGGAAACATAGCATAAAACTATTTCCCCGAACGATTCCATTCCTCATACAAAGATTTCATAGCAGCAACCTCACTCTGATAACTGTATTTTTCTTTATCTTCAGGAACCCCTAGATAAGATAAAACACGATCAGCCACTCTTCCGAATACAGGAGCTGCACATCTTCCTCCCATATAGTTCTTTGTTCCATCCTCACGAACACGATGATCGGGATCATCTATAGAGACAAGCATGACCAAAGGAGCACTCCCCCCAGCCGAAGGATATATAGGCGTGATACCTATAAATGAAGAAATATGACGATGCTTATCATACTTTCCATTAACTAGCTTTTCTGTTGTTCCTGTTTTCCCTGCACTCGAATGCTTTTTAGGCGCAGCCCGGAATCCCGTGCCTCCAGGATATGTAGTAAAACGCGTAGCTTTCAATACCTCATCCACAATCTCCTGAGAAAGAATTCTCTCTCCACGAACTTGTGGATGCAAAACATATTCTTTTCCAGAAGTTGTGACGATTTTTTTTATCAAAGTAGGACGTACGTCATAACCACCGTTAGCAAGAATGGCATAGGCTTTAACCATCTGAACTCCCGTAGCCAGGATATTGTAACCCATAGCAAGAGAATAAGGAGTAGATAACGACCATTCAGGAACCCCATTAATATGAAAACGCTTGGGTGAAGGGACTAATCCTGAAGCTTCCCCCGGCAATTCTATACCCGTCTTCTTACCAAATCCTAATAACAATAACTTGTCCTCATACCAGTGGTTCCCTAGATGTTGCACTATAAGATCAGCAAGTTGAGCTACATAAACGTTCGAAGACTTTTGAATCGCCATGTACATATTTAAACGCCGATTCGATGAGATATCTTTAAGCGGAAATTGCTTTCTTCCTGGGAAAATCCTGCGGGTAACATCTATAGGTGCACAAGGATCAAATAAGGGCTTCCCTGATCTTTTCACCATCTCTTCATTCGCAAGCAACGCAATAGCAAGAGTCAGAGGTTTCATGATAGAGCCTGGTTCAAAAACATCACTTACCGATGTCACTTTTGTGTGCTCTATTTTTTCCTTATCATTGAAAAATTCCTTGTATTCCGAAGGATTAAAGAAAGGATATTGGGCTAAAGCAAGAATCTCTCCTGTATAAGCATTCATTAAAATCAGACGCCCACCTTTCGCTTTGGCTTCCTTTACGCCTTTTTCTAATTCTTCTTCCGCTATCGTCTGTATACAAGGATTTACTGTGAGATAAATATCTGAACCGTCTCTAGGAATCTTTGTGATTTTATCTAGATCTAAACGATTCAAAGGAGAACGTAAGAATTTTCGTTCCCCAGGCTCTCCTTCAAGGACGTGGTTAAAATATGCTTCTAAACCTCCTGTAGGAAAAGCTTTTCCTGTTTTCTCATCCTTGACTTCTCTGAGAGTATGAAGAACTTGGCCTAAAAGTTTGCCAAAAGGATAGGATCTTTGATAGTCAGTCATGAAAAACAAAGCATTCGAGGGTAGTTTAGCTTTTGCTGCGTACCCCCGCCACCAAGACAAAATGCGGTCATGTTCTGCACGATCTAACCAAAGAAATAATTTTCGATGTCGCGATTTTTTATCAAACTCCGCACGGAGTTTGTCATAATCACCTTCACCAATGAGACTAAACACTTTCTTAGCAATTACATCACGATGTTCTTCAGGAATAGCCACAGCATCTAAACAAAGATGAAATTTCGTAATATCAACAGCGAGAGGTTGTCGTTGCTCGGAATCCCCTTTACGTAAATTCATCTGAGAAAAAAAAGTCCCTCTACGAAAAGGGTCTTTTACGCGAAATTCATGTTGTCCTAAAGCTTCTGCTGCCCAACGCTTCTCCTCACAAATCTGAATTTTATAGTACCGTACGATAAGGAAAGAGTAGGAGAGCAGGACTCCACAGGTAATCATGGTTAAGCATTTACGATGATTCATAAGTTACAACACAAACACTATCTTCTGTAGGATATTGGAGATATTGATATTCAGGAAGGCTAGCTATATGCATGAGATGCTCTGGGCTCTCTATTTTATCAATAAGAAAGTGTAGAGATATATTCTCTTGTTCTCTCTGTCGCAACTTCGACCATAAAGTAGGAATCTCTAATCGTAATTTCGTCAGATCATTTTGTTTATTAATATAGGAGTAAAGTAACCCGCCTAGAAAACAAAAACAAAAAAATAGACGTACAAAACGATAATTATTCATAACAATTTCTTTTCAAAACAACGGAGCTTTGCCGATCTACAACGAGGATTTTTCCTAGTCTCTTCATAGGTAGGCATGACCACTTTCTTGGTCAGTATGGTTCCTAATCCCGATTTCTCAGCTTCTCTAAAAAACCATTTTACTGGGCGATCTTCGGAGCTACAAAACGAAATAATGATCAAACGCCCTCCAGGAGCAAGCCAACGCATAGCCGACTCCAAAAATACTTTCAATTGCAGGTCTTCTTGATTTACATACACCCGTAAAGCTTGAAAAATCAAAGTTAATGGATGGATTTTCTTTCGCAAACGATAAGAAGGAAAAACTTTTGCTGTTGCGTCTTTTAAATCTCTAACCGTGATGATTTTCTTACGTTTCCTAAAATGTACGACAGCACTAGCCGCATTTTTCCACTGAGGTTCCTCTCCGTATTCACGAAAAATTTTCCCTAACTCTTCTTCACGAAGCGTATTTAAAACCTCACTCGCAGTAATTCCTTTAGTCACATCCATGCGCATATCTAAATCATGATCGTCTCCTTGAAAACTAAAACCTCGGGAGAGATTATCAAGTTGCATAGAGGAAACTCCAAGATCGGCAAGTATGCCATCATAAACATGTTCCTTAGAATCTTTAGAAAGATCTTCAAATGATGCATGCCGAAAATGCACACGATCACCAAATTTTTCTAAACGCTCCTTAGCAAGAGACAAAGCGGCACTATCTCGATCGGATGCATCATAAGAAACTATAGAAGGATATTCTGAGAGGAAAGCTTCAGCATGACCTCCAGCTCCTACAGTAACATCACAGAAAAATTTGGGATTACGATTAGCAAATAAAGATAAACATTCATTTACCAATACCGGAATATGGGAAGGGGTTGCAGACACAAAAACGCCTAAATCATTCTAAAACCATCAATGCAAGAAAAAGATACACCATTAGAGAGAATGGGAAAAGATTTCTATTTATTCCTCATTCTCTATTTTAAGAATAATTAAGACTATTGACTTTTTCCTTTACCCTACTATGATTTAGAAAGTAGGGTTTTAAAGGCTGTATTATGGTAGAAATTTTTAATTACAGTACTTCTGTTTACGAAAAACACGCGTCTAATACTAAAATAGTGAATGACTTCCGCAAGGAAGTTCACATGGAAGGTTTGACGATCCGTGATGTGGCTAAGCATGCCCAAATTTTGGACATGACGCCAAAGCCCTCAGCCTTGTGCTCCCTAATGCAAACGAATAAGAAAACCGATTGGGCTTTCTTTTCACCTCCTAGCAACTTTTATAAACAGCGGTTTTCTACTCCCTATTTAGCTCCTTCTCTAGGATCTCCCGATCAGCAAGACGAGGATTTAGAGAAAATTTCTTCCTACTTAAAAGTACTGACCCGAGGAAAATTTTCTTATCAGAGTCGTGCCAATTCTTCATTGTCTTATAAAGATCAAGAAGAAAGTAAAGACGACGAAGAAGCTGCGGATTCTGACGAAGACGTAATCGTTCAAGAAGGTAAAATTTTACTTAAGGCTATTGATCTAGGATTGAAGTCTTCAAATATTATGATCGACTACGTTATTTCCCGTATTTTTCAATTTGTTCAAGGCTAAGACATGTTAGATAACGAATGGAAAGCGATCTTAGGTTGGGGAGATCAAGAACTCGAAGAGCTACGCAATTCTGGTTACATATTTCTTCGCCAAGGACATTATCATAAGGCTATTCTTTTTTTCGAAGCCTTGGTGATTTTAGATCCATTAAGCATTTATGATTT
The DNA here is from genome assembly GCF_000204255.1 of Chlamydia psittaci 6BC. Taxonomy (NCBI): domain Bacteria; kingdom Pseudomonadati; phylum Chlamydiota; class Chlamydiia; order Chlamydiales; family Chlamydiaceae; genus Chlamydia; species Chlamydia psittaci. Next base: position 420,855 of record NC_017287.1, on the reverse strand, counting down.
CCAAACCCTCGGGGGATTATATTTGCAAATAGGAGAAAATGCCAAAGCTTTAGGAGTTTTAGATCAAGCTTTACGTATGCAAGGCGACCATCTGCCCACACTATTAAACAAAACTAAAGCTCTCTTTTGCCTAAATCGTATTGATGAGGCCTCCGCAATAGCTGTCTATCTGACATCTTGTGATGATCCTGTAATCGCTAATGATGCTGAAGCTTTGCTTATGAGCTATACAAAAAAAATCATCAAAAAGCCCGCGGCTCTTTCTCATTAATCTTTTGCCCACTTACTAAGAAGTGACGCATGCGATTAAAATAAATTTCTCATCTATTTGGTATCATCCTGCTGTTTTTTTGCAGAAAAACTATTGATTGCTTATCAACAGCAATGGTACATTGGCAATTTCTTCCTAAACGAGCAGGAATTGCCCGTCTGTAAGGAAATCCTCGACACATAAAAGAGAGCAGCATGTTAACCTGTAGCGATTGTAGTACTTGGGAACAGTTTGTGAATTATGTTAAGACACGTTGCTCCAAAACGGCTTTTGAAAACTGGATTTCTCCTATTCAAATTATAGAAGAAACACAAGAAAAGATCCGTTTAGAAGTTCCCAATATCTTTGTTCAAAACTACCTTCTTGATAATTATAAACAAGATCTATGTTCTTTTGTTCCTCTTGATGCTCAAGGGGAGCCAGCTTTAGAGTTTGTTGTTGCGGAAATTAAAAAAGCCCCTCCACAACCCCTAGCCCCTCGAGAGCAGCAAGAAACTCCTACAGAAACTTTTGAAGAATCTAAAGACTTCGAACTCAAGTTAAATACCGCTTATCGTTTTGATAATTTTATAGAAGGCCCTTCAAATCAATTTGTGAAATCTGCAGCTGTAGGGATTGCTGGCCGTCCGGGGCGTTCGTATAATCCTCTGTTCATTCATGGAGGCGTAGGTCTAGGAAAAACCCACCTTCTCCATGCTGTGGGTCACTACGTCAGAGAGCATCACAAAAACCTTCGTGTGCACTGCATCACAACTGAAGCTTTTATTAATGATCTCGTGCAACACCTCAGATTGAAATCGATTGATAAAATGAAAAATTTTTATCGTTCGTTAGACCTACTTCTTGTTGATGATATCCAATTTTTGCAAAACAGACAAAATTTCGAAGAAGAATTTTGCAATACCTTTGAGACATTAATTAACTTAAATAAACAAATTGTCATTACTAGTGATAAGCCTCCAGGACAATTAAAACTTTCCGAACGTATCATTGCTAGAATGGAATGGGGGTTAGTTGCTCACGTAGGCATTCCAGATTTAGAAACCCGCGTAGCAATTTTACAACATAAAGCAGAACAGAAAGGCTTACATATTCCTAATGAAATTGCATTCTACATCGCGGATCATATCTATGGAAATGTACGCCAACTCGAAGGAGCAATTAATAAACTCACTGCTTATTGCCGTTTATTCGGGAAAACACTTACCGAAAGTATTGTTCGCGACACGTTAAAAGAACTTTTTCGCTCCCCCTCTAAACAAAAAGTTTCTGTAGAAAGCATATTAAAAAGTGTGGCCACAGTCTTTCAAGTAAAGCTCCAAGATCTCAAAGGAAACTCTCGTTCTAAAGAACTCGTTTTGGCACGTCAAGTTGCTATGTACCTTGCAAAAACATTAATCACAGATTCTTTAGTTGCTATCGGTTCTGCTTTTGGAAAAACACATTCTACAGTGCTTTATGCTTGCAAAACTATAGAACAAAAAATAGAAAAAGATGAAACTCTAACGCGTCAAATTAGTTTATGTAAAAACCATATTGTTGGGTAATCTAGGAGAATTTCTCATGTTCCGTAGAACTGGAAAAAATCCCTTTGAAGATGTTCAAACGTTATATGAAGAAGAAACATCTTCGCATTCTAATTATTCTTCTTATCCTAGATCTGAGCGTTTAGATTCCCCTCCAAATCTTTTTGACTCTCCAAAATCTCCAGAAACACGCCCTTTGTCTCCTACCTATCCTCTAAATGAAGAAGCACAAAAGTGGGTCCCTGTATCTTCTGAAGTAGATTCTTTGCTCTCATTTTCTGAAGAGCCTGAAACCACTTTAGGCGAAGGTGTAACATTTAAAGGTGAGTTAGCCTTTGATCGTTTGTTGCGTATTGATGGTACCTTTGAAGGGATCTTAGTTTCTAATGGGAAAATTATCATCGGCCCTAAAGGTTGCGTGAAAGCTGATATACAACTTCAAGAAGCCATTATCGAAGGTGCTGTCGAAGGGAATATTACAGTCAGCGGAAAATTAGAGCTCCGTGGTGAAGCTATAGTTAAAGGAGATATCCAAGCAGGGACTCTTTGCGTTGATGAAGGTGTTCGTCTTTTAGGCTATGTAGCTATTGTGGGAGTTAACTCAGAATCTCAGAAAGAAAAAGACTCATAAGGATTGCTGGCTGTGGAGCACATCGCTCAATAGTATCTTGCCATTCACGTGGCAAAGGATAATCTGATAAAATACATATAGCTCCTTCATTTACGTAGTTTTTCAATCTCCGTAACTCTCTTTCTAAAGGCAAAATCCCTCGATAAGGAATTCTTGTCTCCTGGGATAATTGTTTAGCAATGTCTTTAGGTATTTTTGATATAAGATAAAAAATCGCTTTAGGAAAAATTTGGTGAAGTTCCCACTGTCGTTTGATCACCTTGGTAAAAAAATGAATAGCTGGTGCCTTCCCTAGGCAAGCTTGAGAATATAGAGCGAGTACTTTTGTTGAAGGAACATAAAGACAAAAAGTTTTCCGAGAAAACGAAGGCAAACAATCACGACAAGTCCGTGTTTCTCCTATACCTAAAACACTATAACAATGTGGACAACGCCCTGCGACCTTTTCTACTTTTAAAGTTTCTAAACATCCCTGACATAAAAACTCTCCGGGCTTTCGACAACCATAACAGAGTTTCGGAAAAATTAAATGAAGGAAAAAACTCAAGAATCTCTGAATCACCGAAAATTTTTATTCCTAAAATTTTAATTAATTTGCTACGTTCTTAAACGTAGAAGCTTCAACTTCCCTCTCAGTAGCAATGCTTAAACGATTTGTTAATTCCATCTGGGAAATTTGTCAAAAAGACAAGTTTCAACGCTTTACTCCAGTTGCAGACGCTATTGATACGTTTTGCTACGAACCCATCCACAAATCTTCATCTCCACCATTCATTCGCGATGCTGTAGATGTTAAGCGTTGGATGATGCTTGTGGTTATTGCACTCTTTCCAGCGACATTCTTAGCTATATGGAATTCTGGTGTTCAGGCTTTAGTCTATGGCTCTGGAAATCCCCAGCTCATGGAATCATTTTTACATATCTCAGGATTTCGCAGTTATCTCTCCTTTATCTTTAATGACATAGGCATGTTTTCCGTGCTTTGGACGGGATGCAAAATTTTTCTTCCCTTACTCATCATTAGCTATTCAGTGGGAGGAGCTTGCGAAGTACTCTTTGCGGTTGTTAGAAGACATAAAATTGCTGAAGGACTACTCGTCACAGGGATCCTCTATCCCCTTACCTTACCTCCCACAATTCCTTATTGGATGGCCGCTTTAGGGATTGCTTTCGGTGTTGTTGTTAGTAAAGAATTGTTCGGTGGGACGGGAATGAATATTCTCAATCCTGCACTATCAGGAAGAGCTTTTCTATTTTTTACATTTCCAGCAAAGATGAGCGGTGATGTTTGGGTAGGAAGCAACCCAACACACATTAAAGACAGCCTGCTTACCATGAACGCAACAGCAGGAAAATCCATCATAGACGGCTTTTCGCAATCTACCTGCCTACAAACATTAAACTCTACACCACCTTCTGTAAAAAGAGTCCATGTAGATGCTATAGCCTCTAACATTTTACATATGACACACGTCCCCACACAAAATGTCATACAATCACAATTTTCGATCTGGGCAGAGTCTCATCCCGGATTGATGTTAGACAAGCTAACTTTAGAACAACTGCAAAACTTTGTGACCTCTCCATTAAGTGAAGGCGGTCTCGGCTTACTCCCCACGCAATTTGACTCAGCATATGCTATTACCGATGTGATCTATGGAATTGGGAAATTCTCTTCGGGAAACCTTTTCTGGGGGAACATTATCGGTTCCCTAGGAGAAACATCGACATTTGCCTGTTTACTCGGTGCTATATTCCTTGTGATTACAGGGATTGCCTCATGGAGAACGATGGTGTCTTTCGGTATAGGTGCTTTCGTCACAGCGTGGTTATTTAAGATTTTCAGTATTCTTATTGCTGGAAAACACGGAGCTTGGGCTCCTGCAAGATTCTTTATTCCAGCCTACCGTCAGTTATTCCTAGGAGGTTTAGCCTTCGGTCTCGTATTCATGGCGACAGATCCTGTATCATCACCAACCATGAAATTAGCAAAATGGATTTACGGATTATTCATTGGTTTTATGACCATAATTATCCGATTAATCAATCCTGCATATCCTGAAGGAGTTATGCTGGCCATTCTTCTTGGAAATGTATTTGCTCCTCTTCTTGATTACTTTGCTGTAAGAAAGTATAGACGAAGGAGAATTTAAACTATGTCCTCAGAGAAACCCAAACGCTATCTGAATCACACTTGGTATGTTACCCTTTTTATTTTTGTACTAAGTTTGTTCTCCAGCGTTTTCCTTTCTACTGTGTATTATGTTCTTGCTCCTTTTCAAGAACGCGCAGCGACTTTTGATCGCGATCAACAACTGCTCACTGCAGCTCATGTTTTAGACTTTTCAGGAAAATTTCAAATCTATGAGAAGGGTTCCTGGAAACTGGCCACGTATGACAAAAAATCCCAATTACTTAAAGTTGCTGACAAAAGTGCTCCGGTTGTCACAAGCTCTGTTTTAGACTCCTATACACAAGGATTTGTCCGTCCCTTACTTGCAGATAGACAAGGACAAATGTTTTCTTTTGAAGAGAAAAATATCAATGTCTCAGAGTTTATAGAAAAACATCAAAATGGACATTTCTATCAGCAGCCATTACTTTTATTTTATGTAGTCTTAGCAAATACAGAGCAAGCTAGAGTGATGAGCGCTGCTGAAGTTGTGAAAAATCCTTCCGTAATAGACGCTATTGTCATTCCTATTTCAGGATTTGGCTTGTGGGGGCCTATTTACGGCTATCTCGCTGTAGAAAATAATGGTGATACAGTATTAGGAACAGCGTGGTATCAACAAGGAGAAACTCCAGGATTAGGCGCCAATATTGCCAATCCCCAATGGCAAAAGCAATTTTATGGGAAAAAGATCTTTTTACAAGATGCTTCAGGAAATACAGATTTTTCAACGACTCCCCTGGGTCTTGAAGTAATCAAAGGATCAGTGCAATCCGCATTCGGGACATCTCCTAAAGCTCTCTCTTCTATCGATGGCATTTCTGGAGCTACGTTAACATGTAACGGTGTTACTGAAGCTTATGCCCAATCTTTAGCTCCCTATCGCAGTTTGTTGATGTCTTTCGCTAAACTTAATAACCGGGGAGATCAAAATGGCAGCAAATAAATCATACAAGAGTTATTTTCTTGATCCTCTTTGGAACAATAACCAACCCCTTATCGCTATTTTAGGGATTTGCTCTGCGTTGGCAGTAACAACAACAGTAAATACAGCAATTACTATGGGTCTTGCTGTAAGTTTCGTTACGGGATGTTCTTCTTTCTTTGTATCTTTATTACGGAAAGTCACTCCTGATAGCGTGCGTATGATCACCCAGCTAATTATCATTAGCTTATTTGTGATTGTCATTGATCAGTTCCTAAAGGCTTTTTTCTTTAATATCTCCAAGACACTTTCTGTTTTCGTCGGGTTAATTATCACGAACTGTATCGTCATGGGAAGAGCAGAAAGTTTAGCAAGAAATGTTCCACCTATTCCTGCTTTTTTAGATGGTTTTGCATCAGGATTAGGTTACGGTTGGGTATTAGTTGCTGTAAGTATAATAAGAGAATTCTTCGGCTTTGGGACAATTCTTGGAATACAACTGATTCCTAAATGTTTTTACGCCTCAGAAGCTCATCCCGATGGGTATGAAAACTTTGGTTTGATGGTTTTAGCTCCCTCAGCATTCTTCCTTTTAGGTATTATGATTTGGGGTGTAAATATTCTGAGATCTAAGAAGGAAAGAAGGTAGATCTATGTGGTTAGGTGAGTATACATGGCTAAATGTCTTTGGTATCTTTTTACAAGCCACCTTTATCCAAAACATCCTACTATCCAATTTTCTTGGGATGTGCAGCTATCTTGCCTGTTCAGCACGAGTCTCTACAGCTAACGGTTTAGGAATGTCCGTGGCATTGGTACTCACTGTCACTGGAAGTATTAACTGGTTCGTACACGCCTTTATCACAGGACCTAAAGCTTTAACTTGGATATCCCCTGCATTAGCTAACGTAAACTTAAATTTTCTAGAACTCATCATCTTCATCGTTGTGATTGCTGCTTTCACACAAATCCTGGAACTGTTTTTAGAAAAAGTATCAAGAAATCTCTACCTCTCCTTAGGAATCTTCCTCCCCCTAATCGCGGTAAACTGCGCAATCTTAGGCGGAGTACTCTTTGGCATCACACGCAACTATCCGTTTATTCCCATGATGATATTCTCTTTAGGCGCTGGAAGCGGCTGGTGGTTGGCGATCGTTTTGTTTGCCACTATTAAAGAAAAGCTCGCTTATTCTGATATTCCTAAAAATCTTCAGGGAATGGGAATCTCTTTCATTACTACAGGCCTTATCGCTATGGCTTTCATGAGTCTGACAGGTATTGATATCTCTAAACCCTCAGCCACAGTCGCGGTATCTGATGTCATAGAAACCAAAAAAGTCTCTTCGGCAGAAGTCAATGAGCTCAAACCGATAAAAAAAATACGCTCAGCTCAGCAACGCGCCGGCAAGACAAAAACTATAAATGCAAAAAAGGGAAAACCTCAGTAATTACGTAGTAGAAGCGTCTTCTATACTTCCCCTAGCAATTTCTGGAAATTGACATAACACGTGTTTCACTATAAACATAGCTATACACACAAGAGTACAGCAAGCAAAAAAAATTGCTGTATATAATGCTGCAGGAGTGATTGTAGGAGATTGAACAGTAAATATTGTCATCACGAGTATTGCCAGAGAGGTCAATAACACGGATAACACTCTTCGAAACGTTCTTAGCCCTTCGGATTCCCCTATCGGGCCTTCATGTAATTGATATAATAACGTCGCTGTAGTTGGAGTCTCTGCGGAGGGACGCTGAAATCTTTGGATACTAATGATCATAAGTCTTAATTCCTTTATCTAGTAGACTTCCTGCTACTACGTAAATGTTTTCATAACGACGAATCAGATGGTACTTCGCACACGAACAAACCAACGCCACAATAGTCATAGAAGTACACATAATCCATATCATTAACTGAATAGCGATTAATGGAGTCCCGAACAGTCCGTAGCAGGCAAAACCTATAACAGCTAAAGTTAATATTACCGTAACAAATGTTAAGATTTTAAGCTGCTTAGATAGCTGCAATCGGAGATTCGCCATCTCTGTAGGATTAGAGACGTTAACTATAGGCGAAGACATAGTGAAACTTGTTTTTTTATCTTTTAGGGAAAGATTTTACTCCTTCAAAAGATAAAAAAAAACTCTAATCCAAGTTCAAAAAATATAAACTATACAATATTTTTTTGAAAAGATAACCAGACTATTCTTTGGGAGAAAGATTTTGTATATTTAATTTTTGATCTAATTTAACGATTACAAACCAGCCAGCTTCTTCGGGAGAATGATTAAGAAGCCGTACGTCCTCTTTGAGATTCTCATTAACTTCAAGAATTTCTCCAGAAACCGGACTTAATACCTCAATAGCAGATTTCGAAGACTCCAAAATAACAAGAACCTCGCCTTCCTTACAGAAGCTTCCTGGATCCGGCAGGTCAATATGAAGGATTTGTCCCAGGTTTTCTCTCATCCTAGACGTCAATCCTAGACGTACAATATCCTCGTGTATGGGGTCGATCCACACATGATAATCAGAATACCACATTATCTGACTCCTTCATCAATAAAATGTTCTATATAACTACCAAGGATTTCTTCGTTTAAATGGTTTTTAGTCAGGAACAACTTTTCCACACTAGCAGGCTCAACACATCTTTGGTGAGATAAACATTTATAGAAAAATGGACCTTCGTCAGAGTTAAACTCAACACTAGATAATGCCCCCTCCTCCATAGACGCTAAGACAGGATAGGGCTGAGGAATATTTTGATCCCCACGAGTAAATATTTTGATAGATTTTTCAAGATTCCAAGAAAGAGTGCCCGGCTGATATGTACCCTCTCTATGTTCCTCGATGAGCGACCAAAGCCGCTTTTGCCATAAGTTACTGTTCTCTTCTTCTTGATATCGTGATTTTAAAGCAGCAACCACTCTATCTATATGCGAAATATGTTTATGAGAGGAAACCAATGCCTTGGCAAGACCTTTACGTAAAACTTCACGATAAGGAATCACTTCTTCTCCTTCAAAGCATGTATCCACTATAAAAGTGTAATAATGTTCGCCATCTTGACTATAGGCTTCTACCACCTCATTATCTAACAACAACTTGGCCAACTCATTCCCATCTAGAATGCCTTCTAAGACACTATCTTTCCCTGAAGAGAGGAAAACTTCATGATTTTTCTGTTCACATTGAGCTAACCCCTCCATGATTCTTTTAGGAGAGGATCTGAGTATCTCTTTTCTTGTGAAAGAATAGGTCTTTTCCACAAGGGAAGGTTTAAGAGTTTGGAAATCCTTGCTCGAACTACATGTCTCAATTTTAGGAAATTGTTGGAGTAGAACTTGGAAATTTTCAGGATTTTGCTGCCACTGGTGCACCTCAACCATAGGAACTTTGGTTTCCAGATCCTGAAGTTTCACGCTCTTGTAAGAAACTAAAAACCTCCGTCCTACTAACCTGGGCTCTTTAGCTTTTATCGTTTTAATAGGCAAAGTATACCGAGGGACACTAAGACAATCCTTTATAGGCTCGCCCACAAGACTAATGTAAATTTCAAAAGCTTCTAGATCCTCTTTATTCTTAAATTGATACTCCCGAGGAAGTTTGACCATTTCTACAGACGTAGAGTCTCTACCCATGGAGAAGAACTCTTGCAAAGGACGATAATCAAAAGTTACGCTACCCTCTAATTGTAAGAAAGCTCTCTTACATAACAGAATCTCACGATATATATTGAAAAATTCTGCTTCGCTGACTCCCATAAAATCAAAATAAGAAGCAACAAACTGATCAAAGCTTAAAGTCAGGCCCGCGTGTTTACTTAACTTCGTAAAAGCTTGTCTGGCTTTGTCTTGAAAATCTTGTTGAGCTTCTTTTAAGGAAGGCATAGCCACATGTTTTTTCTGCTCATTGACAAAACGCAATAAAGCTTCAACAGCAGCAGAAACATACGCATCACCAAACCAATCAGAAATGTTTCTATAACCAAATAAATGCAGATCCTTGCCCTGAACTAAGGCGGGATCTTGAGGAAGATTAAACATCTGCCTACGATATTCAAGCATTTGTTTAAGAATATAATGAGGGAATTTCTTTTCTTCTAAAAACAGCTGAACCCTAGCGACAAAGCCTTCAGGAGATACAGGATCATGGATTTCCTGCAAAGCAATTAAAGCTTGATATAAACGTGGTGCTGAGGATTTCCACACCTCTTCGGAAGAAATAAAAGGAGTGTCGAATCGTCGATACGCCTGATAGTTTTTTTCTTTTTTAAAGGCTGGATAATTCTGAGAATATACTTTTAAAAACAGCTTTTCCCCTAACTTATTCGTGAGAAACCGCTCTGTTAATAAACCTTCATTTAAGAAGTTCCACTCTTGAGGGTTCCCTGTAAAAGGATAAGCTTCGTTTGTGAAGAATCTCTTAAAAGCTAAAAATTCTTTCTCAGAATATTTTTTACCCGGAACAGAAAAAACAACTTTCTTAGAGCCACGGGAAGATTCTCCTGGATAGCGTCCCCAACCTATGCCTATACCTGATACGCATACGCCAACAATAACCAAACCAATGAATTTTTTCTGATGCTTATAAAAGAACGCTAGCAAAGCCACCCTCTTGGAATAAACAGTAAAAAACTTAGTGTAAACTATTGATCGGAAAAAACCAAGAAGGATCCCCTGAGAACCAGAAAAGAGAAGTTCTCTTTTCCCAATAGGATGGTCAACTCCTATTTAAGCTGGCATAAAATTAATCTGTAAATGACCAAGAAGATTATACATCGGATCGAAATACCAATCGAGAATTTCAGAATGCTCTACAGGTTTGGATAAACTCAAATCTTTCTTAAAGACGACATTGGCTTTAGCAGCAACTTCTGGAGAATCAATTAATATGATACCTTCATAATCGAAAAGATCACTTTTCTTTCCAAAATTGTAGCTACCTATTACAAACACACGATCGTCTACAATCATACATTTTTTATGTAACTGTGTATCTCGAACGTAATATTCGTTTATAAATAGGGAAGAACTCGGCTGTTTTTTAGAAAAAACGAACTTTTTCCATAATGCCGGGCGTTCACCATAAGATAGAAAGAAATAGTTCATACGATTTCCCCAAGCATATACTTCGGTCAGTTTGGGACTATTTTCATTGGATCCATTCGTAATAACTTCTGTATGTACTTTACGACTCAAAGACGCTGATCTCAAACTCTCAAGAATTTTGTCGTTAGGAATGAAGTACATATTCGCAATTTTTATAGACTTCTTTGCGTTATCTATTAAGTCTATGTATCCTTGAGTAATCGCGTTGTTGCTCTCATCGGGTCCTGAAAAAATCACACGAATGTTTTTCAAATCTGTAGAGACTAGATCTGAGTTTTCTTCGATTTCACGACAATACGTGGCTTGAGCGTCTTCTATAGCAAGCTGTGGGAAAGGAAGAGCGCGAAAATCATCGACATTTTTATTAAACCAAGGTCTCTCTGCATAAGCACTCCAAAGCGCATAATGCGCATGATATTCCTTTCTTAATTCGGTACCGAGTTGTGCAGAACTCACGGTAATATCCTGGTCACGAAATGCTAAAGGTCTGTGAATGCCTCCGATAACCAGCCGAGGAGACTCTACCGGTTCAGGAATAGAATCCCCTCGGGTACACATAAAATCTTCAAAATTTGTCCCCCCCATAAAAATATACTTTCCATCGACGATAGAAATCTTCACATGACTTTCTATAACATTAGGAGAAAGAATACTGGGTCCAGGAGGACATCCCGTAAATAAGTAAAAGAAACGATCAGGCCAACGCGATTTTATACTCTCAAGAACACTCTTATCATCGCTATCAATAAATGTGGGTTGGATAAGAAGATAGGCGCGTAGTTCAGAAATGAGCGCCATACGTGCATCTATATGCTCGATGATCTCTTTTAATAAGTTCCCTCCTGCCATACAAGGAGATAATTCAATGTAATGATTCGCCACATCTATAGCAGACAAAATGCTTTCATACACTTCAACGCTATTATCATGAACAATAACACCCGCATGTTCTTTAGATTCAGGAAAATGCACTATAAAAGCAGGAGCATCTTTTGTGATAAACACAAAAACAAGTGCTATAATTAAGCTCCATCGCATTTTATTCATAAACAACCACGTGAAAATATTTGAATTAGCCCCTCTTTAATTTCTCTTCTTGCTTCTAAAAGATCTGATGAAGGTGCTGACAGACCTAAAGGAAAAAAGGCACGTTTCTCAATTGCCGGGACGATAATATCAATGACCTCTGGCAAAAGAAATGTTTCATAAAACTCTAAAGAACTGCCCGATAAAAATACGGACCCTTGATGCAAAAATCCTTGTTTAACAGTACGCTGAGCTGCACCACCTACTTTCTTATCTCCCATCAAAATATCGTATTTTGAGGCTCTGGCCATACAAAAATTCGAAGTTTTTGGGTGATGCATATCCTCATCAAAAGAAAGAGATCCTTTTATCCGGAAAACCCTACTCAAAACCTGTAATACCATCTGATTTACCGTATAATAGTTTTCTAATACTGTAGGTGCATACAGAGGATGTTCCGATGAGACTAGTAAAGAAAATGCATAATCTCCATGATGGAAAACAAACCCTCCTCCTGTAGGTCGGACAGCAGCATCCATACCGAGAGCGGCCCTATTATCAATTAAAAATTTTTCTGGACGCATGAAGAGGCCGTAAGTCAGAGGGTAGAGACTATCCCACTCATATAGGTGAAGAATTACCTCCCCCTTTTTGAGGTGTTCGAGTAAATACTTATCTCTGGCCATGTGAGTCTCAGCACTCCCTTTTCCAGAATCTACTATGCGAACGGTCATAACTAAAAAGGTGGGCATTCGTTAAAAATGTAGAAATAGTATAACATCGATGAGGATTCTTTGCTATTTTTGTGAAAAAAATTCTTTGGTCTCGGGAATACTCTATCCGTCTATCGAAGAGTTGCATCATTATTTTAAATTTCGTATATGCTTAAGGAAAGTTCTACCCGGTCTTTTAGGTTTTTATGTTTGAGAAGTTTACTAACAGAGCAAAACAAGTCATTAAATTGGCTAAAAAAGAAGCTCAGAGGTTAAATCATAACTATCTAGGCACAGAGCACATACTTCTAGGCCTACTCAAACTAGGTCAAGGCGTAGCTGTCAATGTATTGCGTAATTTAGGGGTAGACTTTGACACTGCCAAGCAAGAAGTCGAACGCTTGATCGGTTATGGACCAGAAATCCAAGTTTACGGCGATCCCGCTCTGACTGGCAGAGTAAAAAAATCTTTTGAATCAGCGAATGAAGAAGCTGGAATCTTAGAGCATAATTACGTCGGCACAGAACACCTGCTTTTAGGTATTTTAAACCAAGCTGACGGTGTTGCTCTACAAGTTTTGGAAAATTTACATATTGATCCTAGAGAAGTTCGCAAAGAAATTCTTAAAGAATTAGAGACGTTTAATCTTCAGCTCCCACCTGCATCTTCGTCGAATCCCAGAGGGAGTACTTCATCATCTTCCAAATCTTCCTCTCTTGGTCATACTTTAGGTGGAGACAAAAGCGATAAATTATCAGCATTAAAAGCCTATGGTTATGATTTAACAGAGATGTTTCGCGAGTCTAAACTCGATCCTGTTATTGGCCGTTCTACAGAAGTGGAACGTTTAATTTTAATCTTATGCCGCAGAAGGAAAAACAACCCTGTACTTATCGGTGAAGCCGGTGTCGGAAAAACCGCTATTGTTGAAGGCTTAGCACAAAAAATTATTTCTAATGAAGTGCCTGATACTTTACGTAAAAAGCGTTTAATCACTTTAGATCTAGCCTTAATGATCGCGGGAACAAAGTATCGGGGTCAATTTGAAGAACGTATCAAAGCCGTTATGGACGAAGTCCGTAAACATGGCAATATCCTGTTGTTTATCGATGAGCTGCATACAATTGTAGGCGCTGGCGCTGCGGAAGGAGCTATTGATGCTTCTAACATTTTAAAGCCAGCACTAGCACGTGGTGAGATCCAGTGTATTGGAGCGACAACAATAGATGAATACCGCAAACATATTGAAAAAGACGCGGCTTTAGAACGTAGATTCCAGAAAATTATTGTCCAACCCCCAAGTGTGGACGAAACTATAGAGATTCTACGTGGCTTAAAAAAGAAATATGAAGAACATCATAATGTTTCTATTACAGAAGAAGCGTTGAAAGCAGCAGCTACGCTATCTGATCAATATGTTCACGGACGCTTCCTCCCAGATAAAGCGATTGATTTACTTGATGAGGCTGGAGCACGAGTACGTGTAAACACTATGGATCAGCCCACAGAGTTAATGAAGCTCGAAGCTGAGATTGAAACAACGAAATTAGCTAAAGAGCAAGCTATTGGCACTCAAGAATATGAAAAAGCTGCAGGATTACGCGACGAAGAGAAAAAGCTTCGTGAACGTCTTGCCAATATGAAGCAAGAGTGGGAGAATCACAAAGAAGAACATCAAATTCCCGTTGATGAGGAAGCTGTTGCTCAAGTTGTTTCCTTGCAAACAGGCATCCCTTCTGCACGACTTACTGAAGCAGAGAGCGAAAAACTCTTAAAACTTGAAGATACTCTACGTAAGAAAGTCATAGGTCAAGATCAAGCTGTAGCGAGTATCTGTCGAGCAATTCGACGCTCAAGAACAGGAATTAAAGATCCTAACCGTCCTACAGGTTCCTTCTTATTCCTAGGACCTACTGGAGTTGGAAAAACACTACTTGCTCAACAAATCGCTATTGAAATGTTTGGCGGTGAAGATGCTTTAATTCAAGTAGACATGTCTGAGTACATGGAAAAATTCGCTGCTACAAAAATGATGGGATCACCTCCAGGATATGTTGGTCATGAGGAAGGTGGACATCTTACAGAACAAGTGCGTCGTCGTCCTTATTGTGTTGTGCTATTCGATGAGATTGAAAAAGCTCATCCAGACATCATGGATTTAATGTTGCAGATCTTAGAGCAAGGACGTCTCACAGATTCGTTTGGTCGCAAGGTAGATTTTCGTCATGCAATTATCATCATGACTTCAAACTTAGGCGCCGACTTAATTAAGAAAAGCGGAGAAATCGGTTTCGGTGCTCGTTCCAATTTCGATTACAAAGTGATTCAAGAAAAAATTGAAAATGCTGTGAAGAAACATTTAAAACCGGAATTTATTAACCGTTTAGATGAAAGTGTGATCTTCCGTCCTTTAGAAAAATCAGCGTTATCTGAAATCATCCATTTGGAAATTAACAAACTCGATTCTCGCTTGAAAAATTACCAGATGGCATTAAGTATTCCAGATTCTGTGATTTCTTTCTTAGTAACGAAAGGACATTCTCCGGAAATGGGAGCACGGCCTTTACGTCGGGTTATTGAACAGTATCTTGAAGATCCTCTTGCAGAACTCTTGCTGAAGGAATCTTGTCGTCAGGAAGCGCGAAAGCTACGTGCCCATCTCATTGAAGATCGTGTAACTTTCGAGCGCTATGAAGAACAAGCTGAAAACGTTGCGGCAACTATACCAAATGTGGAGTCATAGACACTTCTATGACCCCTCCCCCCAGGCATCTCTCCCCATCATAAAATGCGATGGTTTGTCCTGGGGTGATTGCTTTAACAGGAGAAGCAAAGCGCACGCGCACTTTATCTTGTTCTCCCGTATGTAGAATTTCACATTCTTCATCTTCGGAACGGTAGCGTACCTTAGCACTACACCTCGTTATAGATTCTGGAGAAACAAACCAATTCAATTCTTTAGCTGTAAGTTCCTGTTGATAAAGTAGAGGATGATCTTCCCCTCGTACGATATAAACAATATTCTTCTCCATATCCTTGCCCACAACATAACAAGGTTTTTCAGAGCCGCCAATATCTAAACCTCGGCGTTGCCCTATAGTGTAGTAATGGGCTCCTTCATGACTCCCGACGATTTTCTGAGAATCATAATCCATGATATCTCCCTCTAAATTGGGAACAAACTGTTCAAGAAAACTTTTAAACGGCCGCTTCCCTATAAAACAGATACCCGTGCTGTCTCTTTTTTGAGCTGTTGCCAGTCCGGCTTGGGCAGCTATAGCGCGTACTTCAGTTTTTGTCATGTCGCCCAAAGGGAAAAGGACATTTTTCAAAGACTCTTGGCGCGTGCCACAAAGGAAATAACTTTGATCTTTATGTGGATCCTTCCCACGAAGTAATTCTACTCCTTGCCTCCTTACATCTAATCGGCAGTAATGTCCTGTAGCAAGGAAATCCCCTCCTAGCTCGACAACTTTCTTCTGAAGTAAATCAAATTTTATTTCACGATTGCAAAGAACGTCAGGATTGGGTGTATAACCTTGAGAATATTCTTTAAGGAAACGTGAGAATACCCTTTCACGGTACTCTCTAGCAAAAGATACCGTATAATAGGGAATGTCCAACTGCTCAGCGACTCTTTCAACATCTTCATAATCTTTAGCTGTGGAACATAAACCATTGCTATCTTCTTCTTCCCAGTTCTTCATAAAAATCCCTAGGACCCTATAGGAAGTCATTTTTTTTAAAAGATAAGCAACTACGGAGGAATCTACTCCTCCAGACATAGCAACAACAACAGTTTTATTCATAAATAATTAGAAAACAAAAGAATTACTTTATGTTACGTGTTGAATAAAATGAATACTTTCTTTAGATTTTTTTGCTATATTTTAAGGAATTCTGTGGTATTAAGTCTTTCTAATTCTATTCCCCAAACGCTTCTCTCTTTACCAAACCAAAGTTCTCTTCTTTTCAACGCGGAAAGGGATGCTACTGTATTACAAAAAAAAGTTGCTATTTTCATTGAGCAAAGCTCTTCTTCTTATATTTTAGCTATTATACTTTTGATTGGTACCATGATAGGAGGCAGTATAGTTGTTGCTTTTGGATGTATTTCTAAGAGTCTTCCTGAAATGATTGGAGGGATGACTGTGATGGTTGCATCCTTAGTCTGTATATTTCTACTTATTAGCATGATTTATCTGATCAAGTGTTTACCATCTAAAGTGCAACAAACCATCACTCTCGTGAATAACAAAACGTCGTCACTTTCTTCTTTTCAGTTACTTCAAGATGCCTATTCAAAACTGATTTACTCAATTATAGATAAGGAACAACGTATAGAACGGCTAAAACAAGAAGAACACCGCTTACTACTTAGATTGCAAAGATGGCAAGAAATCACTCATGCAACTCAGGAAATGCCTTCTTCTCCGTCGAATAACCATAATTTAATAAGTTGATTTTCATTGTCATGATACTCTTGCCCATATCTTCAGAAAATAAAACTGTTCTTCTCATTCCCTGGGATAATTATCGTACGAGTCTCATATTGCGTACTACAGTCTGTTTTACTATAGCAGTACTCACATGTTTAGGATCGATTGCTTTGATGAGCTATGCTATCATCAATGGAAATTGGGTATTTTTTGGAATGAGCTTAGGTATAATTCTCCTGCTTATTTCCGTTGCTCTTATTTTGGATTTACCGGTGAAAAATAAGTTTTTTGGGACTACATTAACTAACGAAATCTCTCAGGATATATCGAATGTAGGTGTAGAATCTATTGAAAAATGTCGTGTCGCGTTCGCGAATATACGCAATACATTTATTCCAAATATGCGTGATTTGCATAACAAACTATTAAATGACTACGACACAGTGATCTCTAACAAAGAAGAGCAAATTCGCAATCTCTCTAGCAGTTTAGAGTCTCTGGTGCATGATAAACAGCAAGAGTTGTCCAGCTGGATAGAAAGAAATCCCCAGGCTTATCAAACCCAAACATTACGCGAGCAGTTAGATCGTTGGAATTCTTACGAACAAAAAGGTACCCCCGTACGCAACAAGATACCTTCTTGCTAATGTTATCTTATGAAGATTCCGTTAGGTCATGTTCTACTAATGAAACTAATCGCATTTGCATTCCAACTAAATGATTAAGAATTTCATGACAATCGCTGGATACGTTATGCCAAATATCAATTATCTGGTCTGCAAATAGCTCAATCCGTTGTTTTCCTGCTTGAAGCTCTTCGAAAAGATTTTCAATGCGAGCAATATCTGCTTTCATACGTAGTATATCATTTCGATAAGAGCGAAGGACTTTGTTTACATCCTCATTTAAGATGAGATAATCTTCCTCATTCATTACTGTGGGTTTTGCCGACCACATAGTCTCGAGAGCACGTTTACCCGAAGGGCTCCACCCATCACCAAATGCTAGCTCATCTTCATCTAAGTATTGAGAATAATCACCTAGGGAAATTTCCCCTCGTTGATCTTTTTGCCGTCTTTCTCGAGCGGCTTGTACCCCTTTAGCGACCATCTCATCAAAGCCTGCTGTATCGCTCAATAATCCTGCGCGATCAGAAGAAGGAACTTGAGGATAGTACATCTCTCCCTCTGAAGCATTCTTAAGATCCGAAAGTTGAAGTATGGTTTTTTCTAAACTATCCGCACGTCTTTGATAACTTTCACTTGTATGTTTGTATTTAAACTCTATTTCATCAAGATGTTCATTTAACATCTGTAAAGCATCACGGACTTTGTTGTAATCCTGATAAAAATCTTTATGATCTAAAGTCATTCTTTGATCAGCTTGTAATGAAGTTCTCAACATGCCCATAAGAACATGTTGATGACGGGTCATATCTTTAAGCGCATCGATATCTATTTCTGATTTTAAATCGTTGAGTAACTGTTTTTTGTTTGTCTTGGATCTCTTTAATATTGTTTTTATTGCGTAAGATAATCCCAGAATGGCTAAACCTATGCCTATTGCTGAGGCGAGAATTAACGGAAAAGCTAATATCCCCCCAGGAATGAATGCAGCAATAACACCAACAGCAGCAATACCTCCAGCTACTAAACCTAGAGTAACCCCAGTATGAACTTTCGACATTGTCTTACTTAGTGGCTGTAATTTTAAAGAAAAGACCCCGCCACCCTGAGACAACTTGGAAATAATACTATTTCCTAATTTGATTAGGAGATCATTCTTTCTTATAGAAGTTGGATAACTATCATCTCTTTGTGCGTAATCCTCTTCAGAATAGACTTCTTGGCGTCCCTCTAGTAAACTTGTACACATGATATAATCTCCGGTAATCCGGTCTAAATTTTCAATCAGTTCAAGTCCTTCTTCTCTGCCCATCTGTTTTAGGATGCTTCTTTCATGCTTACCTATGCGCATGTTTAAATTCGCAAACCTATCCACCATCTTATTGTACTTAGGCCAAATGCTTTCGTTTGTCTGATGTCCTACCTCTATCTCCTCAGATTTTTCCTGGATTAAGATATTCTGACGCTTCTTCTCGATAGCAGCCTTCTTCACGCTACTGGCCAAAGAGTTGATAGAAGTAAAAAGCGCACTTCCTCCTATACCGAGCAAAACTCCTCCTAATGCCATAGAAATAGGCAAACCTACGGGAGTAGCTACCACCAGAAATACTGAAGAAACTACAGCTAAAATAGAGAGGATAATTCCCACAATCTGAAGCGCTCGAGCAACTTTAGGATTATGATCTAGAAAGGATTTTCCAATCTCGATCTGGTTTAACCTAGAGCTCTGATGTATTGGATGTTGTTCAGACATAGTTAAAACAAAAAAAAAGAATGATTAATTATATAATTAATTATCCTACCAGAATTAATTAACTACAAAATTAAATAAACAAACTACGGAACAAACCAGATTTACAGACAAAAAAAATAGACAGAACCCCATGAAGTTCTGTCTCTTACGTATAAATCTGCTACCTTAAGTGGATTTTAGGGAGCTGGTGATGGGTTTGGTGGAGGTGTGGTTCCACCACCGTTAGTGGTTGTAGAATCTGAAGCATTAGCGATGATGATAGCTCCTACGATCATAGCAATCACAGTAACAACCATAGTACATACGGAAATGCTTGTATGCGTACGACGCTTAGCAACACATGAGGAGCATGGCCAGTCTGTTTCGGAGGAATCACAACTATACTGTTTTGCAGTTAGATAGCTATTGATGTTTGTATTTCCAGCTGCTGAAGTTACACCATAATAATCATCGGCAGGTACATTGCCAGCAAGTTGATCTTGCTTATCAGAAGCATTAGGCTTAGAGTGTTGAGCCGAATCTTTTTGGTTATGTTCGCTACGAGAGTTTCTGCGTCCATTTGATGCTTTTTGAGCTCGCACCTGAGAATTTACTGACGAATTACGTCTAACCTTAACAGCTGCAGCTTTTTCAACATCATAACGTAATGTAGAGGTAACCTTCCCATCTCTGGGGATTTTATTTTCTTTTGCTCGAGCTTCTAGAGCTTCTCTCGCAGATCTTCTCTTTGCGATTCTTTGCTCTCTAGCTAAATCTTGTATCAGCTTATTTCTCTCTTCCTGAGCAACTACTTTTACATCAGGACGAACAAAAATAGGTAATACAGGACCGTCTTTGATATTGTGAACAACTTGAATTTCTTCGTTGTTCTCTGGAGCAACCGCTGAATCTCTATTTACAATGATGGTCTTTAGCAAAGACTTTGGTGATTCACTACGAGGAGCTGCACGAACTATTGTACCCGCTCTTTTTCTAAGTTTAGCTCTTTCTCTTGCTGACAAGTTAGGTAGCGAACCAGCGGACTGATTTTCTTGAGCAGTTTGTTCACAATTACGAAATTTATTGTATCTTTGTGAATATTTCCCACCGCGAGTTAAAAGATTTCCCGCTCCACGATGAACAAGTTCTTCACAGCAAAGATCGATACTCTGCTTAAGTTGTTGAGCTAGGGAACGTTGCTCTTCCTTAAGTTCTTGAGTTTTTGAACGGTATTGCTCTTTAAAAGAAAGGTGTTGTTTCTTACGTTCTTGACAACGAGCTCTTTGCTCCTTGCCGAACTTATTAGAGAATAAAGATGTAATTTTATCGAGTTTTTTAGGCTGACTTGCTACATCTTCGGTATTTTTTTGCTCTTCCGAAGATTCTTTTAATTTCTTCTTTGCAAGTCTACGTTCTTTTATCTTCTGAATTCGTATTTCTTTCTTGCTTTTTGGACTTTCCGAAGCAACTAAAGAAGCTTCAGAATACATGGAGCTAACTTCAAAAGGAGCAACTGTAGCACTTGCGTAACCAACAGAGTGAGTGAAAGTTAACAAAATGGAAAGCATTGCAAGTTGCGAAGTACGCTTAGAACTCATCATGCTGCTATAATCTCCTAGATCAGCCTATGAGATCACCATAACAACAATAGGACTTTTTTCACAACTTGGACTTGCAAATCTTTTATAGAGATTGATAGTTAATGAATTTGTGATTCCCAATTCTTAATGTAAGCAAGAAGCTGGTCTTTTTCTGGATAACTTGTCAGGAAACTGCGTGCTTCCAAAGACATACCGAGATGGACTATTTTATTTATTAAATTTAAATGACTTTTATCCTGAGAGGCAAAAAGGAAAAACAAAACCCTCACAGGCTTCCCATCAAGAGCACCAAAATCAATACTGTTGGATAGGAACATAGGAACAACAACATCGTAATACGCGTTGATTAAAAAGTCTTTAGCATGAGGAAGGGCTATTCCTTCTCCGATACCTGTAGACATGAGACTTTCTCGATAAGTAAGCATTTCGAAAAGAACACTCGCATCGAGATTAAATTTCTCGGCGATGTATGAAGAAGCGTATTGCAAAGCTTCGGCTTTATTTTTTACTGAGACATTGCGGATAACGCCCCCGCGATAAATCGCTTTATATAAGCTATACTTCAAAGAGAGGTCTCGAAAATCTTTGTCTGTTTTTTCTTCTTTTTCTAATCCTAGTAGCGCTTGATTATTTAGGATCCAATCTTCTATTTCTTCTCGATTAAATCTATATTCATTATTCATACTGTAACTAGGAATAGCTCCCTCATCCAGCCACCGACGGACTGTATTTTCAGAAATATCCAACAAAGAAGCCAGCTCTTCTAATTTCAAATCCATAACACTACATTCCTAAAAACACATTCATAACTTCTTCAATAGTCGTTACTTGGAGCAACTTTTGACGTCGAGATTCATCTCTGAGAGAAAGAGTCAATATAGATAACAATTTGAGATACTCAGCTTGGGCATTATCCGGCCCCCCTATCAGAAATACCAAACGTACTAAAGCCCCATCTATAGCATCCCAGAGAATTCCTTGAGGGTGGATACCGATAGCGATAAAAAAGTCAGAACAACTCGGCAATTTACCGTGTGGAATTGCCACGCCCATACCGATACCGGTAGACATAATATTTTCACGGGTTACAAGTGCTTGAAAAAATTCTTCTTTATTCTCAAGTAAACCGGCAGTACTAGCAAGATCCGTAAGATCTTGGAGAATCTCCTCCCGTGAGGTTTTATTCAAAAACATAATCAAGTTAGGAGATAAAAGAGAAAACAAGGAAAACTCAGGTTGACTCTCGCAATAGAAAGGCATGTCACTTCTCTCCGGTATGCCCAAAACCTCTACTTCCCCGAGACGTTGTCGTTAGTCCTTCTTCTTGATCCACGGCGATAAACTTTGCCTGGACTACGGGAGCAACTACAGCTTGAGCGATGCGCATCTTGGGTTCGATAATAAAAGTACTCTCTCCAAAATTTGCAAGTATAATGCAAATCTCACCACGATAATCAGCATCAATTGTTCCCGGAGAATTAACAACCATAATCCCATGCTTCAATGCCAACCCACTGCGTGGACGCACTTGAACTTCATAGCCTTGCGGGATTTGCATTTTTATTCCTGTAGGAACCAGTATACGTTGTCCTGGCAAGACAGCAATCGGCTCTTCAATATTCGCTCGAAGGTCGGCTCCGGAAGCACCTTCGGTAGCATATTCTGGAAGATCTACTCCAGATTCTAATTCACATAATATAGTCATAGGAACAGCGCCGTGGTTACTACGAGTAGCGGGTATGATGTTTCATTCACTGTCATCTGTCAACAAAAAAATTTCTTTAATTGTCTTAGATAAATCCCTAGGGGCTTTATCTTGGCCGCCAGTGTATTCTTGAGAACAAAAGTAATCAAGTAAACTCTGCAAAGTACTCTTTAATTGTTTTCTCTCTACCACTTTATCAATCATTCCGTGTTCGAGAAGAAATTCAGATTTTTGAGCACCTTCGGGAAGATCTTCACCAATCACTTGAGCGACAACTCGAGGACCAGCGAAGCAAATAAGAGCTTTAGGTTCTGCAATAATGACATCCCCTAAAGAAGCAAAAGAAGCTGTAACCCCTCCGGATGTAGGGTTAGTCAACACGGAGATATAAGGCAGGCCAGCTTCGTGTAACTTTGCTAATGCCGCAGATGTTTTTGCCATTTGCATTAAGGAGAACATGGATTCTTGCATCCGAGCGCCTCCGGAAGCACATACAATAATCACGGGGAGCCGAGATTCTATAGCTTTTTCTATAAGGCGCGTTAATTTTTCACCAACCACCGCACCCATAGAGCCTGCCATAAAACTGAAATCCATCACAGCCAAAGCCACAGGATGCTCTCCTATGGTACAAACACCCACGAGAACGCCTTCGCTTTCTGTATTATCTTTTCTAGCTTTAGCCAAACGATTTGTGTAGGTGTCTGTATCGACAAACTTGAGAGGATCTTGTGATTTTAGATTTGTGTACAAAGGACGCCAAGAATCTTTATCAGCGAGCAATTTGATGCGTTCAGTTGCGGTAATACGATAGTGGTAAGAGCACTTAGGACAACAATTAAAATTCTGTCCTAATTCATTTGCATGAATCATTTCATGGCAATGCGTGCACTTTAACCACCCGCTAAAACCATCAGCTTTTATTTTTTGCACTTTAATCTTAGGTTTATCGTAAGAAAATAAACGCACAAGCTACCTAATCCAACTTTTTAGCATAAGTAATTTTAAATTAAAGTTATTAACTCTTCAATTAAAAATACTCTTTTAATTAGTTATCTCAGAAAATCTTTTTTCAATATATCCCCAATTAATTACTTGAGGAATTGCTTTTAAATAATCTAATCTAACATTTTTATACTGGAGGTAATACGCATGCTCCCAGACATCTACTCCGAGAAGAGGCACCTTACCGGTGGTGGCTTCTAGAGGATCCTGGTTTGCTGTTGCGTGTAGCATAAGCTCCTGTTTTTCGGGACAAAAAGCTAGCCAAGCCCACCCAGACCCCTGAATCGGAGCGGCAAATTTAATAAATTCTTTTAAAAAGTTGTCAAAAGTTCCCCAGAATTTCTCAATCAGCTTCAGTAAGCCGTGCTTTGGAGGGACCCCTCCGCCTTGACCTATCGGGGCGAGCATTTCCCAAAATAGGGAGTGGTTAATATGTCCCCCACCATTAAATCGTAGAGTAGGCTCCAAAGCAATCAATCGCGTAAGGTCTTGTTGTGTATCAGCCAGATCTAACTTCTTCAAGGCCTCATTCAAATTATTTATATAACCTTGATGATGCTTTTGATGATGTAGATGCATAATCTCAGCACTAATTACTGGCTCTAGAGCAGAATAATCATAGGGCAATGGGGGCAAAGTATAGGGAACAAAGGTCATAAGAAAGTCCTTTATATCTGTCTTGAGTTATATCAAGAACATTGTTTGGTGATATTCTTTTTCATCGATGTATTTTTGCTTTCGCCTCTAACAACAAGAGATCCTGAAACAAAAATCACCAATTTGCTACTTTGCCAGTGTAGATGCGCTGAAGATATTACTACAAGATGATTTTGATTTTATTATTCCGCCTCTATAGAGAAAAATTTCTCTTTAAATTCCGCAATAAACTTCTCTAATTGTGTCATGCTTTCCTCTTCTCGTTGTCTTTGCTCGTTTTTATTGCCTGTGATTACATCGTAATGATTTACAAGCTCAAAATAGAGTTTGATTTTCGGTTCTGTTCCTGAAGGACGAACGATAATTTTTCCGCCATTTTGATAGTAATAACACAACATGGCCATCTTAGGGAGAGTCAATGTATACGCAGTCCCGGAGGCAATATGGTTTCCTATTCCCTGATAATAATTTTCAAATGTGACAACCGAATATCCTCTTAAGGACATTGTGGAAGGATCGAGCATGGCCAACTTTTCTATATGTGATTTCATCACACTTTCTTGTCCTTCTTCAAAAGACAACGAAAGCGTTTTATTCATGAAATATCCATGGGTTTCATATAGGTCTAAAATAGCATCTCGAAGAGTTTTTCCTTGGAGCTTCTGATGCAAAGCAGCCTCGGTAATTAATGCCGAAGTACTCATTGCATCTTTATCTTCTACATGTGTGCCATACAGATAGCCGTACGATTCTTCGGCACCAAATATGTATCTTACTCCACTCCCTCGCCAAGCTTCTATTTTCTCTCCGATATATTTAAATCCTGTCCCTACATTCACGATATCGCCGCCATAAAATTTTACGATTGCGGCGAGCATTTCTGTAGTGACTAAACTTTTGACTACTTTATCTTCCTTTCCTAGGGGCTCGCGAGCAGATAAAGCACGTAAAATATGATCCGCAAGTAAACAGGCTATTTGATTTCCGTTAAATCTATAGGGTTGATTCTCATGCAAACACACAACGCCTAACCGGTCTGCATCAGGGTCTGTAGCTATAAAAATATCGTCTTGATTTTTTATCATTTGCTCAATCCCCAAAGTGAGCGCTTCAGGATCTTCGGGGTTGGGCAGGTGTACTGTGGGGAAATCGCCATCAGGAATCGCCTGTTTTTCAACAAGCTTGACCATAGGGAAATTCCAATCTCTTAAAACTCGAGGAATCATGGAGACTCCAGTTCCATGTAGTGGAGAATAGCTTACATGGATCGCTTGTCCAGAAATACGATTATCTTCAGGATAGAGCTGCAGTTTATGCACAGTGTCGACATACAGCTGCTCATATTCCTCCCCTATAAAATGAATATAAGGATCTTGTAGCGAGCCAACAATGGCAATCTCTTCTACATGTGCCGAGGCGTGTATAATTTCCTGATCCAAAGGAGGGAGTACCTGTCCTCCCGATGCCATGTACACTTTGTACCCGTTATACTCTGGAGGATTATGAGAAGCTGTAATCATGACTCCAGCCAAAGCGCGTTCTGTTCTTAAAGTGAAGGAGACAAGAGCCAGGGGTTCAGGGTTTTTAAATAGGAGAACGTGAATTTGATTTCCTGCTAAAACCTTAGCAGTCTCTTGAGCAAAATCGAAAGAATTATGGCGTGTATCATAGCCTATAACCACGCGAATGGGATCTTCAGAATGGGAATGATGTTTTTTTAATACTTGAGCCAATCCCTGTGTAGCACGTCTTACAGTAAACACATTGATTCTATTGGTACCGAATCCCATAGGGCTCCGCAGCCCCCCTGTACCAAAGGAAAGAGTTGTTCCGAATAGCTCTTCAAGACGTTGCGGATCATTTTTTAGAAGCTCAGCTATGGCATCCTGATCTTTTTTATTACAATCGTTAGATAACCAGGTAAGGATATTCTTTGTAGTGATGGGACTGCAAAGAGCTTCTATTTTCTGCTGAAGATGCTGCATAAAAGTTCCTAAAAACACATCGCGATCTTATGTCGTCATAACATAAAAATCGCTCTAGGCAAACAATTTCGTGCTTTTACAATAAGGAAATTTCTTTAAGAAATGGGAATCCCTACAGAAGAGAAGGAAAGAAGCAAGGCGGTTTCATTTTCTTGAGGAAAATAAAGCTCTGTAGGATAAGATCCGGTAAAAAAGACTCCATGCCCTATCTTCTCTCCAGATAAACACAGGAGTAGCTGACAATCTTCTTCTCTCTCTACGATTTTATCTCCGGGGAAAACCCAAAAATCTCCGACCAAAGATAGTCGTGGACGATGAACAAGATTTGCTGCAAAAACATCCAACCGCCGCTTTTTAACTAAAGCGGAAACTTGGGGAAGGGAACGGAATATATTTTCTCTCCAGCGCACATCTTTTGTATTTTTAGAAACTGATTCTACGAAATGTTTTAGTTTTATTTCTAAAGCAAAACACTCATTGCTAGAGACCAGATCTTCGAATAATATACTACCTTGATTTTGAAAATGGCGCAGGTGTTCTAAATGTAGAACGAACCTCATACTCATCCATTTAAGAGAATTCTACCAAAAGTACTATAGACTTTAAGCCCTTTTCCGCCTATAAAAAAACTCCGACAACTAATGCGTTATATGTTAATAGGGCAACATTTCATAATTTTATGAATAATCTGATCAATATTAAAGAAGTTGAAGCTAAATTAAATTTTACATTTACTCAACCGAAACTCTTAGTTACAGCTCTCACTCACCCTTCTTATAGGAACGAGACTGCAACTATTACCGAAGACAGCGAGCGTTTGGAATTCTTAGGAGACGCCGTGTTATGTTTAATCGTAACTGAACACTTATTCCTATTATTCCCTTCTATGGATGAGGGAACTTTATCCACGGCACGCGCAGCTTTGATAAATGCTGTTTCTTGCTGTCAATATACGGACGCATTAGGATTAGGAGAATATCTACTTATAGGTAAGGGAGAAAGAATTCAAAATGAACGAGGCCGAACTTCAGCCTATGCAAATTTATTCGAGGCTATTTTAGGTGCGGTGTATCTAGATGGTGGTTTAGCTCCGGCAAGACAAATCACTGTGCCTCTATTGCCTTCAAAAAAGGATATTCTTCCTCTCATGCTTGGAAACCCGAAAAACCGTTTACAACAGCTCACACAAAAACACTTACGTACGTTACCTGTATATCAATGTGAGTCGTGGACATCACCACAAGGTGCTTCGGGGTATCATATTCGCGTAATAGTGAATAATGAGGTTTGGGGTGAAGGATTTGCCTTATCAAAAAAAGAAGCAGAGAAACTCGCTGCTCAACAAGCTTTAGACACCCATGACTATGAAGATAAAAACGCAATGGACTTGTAATGAATGTGGCACTCAGGCTCCTAAATGGTTAGGTCAATGCCCGGGATGTTTACAATGGAATACATTAGTTGAAGAACATGTTTCTCCTCATCAGAGCAAGAAAAGGCTCGAATCGCAAGCGACTGCAGTGTCTTTGAATACCATAGAGCTGCGAGAGGAAGAGCGTTTGTGTATAGGAGATTCTGGATGGGACCGCATTTTAGGTGGAGGTGCTGTTCGGGGAAGTCTTACCCTATTAGGCGGCGACCCTGGCATAGGCAAGTCGACGTTACTTTTACAGACAGCAGCGAAATTCGCCCATCACGGTCATAAAGTCCTGTATGTTTGTGGTGAGGAGTCTGTAACACAAACATCATTACGCGCGCGTCGCTTAAAAATTTCTCATGCGAATATTTACCTTTTCCCTGAGACGAATCTTGATGATATCAAACAGCAAATAGCGACACTCAAGCCTGACATCTTAATTATTGATTCTATTCAGATTGTATATACTCCTACCTTACATTCTTCCCCGGGATCTGTAGCTCAAGTACGTGAAGTCACTTCTGAGCTGATGCACATTGCTAAGCAATCCCAAATCTCAACTTTTGTTATCGGTCATGTAACAAAATCAGGAGAAATTGCAGGTCCTAGAGTCTTAGAACATCTTGTAGATACTGTTCTGTATTTTGAAGGGAATTCGCATGCAAATTATCGCATGATACGTTCTGTGAAAAATCGTTTCGGCCCGACAAATGAATTACTTATTTTATCTATGCATTCTGAGGGTTTAAAGGAAGTCACTAATCCTTCTGGGTTATTTCTACAAGAAAAAATTACCGAAACCACAGGTTCTGCGATTATTCCTATTATTGAGGGTTCTGCCACCCTACTCATTGAGATGCAAGCTTTAGCTTCATCTTCTCCTTTTGCAAATCCTATTCGAAAAACCTCAGGATTCGATCAAAATCGATTTTTATTACTCTTAGCTGTCCTAGAAAAGCGCGCTCAAATAAAATTGCATACTGCTGATGTTTTTCTTTCCATAGCTGGGGGATTAAAAATTACTGAACCTGCTGCGGATTTAGGAGCAGGACTTGCTGTAGTCTCTTCTTTGTATAATCGTCTTTCTCCCCAAAATTACACCTTTACTGGAGAGATAGGCCTAGGAGGGGAAATCCGCCACGTCACGCATTTAGAGAGGCGTCTTAAAGAAAGTAAACTCATGGGTTTTGAGGGTGCTGTAATTCCTGAAGGTCAAATCGCAGGACTACCCTCAGAAATTAAAAATAGCTTAGATATTCGAGGGGTAAAAACTATAAAAGATGCTATCCGCTTGTTACAATGATCCTTTTCTTTCTGATTTTTGTTTAGGAAGACGTCCTTTACGCATAGCGTCTCGAAAGTCTACCTTAGCACAAGCTCAGGTACACGAATGCGTACGTTTGCTGCGTTCATGGTTTCCTAAACTTTGGATTCAAATACACACGATAAGTACTCGTGGAGATAAAGACAAAACCACTCCCTTGCGTCTTGTAGAGAATTCCCAATTTTTCACAGATGCGGTAGACAAGCTTGTCATTCGTGGAAATTGCCATCTTGCTGTACATTCTGCAAAAGATCTTCCCGACCCTCCTGCTACCCCTGTTGTAGCTATAACTAAGGGCTTAGACCCATCAGATCTCTTAGTTTATGCCGAACGCTACTTATGGAAACGCTTTCCTAAAGTCCCTAGATTAGGGAGTTCTTCTTTACGTCGTGGAGAAACACTAAAAACGCTGTTTCCTGAAGGACGAATTCTTGATATTCGTGGAACTATAGAAGAAAGGCTAGAACAGCTAGAGAACGGAAAATATGATGCTATTGTTATTGCCAAAGCAGCTATTCTCCGACTCCATCTACATTTACCCTATACCAAAGTACTTCCTCCACCTTACCACCCTCTGCAAGGACGATTAGCGATTACCGCAGGGAAAGATATAGAAGCCTGGAAAACCTTTTTGCTTCCTCTAAATACCGCAACCACAAGTCAGGAAACTCTCCTCAGCCCGAATGTAATCTGAAGCTACGACTTATCATTGCTTCTGCAGCTTTTTTAATTACTACTATGAAAACGCGTGTTTGTTTTTAGAGAAACGAAACACTCTACACGCATAGGTTATGAATTCGTGAGGCAAGATGAGATTTACTTCATCCGTTATCCTACCCAGCCATATCCATACAGAAACTCAAAACACCTTTGTTTCTGTTCCAAAAACACATATTACAGTGTGTAACACGGTGTACTTTCCGGAAATAAGTATGCGTTTCTTAGTTCTCCCCATTCTCGGGCTTGTCTTTAGTGTTTTTGTAATTTATCGTAGGTTTACGGTAATGCGTGCCGTGTATTCAAATTTAAACTATACACCGAATAAACAATGTGAGAATAAGCTCTGTTCTCGTATACATCCTGAATATTACAAATCTTTGATTATTTTCGGGATTTTTGGAGGTATAGGAGCGTTACTTCCTTTTCTTATCCTAGGAATCACTCTATATCTGGTTATGCGTATTCTAAAAAAACGCTTTGTTTTTATGTGACTTTATGAGATAATTTGTTGCCTTGTTTTTCTACCAGACCGATTCCGAAAAAACTTTTTTTAAATTGAAACACCCTTCTCCTAACTAGCAATAGAGAATAGGCTCCTGGGTACAAATCCTTAACAAACCCACAAAAACTAAAAATTTAACCAAGGTGTTTCTATCATGCATATGGTTAGTACGATTATTCCGGCACACACACATGTGTCAAAAAATGGCGCTCAAATCCATCTACAAACTTCTCCCAATCTTCACGTGCCAAAAAACCGTCTTGATCCGAGCACCACGTCAGCTCGTGTAGAAAAAATCCTGTCTCTTCTTCCTGTAGTTGGTTTATTTGTTGCAGGTTATCTTATCTATCAAAAACATACCGTGATGAAAGATGCTTATTCACGGTTAGGTTACACACCTAATGAAAAATGCCCTAATCTGACGTGTTCAAACCTTGATCCTTCCCGCTTGAACTTCGCTATTACCATGTCTATATTTGGCGGCTTAGGTCTTTTATTCCCTATCGTAGGGCTGTTTGGTCTTGTCTGCTTAATTATGCATATAGTTTTGAAAATTATTGGTTGTTGTTATCAACGCTCCCAAACTGACTCCATGTTACCAACTTAATTCGATATACGAAAACCCTTCCGCACCCAAAATCTAGTGTAGTGGAGGGTTGTACTCTTATCAAAACACCTGGGTATAGTATGGCCAATAACATGTGAAACTCAGGTGTTTCTTCTATTCAGAGTTTTAATTCCTATTCTTTATCAAAAGATCTTAAACAAAGCAGGACACATTTTTCATCTTACCTGTTTCAAAAGTTAAGATTTCTTGTTCTACAAAAAAAATTAATCGAACTAATTAATAAACGGTAATATAATTCTCTTTCTTAATTTAAAACATTAATAATTGAAAAAGATTAATTACAACCCTTTATATTTTCAATTAAGTAATGATCATGAGCACTATAGAAATTCCTAGACATACACACGTAAACTATAACGGTAGCATTTGTGAAGTACCTACCACTATCTTGCCAGACGTTATTCATGGATGCCCTATAGTTTTGCATGGTGTATTGCGTCGTCTACAACATCTTCCTATGATTTTGATCCCGATTATTGGTCTAATTTATGCTGGAGTATTTTGTTATAGATACGCCAAAGCTCAAGCTGCCATCCACAAGACATATAACTTTACACCAAACGCCAGGTGCCCCGAATGCCGAAGCACCTTCTACACTATGTGGTCACCTATCATCTGTTCTATGCTTGGAGGCTTAGGCCTTATGACTCCCCTGCTTATTCTGCTTATTCCCATTCTTTTAATTGTGGGTCTAGCTAAAGCTTTTATAGGTTTAGGAACATCTATAGTAGGGGCAATGAAAAGTTGCTTAAAGAAATAAGTTCTCGTTAAAACGTATCTTACACACAAGGTTTTAAGGCCATTTCAGGATATTTTGCACGAGAATGCAAAGCACTATAAAGAGTCTTCACCATAGTTTCACAGATAGTGGTTAACTCATCTAAAGTTATCGGAGAATCTGCAAACTGTCCGTCATGCATTTTTGCTGATACAATCTTTTCTACCAGCTCCCTTAAAGCGATCATGCTTGTCCCCTCTAAAGAACGGGCTGCAGCTTCAAAAGAATCTGCAATCATAATAATTGTGGATTCTTTAGAGGAAGGTTTCCTTCCTGGATAACGGAAGAGCTCCTCATCTGAGGCTCCTGTATTAGGATTATTTTGTAGATGACGATGGTAAGTGGAAAGGATAACTGACGTGCCGTGATGTTCTTCAATAATACGAATAAATGAATCGGGGAGACCTGCTTTTCTTGCTAACTCTACCCCTTCGGGAATATGCCGCATGATCATTTTCGCACTTTCTATAGGAGAAAGATTACTTACTGAGGTTCCAAGCATTTGGTGATTCTCTAAGAAAAACCCGGGATTAATCAACTTACCAATGTCGTGATATTGCGCTACCACGCGGCAGAAAAGCCCATCAGCATGAATAGCGTTAGCTGCTGATTCTGCAAGGATCCCCACCAATACAGAATGCTGATACGTACCTGGAGCCTCTTCGAAGAGACGTTTTAATAAAGGATAATCGGAATCTAGATAGGCTAATAAATGGTTATGGGTACATGCACCAAATGAGGACTCAAAAACAGGGATCAACGCACCTACACCTAATGCAGTCATTAAACTATAGACAAAGCTTCCCAAGCAATCAGCACGGAAAGCCGTTATAGAAGCAACATCAGAGAATATACGCAATCCTGTTAAAATTGCCGTGGATACCCACCACAATTTCATACAGCACCAAAATAGAGAAGATAGACGCGTAACTCGATTTAACGTGAATAAAATCCTCCAAGAACTCAGCAGGTTCATAACAAGAAACCAGCTGTTATTCCAAATATCTGATTCTAGAGTATAGAGCATCCCGAGTAATGTACATGAAACTCCAGCTAGAGGAATGCCCACAAGATGCCCTAGAAGAATAGCAGTAAAAGGAAGAATTAAAGGATACGAAAGATAAGCTTCCCAGCTTTGGGGCCCTAGAGCACAAAGAGTCTCTGTAATTTTTGCTCCAATTAAAGATAGAGAAAAGATAGCAATGTAGAGTGTGTAACGTTTTGGTGACTTCAGTAGCTCTGGACAAAACGTAACTAATAAGCGGTATCCCCAAATTAAAATAATGGCAACTAACAGAAGAACCCCGAAGGCTCCGCGATAAGAAAACAACGTGGTTGAAGATAAAAGCTGCTGACGTAAACAACGAAGAATCTTTGCATCTCTAGCACTAATTCTTTGATACTGTCGGATGATCGGGCTGCCCTTACGAAAATACTCTATACGCCGCGTCCCTAACAAGTCTCCCTTAACATAGCCTGACTTTTCCTTATCCACGGCGATATCTAAGGGTTTTTCCTTTAGGTTATTGATGATGAGCAATCTACATGATGCAGGACAGTTTTCAGATTTTAGAAAATTATCCACATGTTCTACACATTGATGAATGACTTCTCTAGAATCAGAACTTACGTGAATCCCTAATAGACGATCTCGTTCTTTTAAAGCTGAGGGGCGCAAATGGAGATCTTGCAGACACGTCTCTGTAGAACTATCTATAAACCCTACAGACCCAAGAAAATCTTGAGTTTTTTTTAACCACCGACGAGTTTCTTCTTCTTCTGGCTCTTCGAAACAAGTATTTTCACAAATGCGATAGACCTTGCCAAATACTTCTGGGATTGCAGCTCTCTTACTGTAAAATGCGTGTACATTCCAACTAATAGAAAAATCTATAGGAGAGTTCAAAGAGACCTGAGCAAAATCTCCCTCCTTATAGACAGGAACATGAAGAACTCTAAGATAAATAAAAGAGAATAATGTTACTCCAAAAATACTCGTAATACCCAAACATAAAAGATACCTTGACCACGGCCGATCTATTTCAGCAGTAGTGCAACTCCGGTAAACTTGCCTACGGTCTTCCATTTGCTTGATCATACGCTCAATTCAAGATACATCTATTATTTTTTAGCTATCACACCAAGGAACAAAACGCTATTTTTTATTCAAAACCAACTTTTCGTTCTCTTCACAAACAAACTCTGTCACTTGCAAATAAGAAAATTCTAAAAATCTTATAACAAATGACATCACTTAAAGTGTATTATCTAAGTCGTGAACTTTGCTCTATTTCAATTAAGGATTTCATACTATTGACCATAGCTTAATATATAACAAAGAAAAATGACGCCCATTGATGGGATCCTACTTTTTACCTAGAAAATCGTATCTTCGTATCTAATCGACGAATATCTTTATTAAAGAGGGACAATTTCCACTCCTTGTACTATAGTGAACGTTAAAATGATCTCTTCCAACTGTGAATTTGTTAATATGTGGATTTTTGGGATACCCAGTCTAGAAATCCTAGAAAAAATAGTCACCTGAATTAAATAAAAAAAACTCCTCGCAATCATTTTTAGAGGCACAACAAATGACATCAGCAACATACCAAGTTTCTTCTAGAAAATATCGCCCGCAAACATTTTCCGAAATGTTAGGGCAAGATGCCGTGGTCACTGTTTTAAAAAATGCTTTGCAGTTTCAACGTGTCGCGCATGCTTATTTATTTTCAGGAATTCGCGGAACAGGAAAAACAACTTTAGCAAGAATCTTCGCAAAAGCCTTAAACTGTAAAGAACTGACTCCTGAACATGAACCTTGCAACCAATGTTGTGTCTGTAAAGAAATCTCTTCAGGAACCTCCTTAGACGTGATCGAAATCGATGGTGCTTCACACCGAGGTATTGAAGATATCCGTCAAATCAACGAAACCGTTCTCTTTACTCCTGCCAAATCACAATATAAAATCTATATTATAGATGAAGTCCATATGCTGACTAAGGAGGCGTTTAATTCCTTACTAAAAACTTTAGAAGAGCCTCCGAGCCATGTAAAATTCTTCTTAGCTACTACAGAAAATTATAAAATACCAGGGACAATTTTAAGTCGTTGTCAAAAAATGCACCTAAAAAGAATTCCTGAGACCATGATCGTAGATAAGCTAGAATCCATATCTCAAGCAGGTGGTATAGAAACCTCTCGAGAAGCTCTTCTCCCTATTGCAAGAGCAGCTCAGGGAAGCCTACGCGATGCTGAATCCCTTTATGATTATGTCATTGGGCTATTCCCGAACTCTTTATCTCCAGAGTTAGTTGCAGACGCATTAGGTCTATTATCTCAAGACACCTTAGCTACATTATCAGAATGTATTCGCACGCAAAAATATGCTGAAGCTTTGCTCCCTGTAACTACAGCGATCAATTCTGGAGTCGCTCCAATCACCTTTCTCCACGACCTCACGGTGTTTTATCGCGATGTACTTCTTAATAAAGACCAGGGAAATTCTCCTCTATCTGCAATCGCCATGCACTATTCCAGTGAATGTTTATTAGAAATTATTGATTTCCTTGGCGAAGCAGCCAAACATCTACAACAAACTATTTTTGAAAAAACATTTTTAGAAACAGTAATCATCCATCTCATTCGGATATGCCAGCGTCCCTCTTTAGAAACTCTATTTTCTCAACTGAAAACATCAACTTTTGATACACCGAGAAACCTACCTCAGCAGCAAGAACCTCCGAAGCCCATGATACAACCTGAAAAACACTATCAAGATCAGAGTTTCTTAACTTCACCGTCTCCCACTCCAAAAGTTCAGCATCAAAAAGAAGCTTCCCCTTCTTTAGTGGGATCAGCTACTATAGATACGCTTTTACAATTTGCTGTTGTTGAGTTTGCAGGAATTTTAACCAAGGAGTAAACGCATGGGAAGTGGGTATGCAAAAAAGAAAAAAGAAGCAAAAATCATGGAACAACAATTTCTAGAAATGGAAGCTGCTCTAGAGAAAAAGCACTATGAAGGACAAGCTGGTAATGGACTCGTCTCCATAGTGATCAATGGTAAATGTGATATTGTCTCTGTAAAAGTGAAGCCTACCTGTCTTGATCCTGAAGATCCTGAAGTTGTTGAAGATCTTTTCCGTTCAGCATTTAAAGAAGCTAAAGATGCTATGGACAAAGAATTATCTGTAATGCGTGCTGGCATGCCTTTTTAAGCTAACAGGGCCTGAACTTCTGCACAGGTCCTGGCTTTTAATAACTTTTCCGTATGTTCTACACAATCACTGAAATTTAAAGATGCTATTCTTTCTCGCAATTCTACAATTGCTGGCATAGCCACTGCGAGTTCTTGGACTCCTAAGCCTAAGAAAAATGGTGTTAAGGAAAGATTTGCTGCAGCCTCTCCACAAATAGATACGTGAACATCGCGCTGCTTCGCACTAGAAACTACATGACGAATCATGCGCATCACCGAAGGATGCAGTGGATTATCAAGATAATGAGGAAGTACCGTTTCTCGATTATTCCCTAAGGTATATTGCATGAGATCATTCGTTCCTATAGAAATAAAATCACATTCCTGAAGAATCTCATCAATCATCAATACTGCTGAAGGAAGTTCTATCATGCTTCCCCAGACGATATTTTCTATGGCATGATCTTTGTTAAAAGAACGACGTATATTCTCTAACCGACGTTTTACTTCTATGATTTCTATAACATCAGCAGTTCCAGGAATTAACACTTTCAAAGAACCTGATACCGAAGCTGTTAAAATAGCACAAAGCTGATCGTCAAGCACATGCGAGTTTTTCAATAAATAACGTATGGAGCGCTCTTTGATCGGCTCGTGACCAGGACAGAGCTTATCTTCACCAAAATCAAATAAACGTAATACCGAGACCCGCTCAGGAAACAAGGCTAAAGATTTATAAACTCCTGCTTGTTCTTCTACTGTAGGTAAACGATCTTCAGCTATAGCGAGAAATTCAGAACGAAATAACCCAATAGAAGTTTGTGGAAAGAACTCCGAAAGCATGCGCAGCTCTTCAAGGCTTGCAGCATGCGAAGATACTATCGCGCGTGGGGACGGTTGAGGATACGATTTTACACTATATGAAGTACTCTTTTGCCTATAACAATTTTCAAGAGTTTTTGATTTAGGATTAAAAATAATCTCGCCACGAATACCGTCTATCAAGACAAGTTTTCCGGTATATCCTTGAATACGCTCCCAGTTTTCCTGAGAAAAATTCGCTAAATAGGGAATATTTTTCGCTCTAGAAACGATAGCTGTATGCGATGTCGGCGCCCCAATAAAAGAAACAAATCCACGAATATATGAGGGATTCGCACTAGCGACTTCTGAAGGAGTAAGTTCTTTAGAGAAAACAATGATATTTTGATCTGCATCACCTAAAGAACTCTTATGCTGACAGCACAAATGCCCAATCACACGATTAGAAATATCATGGATATCCTGAACACGATCTACAGCTAGAGAAGTTCCTTGAACTGCAGTTAATGACTCCTCTATTTTTTCCATAACAGAAGAAAAGACGTATTCGGCGTTTTTACGATCTTTTCTGATGGTATTGACAACCTCTTCTGTCAAAATAGGATCTTTAATTATCTCTAGATGTGCTTGGAGTATGGAAGAGATTTCTTGTTGACCTTGCTTACCCTGGGCTTCTTGTTCTAAGGCAACGATATCAGATTTGGAACGGTTTAATGCTTTATAATAACGGTGTATTTCGTGTTCCACCTCTTCTTGAGGCAAGGTAAGTTCATGAATTTGCAGAGGAGAAGTACCTAAGAAAAAAGCTTTTCCTATAGCTACCCCAGGAACTAAAGTCATGCCAGGAACTCGCCATTCCTTATTTTGCTCTAGAGAAGGTGTGGGTGTGTTCATTTACAACTCTCCAAAACCTGAGTCAAAGGCATTCTGCACTTTTTGCAATACCCGACTTGCATCTTTCCCTTTAATACGCACGAAAATCTCTCCATTTTGTGGAGCCCCTAGTATAAGTATGCTCATGATACTTTTGGCATTTACCGTCTTCCCCGCATAGGTAAAATTTACCTCACATTCTTCGCCATCAAACAACTTTACAATGGCCCCCGCAGGACGCACATGGATTCCAGAAGTGTTTTTTACAACACATACACAGGTTAATTCTTCTTCATTATCAAAATCCACAGGCTCTTCCGGATTCTCGATATCTACAACACACTCTCTACATTCATCCACTATACACCTCTTCACTATGTAAGTAATTTTCTAGCCAAGAAATAAAAGAAGGATAGTGACTTGTAGTTAAATGTAAAAGTTCAATACTTCCTAAAGTTCTATGCTGTAGGCTTTCCGTACTTAACAATACGTTAGGAGAGGGAAAATCCCTACGCACTTCCGGATCAAAAAGAAAACACTGGTAAGTCAAGGGTTCTTCATAACCATAAAAAGGGAAAATCCCCAAAGATGCACAATCGTCGTCATGAGGAATCTTGCCCAGACGGATGAGGAGCTGCTGCAATTTATGTTGTACCTTAGCGAGAGAACGGTAAGAAAAAATCCCTTCATCTTCCCATTTACCAAATCCATTGTGGATGGTAAAAAATTTGTAATACCCGTCATCCCCTAAACTAGGGAAACAGTACCCCTTCATATCTAACAAGGGGGGCTCACCTTGAAATCCACAACGCCCATCACTAAAAGTGTAGAGCATTTTGACGCCATAGGGCTCATTAGCAGAGCGGTAAATATAGACATCTAAACTATCTAAAAGAGAAAAAAAACGACAAATACCTGGGAATTGATTATCATCTATTCCCAAAACAGTAAGCCAATACTCTTGGCAAAAGTCTAATCTATCTTTTTTCGATAGTCCCATGAGCTCGTACCAACCTCGGGGCAAGCGCGGAGCCTTCTTGGAAATTGCTTCCCAAGACATTTCCTCTCGTAATTGTTCTACAGAATATACTTCGAGCTGAGGGAAAGAATGAGTTGATGCTAATACGTTTTGAAACTTTTTCATCCTCTGTCCTTGTTCACACCTTACACTCCCTATGGATACAGCTAATCCATTCTTGCCGATACTTTCAACAACAACATCCTTTATTGATTAGTGCATTGTATTGGATAACGGGGATAATATCGCGTCCTTACCCTCTATGTGGGGCTATACTCCTTGTAGCTCTTCATCCATTTATCCCCAAACAACTGAAACACCAACTGTTTATAGGAGCTTGCTGGCTTATCCCTCTAATCATGCTATCGGAACCTTCTTCTATTATTCATGGAGGAGTCGCGTCGGGAAGCTTTGTCATTAAATCGGGGAAAGAAAATCGATATTTTGGAGAAGCTATTCACTTGTCGTATCCTTGTGGACAAAAACACCGTCATGTTCCCTGTACTATTCTTGTAGATGCGCACTTAGAACTAAATAAAAAATACCATCTAAAAGGAACGACGTTAAATCATACATCCCAAATTATTTTTAAGTCTAATGGTTGCTATAAAGAAATACAGCCTTCAAGAATAGCACTACTGCACCACAAACTACGAGAAACATGTCATCGACGCATTCTCAACCTTTTTTCTTCTAGAGAATCAGGATCTTTTGCATCCAGTCTGCTTCTTGGCACTCCCTTACCCAAACACTTAAAAGACATTTTCAAAAAGAAGGGGTTGGCTCATATTTTTGCCATTTCTGGGTGGCATTTCTCCCTATGTGCTTCATTGTTGTTTTTCTTTTTCTATATCTTTCCAACAAAAATAAAATATTTTCTTACCTTTATTATACTTCTGGGATTCACCCTATTGTTTCCAGGGACTCCTTCAGTATGGCGTGCTTGGATTTCCTTATCTTTACTTTGTCTCTCTCCTTTTTCTTCTGGTGTATGCTCAAGCTTCAATCGTTTAGGCATAGGCTGTATTCTCTGCACATGCGTCTTCTCCCCGCTTACTCCTGCATTCGCGTTAAGCTTCTTAGCTACTGCGGGTATTTTACTTTTCTTTTCTCACCTTTTTCGTTTCTTCTATACACCGTGGAAGCAAATAGCACCAAAATACTTACTTCCTTTCCTTCGCTATATTTGGGGAGCCTTATCCCTAGGACTCTCCTCACAAATCTTTCTCTTGTTCCCTACTGTAAACTTTTTCGGGTCCCTACCTTTAGATGGTCTTATCTTTAACCTCTTCTTCCCTCTATGCGTCCTTCCTATCTTCTTTCTTATTCTCTTTTCTCTTGCCTTACCGTGCCTGGTACCTATAACAGAATTCTGTATCTCCTGGCTAATTGGACAGCCCTGTCTTCATGGTCACAATGTCCTTATCTCTTTAGCACCTTCACCCCTATCCCCTTGGCAACTCACTCTATTTCTCATTTTCGTATTCCATATCGGAGTGAGCTTAGAAAAAACAAAAACCCCAGAAAATCCATCCCTACACTCAATTTCTGAGTTATAAAACATGGGTAAACTCTACCTTCTATCAAAACTTTATTGTGAATAAAGCATCCTTATTTCATCATTTTTAGATAAATCTTTTGTGTTGTTAAGCTTAGGTTGTATCTATGCTCGTGGTGTATGACACGGATAAAAGTCCTCATCTTCCTTCATTAAGTCATGAGTACTCTCTGAGTCACAAGGTAACGCAGTCGCGTATTCCCTATGGGATTGCTGCTTTGAGTATAGCCTGTATGCTTGGAGGGGTACTCACAATAGCTATAGAACCATCACTTCTCTTATCTCTACCCTTATTTATTGCGGGTGTACTTTTTATGGTTCTTTGCGGGATGATTTTAATAGTATTCAGCAAAAGTCAGTCTACCCCTTCGATTCAACTTACAGACTTGACTTTATCAAGCGTTGCCCACCGTTTGAGGACGACCTTTACACTGGAACACGCTGCACCCCGAGCCAACAAAATACATAGAAATACAGAGTGTGTATATCTACATAATCAGAATACACATCTGCGACTCTGTTTTCATAAAGGCCACCCTCTAAACGATCCTCTATTAAAGAATAAGAACTCTGCTATACTTCTATGCATAAATTCAGAAAGAAATTTCAGCTATGCGATTAACAGAACACTCGCTTTAATCGGACGCATAGAAAAAGATTGTTGGAATGAGATCACACAACCAGGTTCTAGAACATTCCCTCCTGGAGAGATCGCCTACGGACCCTGGGTAAATAAATCACAGATAACAGCTCCCGCTTCTTATCTGATCTTCATCAATCCCCCCACCATAGCAACACTGATTCATACGAATAAACACGTGTCCAAAGCAATGACTTGGCAAGATTTTAACTACGAGAAAGCTTTTGAAAATCTGGTGGATGCGTACCTAAAATGTTTCCATATCTGTCGCCAAAACGGTATTTCCTCTATACAGATGGAGCTTTTAGGACTCAGCGATATGAGCTCTTCTCAAGAAGAATACGAACGCTGGTATTCTCTATGTGCTCTAGCCTTATTAGAAGCCATAGACATAGAAGAAAAAAACAAAGACAAGACAGTACTACAAATTACTGTAAACCACCTAAAAGAACTTCCACTATTGAACATCTTACAGAAAGCATTTAATGAAAGTCGCAACTAAAACTCGGCTAAGCTTTTTGCTGCTTGAAAGATTTTCTCCTTCTGAGGAAGAACTTCGTTTTCCAGTATTTTTGAATAAGGAACTGGGGCATGTAATCCCGCAACACGTCTAATAGGTGCATCGAGATATGCATACGCTTGCTCGGCTACAGTGGCAGCAAGCTCCCCACCAAACCCACAAAACTCTGACGCCTCATGAGCTATAAGTAACTTACTCGTTTTCTTAACTGATTCTATAACAGTAGAAAAATCACAAGGTACTATCGTACGTAAATCTATAACCTCTACAGAAATACCTAAAGCTGCCAATTCCTTAGCTACTTCCATACTCATAACTAAAGACATTCCCCAAGAAACAATGGTCAAATCTGAACCTACTTGAGTGATAGCCGCTTTACCAAAAGGCAAAACATAATCCGAAGAAAATACCGGACATGCACTAAAAATACGTCGTTGATACAACGCCTTATGTTCTAAAAAAACTACAGGGTTAGGATCACGAATAGCTGCCTTTAACAAAGCTTTTGCATCTGCAGCATTAGATGGATAAGCCACCTTGATGCCCGGGCAATGTGCTAAAAACGCTTCTATACTTTGTGAATGGTAGGGGCCACCTTGTATGTAACCTCCACAAGGAGCACGAATAACTAAAGGCACTTCCCACTCACCAGCAGAACGGTAGTAAATACTCGAAGCTTCAGAAAACAATTGATTAATACCGGGCCAGATATAATCTGCAAACTGAATCTCAGCAACAGGCTTATGGATCCCATCCATGGCCATACCAATAGCTGTTCCTATAATGGTGGCCTCTGCTAACGGTGTATTAAAACAACGCTCGATTCCGAACCTGTCTGTAAGACCTCTAGTAACACCAAAAACCCCACCTTTATCTCCAGCTACATCCTCACCGAAAACAACCACACCAGAATCACGACTCATTTCTTCAATGAGCGCTTCTGTAATGGCATCACGCATAACTTTTGGTTGAGTGTCGCGCAAACGCTGAGCTTCTAAAGAATTTTCATAGTCAATTAAAGAAGTTGTATGCGGAGAAAATACATCATGGCTCGTAGAACCTTTACTAGGGAAGGGCATACCCTCAGCGATTTCACAAGCACGAGTAACTTCGAATTCAGCCTCTGCTTTTATATCTAAAATCTCCGCGGGTGAAATGCCACATTCATCTATCATCAGCCGTTCTAACCGGACTAAAGGATCATTACTCTTACAATGATCTAAATCTTCACGACTACGATATTTCTCATGGTTATCAGAGTTGCTATGCGGCTCTAAACGCATAACATTGACGAGAATTAACGCGGGAACCGAGGCATGTCTAGCTTGATCTACAGCTTTAGAAAAAGTATCTACGAGCTCAAAGTAATCACCACCATCTACCTCATAAACAGATAGACCTTGATAACTCTCCCCTAAACGTACTAAATCTGTAGAACACTGATCTTTAAAAGGAACGGAGATCGCCCAAGCATTATTCTGTATGACTGTAACTACAGGTAGCTTATGCAACGCAACATAGTTTAACATCTCATGAAATTCACCTTGAGAAGTTGATCCATCCCCTCCAGAGACGTAAACTACTTCGTTAGATTTGGTATGTTTTACAGCCCATGCACGTCCCGCTGCCTGAAGAAATTGCGAACCTACCACACTCGATTGGCAACAAATACGGAGTTTTTTATGGGAATAGTGGTAGGGCATCATCCTACCAGAAGAATGATTCGGAGCTAATCGAGCAAGAAAGGAAGCAAAAATCTCAGAAAGGTCACACCCTAGACCTACAGGGAATCCTTGATCCCTATAGTAGGGGAAAGACCAATCCTTCCCAGGAATGAGGCTTTTCCCAGCAACGACTCCAACAAGCTCGTGACCAGCACAAGACAACTGGAAGGTCCCTCCAGAATCGCTCTGGCGAGAAAGAAGGAGCATCTTATTTTCAGCAAATCTTAAACCCCAGACTAATTTCAGAACTTCTTTAATAGAAGATCCTAATTCATGCTGTATTGCTACCATATCTGCTCCTGGGATAGATCCGTGCTATCCTTATCTATACGGTGAAGTCAGAAAAAAAACCCTTTATTTTATCCAAGAAACTACGTTTCTTAGGGAAATTTTCTGCTTTTTCCGTAGCTGCGAACTTGCGAAGTAATTCTTTCTGTTCTTCAGAAAGATTTTGTGGAGTTTCTACAGAAACTCGCACAAGCAAGTCTCCACGTCCTCTGCCATGGACATTAGGGAATCCTTGATTTTTAATCTTAAGAATCGTTCCGCTTTGAATCCCTTCAGGCACTGTAAGACGACAAGCACTCTCTTTTAATAAAGTGGGAACTTCTTTCTTCATTCCTAAAGCAGCGTCGACAAAGCCGATAGGCAATTCTAAAATTAAATCATCCCCTCGTCTCTCGAATACAGGATGTGCTTCTACATCAATGAAAACATAAAGATCTCCGGCAGGAGCACCATTTTGACCAGCATCTCCATAGCCTTCCATCTTTAAACGCATTCCTGAATCTACACCCGCAGGGATTTGTACATGAACACTGCGTTTATCCTTGATTCTTCCTTGTCCTCGACAATTTGAGCAAGGGTCTGTAATAATACGGCCTTCTCCACCACATTCAGGACATGTCGAGGCCATAGAAAAGAAACCGCGACTCTGAACAATCTGTCCAGAACCTTTACAACGGTCACAACATTTGATTCCCTGCTTACTCGCGGCACCGCTACCGGAACAAGTTTCACAGGTCTTGTATCCAGAAACAAGAAGTTCTTTGTTTACACCGCGAGCGGCCTCTTCAAATGTTAAAGTGATGTGAACCTTCTTACTAGCTCCCTGACGAGC
The DNA here is from genome assembly GCF_000204255.1 of Chlamydia psittaci 6BC. NCBI lineage: Bacteria > Pseudomonadati > Chlamydiota > Chlamydiia > Chlamydiales > Chlamydiaceae > Chlamydia > Chlamydia psittaci. The sequence goes on along the minus strand of NC_017287.1, from coordinate 376,875 downwards.
TCCTGCTGGATCTCCACGCATGCCGAAAGCTTCACCTAGACCACCAAACAGGCCTTCGAAAAAGCTTCCGCCACCACCAAATTCTCCGCCAAAAGCTCCCATAAAGGTGCGCAAGGCATCTTCCATATTGCCCATGCCTGCACCACCGAAGCCACCAGCTCCGGCAAAAGGTCCATCCTTACCGTAACGGTCATAGGACTCACGTTTTTGAGGGTCGCTTAACACTTCATAAGCTTCTGAAACTTCTTTAAAACGTTTCTCAGCTTCAGCATCCCCTGGATTTTTATCAGGGTGATACTTAACAGCCAACTTACGATAAGATTTTTTAATCTCCTCAGGAGAAGCAGTTTTAGAAACACCTAAAACATCATAGTAATCCATAAATCAAACACCACTAGAGAGGATATTTTCTAACGACTGCGGTATTTAGCTGCGGCTTTAGATTTCGCACGCTTCTTTACTGAAGGTTTATCATAAAACCTATGAGCTTTAGCGGCCTTTAAGATCCCTTCTTTATCGACTTTCTTTTTCAAAATTCTCAGAGCTCGATCTACAGGCTCACCAACTCTAACTTTAACACTGGGCATGCATTACCTTATTTTGCATAATAATCACTGTTAAGCCTAAAACAACACAGGTATACGTCTCACTCTGCCATGTTAGAGGCGCCTCGATTGTACCATCAGATCTATTACCCTTCAAGAGTTAGTTGACTCGCAACGTGCTGAAAAAGCGGGATGATGGATTTTATCCGCTCCCCCTATCTAATGAAAATGATGTTAAGGCTAGAAAAAACAAGAACAACTGCGGTAATCTGGCGTCAATTGCTGACTGCACTCTAGAAGCATAAGTTGAGAAACTACGTTTCTTCTAATGTGGTCTATAGAGGGTACTGCTTTTTCTATCCGAATTCTATTTGAAAAACTATCAATAAAAAGTTGTGGATTAGGAGAGACAACGTGGTAACAGTTATTGGCCAAACAATACTTAGAGGCCTCTTCATAGGGCAGTAAAATGCCGGGACCCACCCCATTCTTGTCATGAATAAACCCATCCTCTGAGAGATCTGAACTAAGAGTTAACACCCCCCCCTTTTTTCCTAAAGGAAGCATCAAAGCTTTCCCTTTATCCTTAGGAGTCAAATATCCCTCTAAAGAACTGTAGCCTATCATCGGGACCTTTCTAGATAACGCCAACCCCTGAGCAAAGGACAATCCAACACGGGTTGCAGAAAAGTTCCCTGGCCCAGCAGCCACTCCGATCCCTTGGAAACTTAAAGAACTATTTTTAAAAATAAATTCTAAAACTAGTCCCTGGTCCGGACCGACAGGTAGATCCCATTGTTTTAACACTTTCTGATGATCTACATAAGCTAAAAACGGTTGATACCCTGATGTATCAATAATAACGTATCTATGAAAATGCATAACCCAAATTAGAATCGAACAGAAAAAAACTATATCAACTAAAAAACTTTTAATCAAAAAAAATAACAAATAAGTAACTTTTAAAGATGTAGAATTATTTAAATTCTGAATATAAACACAAGATAGATTGGTTATATTCACAAAAAAAAGCAAAAACTTTTTTTAATCTAAAAAAGACCGTGATTTTTGATTAAACGATCGCGCATTCTCTTTGCAGAGAAAATCCAGCAACACCATGCACTCGCGAGAAAACTGATAAAAAATTCGCGAATTATCAGAAAATTTTTTACGAGCTCCACACAATCCAAGTAATTAGTAACGAAGGTGATCCCGATAATCTGCAAATCATTCTAAATTAAAATCTGATAAAAAAACATGAGAAATTATTTAATATGAAACATGTAGGAAGAAATATTCAGTGATTGTTTTTTTTAAAATCAGGAAAAACGATTTGCGTTAAACCCTCGTCTTTTTTAATTCTTATTCCTTAGCTCTGCTATTTCCCTTAGTGGTTGTGTAGGTGCACGAATTTCGATTATTTTGTAATATATCGAAAAGAGGATCTTTATTATTGAAAGTGCTACTATCAATAAGTTATCAGAGCAACTTAGATAAAAGTATCCGACGATTTTAGTATAAGGACAATTGTGGACTCTACAATAAATAACGACTCTCAGATCTTGGATCCTAATCCTGAAGAAGTAGAAAAACTCTTAGATGAATCCGAGGAAGTCGAAGAAAAATCAGATGATCGCTCCTTGCCTTCCGATTTATTTATTCTCCCGCTAAACAAGCGTCCCTTTTTCCCGGGTATGGCGGCTCCGATTCTTATAGAATCGGGACCTTATTATGAAGTTTTAAAACTTCTAGCTAAATCCTCACAAAAATACATAGGTTTAGTTCTTACTAAAAAAGAAGACGCGGATATTTTAAAAGTAGGTTTCAACCAACTTTATAGTGTGGGTGTTGCCGCGCGTATCCTTCGTATTATGCCTATAGAAGGAGGCAGCGCACAAATATTATTAAGTATAGAAGAGCGTATCCGCATTGTAGAACCTCTTAAAGATAAATATCTCAAAGCACGCGTCTCCTACCATAAAGATAACAAAGAGCTAACTGAAGAATTAAAAGCGTATTCTATTAGCATTGTTTCAGTAATTAAGGATCTTTTAAAGCTCAACCCTCTATTTAAAGAAGAACTTCAAATCTTTCTTGGCCACTCTGATTTTACAGAACCGGGAAAGCTTGCGGATTTTTCTGTAGCGCTGACTACTGCCACGAGGGAAGAACTCCAAGAAGTTCTTGAAACAACCAATATGCATGATCGTATTGACAAAGCTCTGATTCTTCTAAAAAAGGAACTTGATCTTAGTCGTCTGCAAAGTAGCATCAATCAAAAAATCGAAGCTACAATCACAAAAAGCCAGAAAGAATTCTTCTTAAAAGAACAGTTAAAAACGATCAAAAAAGAGCTGGGATTAGAAAAAGAAGATCGGGCTATTGACTTAGAGAAATTCATGAACCGGTTGAAAAAACGTCAGGTTCCTGATTATGCGATGGAAGTTATACAAGACGAGATAGAGAAGCTTCAAACCTTAGAAACATCGTCCGCTGAATACACTGTTTGCCGCAACTATCTAGACTGGTTAACCATTATTCCTTGGGGCATCCAAAGTAAAGAGTATCACGACCTCAAAAAAGCGGAGATTATTCTTAACAAGGATCACTATGGTTTAGAAGACATTAAGCAACGCATCTTAGAACTGATCAGTGTTGGTAAATTATCCAAAGGTCTTAAAGGAAGTATCATTTGCCTAGTAGGCCCTCCAGGCGTGGGTAAAACAAGCATTGGCCGTAGTATAGCCAAAGTTTTACATCGTAAATTTTTCCGTTTTTCCGTAGGCGGAATGCGAGATGAAGCTGAAATCAAAGGGCATCGACGCACGTACATTGGTGCTATGCCTGGAAAAATGGTGCAAGCTTTAAAACAAAGCCAAGCGATGAACCCGGTTATTATGATAGACGAGGTTGATAAAATTGGAGCAAGCTATCACGGCGATCCCGCATCAGCTTTGTTAGAAGTTTTAGATCCAGAACAAAACAAAGATTTTTTAGATCATTACCTAGACGTCCGTGTTGACCTATCGAATGTTTTGTTCATTCTAACTGCAAACGTTTTAGATACTATTCCTGATCCACTTTTGGATCGTATGGAAATATTGCGACTTTCTGGTTATATCCTTGAAGAAAAACTGCAAATAGCCACGAAATATCTTGTGCCTAGAGCACGCAAGGAAATGGGATTAACAGCTCGAGAGATTGTCTTCCAACCCGAAGCTTTAAAGCATATGATTAACAACTATGCTCGAGAAGCTGGTGTGCGTACATTGAATGGCAATATTAAAAAAGTCCTAAGAAAAGTAGCGCTTAAGATAGTTAAAAATCAGGAAAAAGCACATCCAAAGCACACGCAATATAAAATTAATGTAAAAAACCTTCAGGACTACCTAGGCAAGCCGATTTTTTCTAGTGATCGTTTTTATGATCATACGCCTGTAGGTGTTGCTACTGGGTTAGCCTGGACATCATTAGGCGGTGCAACTTTATATATCGAAAGTGTTCAAGTTCCCTCAATGAAAACAGACATGCATCTCACAGGGCAGGCTGGGGATGTTATGAAAGAGTCTTCTCAAATTGCGTGGACATATCTTCATAGTGCATTAGAGCGCTACGCTCCAGGTTATAGCTTTTTCCCAAAATCTCAGGTACACATTCACATTCCTGAGGGAGCAACTCCTAAAGACGGCCCTTCAGCAGGTGTAACCATGGTCACATCGTTGCTTTCCCTGCTTTTAGATACACCTATTTTAGAAAACTTAGGTATGACAGGAGAAATTACTCTAACTGGTCGCGTATTAGGAGTTGGGGGCATTCGAGAGAAACTCATAGCCGCTCGTCGATCCCGACTCAATGTGTTAATTTTCCCAGAAGATAACCGTCGTGACTATGAGGAGCTTCCAGCTTATCTAAAAAAAGGACTGAAAATTCATTTTGTGGCTCATTACGATGATGTTTTCAAAGTAGCCTTTCCGCACATTAATTAGCTCTCAGAAGATAATTTAGAACCGTTTTTGTTTAATTAACGGTTCTAAATTATCATTACAAAAAAAACTGTATATTTACAAATGTTATTAAAATTTCTAAACTACGCGCTTTAAAATAAACCTGCGTTGTAGTTTTCATGACTCCGTCTAAACTAGTCCCTGATGCCACTGTTCCCAAAAATCAAACTAGCTGTACCATAACCCGAAATTCAGAACAAAAAACAGAAAGCTCACAAAAAAATAGACTGATTATTTCGATCTCTATACTCATCCTAGCTTTACTCGCTGTGATCATGATAGGAGGATTTATAGCCGCCCTATTCTCTCCTAAAGGAATATATATTGGCATCGCTGCCCTAATCTCCCTTCTCATTGGCATCATCCTATTTCCTTTAATAATCACATGCTCATCCAAACCACCTGTTGCTCATATACGGCCTAGAGATTTAGACCTCTCTAAATTAGATGTACGATACAATCGCTTACTTCATGAAACCATCAAAGAAGATGAGAAAAAATACGCGAAAGAACAAGAAGCAAAACTACAAAGAAGACAAAGAAGAAGTTTGAGAACCCTTCCCCGAAGAAAGCAAGTAAAGGCAAGTTCATCTGATGAAGTACAAAAACCTCGCAGAAGAACATCCTCAGTCTTAAATCTGATTCGTCCTAGAAACTCTTCATCTCCATCTTCTAATTCATCTTCTCTTGATTCGGATGACAGTTCCAGTGATCACAACACTCAACAGCCTATTGTACTACCTAAACCTGTGTTCCCTAAAAAATATGAAAATTACATGCATTGTATAGATTAAATTAAAAATAAAAATTCACCACACTCTCTGGCAAGTTCTAGTAGAGTATTTTTACTAGATTGGTTTATTCTATTCCTTTTCCCGAACACTTTCTCCTAAATTTATGAGCTGTAGAGAATTAGTTATTTTAGGTTGTTCCAGTCAACAACCGACGCGAACTCGCAATCAAGGAGCCTACTTATTTCGATGGAATAACGAAGGTTTGCTTTTTGATCCCGGCGAAGGAACACAAAGACAATTCATTTTTGCTAATATTGCTCCTACTGTTGTCTCTAGGATCTTTATTAGTCATTTTCATGGTGATCATTGTCTAGGTTTAGGCTCTATGCTGATGAGATTAAACTTGGATAAGGTTACCCATCCCATACATTGTTATTATCCAGCTTCGGGGAAAAAGTATTTCGATAGATTACGCTACGGCACGATTTATCACGAGACTATCAATGTTATTGAACATCCTATAGATAAAGAAGGGATTGTTGAGGATTTTGGAAATTTCCGTATCGAAGCGCGTAAACTCAATCATCTTGTTGATACTTTAGGATGGCGAATCACCGAACCCGACACGGTAAAATTCATTCCAGAAAAGATCAAGGCTGCGGGATTACGTGGTCCTATTATGCAAGATCTTCTTCGTAATGAACAAGTCACAGTAAACGGGAAAACCCTATATCTCAAAGACCTAAGCTATATTAGAAAGGGTGATAGCATTGCTGTTATCGCAGATACGCTTCCCTGCCCATCCATTGTAGACTTAGCTAAAAATGCAAGAATTATGTTGTGTGAAAGTACTTATCTTGAAGAGCATCGCCATTTAGCAGAAAGTCACTACCACATGACAGCCAAGCAAGCAGCTACCCAAGCCTTAGCTGCTGGAGCACAACAGCTCGTGCTTACACACTTTTCTGCACGCTACTTAAATTCTAAAGAGTTTGAAATAGAAGCGGGGAAAATTTTCCCTAATGTTACTGCAGCTGAAGAATTCCGTAGTTATCCCTTCCCTAAAAACCCTTCTTCTAAATAAATCCCTATATAAAGGATACTGCAGAAAAAGTGTTTAGGAACATTATGGTCTCAGCTTTTTATGCTTTTCTTGATTATCTAAAAAATATAAAAACTGCTTCCCCTCATACGTTAAGAAATTATTGTATCGATTTAAATGATTTTAAAAACTTTTTAGAAAAACATGGTGAGCTCACCCCATCCCCTCCCATCTGTTTAGTCACAAAAGAAAGACAGGAAGCTGAGCTTCCTTTTTCTCTACTAACAAAAGATGCTGTGCGTCTCTACATTTTAAAACTCATGCAAGAAAACAAAGCAAAACGCACAATCAAACGTCGACTTTCAGCAATTAAAAGCTTCTCACAGTATTGTGTGAAACATCGTATTCTTCCTGAAGATCCTACCGAAACAATTCAAGGACCTAGATTACCTAAAGAACTGCCTTCACCTATCACTTATGAGCAAGTAGAAATACTCATGGCAACTCCGGATCTATCGAAATATACAGGATTTCGTGATCGTTGCTTATTAGAATTATTCTATAGCTCAGGATTACGTATCAGCGAAATTGTTGCTATAAACCACTGGGATATTGACTTCACCTCCCATCTCATTCGCATCCGAGGGAAAGGAAAAAAAGAACGTCTTGTTCCTATGACTCCTCATGCAGCACAATGGCTACAACAATACCTCACTCATCCTGCGAGAACAGGCATTGAAAAAGATTCACAAGCAATTTTTTTAAATCGTTTTGGGAAAAGATTAACGACTCGCTCTATTGATAGAAAATTTCAAAAATATCTTCGCCAGTCGGGTTTATCAGGGAATATTACCCCCCATACCATCCGCCATACAATTGCTACGCATTGGCTAGAGAACGGCATGGATTTAAAAACCATTCAAGCTCTGCTCGGTCATAGTTCTTTAGAAACCACAACTATTTATACTCATGTATCTATGAAGCTTAAAAAGCAAACACATGATGAGTCCCACCCCCATAGCTAAACCTTAGGCAAACCTCTTGTGCTCTAAGCTCCTCTTTGTTATGCTATGCGCTATGAGCATTGTACTTGACAAAATTGGCAAAACCTTAGGCACACGTGTACTGTTCGACGACGTGTCTGTCGTCTTTAACCCTGGCAATCGCTATGGACTAACAGGACCCAATGGTGCAGGAAAGTCTACCTTACTAAAAATTATCACAGGCTGTGTAGAACCTACTCGTGGCTCTATTTCTTTACCTAAGAAAGTAGGTATTCTACGCCAAAATATAGATAGCTTTGGTGATGTTTCCGTTTTAGACTGCGTAATCATGGGTAACGCACGGTTGTGGGATGCTTTGCAAAAAAGAGATGCTTTGTATCTTGAAGAGTTCACTGATGCTATTGGCATTAAACTCGGTGAAATGGAAGAAATCATTGGCGAAGAAAATGGTTACCGAGCGGAATCTGAGGCTGAAGAACTACTTACAGGAATTGGAATTCCAGAAGCATTATTTAACAATAAAATGTCCACGATTCCTATAGACCTACAGTTTCGTGTGCTTTTATGTCAGTCTTTGTTTGGTCATCCTGAAGCTCTTCTTCTTGACGAGCCTACCAACCACCTGGATATTCACTCTATCAACTGGCTAGGGAATTTCTTAAAGGATTATGATGGGACTGTGATTGTTGTTAGCCATGACAGGCACTTTTTAAATACCATCACTACCCATATTGCTGATATTGATTATGACACTGTCATTATCTATCCTGGAAATTACGATGCTATGGTAGAAATGAAAACAGCTTCTCGAGATCAAGAGAAAGCAGATATCAAATCCAAAGAAAAGAAAATAGCCCAGCTTAAAGAATTTGTGGCTAAATTTGGAGCGGGCTCTCGAGCAAGTCAAGTACAATCACGCTTACGAGAAATTAAAAAGCTCCAGCCTCAAGAATTAAAGAAATCAAATATTCAGCGTCCTTACATACGTTTCCCTTTATCAGAAAAAGCTTCTGGTAAGATTGTCTTTTCTCTAGAAGGTATTACCAAAAGTTATAATGACGAAGCTCACCTATTCCAACCTTTCTCTTTAGAGATATATCAAGGAGATAAGTTAGGAATTATTGGGAACAACGGCCTTGGGAAAACGACATTAATGAAACTGTTAGCTGGTGTAGAGTCCCCTACTCAAGGATCTATAAAAACTGGTCATCAAATTGCTTATTCCTATTTTCCTCAAAATCACTCTGACGTCTTAAAAGATTGTGGAGATGAAACGCTATTCGAATGGTTACGTAATCGTAAAACGGGAATTAACGATCAAGAGATCCGTAGCGTTTTAGGGAAGATGTTATTTGGTGGCGATGACGCTTTCAAGAAGATCAAGGCTCTATCCGGAGGAGAAACAGCTCGTTTGCTTATGGCTGGGATGATGTTGGAAAACCACAACACACTTATTCTTGACGAAGCCAATAACCATTTAGATTTAGAGTCTGTTTCTGCACTCGCTTGGGCTATCAATGATTACAAAGGGACATCCATATTTGTTTCTCATGACAGAACCCTCATCGAAGAATGCGCAACGAAATTATTGATTTTTGAAAAAGGTAAGATTACTTTCTTTGACGGGACAATGGCGGACTACACAAGCAGTAGAAAGCTATAGCCTAAGGAATGTAAGTCTAGGATATATTTTATTGAGGGCGTATGGAACCAAAGCTCATCCTGGGTTCTTCTTCTCCACGAAGAAAATCGATACTAGAATACTTTCGTATTCCTTTTACCTGTATCTCCTCAAATTTTGAAGAACATTTGGTTCCTTATCATGGTGATCCTATAGCGTATTCTCGCGAATTGGCTGTAGGTAAAGCCGAGTCTATAGTGAAGGATCATCATCCTGAAGGTCTTATTCTTACTGCGGATACCGTTGTGGTGTATGAAGGGAAAATTTTCAATAAGCCGGGTTCTTATGATGAGGCTATTGAAATGTTAAAAACATTAAGTGGTCAAACCCATTCCGTAATTACCAGTATAGCGCTTCTGCAAGATAAGAAATTAGTCACTGGAGAAGAGACCACATGGGTAACATTTACCCAACTACCCGAAGCGTACTTGGGAAGGTATGTCAAAGCATTTTCTACCCTAGATAAATGTGGAGGCTACAGTATTCAAGAAGGTGGTGGCTTGATTATTCATAATATCCAAGGATGTGCATATAATGTCCAAGGTCTTCCGATTAAAACACTGAAACACCTCTTGTTGGAGTTTAACGTTAACTTATGGGATTATCTCGTTTAATCATACCCCTAGGACTATGTTTAAGTTTTCCTAGTTTGGTTTTTAGTAGTTTTCCTGATCCTGTAAGTCATAAGATCCTTTATACGAGCCAAAAATCTGTAGAACAAGCTCTTACCGCCTATCTAGACACCTTAGAAACGCAAGGAGACCATGATTTTGCGTTATTAAGAAAAATCTCTGAGAACTGTTTAAAACAGGGATTACGCTCTGATGATCCCTACATTCGAAAAAGCACCATTATTGGCGCGGGTATTGTAGGTTCTGCAGAAGCATTTGAGATTCTCTCGCAAGCAATGGAAACCAACGATCCTTTACAACAATTGTTGGTATTATCAGCGTTATCTTCACATTTAGGGAAAAGCTCTGATGAACTTTTATTCAAAGCTCTAGCCTCGGCCTATCCTGTAATTCGTTTAGAAGCTGCTTACCGCTTGGCGGGATTAAAAAATATTAAAGTCATCGATCATCTCCAATCTTTTATTTATAAGCTTCCTGAAGAAATCCAATGTCTCTCGGCTGCTATTTTCCTAAGATTAGAAACTGAAGAAGCGGATACGTATATCCGTCAGTTACTCTCTTCAACAAAAAGTACGACAAGAAGCTATGCAGCTCTGTTGATAGGAGAATACCAACAAAAACGGTTCTTACCAACACTACGGCATTTATTAACCAGCGCTTCCCCTTTAGATCGTGAAGCTGCCGTATATGCTTTAGGAATGTTAAAAGATGGTCAAAGTTATAACGCTATAAAAAAGCTTTCAGAGAAACCCGATCCCGATTTATCTTTAGCCTCGGCTCAAGCGTTACTTGCTATTGGTAAAGAAGAGGATGCGCTTCCTATTTTCGAAAAGCAGATACAAGAAGAACACCCTAGAGCTTTATACACAGCACGATTACTCTCTAAAGAGATAGGGATTCCTTTAGTACTTCCTGTATTTTTACATACTAAAAACAGCGAAGCAAAGTTAAATGCTGCTCTAGCTTTGATACATTTAGGCTGCGATCATCCAGAACTTCTTGCATACATTACAGAATGGTTAGTTCAGCGACAATATACCCGAGCATTAGTGCCTACATTTTCCAAAGGTCGTGCGACACAAGGGTGGAAATGCCAAGCAGTAATCCTCCCTCAAAATCCTACAGAACGTGCTAAAGCCTTATCTGCTATTCAACATGCTGAAGAGCAGATCCTTGTTTCTCTTTTACAACTACCTAAAGAGGCGTATCTTCCTTATATAGAGAAAATACTCTTAAGTCAGAAAACAGCGCTGGCTTCTAAAGCCATCTCTTTTTTAGCACATTCTTCTCATCAACAAGCTTTAGATATCCTTTCACGAGCATCCCAACTTCCTGGAGAGCCTGTAATCCGTGCTTATGCCGATTTAGCATTATACAACTTGACTAAAGACCCTGAGAAAAAATTATCCCTACATCGTTATGCTCAGGAGCTCATCCAAGAAACGTTATTGTTTATTGATACAGAAGATAAGCAACCCCACCCTGATTCTCCTTATCTTCGTTATCAAATTACTCCAGAAATACGTGCAAAACTCATGTTAGATATTCTTGAAACTCTTGTGGTATCCAAGACACATGAGGATATTCGTTTACTTATTCAGCTAATGACACAAACAAAAGCAAAAAATTGTCATATCTTAGCTGGGTTATTGATGAAAATGATAGAATAGTGAAGACATATGAAACGTTGTTTCCCCTATTTCCTTCTATCAGCACTACTGTCGTGTTCATTTTCTTCAGAGGCGTTAACTCATAAAGAAGCTGCAAAGAAAAAAGTATCCTATCTGAGCCATTTTAAAGGGCTATCTGGAACTTTAGATATCGAAGATGGCGTCCTCAATATTCATAATAATCTGCGCATACAGGCAAATCGTGCCTACGTAGACAATGTTCCCGAACGTGGCATGAAATTAATTGCTCATGGAAATGTCATGGTCAATTACCGAGGAAAGACATTAGTTTGCGACTACTTGGAATACTACGAAGATACGGATTCATGTCTTTTGACCAATGGGAGATTTGCAATGTATCCTTGGTTTTTGGGCGGGTCTATGATGACGTTGACTCCAGAAACTTTAATTATCCACAAAGGATACATCTCCACATCGGAAGGTCCTAAAAAACATATTTGTCTTTCGGGAGACTACTTAGAATACTCTTCAGACAGTGTACTTTCTATAGGGAAAACCACATTCAGTATTTGTAATGTTCCTTTATTATTCCTCCCGAAATTTTCTATTATGCCCATGGAAATTCCGAAACCTCCGATTAATTTCCGCGGAGGTACGGGAGGATTTTTAGGTTCTTATTTAGGGGTGAGCTACTCACCTATTTCTAAAAAGCATTTTCTATCTACATTTTTTTTAGATAGCTTTTTCAAGCATGGCATAGGTGTTGGCTATAACATGCACTTTTCACAAAAAGAGAAACCTGAAAATGTCTTTAATATGAAAAGTTACTATGCCCACCGCTTAGCGATTGATATGGCAGAACCTCGAGATCGCTACCGCTTCCATGGAAATTTTTCTCTAGCACATAAACAGACCAAGTTATCCGGGGAGTATCATTTAAGCGACAGCTGGGAAACGGTTGCTGACATTTTTCCAAATAATTTCTCTTTAAAAAATACTGGTCCTACACAAGTGCGCCTTACCTGGCATGATGCGCTATTAGACGGCCAACTCTCTTCTTCTGTGAAGGTAAATCCGTTCCAGAATGTGAATCAAGAACTTCCCTATCTTTCTTTGAAGCAACACCCTGTGAATATTAAAAATACAGGGATTTTCATTGAGAATCTGTTTGAATGTGGCTATTTAAACTTTGCTTTTAGCAATAACATTGCTGGCTCCAATTTTTCTTCACTGAGAGCTGCGGCCTCTCCTAAAGTATACCGTGCGATTCCCCTACTTATAGGGACACTAACCCCCACGGTATCAGCATCAGCGATTTATTACGGCAACGTCCCCAACACCTCCCAACGTCATTGCCAAGCTTCTGCGCAAATAAATTTAGATTATCGTTTTTCAGCATATAAGAATTACCTACACACCAAGCATATTGTAGAGCCTTTTATTTCATTTACATCGGCAACACATCCATTAGCAAAGAACCACGAGCACTATATCTTTTCTATCAATGATGCTTTCTCTTCTCTACATTTATGTAAGATAGGTATTGAATCCTTTATATTAAATCGTGTTTCTCCTAGTGCTCCACGCGCTTCCGCCAAAATTTGGACAACACAAATTTTTAAAAATACATTTGCAAGATCGACATTTCCCAAAACAGCATGCGTGATTTCCTTACCTTTAGATCGTAAGAATACCCTATCTCTAGATGCTGAATGGATATGGAAAAAACATTGCTGGGATCATATGAATCTGCTTTGGCAATGGGTAGGAAGTGATAATATCGGTTTAACTTTAGAATTCCTGCATAGAAGCAAGTACAGCCTTCTTAAATGTGATAAGGAAAACTATATTCTAGATGTGAGTCGCTCTCCTGAAGAACTTTTTAATTCTCCTTTATCAGATCGTCGGAATCTCATTTTAGGGAAGGTCTTTGTTCGTCCGCATCCCTGTTGGAATTATCATCTGACGCTACGATATGGCTGGCATAGAACCGAGGCACCTAACTATCTCGAATATCAAATGGTTTTAGGAACCAAAATCTTTGAGCACTGGCAGCTATACTCGGTATACGAGAAAAGAGAAGCGGATAACCGCTTCTTCTTTTACCTCAAACTCGATAAGCCAAAACATCCAAGTAATCAGTAATCTTTTACTCAAATGGTTAAGGCTTCTTTTGAACTTGAAGAAATCAATAAGACAAGCAAGCTTTAGATAATACAATACGACTAAGAAGCTTTATCTGTTAAATGATTATTATAACGACGGCGAATTTTCTCTAAGGTAGACTTGAACTTCTTATAATCCTTAGGCTCTTCCATCTTATCAATGTATAAAACTCCATTGAGATGGTCATTTTCATGCATGATAATACGCGCAGGAAACCCTTCTAAATGTTCCGTGAATTCTTGACCGTCGAGGTTGATTGCTTTTACGGTAATGCTACGCGGGCGGTAAACATCAGCTCGCAACCCAGGAATCGATAAACATCCTTCCCTACCTAAAACAAGATCCTCAGAAACATCAGAAAGTACAGGATTAATATACACCTTGGGGAAGTCACAAAAAATCAGATCCCCATCTTCTGTTTCTCCCTCAACACACATAACAAAAAGTCTTACGCTTTCCCCTACTTGAGGAGCTGCTAAACCTACCCCCTTATGAGCTACCATAGTCTCATACATATCTTGAGCCAACTGACGAATCTCATCAGTAATGTCAAGAATAGCATCAGCCTCTCTACGTAACGTAGGGCTACCGTAATATTCTAATTCTCTAATCATGATTTATCACCCCGCAGATTCGCTACGCATGTGCCTCTTCTATTGAATGAAAGGGACAGACTGTAGGCAATGGCGAAGGGTTCTCCATCTCTTTTTGAACTTTTTCTACTGAAAATATTGTAGAGCCAGGTAGTAGACCATAGAGACAAAATATATAAAAGACTTTTTTCATAAGATAGTGACTGTTTTAATTTTACTTCCTAAAAATAGATAATGTGCTTTAGGTAAAAGTCGATAACCTCTAGCGAAGCTTTCTATTCGCTAGAGATTTCTTCTCCATCTGAAGAAACTTGTTCTAGAACATGTACAGGAGGTTCTTGAGAATTTTTCCCCAAGTATGTTGTCGCAAAAGATAGAAACAAACAACTAAAGCAGAAAACTACTGCCAACCAAGCAGTGACTTTCTTTAAAATATCCGGGGTAGATACACCAAAAACGGAATCTCCTGAATCCACGCCAAAAGAAGAACCGAGTCCCATACTCTTGCTTTCTTGAATCAAAATCAGTCCGCAAAGAATTACGCACAAAAGAAGAAAGATAAATAAAAACGAATAAAACAAGGCGGTCACAATGCTTCTCCTAAATCAAAAAACCTATCTGAGGTGAATTCCTAGCCCTTTAATTCATTAGGATCTTAAAAATTTCTTTCTAAGCCAGTGTCTCTATAAACTGTAAAAATCCCTAAAAAGGCCCTGGAAATATTCTCGTATAAAACTAAATTAATCACCATATTGAAAAACATTTTATTGATTTGGAACACTGTTCTCAAACAAAACCTTGGTGTAAATTCTATGAAAATATTTCACACAACATGGCCAAAAAGCTAATATAATTTTTACTAGCTAACGATGAAAATTCGCGACAACATCGGCAAAAACTTTAGGATCTAAGGAAGCGCCTCCTACTAACAACCCGTCTACATCAGGACAACGAGCAAATCCTTCAGCATTATCTGCCTTTACAGATCCCCCATAAAGAATGGAAATCTCCTCAGCTTTCTCTTTGGAAAATATATTCGCAAGCACCTCTCGACAAAAGGCATGTGCCTCTTGCACATCAACCGCTGAAGCTACTTTACCCGTACCAATTGCCCATACGGGTTCATAAGCAATGATTACAGAGGCAGTTTCCGGAAGTTGCGCAAGCCCCAACATCAACTGGTTAGATAACATAGCTTCCGTCGCGCCTTTTTCTCTAACTTCTAGAGTTTCTCCGATACACAGAACGGGAATAATGCCTTCACGAGCTGCGGCACCAACCTTAAGCGCAATGGTCGTATCTTCTTCATGAAAAATATGACGGCATTCGGAGTGACCTAAAAGTACAAAATTGACATCAAATTCTTTGAGCATAGGCAAGGAAATTTCACCTGTAAAGGCTCCCGAGGCATCCTGATGGACATTTTGCGCTCCCAGCCACAGAGGACTGTGAAAAGACTTTATAGATTCACAGCAAGCATGTAACGCTGTGAATGCGGGGGTGATACCCACACGAGATACAGGAGCAACTTCTTCAAGGAGAGGGCAGAAAACAGACAAATAATCTTTAGCCTCTTTAGCTGTCTTATGCATTTTCCAATTACCGAAAATATAACGCTTACGTTCCATCTACGTCCTCTATTTGTTAGCTCGTTCATCTCCCACTATAGACATGATTTCACGATTCTTGCTAGTTTTTTACTAGGAAGGTGCTTTATTTTAAAATAATAGAACTTGAAACCTTTCTGTATTCTAGGGCATGGCAACTTCATCTCCTCCTCAAGCGGTAACGACTCTTACCGAGTCTATAAAAAATCTACTCGAGTCAAATTTTTGCCATATTGTGGTTAAAGGAGAATTAAGTAACGTCTCTTTACAGCCGAGCGGGCATCTCTATTTTGGTATTAAAGATAGTAAATCTTTTTTAAACGGTGCTTTTTTTCATTTTAAAAGTAAGTATTTTGACCGTCGCCCTAAAGATGGCGACTCGGTGATCATTCACGGGAAACTGACTGTTTATGCACCGAGAGGTCAATACCAAATCGTAGCCCACGCCTTAGTTTATGCTGGGGAAGGTGATCTCTTACAAAAATTCGAAGAAACTAAGAAGCGTCTTGCAGCCGAAGGGTACTTCTCTATAGAAAAAAAACAACCCCTTCCGAGAATTCCAAAATGTATTGGCGTGATTACCAGCCCAACAGGAGCCGTAATTCAAGACATTTTACGTATTCTTTCTCGTCGTTGTTATCAGTATAAGGTCCTAATTTATCCTGTGACAGTACAAGGAGCTACAGCAGCAAAAGAAATATCTCAAGCGATTGAAGTAATGAATAGAGATAAGCTTGTTGATGTTCTTGTCATAGCTCGCGGTGGTGGCAGTATTGAAGATCTTTGGGCTTTTAACGAAGAAATCATTGTCAAGGCCATAGATGCCAGCACAATCCCTATTATTTCTGCTGTTGGACATGAAACAGATTATACATTATGTGATTTTGCTGCTGACGTGCGTGCGCCCACCCCTTCAGCTGCTGCAGAAATTGTCTGTCAAAGTAGTCAAGAACAAATTCAAATATTTAAAAGTCATTTACGCTATTTGAATGCTCATGCACAGCAACTGCTTGCAGGGAAAGCAAAGCAAATTCAGCAATGGAAGCGGTACTTAGATCACGTAGATTTTTTCCGTCCTCCCCATCAATCTTTAGACTATCTTCGTGTCTCTATAGAACGGTCAATACAAACAAAACTTTCACAAAGCAAGCAACGCTATATGCAATATACGCGCTGGTTGCAAAGTGATATTTTACAACGTATGACGTACCGTCTCCAAGATCTTTGGAAAATGATCAATCTCGCTTTCCAAAATCGTTTGCTGGCTTTAAAACACCACTGTGTGCATATTAAAAAAAATCTTGTTATTCACAACACGCAGCAGTATAGGCAGAGATTCGATCCTTGTAGAGATCAAATTCACAGAGCTTTATCTCAGCGTTTAGGATATTTTCAGCAATCTTTAGCTCACAAGCAAACGTTATTAAAACATTTTACAACCAAAATTAATCAATTATTTATAAAAGAAACATCTGCCCTTAACCTCTTAAAAAGACGGTTAAATAAAGCTTTCGTTTATACAGTATGCGAACGTAGGGAGCATTTTTTATACGCTAAAGAAAATCTCTTCCTTTCCCTAAACCATCTTGTGGAAAGACATCGAGCAAAATACCACACTGTTTCCAAACAGTTAATTTCATTAAATCCTAAAAATGTTTTAAAACGCGGGTATGCTATGCTCTTTGACTTTAATGAAAATTCGGCTATCATTTCGGCCAAAAGTTTACATAAACATAGTTGTGTAAGGGTAAGACTACAGGATGGAGAAGCCACTCTTACTGTGACGGATGTTCAGAACTTTGAAACTCAAGAGTTTTAAACTATGGAAGAAATTCCCTTTGAAAAGGCTATGGAAAGGTTAGAAGAGATCGTAGATCTCATGAATCAACCTTCGACATCTTTAGATGCTTCTTTAAAATTTTATGAAGAAGCAGATGCCCTAATGCGTATATGTGAATCACGGATCCGTAAAGCGGAAGAGCGTGTACGTGAGTTGTCTGAAAAACGAAATGATGATTTTCTTTCAGAAGAAGAGTCTTTCGTACACTAACTGTAGAGAGAGCGATGCCTTGTAATGATGTAGATACCCTAATTCAAGAGCTGAGTTCGTTACAAGATCATTTAAGCACTCTCGACTCTCTTGATGCTATTTTAGTTGTATATGAAAAAATGTTTTCCCTGATACATCAGGGTTTAGATGAGATCTTAGTCAAAGATCAACAATGTTATCTCCTTTCTGTTCAGCCTAATGGAACTCTTCTAAAAGATGCATTAGATGAACCTGTTCTACAAACATTTTCTATGACTACACAACCATGACTTCTTATACTTCCTCTATTTTAAGTCAAATTTCTTCTCCAGAAGATCTTAAGAAGCTTTCTTTTTCTGAGCTTTCTCTTCTTGCTGAGCAAATACGTCATAAAATTATTTCTGTCCTTATTAAAACAGGAGGACATTTAGCTTCTAATTTAGGAATTATTGAATTAACGATAGCTTTACATTATGTCTTTTCTTCTCCAGAAGATAAATTTATCTTTGACGTTGGGCATCAAACATACACGCACAAACTGCTTACAGGGAGAAACATAGAAGAATTCGAGCGCATTCGTCATGATGGAGGATTAAGTGGATTTACCTCGCCTTTAGAAAGTGCTCACGATTTATTCTTTTCTGGTCATGCAGGCAACGCTTTATCTTTAGCTTTAGGCATGGCAAAAGCTACTGAGAAATCTCAAACACACGTTCTTCCTATTCTTGGTGACGCAGCTTTTTCCTGTGGATTAACCTTCGAAGCTTTAAATAATATTCATACGGATCTATCTAAATTTATTGTCATTTTAAATGACAATAACATGTCGATTTCTAAAAACGTGGGTGTAATGTCCAAAAGCTTATCACAATGGATTCACCACCCTAAATTTAGTTTGCTTTCGCGCAAACTAGAAAGATCATTATCCAAGATTCCCCGCTACGGCAAAAGTATCGCTAAGTGCTCGCATAAGATTTCCACGTGTTTAAGGTCTTTAGTTTGTCCGATTCCTATTTTTGAGCAGTTTAACTTAGCGTATATGGGTCCTGTGGACGGTCACGACATAAAAGCATTAGTCTCTTTATTTCAGAAGGTACGTGACTTACCCTTCCCTATTCTTATCCATGTCTGTACAAAAAAAGGAAAAGGTTTAGAGATAGCTCAGGAAAATCCTACAAAATACCATGGAGTCAAGGCGAATTTCAAACTTACAGCGGAAGATAAGTTACTTCCGACGATTCAACCGCAGCTGACTTATCCTGATATTTTTGGGAAAACTGTATGCAAACTTGGAGAAATCTCTCCGAATTTACATGTGGTTACACCGGCGATGTCCTTAGGATCACGGTTAGAAACGTTTAAAGAAACATTTCCAGAGCGTTTTATCGATGTAGGCATTGCTGAAGGTCATGCTGTGACGTTTTCAGCGGGAATTGCGAAAGCGAATACTCCTGTCATTTGTTCGATTTATTCGACATTTTTGCATCGTGCTATGGATAACGTTTTCCATGATGTATGTTTACAAAATCTCCCGGTGATCTTTGGTATAGATCGTGCAGGTTTAGCCTATGGAGATGGTTGTAGCCACCACGGTATTTATGATTTGAGTTTTCTTCGTGCTATGCCCAACATGATTATCTGTCAGCCGAGAAGCTCTATAGTGTTCCAACAACTGCTACAATCTTCTCTACATTGGAAACAGCCTTCAGCAATTCGTTACCCCAATATTACAGCGCTTCAAGGTGACCCTATCGCTACCGATATAACGATGTATCGTGATCCAGGATTAGGAGAAATCCTGAGTCAGGGTGAAGATGTTTTGATTGTAGGTCTGGGGCACATGTGTAGTGCGGCATTATCTATAAAATTGCAGTTACTTAGCCATGGAATTTCTGCCACTGTCGTAGACCCTGTATTCATTAAGCCATTTGATAACAATCTCTTTAGCATCTTATTGATGCACCATTCCAAAGTTATCATTATAGAAGAACATTCTATTCGCGGAGGTTTGGCGTCGGAATTTAACGATTTTCTAGCTACCTATAACTTCAAAGTGGACGTCTTACACTTTGGCATTCCCGATAGTATCTTTTTGCATGGAGATAAAGAGAGTTTATTAAAAAGAGTAGGACTAGATGTAGATAGTATGGTGAAACGTATTCTCACATACTTTAACTTCCGTACAAAGAAGGCTCCATCTAACAAGTTAAGTATTGTCTAGTCCTTTAGCAAAGGATTATGTGTTCTTTTTTCCGTACTTAACCTGTTACAGAAGCTACAAATTTAGTTTCCCTGCAGCAACGACTAAACGGTGATAAGTATAACGTAGGAAGACACTGATCCGCTTGCAAAATGACGGGAGATAACACCGGAAGGCAGGGAATATAATTACGTGTACGCACTTTGCAATAGTATAACCAAGTCTCCATGAAAGATTCCTAGAGTATGTATTCTGAATATTTACTGACCAACAGCATTTAGGGAAATCCTCCCCTCTCTTCTGTTAATCCTGACGAGAAATAATACCATATTAGACTTTCAATTTCTTGTTTTTTCATTAAAAAAACGCCTTTATAAAAATAAAAAATCTCTTATAAGAGATATAAATTAAAATCTTCTGCGTTTAATTTATATTTTTTCTCTTATATAGAAAAAGTCTGCTTTAACAATAGCCTGAGATGCACTTAGGCGTGCAATGAGAGAAGTTCAAATAGTTTGAGATAGTCATCGAGAGACAGGGTCTCTGGACGAGTTTTATCAGAAAAATTTAGTTGGCTTAAAGCCTCAAAAACACGTTCTTTAGGATAAAGATCTTTAAGAGCATTCGCCAAGAGTTTTCGTCTCTGGCCAAATGCCGCTCTAGTTAAAGAAAAGAATTTCGTACGGAGAGGTTCTTCAAGAGGAAAGCGATCTTTTACTGTCATATGAACAACCGCTGAGGATACCTGCGGTTTTGGTAAAAAGCATCCTGGGCTCACTTTAAAAGCGTAGCGCACATCAACGAAAAATTGTAAAAAGATAGTTAATGATCCGTATTCTTTACCTCCGGGTTGCGCTTTAATACGTCGCGCGACTTCATCTTGGATCATTACCGTAACCGTTTTCCACTGGTTAGGAACTTCTAAAAATAACTTTGTTAATAAAGGTGTGGTAACATGATAGGGCAGGTTAGCAACAACGCGTCCTTTTCCTTGCCATCCCTTATCTTGAAGTTGTGACAAAGGATATTTACAAGCATCTGTGATTTCTAGATGTATGGGAAGTTGCTTTAATGTTTCCTCAAACATAGGATCCTTTTCTAAAGCAACGACATGAGCTCCTTGATTCACGAGTACTTCGGTAAGAGCTCCGAATCCGGGGCCGATTTCTAATACCCAATCCCCTGCCTGTACACAAGAAACAGCAAGGATCTTCCTTAGAATATTCCCATCTATCAAAAAGTTCTGTGAAAGGCCTTTTTTAGGATGGCCATGAACTTCAGCTAAAAAGCGGGTAAGTTGTTCAGGAGAACTGCGTGACAAACGATCTCCTAAAGTAATGAAAATAGAGGTGGAGCTTCTTCAGAAAGCAACTTAGCAATCATCGATGAGTCAAAGCCATAGCGCGCACGCAATTTCTTTTTATACTGACTTTCTATACTCTCCGCATAATTCATAAATAACGTTTGCTTAATCTGAGTTTCTATTTCTTCCAAGGGCTGCATAGGCATTGTAGATTTTTCAAGCAGCACATAGAGCTTATGCCCTGATTTATGAGCTTTTGGTTGACTGCACATCGCCAGGGGATAGTTCACACTAGATAATTCCATTTTATGAGCATCTGACAATTCTTTATCATTACGTATAAACTCTTCAGAACAGACAAATTGTCCCCCTTGAGATAGAGCCAGTGCAGATAAGCGCTCTTTATTCCAACTTTGTGTTTCATTTAACCGCGCGCATATCTTATCGGCAATTTGACTAGATAGGGATTCTGTGGCGGCTTTAATCGTCACTACTCGGTATTTCCATAGTGTAGTTTTTGCAGCTTCTTCAGCCAACTGGTTGTAATGCTCTCGGATTTTCCCCGGAGTAATCTTAAGCATTACCTTAGAGCGCACCATCATTCCCATCACTCTTTGCGCTACCAATGTACGATGAACTACTTTAAATACATCGTCAGGGGTCATGTCGAAATGCACGTAAAAGAAAGATAAATCTCTACCGAACATCGCTTCGACTTCCTGATTCACTGTAGTAGGGTCGACTTGGATTTTTTTAGCTTTAGCGTCGGCAACCATGAGAAATTCGTCAATTACAGATTCTAAAACTACCGGCCACATAGCTGTGTAGTACTGCGAACGTGCGGGGTAAGACTCCATAAGTTGGGGGTAGGAAGAAGCAAAAAGAAGATTTAACTTCTGGATCACATCTAAAGTAGTAACAACGGTATCGTCATCTATTTTAAATAACACACGATCATGAATCGCTATTCCTGCGGGTTCCTCAGGAATCTTTTCGTTATGGTAGGGATACTCGCGCTGTTGAGTAGGAAGAGAACCTTCATGCCCTAGTAAACATCCCGGTAAACAAACCAAACCGACCAAAGAGAAAACGCTTAGTGTTTTGTTCTTCATGATTTGCTACTCCCTACTGGTTGACATGTCTAGGGACTAACTATAAGAAATTAACCAAATTTTGACCACTTCGAGAAGAAATCTTCTCACAAATAAATGAAAGACAAAGAATTATTTTGAATTCATGTAGGTGCGAAACTCTTCAATGTTGGAGAATTTCCTCCCTACTCCGGACTCTAATAAGCAAATCACTGTGGATGTTTGCCCTTCCTTAGGGATTAGACAGTGTTCATATTCAGGAAGAATCTCTTCTAAGGATTCACGCTCTTTTTCCCGCATCCAAACAATAGAGATATGAGGAAGGAACAATCCTGCTAAGCAGGATAAGATTTCCTCACGATCATGATCATTGGCTAAGGAAATAAGGATTTTTTGATGATTACGTGAAAAATATGCTTGTGCGGCTATGAGATTCCCTAAAGAAGAAAACTTGTGGGTATGCCATCGAGCTTGTGCAATCTGTAGGATATCTTCCGCATAGGTAAGGTAATGTTTCTTTTCTGTAAGCATATGCAATTTGATCAAAGCTTGGCAAATAAGAGCATTTCCCGAAATGGTTTCACCATCAGAGAGATTTTCTTGTTTTAACAGTAATGCAGAGTCCCTACCATCTGTGGTGTAAAATCCCCCACTTTCCGAACGAAAGGAGACAATTACCTCTTTCATAAGATCTTCAGCTAATAATAACCACTGCGCTCCACAACCCGTTTCGTAAAGAGCTATGGCTCCTAAAATCACCCCGGCGTAGTCTTCCAATCCTCCTGAGTATTTTGCGTCGCCATCGCGCCATCTACGCAATAAAATGGAATGCTTACATAAATTTTTACAAATGAACTCGCCACACTTTTTCGCAATACTGATGTAGGAAAAATCACCGAGGATTCTTCCTGCATAGGCTAGCGTGTAGACCATCCAACCATTTTGAAAAGCAAGAGATTGGTCATCTTTGAAAGGCCGTGCTTTCTTATTTCTATGTATGAGCAATTTTTCTTTAAGCCTATCGATAATCTCATGGAATTCTTCTATTGTGCAACCATACTTATCGGTGATCTCTTCGATATCAATATGCGAAGGAATGTGAAGAATATTTCTTCCATTACAAAATCCCTCTCTAGAAATCCCATAGTATTCACAAAAGATCTCGGCATTTTCTCCCAGGACTTCGCGGATTTCCTCTCCGGACCAAGTGGCGTATCTTCCCTCAGTATCCCCCCAACGTTCTCCATGTTCTGAAGTATAGAAGGCTCCCACCTCAGGATTATAGAGCTCAGAAAGAATGTAATGGAGCGTTTGCTTAGCTATAGAACGATACTCAGGTTTTTTCATACATACCCAAGCATCCAAATAATCCAATAACAAGAAAGAGTTATCGATCAGACGTTTTTCAAAACATGGAATCAACCATTTATCATCAATGGTGTAGCAATAAAATCCCCCACCTAAATGATCGAAAATCCCTCCTTTTGCCATCATGTCCAAAGAACGATCTACAAAAAATAGACTTCTATTATCTTGGTACTCTACACCATAACGCAAAAGAAACTGGCTCAACAAAGCTGGTGGGGTTTTGGGAAATGCTTTTACTCCTCCATAGTGGGGATCAATATCGTGGTATATTGCCTCTACTGTTTTTCGGAGGATCCCCTCTTCTAACATTTCTTTTCTTGCGCATCTTTCTATAAATGAAGCAATCTCAAGAATCTTATGAGCTTGACGAACAAGCACATCTCTTTCCTCAGGATTCTCCCACATCAAATTCAGCCTTTCTATCGTCTGTGAAAACGACGGTAGCCCTAATTTCCCTTCTGCCGCCAAATAATTTGCGGAGAAAAAAGGCAGAAGATCTGGAGTTAAAAATACATTTAATGGCCAAGAAGGAGAACTTTGATGTTCTTCTGATATCGAAAGCATTTGTGCGAGATCAAAATAAAGATTCGCCACATGAGGCAATTCTTCTTTATCTACCTTAATATTAATAAAATTCTCGTTGAGTATTGCGGCAATTTCAGGATTTTCGAAGCTTTCCTGAAGCATAACCTGACACCATCGAGAATGTGCACAACCAATAGAAAGAAAAATGGGCTTATCCTCTTTCACAGCCAGGTCAAAAGCCTCGCTACACCAAGGATACCAATTTACCGGCGTATGAGCATAAAGAAGCAAATACGGTGATTTTTCAGTAATAAGTCTGTTCGTATATAGCGGCTGCGACATGATAAAATAAAAAAACCAAAAATCTATACTCCATTTTAGATCAAAAAACGTACTTTTAATATGATTTTATCATTCAATTTTTATTAAATTGCTTATACATAAAGCCATAATTCTAATTAATTTCATTTCAATTTAAGCAAATAATAATAAAGATTCCCATCTTATTGATTTTCAATACAATCGCTCTTGAGATGACTGTAGGACGTCTCCAACACCATGACAAGAGATCGCAAGGCACACTCGCGTGTTTTTAGCGTTTTAAGAATAGAAGAAAATTATGGTTGGGCTTGATTTCCTAGCGAGGAATACCTACACTAGTGCTCTCAAGGAAGAGTGGCAGAGTGGTCGAATGCATCTGATTCGAAATCAGAAGTTCTCTTAAAGGAACCGGGGGTTCGAATCCCTTCTCTTCCGTTATGTATTTCTTTCTGAAGAATTCAAGTTTAGGGAATCAGCCCATGGTTTTATCCTAAGGGCTTTTCCCTAACTTTTTTAAAATACTATCCTTGCCCCTCTGGACCAATGACATAGGTCAGCAAAGACTGAAAATACCTATCGGAGAGTTGGTTACATAATTGCAACCACTGCAGGTTAGCAATGTCAGATTTATAGCTCTTGACCCGTTTTACCGCAGGATTATAGAGCATCCCTATAAAATACACATTTGCTTGCTTACATGCTGCTTCTGCAGAAATCAGGTTCTCCTTGTTCTGATCCACATAGATCACTTGTTGTGGCAAGGTTTCTAAAGTTGAAAATAAAGTGGAAAGAACTTCTTCCATGGTGATGCCGTTAACAAGCCCTCCAGTAAAGAGTACTTGCTCTTCTATAAACATCATATGTTGAGGTCTACCCAGTGTTTTCGATGTTGCATCCACCCATCACTACGGGCTGGTAAGCATGAAGAAAACACGACACCTAAAGCTTCGGCAGAACGAAGGAAATGATTCGCCATGGGGAGAGGAAATTGAGACACTCCCATTACCCAAGCTTCAGATAAAGCTAAAGTTTCTATAGCTTTAGGAACTTCGGGATGAATAAGCTCATACTCTACAGCAAATGACACAGCAATTCTTTCGCCAAACGCCTTTGCCATAGGATCATAATCAGACTCTTCTTTTTTTAGATTTTCTAGACGTTCGTTAAACCAAGAGTTGGTTCCAAGCATTTGTTTAGGGAAGACAAGAGTTTCGTCCAAGCCTAATAAAACTAACGAACCTTTTCTTGCGTATTTATTCACAGCTTGTATATCAGACACTTTGATAATACTTGCTTCTAAGGAAAATACTGAAAAGAAAATTGAGATAAAAAATATTACCTTCATAGCAATGCTCTCAAAGACAAAAAATTATTTTATTGTACGGAGCATCCCTTTAGGATGGAAATATTTTTTTATATAAAGCAACCTAAGGATTCACTATGTGAGTAAAACTAAAAAAGGGCCCTAAGCACCCTCTCAGGGGGACAGAGAGGATACTATAAGGCTTGTTTCAAGTAAATAATGTTAACTCTTTTGATTAAGAGAATCTAGCGATAATTGCGCTGTAGCATCGGAGATAACTTTCAACGCATGTTCTTCTTGAATCTCAACCGCTGCTGAATAAGGGTAAACATAGGAAAATATGCTTTCTGCAGCAGGATAATACACTAAGCCAAAAAATTTGATCCCCAAATCTATACATTCTCGTCCTAAAGTTTTGATTTCTTCAGGATTATCAGTTAAAAATACTATGTTCTTTGGCATTTTATTTTCATAGATAAACAACAGCTTCATAGCTTCTGAAAACCCTAAAGTACTACAAAATAAAACACCGTCTTGTACTAATGCAGATGCACTACACTTCTGTGTGGTTTCCAAAAAAAAGTCTTCTGTAGGAAATGCTCGCGAATACAATTCTATACCGCATTCTTTTAGACTCTTTAATGTTGAAGAAACAGATTCGATTCCTAATGAAGAAACTCCTAGTAAAGAACATGAACATTCAGAAAGTATCTGAGAAAATCGATCTGCCACATTTAACTCTAAACATTCTTTGCTTACTAATGTATCTATGAGCACCTGTTCTTCAGCCACCCGTTTTTTTGCCTTAAAAAAATCTCCAAAACGCTTAGAAAGCCTTGACAACCTATTTTGATACCAGCCCGGAGAACCTATGTACTTATGCTGAATTACACTATCTACGTTAATACAAAATAAAGTATCCTCTTTGTTTTTTTCTAAATGTGTAAAAACCTCGTCAAAAGAATAAACCATTGTCATTGGCACATGTTTTTTCTTTGCCGCCTCAGCTGTAGTCAATGTACCTAAGGTAGCTACTATAAGTATGGACACCTTAGGAAGATATTTCAGCAGACTTATCACTTTTATCACATCTTGGTTGTATAAGTGAAAAAGTCATAAGAATTTTTTGAAATAAAATCAACAAGAAAGATTTTATCAGACGAAAAAAATTCGTCCCACACTCCTATTTCAACGATTTTTCCACTTTCATGATTATCACTAAATTCCTTCGGCAAATTCCGTGTTTTCCCTTTGCACTTGTTCAAATCCACAAAGTATTTGTAAAAAAATTCAGAACAGAGTCCCATAGAGATCACCCCAATATTCTTTGGAAGCGACTAGCGAACACATTCTATCTTTATTGGGAAACGCTCGACATCTCCTCCAGATCACGAAAATACACAAAGGTTACACGACCTGATCGGGCTACTGTAGTCTTCCTTGTTATGCAGAGTTTGGCTTAGATTCTGTAAATGAAGAAGGTGTGACTAAACTTCATCGTCAGGATGAAGCATAACAAAGCATCTGGGTTCAACATGCCGGTAATTTAAGCGTACGACTTTCTGCGAGAACACGATGTTGGACAGAACATGAAAATAGACTGTAAAACCGTATAAAGCGACTTTTTATCCTACAGGCAGCCCCTTGCATTCAAAAATTTTTTATAGACTTAAAATATTTTTTTGAACAACATCTGCCCCCTAAATGCTTTTTAGCACATAAAATGAGGATAATTCACACATTAGTTGTTTCACATTTTCTCCAAGATTAACAATGTCATCTGTCTATTTTACACAAGAGTAACAACTCTTATAAACCCTCTCCACAAAACGTCAAAAGTGCATAAAGCCATTTAGCAAAAGAATAAGAACCATCAACAGTATAAGGGTTCTTAGTAAACCACATTGTTATTTATGGAGTAAATTATGTGCTGCCCTGGAATTAGTATGAGCTGCCGCTCAAGACAAGATGCCTATGAAGAAGAAACTATGTCTTTAAATGGGATTACAAAACAACCTGGATCCACTTCAGAATTTAGTTTAAAAGTGGGTGATCCAACATTACTAGATACCATTCGTGCTGCTGGAGACCTTGTCTCTGATGCTTTAAATTCTGCAAGAATACAACGCACCAGCCAATTCTGCCAAGATTCTTGCAGGCCTTGGTGTGCAGACAATTGCTGGAGTCCTTTCCTCTGTTTCTTCGATTGTCTTTGCACATGCATGATTACTCCTGATGAAAATCTAGGATCTGAAGCAAAATACGATGATTTAACTGATTTTATCCAACAGCAAAGAGATGCGTTTGGTCCTATTTGCGTTGGTATCGCAATGAAAAACGGCCCTTGGGATATTTCTAAACTACTCGCAGAAGGTTTTACTTTATCTGCAGAGCAGAAAGCGCTATTTTCAGAAAAATGTGAAGAAGCAAAAAATCAGTTAGGTAGATGCTTAAAAGGAGGCTCTCAACAAGAACTCTTCAAAGTTGCTAATGCTGCGCATCAACTTCCTTCAAAAGGTTCTACAGAGCTAGAAAATGTGAAAAACTCTTTAGAAGAGTCTATCAACATCTCAACTCCTCCTTCTCTTCCCACATGTTTAATTCTTTATCCTTCTGAAAGCAATGACACAGCTGCGAATGAACAAAGATCTGGGTACTCTCTGAATATCCAAAGGTTACAGCACCAACTTAGCCAACTAGAAGTTTTAGATGTGAATTCTCAAACGACCGGTTTCTTAGGATTTCAAGCTCGGGCTGCTGTAAATATTTTGTTACTCACCTTAAATAAGTATGTAAATGAGGAGAAAAATATCTTTGATCATCCAGGATTTGGATTGAGCATCGAAGAATCAAAATACCGTACTTTACTTCTTCTTTCCTTACTAGCTTTAGGTTTTATTCCTTTAGGTGCAGAACAAGAGGTCCCTACGTCTTTAGAACAATTAGAAAATACAAGTAAAGAACTTCGTACAAAAGAGAAACATACGCCTGGATCTTCTGTAGATTCACGATCTTTCGGAACGGAAGTCAAAGTCAACGCAGGAACACTCCATCCTTTGCCTAAATACGGACAAAAAGTTGTTCTTAACGGTCGTTTGACTGAAAATGCTGGAACATCGTGTGTTGACGGGGTCACACCTGGAGACACAAGTGGTGCTCAGCTTTGGGATTTCACAAATCCTAAATCTCAAGAAGCTCTTCTCAAAACGGCTAAAAACATCACAGCTATGACTTCAAGTCTATTTTTAAGATAATATCAACACACGATTAGGGGCGGCTTCCTCCGCCTCTACTATCCAACAAGTCGTTCAATTTATACAGATATCTCACAATCTTGACTACGTGAAAAGATTAAAATCTTCACATAATTCCGTGCCAACCACAACTTCCGCACATTGTTGCCTTATCCCCTACATATTCAGACACCTAAAAGAAAAGAAACCCTTGGTAAAAAAACACGCTTTTTGAAACCATGGAAGCGGTGTTAATCGCAAGAGATAAGATGTAAGCATCTTACCTCCCTATCTTTCATTATCAGGAGCTATTGTATGTGCTGTCCACTGGGTGAATGTGGTTGCAAGGTAACTGTGCAAGAAGGAGCCGGTGGTCCTTCACAAGAAAATACACCGCTACAACACAAGGTGGTTACCCAACAACCTGGAGCTGGAAATAAAGTTTCCTTTGAGGTTCATGTTGGAGACACTCCAGTAGCAGAGACTATACAAAAAGCAGGAGTCATAGCATCCTCTTTGTTAAATGCACCTCAAACACAACGCGGTGCGAGTTATTGCAATGAACATTGTAGTCCTTGGTGTGATAGCCATTGCCCGAACTGGCTTTCCCATTGCTTTCATTGCCTATGTACCTGCATCATCAATCCCCCAGAGCAACCATCAGGAGCTCATCCTGATCTTCTAAGTTTCTTAGATGATATGAAAAAGAAGCATGGCCCGATTGTTTTAGGGATGGGAGCAGAGAAAAGTGGTCATGATTGGCCTCGTCTTCTCTCTGAAGGTGCCACCCTAACTGAGGAGCAAAAAGACGATTTTGATCGTTTGTGCGTTGAAGCAAAAAAACTTTTAAAGAAACTCTTGGCAGGTGGAATACAACAAGAACTCTTTGATCTGGCTAATGATCCTAAAAAAGTTCCTGAAGTAAACGACGTCGAAACCATAATGGCAAAACGTGGTTATGGTGATTTCCGCGATCAAAAACACGATATACCTCCACCATGTTGGGTTATCTATAACAAAGGGGAGGGTCACGGAGAGCCTTCAGGATCACTACAAAGTGAAATACATTATGCTAAACATCTCGATTATCTCAAACTCCGCTCTCAGCTCTACCATCTTAACGTGGTGGATCTAGGTAGTAGAGACGTGTTCCCTCTAGGAGGAAAAGAGGGGAAAAACGCCTTGCAGATATTGCAAAACACGCTAGCTTGTTTAGTTGGACACGCCCCATGCTTCACTTTTGGAATTCCAGGTTATAGCCTTAGTTTATCACCCGAGTCCCTGTTAAAGCTGATTATTCTTGCACTTCTAGCATTAGGTTATGCCCCTACAAATAATAAAGGGGACATTCCTTCCGCAACATTTGATCAATTAAAACAGGTATCCGATTTCTTCAAAACGCAATGGGATAGGTACGGCCGACCATTTATCCCAGGAGATAATGATTATGGCAATTATTCTGACGACGATGTAGAAATAGATAGTGGAAGAGTGAGTTCCGGACGTAATCCTAAACCACAGCGTCCAACACCAGATCTCTTCAACATACAATGTGGTACGGGCGGCCGACCATTTATCCCAGGAGACAATGATTCTGATGGTCTAGAAGTAGATGGTGGGAAAAAAGTGGGTTCCGGACGTACTCCTCAACCAAGAAGCGCAAATGTAGTAGATCCGGACGACGAGGATGAGAATGCGGAGCATGGATGGTGTTCAAACCATCATCAGGAGCAATTACTCGGATTATGTGGTAAAGTCTCCAGCTCCGTAGCGTTTCTAGGGTAGCAATTTGAAGATAGGTAGAAACAAAGGGGCGAGTTGTCCCCTTGTACTTTAGCATAGGCCATCTACCTATTAGAAAAGAGAAAGTAGGGATCCTAACCACCAAATCGCAATACCACTGAAGACGATAAGTGCAGCCCACCAAAGATTAGATAAACTACGAATTGCCTTCTCTGGTGAGTTTCTTCCTCCCATAGATTCTAAATCCAGCAGCATTTCCATATTATGCTCTGAAAATTCTTTGAAGATTTTCATAACATAGGGATGGTCTTGAAGAATGCGCTCACCATCTAACCCCAAGTAGGCGGCATATTTCTTTATAAATCCCTGAGCATAAATGGGAGAAATGAGCTTCCCCAAATAGCCGTTTTCTATAGCTTCTAAACATGAGTAACGTATGGATGTTGCTGCTTCTACATCTTTTAAAGATAAGGACTGTTCTTCGCGTTTTGTGCGAAATACCTCTCCTAAATGTAAGAGTTCTTTATGAATTTGTTCTGCCATAGAGATTCCTTTGCAGGTACCTAAATGCTAAACTCTAGATCTTTCTAGAGTCTCCTAGTCTCATTTTCTGTAAAAATAAGACACTTCCCTCTGTGTCAAGATCCTGCTCACTTGCGGGAATATACAGGATTAACGTTTAATTTGTACTTCAAAAACCGCATTATACACTATATACCCTTATGCTATGTATAGCATAACAATAAATATACCTAGTAAAAAGATACATCAGGATAGAGATTTCCCATCCTAAGTATGCCAAAAGAATTCGACGCTTATGTCCACACCGTTTGTTACCACACTCTCGCCTTCTCTCCACGGCCTACTTAAAGATCGCCTTGAGGAAAAGGGTTTCATTTTAACGCAACCGCAGCACACCATTTTCCAAGCACGTTCTCCCTCGGTAAGCTGTACTCTCTATAACTCAGGGAAACTCGTTGTTCAGGGGAAAGGTTCACAAGAGTTCATTGATTTTTTCTTAGAACCAGAAATTTTATTGACATTTACCCATAACCGTATGGAGAAGGATCTGCGTCCTCGCCTAGGCGTAGATGAATCGGGGAAAGGAGATTTTTTTGGTCCTCTATGTATCGCGGGAGTCTATGCTCGCGATGCGGAGACTTTGAAAAATCTTTATAAAACAAAAATCCAAGATTCAAAAATGCTCAATGATAACCAAATCCTATCATTAGCAAAAACCATTCGAGCATGTTCTACATATGATGTGATGATTCTTTATCCAGAAAAATATAACGAACTTTATGCAAAGTTCCATAATCTGAATATTCTTCTAGCCTGGGCTCATGCTACTATTATCGATCAACTTGCTCCGCGTCCCTCTGGAGAAGTCTTTGCTATCTCAGACCAATTTGCTTCATCAGAAAGTGTTTTACTTGAAGCATTAAGAAAAAAAAGCACTGATATCTCGGTAATTCAAAGAGTCCGCGCAGAACAAGATATCGTTGTTGCCGCAGCTTCTATATTAGCAAGAGAAGCCTTCATTAATACTATAACCAAACTAGAACAACGTTTTTCTGTAAAGCTACCTAAAGGAGCCTCTGCTCATGTGAAATCGGCAGGGAAAACCATATTAAACACTCAGGGGAAAGAGATTTTATCGCTTGTGTGTAAGACGCATTTCAAAACATTCTATGAAATTTGTGGCTCTACAGATATATAACAGGGCACTATGGAAAACAAAGCACAAACTGTAGAAATAAAAATCGGCGTATAATGTACTCTTGTGAAAATGAGTAGTAATCTATCCTATGAAAGTATAGTCTAATTTTCATTAAGATAGGTCAAAATAGCTAATACTCGTTTTCAAAAAAGGACGACCCCTCCTTCTTAAAAAACATTGCTGAGAGGATAGTTTCTTGTAGGAGTTGTAAATAGAGATATGTTGAAGTTGTTATTTCATGTGATGACGCTAGCTGGTCATCTGCTCTCCACACCCATTTACATTATTCATGATGCTTGCGGTATCGATAAAGAAACTCGAGAAGCTGCTCCTAAGCCCCATCCTTTTTCCCTACAAACTCAATACCTACAAGTAGAAAAAGCCGACTTTAAAAAACTCGAAAATCAATCCCTTGGCTACCGTCAATTTGACACAACTGTACTTTGTACGCTCCCGATCACATCACAAACTGGCGTTCTCCTTTCTACAGGGTATGTAGGAGCGCGTATCCTTTGGGATAATGCGCAGCCTGTGGTTGGAGATCCCAACTCTTTAGGGTACTATACCTTCCAAAAGAAATCGTATTATAGCTATATCTTGCTGTCTGCAGGGGTTTACACCTTGTCATTAAAAAATTGGCAATGGTCTGCAGTTGTGTCCAGCCTTATCGATCCGGAAAATATTGAAGCAGGCTATAGCCTATATCAAGCAGTACTCTCTGGAAAATATCAAGCTACACCACAACTCTCCGTGATTTTTGGTGTAATTAATGAAACAGGATTACATCAAGAAAAGGCCTGGCCTTTACTCGGTGCCACTTATAAACCTAATGACAAACTTACCATCAACTGCATCTATCCGGTAAACTTCTCTGTAGAGTATAATTGCACTTCTGTTTGTGATTTTGGCGCTGCCTATCGCCTCACTCGATTAAGAAAAAAACTCCATCCCAATGATCTTCCTTCTTCTGAGGGTATCTTTGAATACCAAGGTCGGGAAATCGAGGGTAATGTTAAACTCTATCCATGGCCAGGAAGCTTCGTGAAGTTATTTTATGGGTGGTCTATCGGTAGTGATATCTCACTCGCTGATAGCCATAATAATAACGTAACGAATTATCCGTTTAAATCTTCGGCTTTCTTCGGTGGATCTGCTGTGCTTTCTTTTTAGAAGAAAAGAAAAGGCATCTATTTTCCACAAACCGACCATCAATCACAAAACTGTTGTAGATGTTCTGTCTGAATTATCAGTTTAAATTGGAATTTAGATTGTAGTAAATTTTACAACTATCTAAAATGTTCGCATTCTAAAATGTAAGCGCACTTTTAAGGTTAAAATGAATTGTCGTGAAGTTTGTAAAGAGAGCTTACAGATTTATTTCGATTCTACTTTTCCTGAGAGGGTTGTCGCGCGTCGTTGTCAAAATAAAGCTCAGCAATATCCAAAAACCGCCATGGCCATTGAAGTTCTCGCCTCTGTTGTTTTTGGTACAATTAAAATTATTACTTTCCCCCTATTGACATTCTCAAACTTAATCTCACTCCCTCTTACCTTTATGGTCTCATCCCTCCGCTCAAGAGACTGCAGCCAAGCTCTTTCTTATTTCAATGCTTGGGTGATGAGTTTGTTAATTTCTGCAATGATCATTGGGGCGATTTTCGGTTTGGTGATGATCTCTCCGCAAGTAGTTTTCTTTATGATTGGTGTTTTCGGAGCCTTGGGTGCCAGCGCTACTCTTTTAAACATTCACCGGGGATTATTTCCTGTAAAATCTTTACAAACTCAAGAGATTAAAAGAACTGCAAGCTTAGAAGAAAGCCCTTCTTCTCCATCCATAGCAGAACTCTCGCCGACACTTAACCGGCAAAATTCTTCTGAAGTTGCGAACCTCGATACGTAAACTCCAGAAAACGAAAATGTTTAAGTTTTCATTTTGTTCTTGCTAGGTCATATCTTGGGAAATCCTCGCCTGAAGTTTTGATAAAGAGAGAATCTTTACCTAAAATTAACATAGTTAAAGAATAAAACTATCACAACTAAACGAAGATAACTTCTATAATATAATTTATCAGTTGTTAACTAACTTATTTAAAATTGTTTTAACAACTAAAAACTATACAAAGAAAATAGAGTTGAGTACATGGGTAATCCTTTAGATCCTTTAGGGCAATCACACCAACCGATTCCAAGAAATCCCGTGCCCGCACCGCATACCGGCTTAGGTAAGCGTATCGGAGCGACTTCCGTAGGATTTTTTGGAAGGCTGCTTTCTCTTCCCGATCGCAATCCCAAGATGCGTTATGTCTTTGACATAGGGATTATTGCTATTGCTGTTATCTCGATCATTGGTATTCTTGTCGCCTCTCAGGGTCAAGGTTTATTACTATTTGGATTAATTCCTGGATTTATCTTTGGTGCTTTGGGATTGACGATGTTAGTTTCTGATATTGCCGACACACCAAAGTCACAAAAAATTGCCGATACGATCACAGCTGTCCTTCTACCCTTTATTCTTCTAGGCATTGCTTCGGCATTAATTGCCTCAGCATACTTCACTGCTGGAGGAAGTACGCTTATTCTAGCTAATCCTCAATTCCTTATGGGCTTTATGACCATAGGTTTGGCTTTAGTATCATTGAGCAAGGTCACATTCCAACACTTTAAAACTCAAGCTTTAATCAAGGCTCAGCAAAAGGTTATTGATATTTCTGAACAGTCTATAGCGCCAAATGTACCTTATGAAAGAGACGCAAGACGTGTTTCTCATGAAAGAAGACGCGATTTTGCTGCCGAAGCTCGACGTGAGCATGCAGATCAAGAAAATCGTATGCATACACGGCATAGACATATCAGCCAAACCTCCCAAGGAGTGCTTTATCATTCACCTAGAAATCACTTAGAAGTCTCAGAATCCGATTCCGACTCTATATCCTTAGAAAATGGAGAGAACTCCACATTTTTACAGCGGGATTTTTCCTTCCTTCATGATGCATACAATCCCTTTTCCTATAACTACCAAGCTCCCTCATTACCTCTAGAGGGATTATCATCTGCTGCACAGAATGTGCCTTTAGGTCAGGCTATGACTGGGGAGCCTGTGCTTCCCGGGCCTCTTACCTCCACACCGCGGAGGGTAAGTCGCGTAGAATCGGTATCCTCAACAAGATCGCGTAATAGAGACGAAGAACAACACAGTCGAGATTCGAGTCATAACGATGACGAATCTTCTGATGCGGAAGGCTCAGAACTAGAAAACAAACAAACTAGGAAAAAAAGAAAGAAGAAAAACTAAGTTTTTTGGATCTCTTTTCAGACAAAATAAAAGAGCTCTTTTGAAGTTTTTAACTTCAAAAGAGCCTCCGTTCCCTTAGATACCCAATAGCATAAGAAAAACCATGAGTTTTTTCAATTATTATTTACTTAATTCCGCAAGTAAAAGCTCATTCACCCTATTTGGAGGTGCCTTGCCCTGGGTATGCTTCATAATTTGCCCAACTAAAAATCCTAAAGCCTTGGTCTTACCACTTTTATAGTCTATAACAGACTGCGGATTCGCAGTAACCACCTCGGAAATGATTGCAACTAACGCACTTTCGTCTGTCATTGGCAACATTTCAGGATGTTCTTTAAGGATAGTTTCAGGACTCTTTTCAGGAGATTCCATCATCATGTCTGCGATATCCTTAGCGATCTTTCCTGTAATCACTCCCTTATCAATAAAATTAACAAGCTGAGCTACACTACTGGGTAGGATACCTGAGAAAGCGAGATGCTTACCTTTGAGTTTACAACGTCCGGCAAACTCAACAGTTAACCAATTAGAAAGGGCTCTGTAGTTTTTACATTCTCGAGCAGCTAATTCAAAGAAGTTAGCAATATGCTTATCACTAATTAAAATTGCCGCGATGTCTTCGGCAAGAGCGTATTCGTGCAAATACCTTTGGTATTTGTTGAAAGGAAGCTCAGGAAGCGTATTACGGACTTCGTCAATATAAGCTTCTGTTAATTGCAATACGGGGAGATCAGGCTCTATGAAATATTTGTAATCTTCAGCCCGCTCCTTAAGACGCATCAACACTGTTTTTTTCTTTTCGGGATCCCAACGGTATGTCGCTCCCGGAATAACAGTTTTGGGGTCTTTATTTGGATTTTCTAAATACGCATCAATCTGACGACAACGCTCTGCTTCTAAAGCTTGCGCCATAAAAGCAAAGGAGTTCATGTTTTTAATCTCTACTTTATTGCGTAGTTCTTCGCTACCTTTCGGACGTACGGATATGTTTACATCGAAACGTACCGAACCTTCTTCCATATTACAGTCAGAAATGCCGATGTAGTCTAATAAAGACACCAGAGCTGTGGCATAAGCAACAGCATCATCAGCACAAAACATGCACGGCTTAGAAACGATCTCTATTAGAGGTACACCAGCGCGGTTATAATCTACTCCAGCGAATTCTCCGAAATGTTTTAACATACCGGCATCATCTTCGATATGTGCTTGAGCAAGTTCAAAATAGCGTTCTTCACCTTGAACGATAGCTTTTATATGTCCTCCGCGCACAATAGGATGTTCGAATTGAGTAATTTGAAAGTTCCTTGGGCTATCGGGATACAAATAGGACTTCCTATCAAAACGGCTTAGCAAAGCGACTTCACCCTCAACAGCACAACCAAATAACACTGCCTTTCTCACAGCCTCTTTATTGAGTACAGGAAGAGACCCTGGCATACCGGTGCATACAGGAGAGATATTTGTATTAGGCTCATCTCCAAAACGGTTGCGAGCACAACTAAATAATTTAGATTCTGTGTTTAATTCTACGTGGACTTCAAGACCTATGACGGATTCCCAATCAGCATAAACGTCGCTCATTATTTCACCTCTCCATCAAAAAGTTTGTTACATCCTTTAGGGTATAAATTCTTAATTCCTGAATGTTCTTGGAAGCTATAGCCTACCTGGCATACCTGCTGATCCTTACCCTTTTGCCCAATCACCTGAAATCCTAGAGGCAACCCTTCTCGAGAAAACCCGGAAGGAACTGCGATAGCAGGGAGGAAGGCTAAGTTCATAGCAACGGTATAGATATCCTGGAGGTATAGAGAGGTAGGATCAAGAATTTCACCATCGGTGAATGCTGGGCATGAGCATACTGGCATCGCAATAACATCACACTTTTCATAAGCTTTTTGGAAAGCTTGAATGATTTTTGCTCGAATCGCCGAGCCTTTCTTATAATAGACACTTTGGCGTTCAGCTGATAACACATAGTTACCCAACAGAATCCTACGCATGACTTCCTTACCGAAACCTTGCACGCGAGAGATCGAATAAATATCTTCTATACTATGAGCTTCTGGAGAACGGTAGCCGTAACGAATACCATCAAATCTTGCGAGATTTGTTGCGGCTTCTGCAGAAGCAACAATGTAGTAAACAGACACAGCGTGATCTAGGATGTTAAGATCAACTTCAACAATGCGGCTACCTTGACGCTCTAAAACATTTAAAGATGCAAAGAAATTCTCTTTAACATCATCACGTAAACCGTCTAAAAATCCCATAGGCACGCCGATTAAACTCGGAACTTCTAAAGACAACGCCTCTTGGAAAGATCCTGTAAAAAACTTCTGAGAAGTTGCATCTCTGTCATCCTTACCTGCGAATACGTCCATAGCTAAGGCGACATCTTCAACAACGGTTGTTAAAGGGCCTATTTGATCTAATGACGATCCGAAAGCGACTAAACCGTAACGGGAGACTGCTCCATAGGAAGGCTTAAACCCAACAACTCCACAAAATGCCGCTGGCTGACGTATAGATCCCCCTGTATCGGAACCTAACGCTATAGGACAAAATCTTGCGGAAACTGCTGCGGCAGATCCTCCTGAAGATCCTCCTGGCACGCGGGAGAAATCCCAGGGATTTTTCGTAGGATGAAAAGCAGAATATTGTGTTGTAGATCCCATGGCA
This sequence comes from Chlamydia psittaci 6BC, assembly GCF_000204255.1. NCBI lineage: Bacteria > Pseudomonadati > Chlamydiota > Chlamydiia > Chlamydiales > Chlamydiaceae > Chlamydia > Chlamydia psittaci. The sequence continues at coordinate 338,423 of NC_017287.1, read as the reverse complement.
AACTCATCCATATTGAGTTTGCCTAAAATCACCCCATCTTCAGCCTCTATCCGTTCGACTACTGTAGCATCAAAAGGGGCTATATAGTTTTCTAACATTTTAGAAGCGCAAGTAGTGCGTAAACCCCGAATATGAATATTATCTTTTATTCCCACGGGGACACCTGCGAGTTTCCCTACAGGTTCTCCTCGTGCAAGTTTCGCATCTATGATAGCGGCTTTCTCATAAGCTCTTTCTTCACAAAGAGAAAGAAAAGCTCCTATCTGATTGTCTTCTGTTTTTATTCTATTATAAAAATACTTTGCTATTGCTGTAGCTGAAGACTCTCCACTAACTACGGCATTTCTTAACTCTAAGGCACTCTTCCGATACATATCTTCCTAAAACTGCGATCTCTACTTAATTACTGTGGGTACTTTTACTAATCCCCCTAAAGATTCGGGGACATTAGTAAGAAACTCCTCACGAGAGAAACTTGAGGCAACGATATCTTCTCGTAAATCTTCGGGACTGATGACATGGGATAAACCAACCTCGATAACCACGTCTGTTACATCCATAGCGATGGACGCTGCCATAGTTTTAATGACTTCATTCAAAGAACTTTCATACTCTTGAATAAGCTCTTCGCTTAATTCCAGAGCTGAACTCTTTGCCAAAAGTATAATGTCTTCTCTAGTTACATAGGGTTGTGTCATTTTCCTAATCCCGGTATTTCATTCCGATGAAGCTAATATTCACTTTTAGTTTTTATAACAAAAAACTTCTTGCACAACTTAACTCCTTGTATACAAAAAGTCAATGTCTCCCCAATAGCCTGAGAACAAAAAAAAACTTTATTAAATTATAAAAAAGATTAAAAGATGGAATTAAGTATACATCACTTAGGAGAAAAGCAATGCTAGGCAAACTCGTTCGGGGACTATCCTCTCTTATTGTTGTTCTTGGTGCATTGAACGTAGGAATTATAGGATTAACTCATCATAAAGTAAACCTTATTGCTCGACTATGCGGGGGCGCAAGTGCAACAGCAACACAAATTACTTACATTGTTATTGGAGTCGCTGGGGTGATTTCTTTAATAAGTTTTTGTAGTTGTCGTGCTAAAAAACACCAAAATGGGGATTGCTGCCCTAAAGGACATTCATCTCACCATTGCGATCCTAAAAATTAAATTCCCTTCTTAAGCAAATCGAGATTTCTTCCTAAAATAATTCTCCTAGTTTTATAGAAGTTAAAGAGAAAAATCAAAAGCTGCGTGATTTTCCGTAGCTTTTGATATTTTTCATTTTCAATATCTCCAGGTATTCCCCTGTTTCTACTCGTCTAATGTCTCTTGATTTTTTAATTTCCACCACCTATTGCGTTGAGCAATCCTTTTTATCACCAAAAGAACCTTGTTATGAAGTCTTCCGTTCCTTGGTTGTTAATCTCATCAGCGATTACATTCCCTCTATCATCTCTTGCTAATGAACAAGCAGTATCGTCCTCTGCATCTCAAGAAACAGGAGAACACACACTAAGCTCTAGCGATAATTACGATGGAAGCAGTTTACCCGAAACGCCTTTTACATGTAAAAATTCCTCTTTTGCCTCAGGAACTACTTATACTCTTACCAGTGACGTATCCTTTACCAACGTAAGCAAAACTCAAGCTCCTGCATCACAGCAATCCCCTGAAGCCCAAAAAAATGAATCTGAAAATACAGATAAGCAAGAGCCTAGCTCCCCATCCACCCCAGCCACACCATCAGACTCTGATGATACAAAAGATAGTACGGATTCTACAGGAGCAGATCCTCATCCCAGCCCTGTTTCACCAGAATCCTCGACAGAGGATACAAATGGAGATGCCACCTCTCCTAGTGGGGATACAGGAGCTACTGAAGACAAACAAGATAAAGCATCTTCTGAAGAGGCAGGCAGTACAAAAGTAGAAGAAAAGACAGAAGCGGATAACGAAGTTAAAGAAGATGAAAAAGAAAAGGAAGCTTTAGAAAGTTCAATACCCCATGCACCGTTATCTTTCACCGCATCATCCGATGTTGCCAATGAGAATGGCGCTCCAAGTCATGAAACCAAAACAGCACCGACTGCAACAACATCTCAAGCGAATGGAGCAACTTCTGCAAGTTGTTTCTCCAATACTGAAGGCTCTCTTACTTTCGTGGGAGGCGGTCACTCTTTAACTTTTAGTAATATTAGCGTAACAGCCAAAGGATCTGCCATAAACAACAGTGCGGGATCTGCACTCACATTCTCAGGATTTAAAGACCTATCTTTTATTTCTGCTACAGACCAAGATCAAACAAAAGCAGATAGCGCAATCTACGTAGGCCCCAAAGCAGTTAGTAGTGATAGTGGACAAAGTGTAGACTCAAAGCAATCCCAAGCAAATTCACATACTGAAGGTAGTGTTAACACAGAGGCTTTAGTCAAGTATGCAGGAATATCTTCGGATGCTGCTGTTATATCTGGAGAATCTCAAAAAGACCCCGCTAAACATGACGCAACTGCCACTCAAGGTGGTGCAGAAAAAGAAGAGGTAGCGGCACCTTCCCCTGACATTATCCTTCAACAAAATGTAAATATCACATTTAGTAGCAACTCCTCTAAGAAAGCAGGTGGAGCTATCTGTGTGTCTGGATCAGCAACCATAGAAAATAACACTGGCACATGCACTTTCTCGAACAATAATGCTAAAGAGCAAGGCGGGGCCATCTCTGTTAATGGCAACTGCGATATCACAGGGAATAAAACGTTGTCTTCTCTGGCAACCAAGCTCAAGAAATACCCGCCCCTTCAATAGTTACTGTTGAAGAAGATGTTGTCGAGGAACCAGTAGAGGCTAAAGGAGCTGGTGGGGCGATTTATTGCTTAAAAGCGCCGATTTCTATTCCTGCTATACCTATCCAACCACCTAAACAAACGCTTCCCTCTCCAGAACCAGACGCACTATTAGCAGAAACTCATACGAAAGTCGCACCACAAGAAGAACCTTCTGCTGATCCTTGTTTAACTATCTCAGGCAATACTTCAGTTACCTTTAATAATAACTCTTCTAAAGTTACAGGCGGAGCCATTCATGCTAAGAAAGTCGTTTTATCCTCTAATGGCAACATGACTTTCTCCAATAACTCCTCAGGAAAAGGTGGAGCGATTTATATTGCTGATGACGGTGATATCAGCATCACTGCTGCTACAGGATCAATTATCTTCCAAGGCAATAAAGTCACAGCAGCTGATCCAATTACGCTTCCTACAAAGAAAGAAACAGCCATAGCTGCTGCATCTATTGAAGAAAAGAAACACACTGAAGAGAAAACAGATTCTTCTCAAGCAAGTGGTAGTGCATCTGCAGACATTACCTCAGCATTTTTCACTTTGGCTAACAAAGCTAAAGTACAAGATGAAGCACAAGCTGAAGAGAATAATAAACCTACGTGTAACTCTATTCATTTAGGTAGTGGCGCTAAAATTTCACAGCTACGTGCGCAAACAGGACAAACCATCTTTTTCTATGATCCTATAACGACTACTGCACCGGCTGCTCCAGCTAACTTGAAACAACCAAAGGTTTCCGTTGCTAAAGCGACCTCTAGGATCCCAGCCTCGGCGCCTGCAGTATCTGCGCCCGCCCCTGCCGTAGTAAAAACTCCTCTAAAAATCAACGCTCCAGACACACCGGATCCAGCACAAAAAGTTGCGGCTGAAACAGCTCAACAATCTGCGGTGTATAACGGAAAAATTGTATTTTCAGGAGAGAAGCTCTCAAGTGAAGATGCTCAAAATCCTTTAAATGCAATAAGTGTTATTCATAACGATGTATCTCTTGAAGCAGGAACTCTTGTTTTAAGCAATGGTGCAGGTCTTCTTGTTGATTCTTTCACTCAGAAAGAAGGCTCTTTAATCGTTATGGATGGCGGAACATCCATTATCACCAACGTGACTCCTGCTAGCGAAGGTTTACAAAGTAGATCTACACCAGATCCTAAAACTCCAATTCCTGGAATCAGGGCGGTATCACAACGCATAGCGTCTTCTTTAATCAACTTCAAAGAAAGAAGCTTCTCTGCAACGGGAGACGTGGTTCCTACAGTAGAAGAAAGTCCCGATGGCTCGATTACCATTAATAACCTTGCTGTGAACTTAGATTCTTTAGAGAATGGAAAAGTCATTACCCTAGCAGCTAAAGGCGGAACGGGAAGTGTTACCTTAACTGGGAATTTGCAATTCCAAGATAGTAACCAAAATTTCTATGACAACCCCTTATTAAATAAGAATTTTACATTAAACTTCTTAGATATTTCTGCGCCTACTACAGATAAAATCCATACCGAGGGCTTCAATATGATCCCTCAAGGGGCTACAGGCTCTGATCTTGGTTATCAAGGAAAATGGGAAGTTACTGAAATTAAAGACTCGAGTGGAAAAGTCTCATTCGAAATCAAATGGGTATCTGCAGGTTACATACCGACAGCTAATCGACGTGCAACCCTCGTCCCTAATAGCTTATGGTGTTCTGCTATTGATATGCGTGCATTTCAAAAGCTTGTTGAAGTTAGCACCGAAGGTGAAGACTTCCACAAAGGCTTATGGATTTCAGGGATTTCCAACTTCTTTCATAGAGACTCTATGAAAGAACAAGAAGGATTCCGTCATATCAGCTCTGGATATGTTGTTGGTGTAAGCACACAACCTATCTCGGATAAAGTTATTGATCTTGCTTTCTGTCAAATGTTAGGGAAATCTAAAGATTACCACCTTGCAGATGCTCGATCCCATGTCTACGCAGCTTCTGTCCATACAAAATTTGAGAAGTTAGTTAACCACTATAAATTGTCGAATAGAAAAGGAGCTATACTTACACGCAAGCCTGAGAAGTCCCCTGTAATCTTTGATGCACAACTAAGTTATAGCTTAAATCATAACTCTATGAAGACAAAGCATACGCCAAATCCTTCATCGAGAGGAAAATGGAACAACCACTGCGTAGCTGGTGAACTTGGAAGTTACCTTCCTATACTTGTGGATCATCCGGCAATTGAAGAACTCTTTCCTTTCGTGAAGCTTCATATCGTCTTTGTACAACAAGAAGATTTCAAAGAAACCAAAGGAGGAACTGAAAATAGGAACTTCCAAAGTGCACACTTTATCAACGTTTCCTTGCCTCTTGGTGTGAAATTTGAAAAAACAAACAAGCTCAACACCTACAATATCAGGCTTGCATATCAACCGGATATTTATCGCGATGCTCCAAAATCTAAAGTCTTTTTACCTTCTGTAAATACTGCTTGGTCTACGGGAGCAACAAATTTATCAAGACAAGCCATGATCATTGATGGTTCTGATCATCACCATTTAACAGACAACCTAGAGGTATTTTGCCATGGAGCTTTCGAACTCCGAGGATCTTCTAGAAATTACAACGTTGACATAGGAGGCAGGTACAAATTCTAACAGGCTGTCCTCTCTAAAACTTCGGGGCCTCTTACCAAAAATGATAAAAACATGTCAAGTCTTTTCTGTATTAGACTTGCTTTCTTTTGTATCTTTGAGTATTTAACGAAACTGTTTTTTTCATTTCACCACAAGTGTATAAAATGAGGCCTTCTTTATATAAGATTTTAATATCGTCAACTCTGACGATACCAATATCTTTTCACTTCTCGCAATTGCATGCAGAAGTGGCTTTAACTCAAGAATCTATTCTCGATGCAAATGGAGCATTCAGTCCGCAATCTACAAACACTGCGGGAGGAACGACTTACAACGTCGAGAGTGATATTTCTATTGTAGATGCAGGACAGACAGCTGCTCTTGCTTCTTCAGCTTTTGTTCAAACTGCGGACAATCTAACTTTCAAAGGGAACAACCATAGCTTATCCATAACCAACGTGAATGCCGGAGCTAATCCCGGAGGAATTAACGTTAGCACTGACGGTAAGATTCTTACTTTGACAGATTTTTCTAAGTTGAGCTTCACGGCATGCCCATCTTCTCTAGTAAATAATGGGAAAGGAGCTATGCAATCCGGAGGAGCATTAAACTTGGCGAATAATGCCAGCATTTTGTTTGACCAGAACCATTCCGCTGATAATGGTGGAGCGATCTCTTGCAAAGCTTTTTCTCTAACCGGCTCGAGCAAGGAAATCAGCTTCACCACTAACTCTAGTGCGAAAAAAGGTGGAGCGATTGCTGCTACGGGAATAGCTCATCTTTCGGACAACCAAGGAACAATCAGATTTTCTGGAAACACTGCGATTAATTCTGGGGGAGCAGTATATTCAGAAGCTGCTACGACTATTGCGGGTAACGATCGTGTTGTTTTTAACAACAACGCTGTTTCCGGTTCTGCTGATGGTTGCGGTGGAGCTATCCATTGTAGCAAAGCAGGTTCAGCACCGACCCTTACTATAAGAGATAACAAAGTCTTGATTTTTGAGGAAAATACTTCTTCATCAAAAGGTGGGGCTATTTACACCGATAAGCTCATATTGACTTCGGGAGGACCTACGTTATTTATCAATAACAAAGTTACCCATGCTGCACCTAAAGGTGGAGCTATTGGTATTGGTTCCAATGGAGAATGTAGCTTAACAGCTGAACATGGGGATATTACTTTTGAAAATAACCTTATAGCCACACAAAACAACGCTACAATAAAAAGAAACGCGATTAACATTGAAGGCAATGGAAAATTCCTCAACCTACGTGCAGCGTCTGAAAAGACGATTTCTTTTTATGATCCTATAACAGTTGAAGGTAATGCTGCTGATCTTCTCACTTTAAATAAAGCTGAGGGTGATAAGGTGTATAATGGAAGAATTGTTTTCTCTGGGGAAAAGCTCACTGAAGAACAAGCTGCTGTTGCTGATAACCTTAAGACAATATTTACACAGCCAATAACTTTAGCTGCTGGTGAACTTGTGTTACGAAGGGGCGTTGAAGTAGAAGCAAAAACTGTCTCGCAAACAGCAGGATCTTTGATTCTCATGGATACAGGCACAAAGTTATCAGCAAAAACAGAAGATGTTACACTGACGAATCTGGCTATTAATCCGAATACCTTAGATGGGAAAACATTCGCTGTAGTCGATGCCGTTGCTGCTGGGAAAAATGTGACTGTATCAGGTGCTATTGGCGTTGTTGATCCTACGGGAAAGTTTTATGAAAACCACAAGCTCAATGATACGTTAGCTTTAGGAGGAATTCTACTTTCTGGGAAAGGTGCCGTTACAACAACAAACGTTCCTAGTCATGTTGTAGGTGTTGCTGAGACACACTATGGTTATCAAGGAAACTGGTCTGTCAGTTGGATCAAAGATAATAACTCTGATCCTAAAACACAAACCGCTGTCTTTACTTGGAATAAAACAGGATATGTTCCAAATCCTGAACGTCGTGCTCCCCTAGTACTGAATAGCCTTTGGGGATCCTTTATGGATTTACGTTCTATTCAGGATGTTATGGAACGTAGTGTTGACAGTATTCTTGAGACACGTCGTGGTCTGTGGGTCTCTGGAATTGGGAACTTCTTCCATAAAGATCAGAGTGCTGAAAATCGCAAATTCCGTCATATCAGTTCGGGATATGTGTTAGGAGCCACAACCAATACTTCTAGAGAGGATTCTCTTAGTGTCGCTTTCTGTCAGTTATTTGCAAAAGATAAAGACTACCTTGTAAGTAAAAATGCTGGAAACGTCTATGCGGGTTCTATTTATTATCAACATGTGAGCAAGTTTGATGACCTAACACGGTTATTTAATGGGCCTAACACATGTTGTTCAGGGTTTTCTAAAGAGATTCCTATTTTCTTGGATGCGCAAGTTACCTATTGTCATACCGCCAACAACATGACAACGTCCTATACGGACTATCCTGAAGTGAAAGGTTCCTGGGGTAATGATACTCTTGGCGTAGCTTTGTCAACTAGCGTACCTATCCCAGTATTTAGTTCTTCTATCTTTGATAGTTATGCACCGTTTGCAAAACTACAAGTTGTCTATGCTCACCAAGATGACTTTAAAGAACCAACAACAGAAGGCCGAACCTTTGAAAGCAGCGATCTTCTCAATGTTTCTGTACCTATAGGTATAAAATTTGAGAAACTCTCCTATGGAGAGAAAACAGCTTATGATCTTACGCTTATGTATGTACCTGATGTGTACCGTCATAATCCCAGCTGTATGACAGGATTAGCGATCAATGACGTTTCCTGGTTAACCACAGCGACGAATCTTGCTAGACAAGCTTTCATAGTTCGCGCAGGTAACCATATTGCCTTATCCTCTGGTGTTGAGATGTTCAGTCAGTTTGGTTGCGAATTACGAAGCTCTTCAAGAAATTATAACGTAGATCTTGGAGCTAAGGTCTCTTTCTAAAAATCTCTCCCCTGCCCAGCTCTGGGCAGGGTTCTCCCTTACTCTCGCCCACACAACCCCCTTGACTTTTAATTATTTTTATGATCGGTTTGGGATATCTCAAATCACCCAAAGCATGAATTTATGAAACATCCAGTCTACTGGTTCTTAATATCCTCGAGCCTACTTGTCTCGAACTCCCTATGCTCTGAGGAAGCAGATCAAAAAACCTTAACCTCTGCTGATAGCTATAATGGGAATACAGCTGGGGATCAAAAATTTACACCAAAAGAAACCTCTGCATCTCAAGGAACAACATACACGTGTACAGGGAATATATGTATTGCCTATGCGGGGTCAAGTGACTCGGCCTTGTCCAATAGTTGCTTTACTGATACGGCAGGTAACCTTTCTTTCTTAGGAAACGGCTATACTCTTTGCTTTGATAATATTACTACTGAAGCTAGTAACCCCGGAGCCATTAATGTTAAAGGTAGCGATAAAACCTTAAACGTCTCAGGATTTTCGTTATTTTCATGTGCTCACTGCCCTCCGGGCACAACCGGTTACGGGGCTATTAAAGCTGTAGGGAATACCACTATCAAAGATAACTCTAGTCTTGTCTTCCACAAAAACTGTTCGAACACAGATGGTGGTGTCATTTACTGTAAAGCAAGCAGTAGTACTGCTGAATTAAAAATAGAAAATAATCAGAATCTGGTTTTCTCAGAGAACTCTTCTAACACCAAAGGTGGGGCTATATTTACTCAAAAACTCACCATAACTTCCGGTGGGCCTACGTTATTTTCTAATAACTCTGTATCCAACGGTTCATCTCCTAAAGGTGGAGCTATTTATTTAGATGATACCAATGGTGAGTGTAGTCTAACGGCGAATCTTGGAGATATCACCTTTGATGGGAACAAAATCATCACAACTAGTGGTAGAAGCGATCCCGATGTAAAAAGAAATTCCATTGACCTCGGCACTAATGGGAAATTCACAAAACTAAATGCTAAAGATGGATTCGGGATTTTCTTCTATGACCCCATCGCTAATCAAGGGAATACTAGCGAAACAATAGAGCTCAATAAAGCTGACGGAGAGGGACCTTCTACTTATACAGGCAAAATTGTCTTCTCTGGTGAAAAATTATCCGATGAAGAGAAAAAGGTTCCGGCCAATCTACAATCATATTTCAAACAACCCCTAAAAATCGGTGCAGGTTCTTTAGTCCTTAAGGATGGTGTCACTTTAGAAGCAAAACAAGTCACGCAAACAGCAGGCTCTACTGTTGTCATGGATTTAGGAACTACGTTACAAACGCCTTCCTCAGGTGGAGAAGCCATTGACCTAACTAATTTGGATATCAACATCGCCTCGTTGGGGGGGGGGGGGGTACTACTCCTGCTAAAGTCGCAGCAAATACAGACAGTAAAAAAGTCACCATCAACGCTGTCAATCTAGTCGATGCTGATGGCAATACTTATGAAGATCCCATCCTCTCTTCATCCAAACCTTTCACAGCAATAGAAGCAAAATCTGGTTCTAGCGCCACTACTACTGCACCCACAACCAATCTAGAAAACTATACTCCTCCTACCCATTACGGTTACCAAGGAAATTGGACCGTAACTTGGAAAGAAGGATCAAGTGCCCAAGAGCAAATAGCCACTCTAAATTGGGAACAAACTGGTTATTCTCCTAACCCAGAACGCCAAGGATCTTTAGTTCCGAATACTCTCTGGGGTTCCTTCTCGGATATCCGTGCCATACAAAACTTAATGGATATCAGCGTCAATGGTGCTGATTACCATAGAGGTTTTTGGGTATCCGGTCTAGCCAACTTCTTACACAAAAGCGGTTCTGATACGAAACGCAAGTTCCGTCACCATAGTGCCGGATACGCTTTAGGCGTCTACGCGCAAACTCCTTCAGAAGACGTATTCAGTGCGGCTTTCTGCCAACTCTTTGGCAAAGACAAAGACTATTTCGTCTCCAAAAATAGTTCTAATATCTACGCAGGTTCTCTTTATTACCAGCATATCTCTTATTGGAACGCTTGGCAGAATCTGCTACAAAACACTATCGGCGTAGAAGCTCCGTTAGTCCTTCATGCGCAGTTAACTTATTGTCATGCCTCGAATAACATGAAAACACACATGACAAATACATATATTCCCAAAAACGTCACACTCTCAGAAATCAAGGGCGATTGGGGAAATGATTGTTTCGGAGTTGAGTTTGGAGCTATGGCACCCGTAGAAACGCCAACCTCTTTCCTATTTGATAGGTATTCACCTTTCTTGAAGTTGCAACTTGTGCATGCACACCAAGATGACTTTAAAGAAAACAATAGTGATCAGGGAAGATATTTCGAAAGCAGCAATCTCACCAACCTTTCTCTGCCTATCGGCATCAAGTTTGAGAGATTTGCGAATAACGATTCAGCTTCTTATCATCTCACTGCTGCGTATGCTCCGGATATCGTAAGAAGCAACCCTGACTGCAACGCTTCTCTGTTAGTGAGCCCAACCACGGCTGTTTGGGTAACGAAAGCCAACAATCTTGCGCGAAGTGCTTTCATGCTACAAGCAGGAAACTATTTGTCTTTAAGTCACAATATAGAACTCTTCAGTCAGTTGGGTTTCGAGCTCAGAGGTTCTTCTCGAACCTATAACGTAGATCTCGGATCCAAGATTCAATTCTAATCTCATCCACCTCCCCTGCTCCGTATGTGCGGAGCAGGGCCTCCCTTTGTTTACCCCAGCCAGCGACCTTGACTTTTAATGATTTTTATGATCGGTTTAGGATATCTCAAATCACCCAAAGCATGAATTTATGAAACATCCAGTCTACTGGTTCTTAATATCCTCGAGCCTTTTTGCCTCAAGCTCATTATGCTTCGCTGACGCAAAAGAAGAAACCCTATCACCTGCTGATAGCTACAATGGGAAGACGGCCGGAAATCAAGAATTTCAACCAAAAACAACTACTGAATCCAATGGAATAACATACACGTGTGTAGGAAATGTGTGCATTGCTTATGCAGGACTAAGTGGAAATGGTTTGTCTAGTAGTTGCTTTGCTGATAGCTCTGGCAATCTTTCTTTTATAGGAAATGGTTACACACTGTGTTTTGATAATATTACTACGCAAGCTGATAACCCCGGGGCCATTAATGTTAGTGGTAACGATAAAACCTTAAACGTCTCAGGATTTTCATTATTTTCATGTGCTCATTGCCCTCCAGGCACGACCGGTTACGGAGCTATACAGACTAAAGGCGTATCTACTTTCAGTGGCAATAACAAACTCATTTTTGATAACAATTGCTCTACAGGAGAAGGTGGAGCCATTAAGTGTGCTACAGGAAGTAATCCAGAGCTCAAATTGGAAGGAAATGGCTACGTAGTCTTTTCTGGAAATTCTTCTCAGAAAAAAGGTGGGGCCATCTACACAAAAAAGCTGACAATTACTGCTGATGGGCCTACGTTATTTTCTAATAACTCTGTATCCAACGGTTCATCCCCTAAAGGCGGTGCTATTTGTTTGGATGATACCAGCAGTGAGTGTAGTCTAACGGCGAATCTCGGGGATATTACCTTTGATGGGAACAAAATCATCACAACTAGTAGCGGAAGTTCTACAGTCAAAAGAAATTCCATAGACCTCGGTACTGGTGGGAAATTTACAAACTTGAGAGCTAAAGAAGGTTTCGGGATTTTCTTCTATGACCCCATCGCTAATCAAGGGGATACTAGCGAAACAATCGAGCTAAATAAAGCCGAAAGCGAAACTACTTACACAGGCAAGATCGTCTTCTCTGGTGAAAAATTATCTGATGAAGAAAAAACGATTCCAGACAATCTGAAATCATATTTCAAACAGCCTTTAAAACTTGGTTCTGGTTCTTTAGTCCTTAAAGATGGTGTCACTTTAGAAGCAAAATCCTTCACACAGACAGCAGGCACTGTTGTCATGGATTTAGGAACTACGTTACAGACACCTTCCTCAAATGGAGACACTATTACCCTAACTAATTTAGATATTAACGTCGCCTCGTTGGGGGGGGGGGGGGTCGCTCCTGCTAAAGTCACATCACAAACCTCAAGTAAAACAGTTACAATCAACGCTGTCAATCTAGTCGATACTGACGGTAACGCTTACGAGTATCCGATTCTTGCTGCATCTCAACCTTTCACAGCGATAGTAGCTACAACTAACACTAGTACAGTAACTGTACCTGATAGCAATCCAACAAATTATGTCCCCCCTACTCATTACGGTTATCAAGGAAATTGGACTCTAGCTTGGGCCCCCGAAGGAGGTAACACACGAACAGCCACGCTATCTTGGGAGAATACCGGCTACATTGTGAATCCAGAACGTGAAGGTTCGTTAGTCCCAAACACTCTTTGGGGTTCCTTCTCAGATATCCGTGCCATACAAAATCTTATAGATGTAAGTGTAAATGGTGCTGATTACCCTAGAGGGTTCTGGGTATCCGGTCTAGCCAACTTCTTACACAAAAGCGGTTCTGATACGAAACGCAAGTTCCGTCACAATAGTGCCGGTTATGCTTTAGGCGTCTACGCAAAAACTCCTTCTGAGGATATCTTCAGTGCGGCTTTCTGCCAACTCTTCGGAAAAGACAAAGACTATTTCGTCTCTAAAAATAGTTCCAACGTCTATGCGGGTTCTCTCTATTACCAGCATATCTCTTATTGGAACGCTTGGCAGAATCTACTACAAAGCACTATCGGTGCAGAGGCTCCGTTAGTTCTAAACGCACAGTTAACTTATTGTCATGCTTCTAACAATATGAAAACAAACATGACAAATACATATACTCCTAAAAACGTCACACTCACAGAAATCAAGGGTGATTGGGGTAACGATTGTTTCGGAGTCGAGTTTGGAGCTATGGCACCTATAGAAACGCCATCTTCTATCCTCTTCGATATGTATTTACCTTTCTTAAAACTCCAGCTTGTGCATGCACACCAGGATGACTTTAAGGAAACCAATAGCGCTGAGGGAAGATATTTCGAAAGCAGCAATCTCACCAACCTCTCTATGCCGATCGGTGTGAAACTGGAGAGATTCTCTCACGAGGATACTGCTTCCTATAACCTCATCCTAGCTTATGCTCCGGATATCGTAAGAAGCAATCCTGACTGTACTGCCTCTCTGTTAGTGAGCCCCAACTCCGCTGTCTGGGTAACAAAAGCCAATAACCTCGCACGAAATGCTTTCATGCTACAAGCAGGAAACTACTTGGCTTTACGTCACAACATAGAACTCTTCAGCCAGTTTGGTTTCGAGCTCAGAGGTTCTTCTCGAACCTATAACGTAGATCTCGGATCCAAGATTCAATTCTAATCTCATCCACCTCTCCTACCCCGCTCTCACGGGGTAGGGCCTACGGTCTTTATCTTCCTTATTCTCTTGACTTTTTAATATTTTTATGATCGATTTAGGCCATCTCAAATCACCCAAAGTATGAATTTATGAAACATCCAGTCTACTGGTTTTTAATGTCCTCGAGCCTATTGGCCTCACATTCCTTGGGCTTTGCTGAAGAAGTTCAAACAACCTTAACTCCCTCGGATAGCTATAATGGAAATACAGCGTCTTCAGAGTTCGAAGTAAAAGACACGTCAACAGGAGTGATATATACTTGTGAAGGCAATGTGTGTATCTCCTATGCAGGTAAAAGCTCTCCTCTAAAAAAAAGTTGTTTCACAGAGACTACTGAGAATCTTTCTTTCATAGGAAATGGTTACACATTGTGTTTTGATAATATTACTACTGAAGATAGTAACCCAGGCGCTATTAGTGTTAGTAGCAATGGGAAAACCTTAGACGTCATAGGATTTTCCTTGTTTTCATGTGCCCACTGTCCCCCGGGTACAACCGGTTACGGAGCGATACAAACCAAAGGCATTATAACTTTAAAAGATAACTCTAGTCTTGTCTTCCATAAGAACTGTTCAACAGCGGAAGGCGGGGCCATTAAATGTGAATCAAACGACTCTAATGGTAGAGTGAAATTAGTCAATAATCAGAATCTGGTTTTCTCAGAGAACTCCTCCTCTGTAAAAGGTGGCGCTATTTATGCTGATAAACTCACTATTGTCTCAGGTGGGCCTACGTTATTTTCTAACAATTCTGTATCCGCTGAGTCACCTCAAGGCGGGGCTATTTGTTTGAAAGGTACAAATAGTAAATGTAGCATAACAGCGAATCTCGGAGACATTATCTTCGATGGAAACAAAATAATAAAAACTAGTGAGAATACAGTAACAAGAAATTCCATAGATCTCGGCTCTGCTGGGAATTTTACAAAACTAAGTGCTAAAGAAGGTTTCGGTATTTTCTTTTACGACCCTATCGCTAACACAGGAGGGTCTACAGAAATAGAGTTAAATAAAGCTGACGACAGCTCTACTACTACTTACACAGGCAAGATCGTCTTCTCAGGAGAAAGGTTATCCGATGAAGAGAAAAAGGTTCCGTCCAATCTACAATCATATTTCAAACAACCCTTAAAAATCGGTTCGGGTTCTTTAGTTCTTAAAGATGGTGTCACTTTAGAAGCTAAACAAGTCACACAGACAGCAGGCTCCTCTGTTGTTATGGATCTAGGAACCACATTACAAACGCCTTCCTCAGATGGAGAAGGTATTGCCCTAACTAATTTGGACATTAATGTTGCCTCGTTGGGGGGGGGGGGGGTTACTGCTCCTGCTAAAGTCGCAGCACAAACCTCAGATAAAACAGTTACGATCAATGCTGTTAATCTCGTCGATACCCATGGTAATGCTTATGAAGATCCCATACTCTCCGCATCAAAATCTTTTTCAGCAATAACAGCCACCGGTAAAAATCCAGTCTCTCCACCAGAAAACAATCTCACGAATTATGTCCCTCCTACCCATTATGGTTATCAAGGAAATTGGACTCTAGCTTGGACCCCCGAAAAAGATAACACTCGAACAGCCACGCTATCTTGGGAGCACACCGGCTATATTGCCAATCCAGAGCGTCAAGGATCTTTAGTCCCTAACACCCTTTGGGGCGCCTTCTCTGATCTTAGAGCTATACAAAACTTAATGGAGGTAAGTGCCAATGGCGCTAACTACCATAGAGGTTTTTGGGTATCCGGAATTGCTAACTTCCTACATAAAAGTGGTTCAGCTAATAAACAAAAGTTCCGTCACAATAGTGCCGGGTATGTCTTAGGCGTTCACGCACAAACTCCTACAGAAGATCTCTTCAGTGCTGCTTTCTGCCAACTCTTCGGAAACGACAAAGATTATTTAGTATCAAAAAATCATGCTAACATCTACGCAGGTTCTCTCTACTATCAACATGTCTCTTATTGGCATGCTTGGCAAAATCTGCTACAAAATACTATTGGTGCGCAAGCTCCGTTAGTCCTTAATGCACAGTTAACTTATTGTCATGCTTCGAATAATATGAAAACAAACATGACAGATACCTATGCTCCTCCCAAAACAACATATTCAGAAATCAAGGGTGATTGGGGGAATGATTGTTTCGGAATCGAATTTGGAGCTACGGCATCCATAGAAACACCAGCCTCTCTCCTATTCGATATGTATTCACCTTTCTTGAAGTTGCAACTTGTGCATGCGCACCAAGATGACTTTAAGGAGAACAATAGTGATCAGGGAAGATATTTCGAAAGTAGTAATCTCACCAACCTCTCTATGCCTATTGGTGTAAAACTGGGGAGATCTTCTCACCATGATGCAGCTTCTTATCACATTACTGCCGCTTATGCTCCTGACATCATAAGAAGCAACCCGGATTGTACTGCTTCTCTGTTAATGAACCCGACTTCTGCTGTCTGGGTAACGAAAGCCAATAACCTCGCGCGACATGCTTTCATACTACAAGCGGGAAACTACCTGGCTTTAAGTCGCAACGTGGAACTCTTCAGCCAGTTCGGTTTTGAGCTCCGAGGTTCTTGTCGTACCTATAATATAGATCTCGGATCGAAAATCCAGTTCTAATCTCACCCCCCTCTCCTACCCCACGAAAGTGGGGTAGGACCTTCTTTGATCTACTCTCGCTAACGCCCTTGACTTTTAATTATTTTTATGATCGGTTTGGGATATCTCAAATCACCCAAAGCATGAATTTATGAAACATCCAGTCTACTGGTTCTTAATATCCTCGAGTCTATTTGCCTCGACCTCATTATGTTTTGCTGACGTAGAGCAAAAAACCTTAACCTCTGCTGATAGCTATAATGGGAATACGGCTGGGGATCAAGAATTTCAACCGAAAGAAACCTCTGCACCTCAAGGAACAACATACACGTGTACAGGGAATATATGTATTTCCTATGCGGGGTTAGGCGGAGATGGCTTAGCCAAAAGTTGCTTTACTGATACTGCAGGTAACCTTGCCTTCGTAGGAAATGGTTACACATTGTGTTTTGATAATATTACTACTGCAGCTAGTAACCCCGGAGCCATTAATGTTAGTGGTAGCGATAAAACCTTAGGCATCTCAGGATTTTCGTTATTTTCATGTGCTCACTGCCCTCCAGGTACAAACGGTTATGGAGCCATCAAAGCTGCAGGAAATACCACTATCAAAGATAACTCTAGTCTTGTCTTCCATAAAAACTGTTCGACAACAGATGGTGGGGCCATTCAGTGTATAGGAAGCAGTGCCGCTGAATTAAAAATGGAAAATAATCAGAATCTGGTTTTCTCAGAGAACTCTTCTAATACCAAAGGCGGGGCTATTTATGCTGATAAACTCACCATTGTCTCAGGTGGGCCTACGTTATTTTCTAACAACTCCGTATCCAAAAGTTCATCCCCTACAGGCGGAGCTATTTGCCTAAAAGATTCCGGTGGTGAATGTAGCCTAACAGCGAATCTCGGAGATATTATCTTCGACGGAAACAAAATCATCACAACTGCTAGAGACAGTGCTGCAACAGTCAAAAGAAATTCCATCGATCTTGGCTCTTCTAGTGGGAAATTTACAAAACTAGATGCTAAAGAAGGTTTTGGGATTTTCTTCTATGACCCTATTGCTAATCAAGGAGATACTAGCACCCCAATAGAGTTAAATAAAGCTGCTGACTCCATTAATTATACAGGCAAGATCGTCTTCTCAGGAGAAAAATTATCTGACGAAGAAAAAACAGATGTGGACAATCTAAAATCATATTTCACACAACCCCTACAAATCGGTGCCGGTTCTTTAGTCCTTAAAGATGGAGTCACTTTAGAAGCAAAAAAAGTCACGCAGACAGAAGGCTCTACCGTTGTCATGGATTTAGGGACCACGTTACAAACACCTTCCTCAGGTGGAGAAGCCATCACTTTGACTAATTTGGATATTAACATCGCCTCGTTGGGGGGGGGGGGGGTCGCTCCTACTCCTGCTAAAGTCGCAGCAACTACAGACAGCCAAAAAGTCACCATCAACGCTGTCAATCTAGTCAACACCGATAGTAATTCTTACGAAAATCCCATCCTTTCTTCATCTAAACCTTTCTCAGCAATAACAGTAATATCTAGTTCTGGACAGACTACTACTGCACCAGAAAGCAATCCAACAAATTATGTCCCTCCTACCCATTACGGTTACCAAGGAAATTGGACGGTAACTTGGGCACAAGGATCAGGCACCCAAGAGCAAATAGCCACTCTAAATTGGGAACAAACTGGCTACTCCCCTAACCCAGAACGTCAAGGACCTTTGGTTCCTAACACTCTTTGGGGTTCCTTCTCGGATATCCGTGCCATACAAAACTTAATGGATATCAGCGTTAATGGTGCTGATTACCATAGAGGATTCTGGGTATCCGGTCTAGCCAACTTCCTACACAAAAGTGGTTCTGATACTAAACGTAAGTTCCGTCACAATAGCGCCGGATACGCTTTAGGCGTCTACGCAAAAACTCCTTCTGATGATATTTTCAGTGCGGCTTTCTGCCAACTCTTCGGAAAAGACAAAGACTATTTAGTGTCGAAAAACAACGCCAACATTTATGCAGGTTCTCTCTACTATCAACATATCTCTTACTGGAATGCTTGGCAGAATCTGCTACAAAATACTATCGGTGCGGAAGCTCCGTTAGTCCTTAACGCACAGTTAACTTATTGTCATGCTTCAAATGATATGAAAACCAACATGACAACTACTTACGCTCCTCATAAAACAACGTATTCAGAAATCAAGGGTGATTGGGGTAACGATTGTTTCGGAGTCGAGCTTGGGGCAACTGTGCCTATCCAAACAGAATCTTCTCTCCTATTCGATATGTATTCACCTTTCTTAAAACTCCAACTTGTGCATGCGCACCAAGATGACTTTAAGGAAACCAATAGCTCTGAGGGAAGATATTTCGAAAGTAGCAATCTCACCAACCTTTCCCTACCTATCGGTATAAAGTTTGAGAGATTTGCGAATAACGATACAGCTTCTTATCATGTCACTGCTGCGTATGCTCCGGATATCGTAAGAAGCAACCCTGACTGTACTACTTCTCTGTTAGTGAGCCCCGACTCTGCCGTTTGGGTAACGAAAGCTAATAACCTCGCGCGAAGTGCTTTCATACTACAAGCAGGAAACTACTTGTCTTTAAGTCACAACATAGAACTCTTCAGCCAGTTCGGTTTCGAACTCAGGGGTTCTTCTCGAACTTATAACGTAGATCTCGGATCGAAGATCCAGTTCTAATCTCATCCACCTCTCCTACCCCGCTCTCACGGGGTAGGGCCTAGGGATCTTTATCCTTCCTCAAGGATCTCGAACGAAGTACCAGAAAAACAAATACTTGATCTAGTGTGTACCCTTTTCTTAATTACAAGGGTAAAAATCTGCTCACTTGCAAGACCAACAGGCATATCTTGTCCTGCTGTATCTATTCTGCATGCATAGCAAGAGATAGGAAAACGTTATCACTGTCCGTGTTGTTAACGCCTTGATCTTCTAGAAGCTTCTTATCTTAGATCGTTATCTAAGCAGAGGATATCCTCTGCATTTTCCTCATCAACATACAGCAACTCTTGCTTTATTTTCCTCTTTCCCTTATGTCAAGTAGAGCCGCAAAATATGCAGGGAATACTAATGAAAAACTCTATTTATGGGGTTTTGCTGTTTTCCTCTTTTGCCTTATCCACTGCTACCAAACTTCTTGCAGATGCCGACTCTGTCAACCTTGCAACTGGATTCAACGGCTCCACTAGTGAAACTTTCAATGTTAAACAAACAAATAATGCTGATGGGACAACATATACTCTAAGCAGCGCGATTACCTTTGAACACATAAATCAATTACAACCAGCAAATACTAGCTGTTTTGCGAATACAGCTGGGGATCTAACTTTTACTGGGAATCGACGACTTCTCTATTTCAATAATATTTCATCGACAGCGAAAGGTGCTGCTATTAGCACAACTGCGGATGGCAAGACACTCACAATATCAGGGGCCTTACAACTGATTTTCTATATGTCTCCACGATTAGATACAGGGAATGGCGCCATTTATTCGAATAGCTCTGTACTCATAGAGAATAATTCTCAAGGGAGCTCTGGAATGAATCGGTCTGCAGGGAAAGGCGCCTTCATTTGTTGTGAGAAAAGTACGGATGCAGGAGCTACATCACCTACATTAACAATACGAAATAACGGAGAGTTTCTTAATGTAGGTAATGTAGCTACCAGTTCTGGAGGAGCGATTTATGCTGAGAAAATGATCTTATCCGCAGGAGGATATACAAAATTTCAATCCAATATTAGCTATGATAAAGGCGGGGCAATTGCCATTGCTGCTAATGGAGAAATTAGTCTATCCGCGGATAGAGGAAATATCATCTTTGAAAGAAACCTTAGAGTTGTCAACGACCAAGATATTTCCAATGCTATTCACCTAGAAGACAATGCGAAATTCCTTCAATTACGTGCCGCTAAAAACAAAAGCATATTTTTTTATGACCCCATTACAACCACGGGATCTGTTGCAGATCGGTTAATTATTAACAACTCGCAAGGAGAAGCCTCTACTTACGAGGGGTCGATTGTATTTTCTAGTCACAACTTTTTCATTCATTCCCCTGAGTGTAAACTCTCTTCATTTTCTCAAGATCTCACTTTAGCGGGAGGATCATTAATTTTAGACGAGGGAGTATGTATACAAGCTCCGTCCTTTGATCAAAATCCTCACTCCATACTCTTCATGCATCCTGGGACGAAGTTACAAACTACCAACAACATCTCAGTAAAGAATCTCCATCTCGATCTTAACAAGATAACAGAAGAGCCCGCATATATCACCACAACAGACGATGCTTCTGGTGTGGACATTCGCGGACCTGTAGTTATGCATATAGATGATGAGATCTTCTATAACCAGATAGCATTAGCGAATGAGTTATCTGTAGAGTGTTTAAATCTCAGCTCTCCCCATCTCGACAATATCACTATTGATGACGTTCCCAAAGCGCCTATCCTTACGTTAGAATCGCATCGTGGTTATCAAGGTACATGGGAAATCTCTTGGAAAGAGCAACCTAAACGTACCTTTGGGAAGGCTAATGTCTCACCTAATAAGCAGATGCTCTTAATTTGGAAACCTTCCGGTTATGTTCCTTTCTCAGGAGGAACTGGAGAGTTTACGACATCTTTAGTTCCTAATAGCTTATGGAATCTCTTTTTAGATACCCGCTTTTCTCAACAAGCTCTTGAGAAACATGCG
This sequence comes from Chlamydia psittaci 6BC, assembly GCF_000204255.1. Taxonomy (NCBI): domain Bacteria; kingdom Pseudomonadati; phylum Chlamydiota; class Chlamydiia; order Chlamydiales; family Chlamydiaceae; genus Chlamydia; species Chlamydia psittaci. The sequence goes on along the minus strand of NC_017287.1, from coordinate 317,301 downwards.
TTATCTTCGGGTAACGGTATTTGGATTTCATCCATGACCAATTCTTTTCTTAAAGGTTCTACTAACAACAACCACGGCTTTCGTCATAAGAGTTCAGGATATATCGTAGGAGGGAAAATCCACACACTTCAAGATGACATCTTTAGTGTAAGTTTTTCTCAGCTCTTTGGGAGATCTAAAGATTTTGGATCTGCAACATCTAAGGATAAATTCTTATCAGGTTCTTTCTATGCTCAGCATTCTAGACGTTTACTTCCTATTATGAGATTCCTTGCAGGAACATCAAAATATCAACCGCGATTCTTATTGAGTATCCCTAGGGATCTTCCTGTCAATTTTGATGTCCTTGTGAGTTACAGCTATGACAACAACAACATGACAGTCAAAAATGCTGACCGCACACAAACAAGAGGCTCATGGAACACCTATGGGTATAGCGCGCAAATCGGCAGTTCGATTCCTTTTGTTTTAGATGTATCTCATACCTTGTTCCAATATGTCTCTCCTTTTATCAAACTGCATTGGCTATATGCTCATCAGGTACAATTTCAAGAACAAGGAATAAAAAGACGTGCTTTTAACAACAGTAATTTAAAAAATCTCTCATTGCCCATCGGTCTTAAAATCCAAGGACAATCACTACATCGTCTCTCTTATGAACTCACGGGGATGTACATTACTGATCTATATCGTTGCAATCCTGAGAGCGTGACTTCATTAATCTCTGGAGGCCTACTCCCCTGGACAACAACAGGGACAAATCTTAGCAAGCAAGCAGCTCTGTTGCAAGGATCGAGTAACGTGTCTCTTACATCACACATCAATGTCTTTGCGCAAGGAACTGTGGAATTCCGCCGTTCCTCTTATAGTTACAACATGGATTTTGGCAGCAGGGTGCATTTTTAACTGTGTATACCCCGACCACTTAGGAAGGGGTATGCCTATGTCATAGCAACCCAACACTGAACTAATCTGCTTTTTTGGTTCGGTATAACTTTCCAAGTTATCACCATTCCTAAAAGAAGAAACATTTTTTCCTATAAAACAACAGGGAATGTATTATGAAAAACTCTATTTATGGGGTTTTAATCCTTTCATCTTTTACTGTATCCATAGCTTTTGCAAACGCTGAAAACTTAGACTCTTCGGCGAGTTTTGACGGTTCTACAGGAGCCGGGCAATTTACTGCTAAGCAATCCTCACAAGCAGGGGGAACTACCTACACTCTAACTGCAGATGTTACTATCGAACATGTCAAATCAACCACACCCGCAAATACCAGCTGTTTTAAAAACTCTACTGGCAATGTAACATTTGTTGGAGCAAACCACTCCTTAATATTTGAAGATATCGCCTCTACAGCTCAAGGAGCTGCTATCAGTACAAATACTGATGGCAAAACAATCACGATGTCTGGGTTTAATGTTCTATCCTTCATTTCCGCTCCCCAAGCAATTACTGGAAATGCTGCGATTTATGGTATAGCTTCTATAACAATCAAAGAAAACAAGCAGCTCGTTTTTGATACCAACCACTCTACGGCAGCGGGCGGCGCTATTCATTGTTTAAAAACAGGGGCAACGGCAACAACACTCACCCTAGAGAACAATGCTTCTATGATCTTTAGGAATAACTCCTCAGCAACTAAAGGCGGAGCTATTCATACGGATAAACTTGTACTTAAAACTGGGGGAAATACTTTATTTGAAAATAACCATGCCACGCAAAAAGGTGGGGCGATTTCCATTGCTGATTCTGGGGAGATCAGTTTATCTGCGGATAACGGTAGCATTATCTTTAAAGGGAATACCTACACAGACGGAGGGAATAGAGTCAACAATGCGATTTATGTCGGGGCAAATGGGAAATTTGTAAAACTCGAAGCGAAAGAAGCACAATCTATTCTATTTTACGATCCTATTCTTGTTGAAGGGGCAGCGGCTGACAACCTAGAAATCAACAAAGTGAATGGAGCCACCACTTATACAGGATCTATTATCTTTTCAGGCAGGCATATCAATAGTCCTCATAAAAAGATGAAACATGTTTCTAAATTCACGCAACCTTTGACTCTTTCTGCAGGATCTTTAGTTTTAGAAAAAGGAGCTCATTTAGAAGCCAAATCACTAACACAAACTGAAGGATCTAAAATTATCTTAGATCAAACTTCGAGCATAAAAGTTCAAGAAAACGTTGATATTAAAGAACTGTGGTTAAGCCTTGATGAGTTTGTGGAACCTACAGCAGCAAATATCTCATCTTCAGGGGCTGCTCATACCGTAACAGTTAAAGGTCCTTTGGGGATCTTCGCTGATCAAGAGGCTTTTTATAATCACCATGCTCTTGCTAATAACGTTGATCAAGAGCTACTACAACTTGCTGACCAAGACATTACAAAAATCTCTTTAGTGGATGTTCCTGAATCTGTAAGAGAAAATCTTAACACCCATCGTGGATATCAAGGTAGTTGGACTGTAGATTGGAAAACGGTTCCTGGTTCTACATCTGGAGGGGTGACTACTCTTGGCACGAAAACAGCCACTGTACATTGGAGACCTACGGGATACATTCCTTTTGGTGGTGCGCAAGAAATTACCACACCTTTAGTTCCTAACACTCTATGGGGAAATTTCTCAGACATCCGCAATTTAGAAAGAACTGTAGAATCTCTAGCTACGAATTCTCTGTGTTCTGAAGGATTCTGGGCTACAGGAATTAAAAACTTTTTCTATGCTCATGGTGCAGAAAAAAATTATGTTTTCCAACATAACAATGCTGGCTATGCCATCGGCATAAATAAACATACGCTGTCAGAAAATGTATTTTCTGCAGCATTTTCTCAACTCTTTGGTAAAGATAGAGATGATGCTAAAGGTCAGGTAGAACACCAAACACTTTCAGGATCTTTGTATGCACATCACGTAGGTACTGTACCTATGTTACGATTCCTCTGTGGTGGCTCTACAAATTGCGTTCCTGAACTGCAAGCATCTCCTTTCATTCCTGTTATTCTCAGTGCTCAACTCAGTTATAGTCATAGCAATAACAATCTTACCATAACTCACGAAGATAAAACCAAAACGACAGGGAACTGGTCGAATTACTCCCTAGCTACAGAATTAGGATCTACATTTGTTTATACTTTGAGTAAATGTCCCTCTATATTCAAAAATGTATCCCCATTTATCAAACTCCAAGGGGTGTATTCTGAACAAAGGAAATTCACAGAAGAAGGCTTACGTCGCTGCTCATTCTCAAGTACATATTTAGCTAACCTTGCTCTTCCTCTAGGGATAAAAATCCAAGGTACCTGTCCTCGAGAACTTCTTGCTTATGATCTTTCTGCCATGTATGTTCAGGATATCTTCCGCATTAACCCTGAAACTATGACGTTATTCTTAATTGGAGGGTTAGCTCCATGGACAACACCAGCAACAAATCTAGATAACAAAGCTCTAGTTGTTCAAGGATCTGGACGATTCGCTGTTCGACCTAACATCGAAATCTTCGCCAAAGGCAACTGCGAACTCCGTTCTTCTTCCCATAGTTATAACTATGATTTCGGTGCTAAAGTACATTTTTAGATCTTCCTCTCTCCCTGTTCTTTAAAGAGCAGGGAGTATCCCCTATTTCTCCTTATCCTCTCTGATAAACTTGAAATTTTTTATTTTTTTTTCTATGTTGCGGGTTAGACATTTGTAACCCAAGATGCCTCATGAAACTTTCCGTTTATGGGTTTTTACTCTCATCGTCGCTACTCTCTACCCATATTATATTCGCCGAACCGTCATCAGATTCTGTCTCTGAAACATCTGCTATAACTAAAGCAGCCGACAATACAGAATTATCAGACGGTTTTGATGGATCTACACAACCAAGTCAAGGATTTACATCAAAAGCAACAAGTAATGCTGAAGGAACTACGTATACCCTAACTACAGATATTTCCTTTTCAAACATTACCTCTGTGACTAAAGCAACAGAAGAACTTCTAAGAACTGGGAGTAAAAATACTGAAGGAAGCTGCTTTACCAATACTGAAGGAGATCTTTCCTTTGCCGGTAATTCTCATTCTCTAGCATTTACCGATATCTCCCTCACAGGACCGGGTGCTGCGATTAGCAATAAAGCATCTGGTAAAACATTAAATTTATCTAGTATCTCTAACCTTACATTCTCCTCATGTCCAGGAGATAGCGTTTCAGGTAAGGGAGCCATTTTATGCGAAGGCTCCTCACTACAAGTCAAGGATAACACTAACGTTATATTCTCAAATAACCACTCTACCGATAACGGCGGGGCTATATGTTATAAGACTACCCCCCCCCGAGCCGGGACCTGAGCCGGAGCCTGAAGTTCCTGAAGGAGAAGCTAGTTCTCTAATTAGACTTAAGGACGCCAATTTAGGATCAATTCCATCCCCTGTGGGGATAATGCACTCGAAGGCTAAATCAGCAGAAGTTACTGATAATAGCGTCTTTACCTTTGAAGGGAACTCTGGGTTAACATTTTCTGGGAATTCTTCAAGCAAAAACGGCGGAGCGATCTATGCTAAAAACCTCAAGATTGTCTCTGGTGGCCCGACCTTATTTACCGATAATACAGCCCAGGAAGCAGGTGGGGCGATTGCGATTGCTGATGGTGGGACTCTCTCCTTAACCGCAGAATCTGGAGACATTATCTTTAAAGGAAATAAGGGCAAAGATGATGCTCCGAATGCTATAAATATAGGATCAACAGCTAAAATTACCGACTTGCGGGCATCCCAAGGAAGTTCCATTATTTTTTATGATCCCATAACATTTAGCTCGGGTGCTGGTACTGAAATCGCACTTGCTAATGCTGGTACTCAAGAAACACTAAAAATCAATGCTCCAGACGCGTTGCCAGAAAAAACAGCTCTTCCCACCATGGGGAAATTGATGATCAGAGCCGAAGGTGATGTTCAATCAACACCCAAAAGCTATACAGGGAAGGTGGTTTTCTCTGGGGAAAGTGCTACCAATGTTAAGGAAGGCACCCCGACCTTCACGTTTCCCACCCCTGTGGAACTCACTGCAGGAACATTGGTTTTATCCGATGGTGCTTCACTCTCTGCAAAAACCTTCAAGCAGGCAGATGCCGACTCTTGCGTTCTATTGGAACAAAACACAAAGCTACAAGCTTCAGACTCCATGGATCTGAAAAACTTGTGGTTAGACATTAAGGACCTGAATTCTACTACATTGGCAACAGTCAGTACTACGGGCAGTTCTGGAAATATTGACATTTCAGGTCCGGTGATTGTTGCTATTTCTGACCCTGATTTTTATGAAAACCCTGAGCTGGCACAACAACTCAATAGAGAATTTTTAAAAGTATCCGCTACAGGGCAAGTCACTGTTTCCAATGGCGATGCGACCAATGACAAAGAAGAGGCTCACGCAGGTTATCAAGGTATATGGAAATTAACCTGGGAGGACTCTCCAGCAGAAGGCTCTGGAAGTGCCAAGGTTGCGAATTTAAATTGGCAACCCTTAGGATACATTCCTACGACTGCAGATACACAAAGCTACACTGCTTTAGTGCCTAACAGTCTCTGGGGTATGTTTGCTGATGTCACAGCGATCCAAAGATTAATTGAGAGTGAAGCCCACTCTGCTACTGGTAAGGATATCTGGGGTGCCGGATTATCTAACTTTTTCCAAGCAAAGAAAACGAATAAAAATCGTAAATTCCGTAATTTTAGCTCTGGCTATGCTGTAGGAGTAAGCTCGGAATCTCTTCATAAGTTTAAATTTAGCTTTGGTTTGAGCCAGCTATTTGGACGAGCTAAAGATTATGGAGGTGCAAGGATCCATGAAAAAATCCTTTCAGGCTCTCTATATACCGAATACTCTACAGAATTGCTGCCTATTCTAAAATTCCTTGCAGGAACTTCAGTGTTTAAACCAAAATTTTTAAAACAAGTTCCTGAGGATTTCCTAGTAAAATTCCAGTCGCAATGTGGTTATTTTTATGGGGATAACTCCATGAAAATAAAATACGCAGATGCTACACAAACGCACAGCTCCTGGGAAAATCACTGTTATGCAGGAGACATAGGTGCATCTATAACTCTACCTATAAAAAGTAAAGATGGCATTCTGCAAAAGGCTACGCCATTTGTAAAAGTACAAAGCGTATACATATATCAAAAAGGCTTCCATGAAAAAGGCTTGAGACGAAGAGCTTTTAGTCATACCTATTTGACGAATATCTCTATACCCTTAGGGCTACGCATTCATGGAGATTCTCCATCTAACGATCTCCATTACGAACTTTCTGCAGCATATATAGGAGATGCTTACCGCCATAATCCTAAAAACACAACGACACCGCTTGTGACCAATGTTGTTACCACACCATGGATAACAACAGCTACAAATCTACAAAGACATGCTGCACGATTCGAATGTTGTGGAGATTATGCCTTAACCTCGTATATCCATCTATTTGCTCAAGGAAGTATAGAACTACGTAAATCTGCAAGAGGCTACCACGCTAACGCAGGCAGCTCTATCCACTTCTAAATGTGTTTCCCTGCTCTTTATGAGCGGGGAACATCTTAACGAAAATCTATTTTTTTTCGATTCCCTTGTGTGTAAACACCTTCCAAAGAATGTCCATTATTGATCTTGATTAATTTTAAAAAATTGCCTATGAACTAAAAGGCTTTTCTCTATTTCCCTCCCCTAAGCAAAAAATATTCTGAACATATACATTTGAAATAACGTATGACGCAAAGACCGAATCTATGGATTTTTTGCTGCTATGCTATGTCCTATATGTGTTTTCCCACAGCAGATTCTGCTGTGTTGAAAACACTCTCCTCTGCTGATAACTTTAACGGCATAAATAACGCGGCTTTCCCTATTAAATCTTCTGATAATGATCAAGGTACCACGTATATCTTATCTGATGACATTCTAATACAAAATGTAGCGGCGACAACACCAAACAACTCTAGCTGTTTTAAAAACACCAAAGGGGATCTATTATTTAATGGGAATAACCGCAGCTTGACCTTCGATAAAATCACGACGAGCAGTGAAGGAAAAATGATTCTTCATGACGTAGAAAGCTTCTGTACACTTTCATGCTTTGCTCATCTTAAGTTTTTGGAACCGCTAAGTTCAAGAAAAGGGAAAAGTGCCGTTGTCTCTAAAGGATCTCTCATGTTTCGCTCCAATGATACGATTACCTTTACAGGATGCTACTCATCAGACAAAGGCGGAGCTATCTGTTGTATACCCAATCCAGGTTCAAAAAGCCCTTCTTCTCTTTCCTTTTATAGAAATCGAAAAATCACCTTCTCTAATAACACTTCAGTAAACGGTGGAGGGGCTATCTATGCTAAAAACTTATACCTCACCGCTATGGATGATAGCGTATTCATTGATAATACAGCTGTTGGTGATCAAGATTCCCGTCCTGGCGGAGGGGCGATTGCCATTGCTCCCGAAGGAGAGCTGGGGTTATTCGCTGAAAAGGGTGATATTATCTTCGCAGGGAATAGTACGATAAGAGGAAGGCATATCGAAAAAAACGCTATCCATTTAGAAAATGGTGCCTTCATCAGCCATATAGGCGCCAGAGAAGGCAAATCTGTGCAATTCTATGATGCGATTACTTCAACATCGCGCTCCACAGTCCCTCTACTTATCAATCAAATCCCCGGTGGAGGCATACATCATGGCACCGTATTGTTCTCTTCGACAAATTGTCTTTATTCCTGTTCTACTCTGGCAACCGTAAATATGAGCAGAATTTCACAAGACGTGGTACTAGCAGGAGGAACTCTAAAATTAAACAGTGGCGTCATCCTCGGAGTTTTAAACTTTATCCAACGTCCTAACACCACACTCATTCTCGATCATAGTAGTATGATGAGAATTCACGAAAATGCCGAGCTATCAAACATTACCATACCATTAAAACTCTATGCTTTAGACCCCCTACCAGAAAATTCGAAAATAAAATACCGCTCATTATCGTCTAGAGACCCCGGGCAAATCTTCCTTTTGTCGGCAGACAAAAAACTATCGTTTTCCGGATCTATACACGTCCATTTGCAAGATGAAGATTTCTATGAGAATAAAGAATTAGCCTCATCTCTTAGAATTCCCCTAATTAAAATCGAATCTGACAAACTAGAAAATACACATATCAAAGTAGATCATCTCACAGTTCCAACTCAACCTTACGGATATCAAGGATCTTGGGATCTTGAATGGGTAGACACTGCACCAAAACAGTTAAATACTCATACAGTATCACTTGCAAAAACGATAGGAGAACTCGTATGGACTCCCAAAGGCTATCGACCACGCCTGATAGATTGTCAAGGGAATTCCCTAGTTCCTAATAGCCTATGGAATGCCTTTGTAGACATCCGCGGTATTCATAATCTTATGGATACCATCTCTGATGGCAGCCTATACCGCAATGGCCTGTGGGTATCAGAAATTTCTCGATACTTCCATAAAGACCATCATAAAGATAACCAAGGATTTCGCCATACTAGCGGAGGCTATGCCTTAGGGATCTCAAAACAAACTCCGTCCAAAGATATCTTCTCGATAGGCTTTTTCCAAATGTTTGGGGTTTCTAAAGATGCGTCCCTAGCCAAAAACCATGAGAATATCCTTGCGGGATCTATGTACCTCCAACATAGCCTACCTGTAAAACCTATTTTAAATTGGTCCTTAGGAAACTTTTTCGTTCATCCTGAGTCCTTATCTAAAGTCTCTGCTGATCTTCCTCTAATTTTCAGTGCTCAAGCAACTTATAGTCATAGTAAAAACACCCTCACAATAAATCGCAAATCCTCAGAAATCACCCAAGGGTATTGGAATACCCATTGTGTAGGTGCAGAACTCGGGTCCTCGCTTTCCTTTGACTTCCATGAAGAACATAATATATTCCAGCACATCCTCCCCTTCATGAATCTTCAGGCAGTCTATGCCTACCAAAGGAAATTCAAAGAAGAAGGAGTGAAGAAACACGAAATTACCAGTAGTACGTTAGCGAATCTTTCTTTACCTATGGGTATCCGTTTAGAAGGCCATGCCTCACACTACCCTATTTTCTATTCAGCTTCTGCAACGTTTATCTCAGATCTATATCGTAAAAATCCTTCTGCTACAATTACAGCTACCTATGATCCTTTCCCCGTATGGGAAACCTCAGGAACAAATCTCTCACGACAAGCCTTATCCGCACAACTTTCCTTACATTGTGCAATTTTAGATAACATCTCCCTGTTCTCAAAATTTTGCACAGAACTACGGAAGTCCTCGCAATATTATTCAGGGGATCTGGGAAGCCAATTGCTATTTTGATCTGTAGGTAGAAAACTTAACTTTGAGAAATTCAGAAACCTGATCAACAATCGCTTTCTGAATTTCTCTTTTTTCTTTCAGACAAGCAGATCTGCTTGTATCACACAATCTGTCAGGAAGAGATTTAAAGCGTTTAATCCTAGGCTTTTATTTGAAATTTTCCCTATCCTATTGTTTTTTTAATGATTTTTGTTTATCAGCAAAATCAATCTTGTTGCATCCTGTCTAGCAAATGAAAGCGTCTTTTCGTAAGTTCTTAGTTTCTACAACGCTGACTCTTCCTTATTCATTCCAAGCCTTTTCTTTGGAAATTGTAGTTCCTAACGGAACTTATGACGGTTATCTTAGAGAAATGTTTCCCTACACGATTACGTCAAATCCAGAAGGAACAACAGCGATCCTGTCAGGAGACCTAAATATTTTAAATCTCGACAACTCCATGGCAGCAACTCCTTCAAGTTGCTTTTTTAACTCTGCTGGGTCCATGACAATTGTAGGAAAAGGTCATAATTTAACCTTTACTAATCTTCGCACATCGGTAAACGGTGCTGCTTTAAGCTCTATCCCTACGTCAACTCCTGAATCGTTGTCCTATACCATCACAGGAATCAAGACATTCTCTTGCTCTAATTGTGCAGTATTAATCGGACAAACCAATGACAGTAAGTTCACTTCTCCTAAAGGAGGTGCGGTATATTCTAAGGCACCTATATTCTTCAAAGACATTCAAAACGTCATATTTAAGAATAACCGTGCAGGAAATAATGGTGGAGCTTTATGGGGACAAGTAGTCGACATTAGCAATGTAACAAAATCATTACAGTTTCTGAGCAACGTAGGCGCCAACGGAGGTGCTATAGGGGCTTCAACAAGTCTGAATGTTACGCGTTGCCCATCCATTCTTTTTAGATCCAACTCTGCGGAAAAGCTCGGTGGTGCTATCCACTCTGTGAATCCACAAACTCCCCCACCCCCGCCACCGCCTTCTAAAAATGGGGTTATCAACACTGTTGTTAACTTTTCAGACAACGGCTCTGTACAATTCGATGCGAATAACGCTAAATCTGGCGGGGGTATTTACTCTAAAGGGAATATTAACTTCTCGAACAACGCTCAATTAATCATGCAGAACAATTCTGCATCTCCTGAAATCGGGGATACTAATGAGGTATTAGGTCAAGGAGGAGCAATCTATTGTACCCAGGCAACTGCGCCGGTAGCGGAAGAGAAAAAGGAAGAAGAAAAATCTAAAGCTGAAGTATCTACTCCAACCTTCACTGGGTTAACTATAACGAACCAACACGATATCTTCTTTGCTAATAACTTCGCAGCAAACGCGGGCGGAGCTATTTATGGAGAAAAAGTTAGCATTACTTCTTCAGGAAAAACGGTGTTTACCAACAACACCGCAAAAACCGGTGGAGCGATCTATATTGCTGCTGGCGGAGATCTCAGCCTATCCGCTGACTACGGCAATATGATTTTCTATGACAATCTCAACACCAATGATGGATCTCCCAAAAGAAATGCCATTACTCTAGATAAGGGAGCTACTATCAAGTTGCTTGCTGCTTCCGGAGATCATAAACTCTGTTTCTATGATCCTATTGTAACTACTCTTCCTGAACAAGCTCCTAATGGTGAGAATACTTTAACTATCAACCCAGATAGAGAAAGTGCTACTCCCTTTACTAATTATATTGGAACTGTTCTCTTTTCTGGAGCTCACGTAAACTCCACAGAAAGCACTCCCAACGCATCAACTATTTATCAGAAAGTGGTTCTAGGCGGTGGGAAACTCGTCTTAGCGGATAAAGCTAGCCTATCTGTGGTTTCCTTTGATCAGCAATCTGATTCTATCCTCCTCATGGATAGTGGGACCTCATTGTCAACTACCGATAACTCCCATGCCACTCCTGCTACTGTAGCAGCTGGAGCAGCAGCAGCTGCTGCTGTTGTTATGTCGACTACTGCTGAGGCAAGTAGCGCTACATCGACTACAACCACTACAGCCTCTGTGACCAATCAACCCAATGATAACGGATCAATCTCAATAAAGGATCTACACATCAATCTTGGTTCTCTGACACAAGCTGGAGAAGGAGCTAAAATCGATGTAAAAGGTTCGAATGGTACCATTACAATCACCGGGCACATTTCTTTAGACGATGTTTCTGGGAATGCTTATGAAAACCATGATTTATTCAATAAAAATACAGTCACGCTCAACCTCCTTTCTCTATCAACAAAAAGTGAAAGTAAAATAACGAGCAACGATCTCCAACTCACCCCAAGAGGAGATGCAGATCCTCAATATGGATACCAAGGTTCGTGGACACTCAGTTGGGAAAACGGAGCCAATGGAGATGCCACTAAAAAGAAAATATTAAAAGCTACTTGGACAAAAACAGGATTTGTTCCCAGCCCAGAACGTCAAGCTTCTTTAGTTCCTAACAGCTTATGGGGAGCCTTCATAGATCTACGCTCTATGAACGCACTCGCTACAGCAAGCTGTGATGGCTTTGGCTACAGCAAAGGATTATGGGTAGCGGGAATCTCTAATGTTTTCCACCACGATCGCAATTCTGTATCTCATGGTTTCCGCCGTATTAGTGGTGGCTACGTCATTGGAGCAAATTCACAAACACTATCGGATTCTGTATTTGGCGTAGCTTTCTCTCAGGTATTCGGAAAATCTAAAGACTACGTGGTCTCCACAACAAAATCACAAGCTCTAGTAGGTAGCGCTTATCTATCTATAAAACGCCCATTAAGCAATACGATCTTCACAACGTTCGCTGCAAGAATCAACTACAGCCATACTAATGAAGATATGAAAACACGCTATACCTTCATCCCTGAAGAAAGCTGTAATTGGGATAACAATTGCTGGTTAGGAGAAGTAGGCGGAAGCTTGCCTATTGTTCTGAACACTGGTAAATTACACCTAAATCAATTCGTTCCTTTTGTGAACGTGCAGATTGGTTACGCGGAACATGGCTCCTTCAGAGAACAACTCGCTGAAGCACGATCTTTCTGTTCCTCTCGTTTAATTAACCTAGCGATTCCTTGTGGTTTTAAAATAGATAGACGTTCTCACTCCTACCCGGATTTCTACAGCTTAGCTGTGTCCTATGTTCCCGATGTGTGGAGGAGAAACCCCGGATGTACAACGTTATTATTAGCCAACGGCGCTAGATGGAAAACCCTAGCAACAAACCTAGATAGACAAGGTCTGTTAATAGAAGGGTCTACACATACAGCCGTAAATAATAATATTGAAATCTTTAGCCATGGTAGTTGCGAGCTACGTAAATCTTCTCGCAATTACAATATAAATATAGGAAGTAAATTTCGATTCTAAATATTACTAACGATAGGGTTGAGGCATGCCTCTTTCTTTAAGATCTTCTTCTTTTTGCTTTTTGGCTTGCTTATGCAGCTCTGGGTGGGTTGCTGCCCAAACCATAAATCAAACTAACCTTACGCCTCCTTTGTATGATATAGGGGAAGCTTTTTACCTTACCTCTAATTGTTTCATCGAAGATGTCTATGGAGCAAAGTTCCCTTCATCTTTCTTAGGATCCAGTTCGAACCTTAGCATATTTGGGAAACGACGTTCATTAACATTTACGCAATGTCATGCTCCTGCAAAAGAAGGTGCTTCATTAATCTCAGCTACAGAAGCTCTTACCTTATCCAATCTTTCCAAGCTTGTACTTAATGAAAACATCTCTACAGGAAAGCATGGGCTAATTTCCGGAAAGGATATCTCGATTACCTCCTCAAAAGCGGTAACCGTAACCAATAACAGAACCCCCTACACTCCTGTAGTTACAGACTCTGAACCTAGTTCAGTTACGGTAAACTGTTTTTGTGGTTCTGCTGTTCACACAACAACAAGCTTAAATATTACGAATATTCGTAATCAAATTACCTTTGACAGCAACTCAGGAAACTTTGGATCAGCACTTCTTAATGATACAGGCGCATCCTGCAATATTGAAAATAACTCTGCTGCTATCTCGTTTTCTCAAAACTTTGCTGCTTGCGGTGGTGGAGCTATTTATGACGGAACTGTCACATTTAAAAATAACTCCGGACCCATTTCCTTATCAGGCAATACCGCAGCCAATGGTTTGCTAACTAAAACTCCAAATCCTCCTAAAGTCATAGGCGCAGGTTGTGGAGGAGCCATTTGTGTCCCCACAAAATCTGTTTCCTTTGTGGGCAATACTGGCGGTTGTAATATTTGCTGCAATCTTGCTCAAAAAGATGGCGGAGCTATTTATGCAACCACATGTACCTTTTCAAATAACTCCCCTACACATATCACGAAAAACTCCGCCAAAGAAAATGGTGGGGCTATTTGTGCCAAAGTCCTGACAATAAACGCTCAGGGCCCTATGGTGTTCTTCAATAACAGAGCACAAAAAGGTGGGGCTATTTATATCGATCCCGCTGTTGGCAATACCTCGGATCCTTCGGAGTCTACCTTAAGTCTAACAGCAAAATCTGGGGATATGGTCTTTATCGGCAATATGCTCGATGGTTTTCCAGGAGTACGCAACGCTATCCATGTGGAGGGAAATAGTAAGATCACAGCTCTTAATGCTTCCGGTCTCTCCAACCTGATCTTTCATGATCCCATCACCAACTTAGGAACCACAACAGCGGCTCGTGATGGTGAGCAATTAAATACGATCACTGTTAATTCCCCGGGTTATTCTGGATCAGTAAAATTTACATCAGAAACTCTGACCATATCAGAGAAATTAAATCCCGCAAATACAACGTCATCCCTTTTCGGGAAAGTAGTTATCCAAGATGGACAGCTTATTGTCACTAACAACGCTAACCTCAATGTCCTTGGTCTAACTACTGAAACAGGCAAGTTAACTCTAGGTTCTGGAGCTAGTATCGGATTATTATCAACAACAGGCGATAATCCAGCTGCTGAAAGCTTCACGATTAGCAAGTTAGGATGCGATGTACAATCCTACCTAAATCCTAACTTTTCTCCTGCTTCTGTAACAACATCAAACAACAAGACAATTACATTATCCGGCTCCCTAGACCTAGTCTCTGAAAACGACGCTGAGCTGTACGATAATCCCTTATTACAAGGGGCATTATCTTTTCCTTTTGCCACCTTTACAAGTAACAATACCGACCCAACAACAAGTAGCTTCAACTCGGGACCTCTCACTGTCCCCCAGCACTACGGCTACCAAGGAGTGTGGTCATCCTCATGGACAACACCTCTACTTGCGCCTACGCCTAACGGAGGCATTCCATCAGGAACAAATAATCGGACTCTTTATGTTGTATGGAGACCGGAACCAACACATCGTGCTCCCTATATTTTAGATCCCGAACGTCGTGGTGAACTTGTATCGAATACTCTGTGGACCTCCTTCTTAGCAACTCAAGTATTTTCAGAAGCTTTAGAAGAGACCTTCTTAAGCCAACACGAAGGTGTTCTTGTTTCTGCAAAGGCTATAGGAAATTATATCCTCCATCCTATACATAACGGTCATGAAGGATTCAAAGGACGATACGGAGGATATCAAGCCTCTATCGGAATCAACTATCCTGACGAAGCTTCTATAGGACTCGCTTTTGGTCAGCTCTATGGTCAAGTAAAGAGTAAACCTTACGATACACATAGCACAGAGCAAATCAGCTTATTCGCTTTCTTCGGGAAGTTTCCTGTAGCTACAGAAAATACGGCAACGAGTATCTCCTGGGAAGCCGCTTATGGTTACACAGTAAACCATATGAAAACAAATTACCTAAACCCTATCACCCAAAAAACGAGAAAATCGAAAGGACGTTGGCACAATAACACCTATTATGCCTCGGTATCTGTAGAACATCCGTTCTTAACCTGGTGCACACTCACACGTAAAGTGGCTCGTGACTTTGATTTCTCAGGGTTCATATCCGCAGAATTTATGGGTGGTTGGCAAAATGCATTTGCAGAACAAGGATATCTGCCAAGGAGTTTCTCCCGAGGTCGTGGTCATAACATCACACTACCTATAGGATTCACTTCAGAATGGCATACACCATTTAAGAAAGCTCCTTCAACACTCACATTAAAACTCGCTTACAAGCCAGATATTTATCGTGTGAATCCTCATAACGTAGTCACCATTCTAGCGAACAACGAAAGCATTCCTATATCAGGAGCGCATATCGCTCGTAATGGATTCTATCTACAGATTCATGACAGTGTAGAACTTTCCGAATATACAACAGGATTCTTAGACTACGTCTTTGACTCCAAGAAATCTTTCGCAAGCCATCGTGTCATCACAGGTTTGCAAGGAAAATTCTAAATCAACTACCGAGAGAAATTTTCTTTGCCCTAGGGGAATTTCTCTCCTTTCCTTTAACAACTCCTTCTGTACACCATCCTCCACCTCAGAATCCTATCCCAAGCGTTTTCCAAAGAAACGTGCTCTGCATCTAGACACGTCAATCAACATCTGAAAGCCCTCTCAGCACTATAATAGCGAATCGTCTGAAACGAAAATAACGATAAGCTGCAATCAATATAAATCTAAAGTGGCAAATACTTTTAAACTCATCGATATACACAATTTAAAAAACTTTTAATAAACAATGCTGCTTAGAACAAACAAAATATAATCTATATATTCCCAAAATGTTTGATTATCTGTAGATTGTTTAAGAGAAATCCCCCAAAACTCACACGACCCTCTCAGCACGACTATCCACAACACGATTATCTAAGGGGATTACGTTGATAATTTACATAAGCCCTAAGAGAACGATATGAAATCCACAATTACAAAATACTTAACATCTATTAGTCTGACTTTTGCATTATGCACTAATCTATACGCTGAAGATGCTTCTCAAACTTCCGAAATCCAAGAAAATCAAGATACACAAATACAAATCGATCACAAAAGTGATTCCGTAAGCAATATCTTCTGGCAATCTACTTATGCAACCATGTGTGGAATGAATGCTGGTAGAGTATCTGTAGACTCTCTGAGCGATCGTGCTTTTAATATTGAAGGCGGTGCTTTAGGTCTCTGTCTTTACCAAAAAGATGACATAGAAAAGCGCGGATTCCATATGGATGGGACCGGATTCTACACAGGAATCTCTGCAGAAGCAGCTTCTCGATATAAAGTTGGCTTTCATTTTGTAGCTCAGAATACTCATGCCATGGCAAACGCTAGTCATAATGAAGTCACAACAGATTACCTATCTTTAGGAAGTCAATGGCAAATCAACTGTTTCCAAGGGAAACTCATCCTAGTAGGAAATTATCTCTATACCCTGGGAAATCATCAGATAAATCCTACGGATAGTCAGCGTGTAGAAGATTGTTGTGATGCCTTTGAAAGTCAAACAATAGGAAACTCACTTTCCTGTTACTTCCCTATAAAAGCTAAAACAAATCATCGCCTCACTGTCACTCCTTTTGTCTGCTATCAAGCGTTTTCCTCTAGGCTAAACAAAATCCAAGAACAAAGCACTTACCTACAGACTTTATTAGCATCTGATGTTTTTCTTGATGTGAGCTTACCCTTCGGATTACATAATGCTCTCGTCTTCCACGGATGTTGTCCATCAGTTTGGGAATTACAAGTTGCGTATAAACCTACCGTCTTCCGCACAGTACCTGTCGTTGACTCGATAGTCGTTGCAGATAACAGCTCTTGGACTTCTTCACCTATAGACGTAAGCTACCACGCATTTTCTATAAATTTCAGAAATAATATCCAACTACTGAAACACCTGCATATCAACTGCAATTATCAGTGTGATATCTCCTCGTCTACATGTAGCCATTATCTACTGGCTGGAGGAAAACTCTCCTTCTAAAGTCTCTACAGACTCTAAAAAAGACAAAATCTTTAGCCTGTATTGAAAAATACGAATGCAGGCTGTCTAAAAAAGTTTGTTTTGCAGAAAAACAAACTTTTTTATTCGCTTGAATGCTATCCCCCATGAATAAGGCACCGTTCTTGATAACAAGAGCTGATTCAAAGTGCCGAGATCTTTCCACACGATACTGAAAAGTACAGATTATCATAGCTCTATAAAAAACTAGACAATCTTACATTCATTGCAGTATAGGGAGAATATGTGTGGTCTCTGATCTTTGTTGTCCCAGTATGTGCCCCTATCGTCGTTCTTTATTTTACTTGATCAGTTTTAGTCTTTGCTCGTACGAGCTCATTTGCCTTGCTAAGGATAAAACCATCCCCTCTTCCTATACCGTCTCCAAATCTGGCTACAGCCATCCGTTGTCACCATTTTTTGGAATTGACGGGAGTATCTATACGCCTCCGGCAAACTATGGCCTTCTCCATAATGCGGAGATGGACATAGATATCTCAAACCAAAAGTATTTTTACATTAACTACCAATACTTCCAAGACAATGGAGGCGCGGTCACAGCTAAAACTCTAAACATCTCCAAGAATACCGGGCCTCTAGTATTTCGAGAAAACACTACTAACAACAATGGCGGAGCTATATTCTCTACAAATTGTAATATTACAGATAATAAACAACAGTGTTGCTTTATCAATAATGCGACTACTGTAATCAGCTCACCATCTAATAAATCTGGAGGTGCTATCCAGTGCTCACAACTCAGCATCTCTAATAATCAAGGCCCCTGTAAGTTCATAAATAATGTTAGCATGCAACAGGGGGGGGCTATTTCTTCTAACAACGTACAGATTACTGATAATTACGGCCCGATCATTTTAATCAGTAATAAATGTACTATGAACCAAAGTAAAGGGGGGGGCATCTATGGTGAGAATTGTTATATTACGTCGAATCATGCTCCTATAACATTTATGGACAATCAATCTGGTTGTAGTGGGGGGATTTTTTCAGAAGAGGATTGTAATATTTCATACAACTCCGAAATTATCAAGTTCCTCTATAACTCAAGCCTATACCAAGACAAAATAGGGAAGGAAACTGGGGGTGGGGCCATTTTTTGTACTTCCTGTACCATTACCAATAACCTTAAAGGAGTTATTTTTGAAAATAACGATTCAAAACGCAGTGCAGGAGCCATATTAGCTCAGAATCTGACCATCCAAGATAATGGTCCCGTATTATTTTTAAACAACACGGCCAGATGGGGGTCTGCTCTCCAAAGTCATGGAGACGCACCCAAGTTTTATCTATCAGCAGATTACGGAGACATTGTATTCAAAAGAAATTTATCGTTAAAACCTTGGGCAGTTTATAGAAATGCCCTCCACTCAACCCCTAATATGAATCTGCGAATAGGGGCTAGACAAGGTTATCAAGTCAAATTCTATGACGCTATTGAAAACGAACACCCTAGCACATCAGTTATCATATTTAATCCAGAAAATTACCATTTAGGAACGGTTTTATTCTCAGGAGCGGATCTCTCTCCAGATGAAACTAATGAAAGAAGCTATTACAGCTTCCTAAGAAATACATATCAAATCGCCCACGGAGTAGTTGCTGTAGAAGATAAAGCTGGTTTAGGAATTTATAAAATCTCGCAAGAGGAAGGTATTTTACGCCTAGGCAATAATGCAGTAATTAGAACCTTAAAAAAACGTACGTCATCTACTGGGAATGACGAGACCTATGAAGGTTCTAGTTTTGATCTTACTAAACTCGCTTTAAACCTTCCCTCAATCCTTACTCAGGGGGCGAATGCTCCAAAAATTTGGATGTATCCCAATAACCAGACAAGCAATGGAAGTACAACATACGTTGAAGACAATAACCCAACAATAACCCTTTCCGGCCCCCTGCTTCTCCTTGATAGCGATAATCAAGACCCTTACGATTCTCTAGATCTTTCCAGTGGCATCACACGTGTCCCTCTGCTCTATCTTTGTGATAACAAAAACAAAAAGATTAATACTGAAAATCTAGATATCCAAGCCATGAATGAGACACATCACTATGGTTACCAAGGTATCTGGTCTCCATATTGGGAAGAATATACAACTGAAGCAAATAACACATCTCCTGAAACAGCAAACACAAGCCATAGATACCTTTACGCAGATTGGACACCCACAGGATACATTCCCAATCCCATATATCGTGGAGATCTTGTTGCTAATGCTCTTTGGCAATCTGCCTATAATGTTACAACAGGCTTACACACTTTAGAGCACTTCCCTCACAAAATACCAAATAGAGAAATTTCTGGAGGCGGTTTAGGTGCCTATGTCTTACAAAAAACACGCAACTCCCAACAAGGATTCCAGCTATTCTCCAAAGGTTACTCTACAGAAATCGCAGGATCTACAGAAACACAACACAATTTCGCTTTGAGTTTCGCTCAATTCTACAGCGAAATAAGAGAAGCTAAATTCAAAAATAAGGTCTCTTCTAATTGTTACTTCGCTGGAGCGCAAGTGCAGATCCCTCTATTTGATGAAAATATTCTCACATCGGCTTCTCTAGGTTATCTCTATTCTCATAGTCATGTAAAAACAAAAAACTCAACACTCAAGACAACCGCAAAAGGTCATTTCCATGGCCATACCATGGGAAGTGAAATCTGTTGCATGCTTCCCGCAGGCAATGTCTCTCATCTACAATTCCGACCTTTTATAAAAGCTCTTGGCATTCATGCTATACAGGAAAGTTTTAAAGAAACTGGAGAACATATTCGTAGTTTCGAAACACAACACCCCTTAATTAATGTTGCTCTTCCTATAGGAGTCTCTTGTCATGCACAATATGAAGCAAATCTAAAAACTGATTGGAAGTTCCAATTTGCTTATACCCCAACAATCTACAGACAGAAGCCTAAAATTATCACTACACGATGGATAAGTAACGGCTCATGGATAACCTCGGGAACACCTGTCGATTACCATGCAGGTTCTGTAGCTGTAAACAACACCACAACCTTCTTTGACAAGATAAGCGTGAGCATCAATTATCGTGGCGATTTTTCCAGATCCACATTATGCAACTTCTTAAACATAACAAGTGAACTACAATTTTAGACTTAGAAAATAAGTATCTCTATGGAAATTAAATCATCTACTCTCTTTAGCACTTGTCTTCTTACCTCTCTCTTGTCTTGTTTACCACTATTCTCAGAAGCGTATCTAAAAGAAATAGATTCTTTACCTGCCCAATTTCTCAGATATGAACAACTTCTCGATCCAGAAATATTCTCTGATATCCTAGAATTACAAAATACTCTAAATGGTTCGAGAGTTGCTTCTGATGATTGTATTATTGAGAATTATAATAACATTGCCTGTACAAAACAAATAACTAATTCAAACGGAGCTGTTTTCTCTGCACCATCCTTTACTTTAAGAAACAATAGCGGTGATATAAAATTTATCTATAATATTACAAATCATAAAGGCGGTGTTATCTATACTACAAGCAGCTGTAATATTAGTGAAAATTCATCAAGACAGTACTTCATTGGTAACCAAGCTATTTCTATCGAATATTCTGAAGACACAAATACTAACTTTGGTGGAGCTATATGCTGTAATGGATTTGAATTAACTAAAAATTCTGGTCCAATTTGCTTTGCCTATAATAAAGCAAGAATAAAAGGCGGCGCCATATCTTCAGATTCTTCATTAAAAATAAGCGAAAATTCTTCGCCTATTTTATTCTTGAATAATCGTTCTTTTTTTCATGCAAGGAACTTGCGCTCAGCAATTATAAAAGCTATAGGCGGGGCCATATACTGCCAAAATTGTGAAATCTCTGCAAACTCAGCCCCATTATACTTAATTTCTAACTCTTCTCCTCTTGGAGGAGCCTGTTATGTCAATCAAACCTGTACAATTAAAAACAATGCGGATTTGATTCTCTTCGCGAATAATTCTAGTTCATGTGCATTTTCTCAAGAAGATATTAACTCCGGGGGAGCTATTACTTGTGCACAATTAACAATAGAAGATAATCCTGGATCTATTTCCTTTAATAACAACTCTGCAGACCTTAACGGTGGAGCTATATATTGTAGTCAGTTAATGATAAACAATAGCGGCCCTATTCAATTTACTAATAATCACAGTACATGGGGCGGTGCTATACTCATTAAACAAAACGGATCTTGCACTATATCAGCAGATCATGGCGATATTCTCTTCACCAATAACTCTGGTGTTGGAGACTCCATATTGCATAGAAATGCTATGCATTGCACTGCAGGCATAACACTAAAAGTTGGTGCCAGAAAAAACTATACAGTGCGATTCTATGATCCTATTGAATGCATCTATTCAGCAAACAGTATTATCTTCAATGAGCAAGAAGATCAGCAAGGGACTGTGCTCTTCTCATCCAAGTTTCTTCCTTCTTTTACCGAACATGAAAGGAATTATACCAGCTACATACTCAACCCTATAGAAATTAAAAACGGTGTCTTGGCTATTGAAGATGGCGCCCGTGCAGCTGTTCATAAAATTACTCAAGGCAAAAGTATTTTACGTCTCGGCAATAAAGCAGTTATCCAAACTAGTGCGGCAGCTGCAACTCGAACAGCATCCCAAGAAAATCCAGCAGAAACAGAAGCTGAGAATGATATAACTCCCAGTGTCCTCCTTCCACCATCGATACTACCACGATCCCTAACAGAACCCAAGCAATCAGAACCTAGTCTACAATCCGCGGATGCTGAATTCCAAATTACGAGCCTTGCTTTAAACCTGCCTTCGCTTTTACAAAAAGATGCGCAACCTCCAAAAATTTGGATTTATCCTGTGGCGGTTACTAAGGATCGCACAACCTCGTACCAGGAAGACACAAGTTCCTCAGCGACAATTTCAGGACCCTTACTTCTCCTTAATAGCGATAATGAAGATCCTTACGATTCTTTAAATCTCTCTAGCGGAATCAATCGAGTTTCTTTCTTATACCTTTGCGATAACCAAGAGAAGAAAATTACAACTACAGATTTGGATATCCAAGCCATTAATGAAACGGATCACTATGGTTACCAAGGTATCTGGTCTCCGTATTGGGAAGAATATACAACCAAAACAAATGGAACGTCTCCTGACACCACAAATACAAACCACAGATACCTTTATGCAGATTGGACGCCTACTGGCTACATCCCTAATCCAAAATATATGACCCCGCTGATTGCTAACGCTCTCTGGGGGACGTTTTATACCACTCTTTCAGGACTACGTACGCTAACTTCTTCAATTACTGAGCCTAACTATTTCGAAATGGGCGGTCAAGGCTTAGTCATGGCTACCCACCAAGCAAATCGCTTAGGTATATCGGGATTTCGCATGGAATCCGCAGGATATTCCGTAAGAACAACAGCAACAACAGCAAATAACCACAGAATCTCTTTATCCTTCGCTCAACAATCCGCTCATATAAAAGAAAAAGATTCGAAAAATAAGCTCTCTTCAAACAACTACTTCGGAGGTATGCTCATACAGCTGCCTTGGTTAGACGAGAGTATAATTACATCAGCATCTCTAGCCTATAATTACGGATCCCATACAGCAAAACATTTCTATATCGAGGATAATAAGAAGTCCGAAGGAGATTTCTATACACACAGCATTGCAGGAAGCGTTAACTGCATCCTAAATCTAAATCTCATAAACAAAGACTTTGCAATAACTCCATTTATAGAAGTTCTGGCATTTAGAGCGACTTTGTCCAGCTTCGTAGAACGTGGTGATTTTCCTAGGGCATTCACCTTAAAGCGGCCGTTGACAAACATTTCCCTACCCTCGGGACTCATGATACAATGGAAGCGCAATGCCTACCTGCCAACAATCTGGCAAGCACAACTTGCGTATCAACCCGTCGTATTGAAGCACTACCCCAAAGTATTAACAACACTACTCGCAAGTAATGGAACATGGCCTTCCTTAGGAACGCCAAACTCACGACATGCTTTTGCATACAAAGTAGAAAACGAAACTATGATTTTCCCCTATCTGAAAATCTTTCTCAACTATCAAGGAGATCTCTCCTCTTCTACTTTCTCTCATTACCTAAAAGCAGGCAGTGCATTAACCTTTTAGAAATAAAAAAATAAGGCTATAGAATTTGTTCTATAGCCTTATTAAGATCCTTATTTACGTTTACCTTTCCATACATTACTCATACCACTTTGCAGCCGGCGTACCAATTGCATGACCCGATTATTTCCATAAGGACTTGGTGGTGGTGTTTCAAGAGGAGGTAATGGCGGTAAAGGTCGATTTTCCGCAGCGTAACGTCTTCGCCCTTCTTCAAGACCAAAATCTGCAGAACTCGCAGTTGTCCATATCCCTTCGCGAATCCTATCGTTCTCCTCAATTAACCTATCGATATACGATGCTGAGTAAACAGCTGATAAAGCATGACCAAATCCAGGAGTTACGCCAAAAACACCATCTCGCGCAGAATTTGGTATCATATAACCGTTCTCATCTGATTCACTCGGGGTTGAATACGATCTAGGAATATCATATAGACCCGGAGCACCTCTTGGAACTTCATATAGAGGAGAAGTTCGTGGTGTATCGTATATAGACTCTTCCTGAGGAGAGTCTTGTAGCCCACTCATATCTTCATAAATCACACTATCTTCCTCTAAAGGCAGATCGCCAATTCCTCTAGGACGCATCGTTTGATAGAACGAATTCTCCTGCATTTTTGGCATAAAATCTTTAGCAGGAATCTCTTCATAAAGACCTTCTTCTTCTAGTCGCTCTGCTTCTTCACCGAATCCATCCCCAACACGAGTCATGTAGACAACTTCAGGAATTCCGTCTGCCCAAGCCTCTACTACACTCCTAGGGATAACACAATTATCCCCAGATGAATCTGAACTACTCGAATCGGTATACTGCGTAAGCAACTCTCCTACTCCTGGAGAGACATCATCCTCATCGATGAGTAATTGATAATCACTATCTTTTAAAGTTCCGCGACGCCTTACAAATTCTCCTAATGCTCTTAGTCCATTTCTCACTAAACGAGATAAACCAATTAAACTATTCCTAATCACAATAAAGAGGTTTTTGATTCCTAAGATGAGCTTATCAAGAGCTCCGCGAATTCGTTCTCTTAAATCGGGTGTGACATTTTCTGAAATCCCTGCATCAAACGTGGCACGCATACTCTGCGCTTCATCTAAGACTCTCCGTACTTCAGGGCTGAGCTCACCTAAAACACTATCAGCGTCATGTCCCGTATCTATCATACTCACAAGATCTTCTTCAGGAGTTCGGGATAAATCCTGATAATTATCTACAAGTATAGACTCTCCAAGTTGATCCACATGTTTTGCCGAAGCTGTCTCATCAAAAGAACCATCTAGTAAGTTGTATCTATCAGAAGGCAACTCCGCTCCTGCAGACACCATCTCTTGGATATAGCCTTGATATGTGTCCACATATTGCGCAAATAGAGTACGCTCGCTTTCATTATCCGTTTCATCCATCATCTTAGTGAATCGTTCCACCATATCTTGTAATTCACTAAGACTCAAACCGACTCGACCATCGACAGGAGTTTCTTGTTGTTTAGTGGTGTAATCCCACCAACCACGAACACGCTTTGCTAATCCGTGATTTTTGGAAGTCTTCGATGACGATTCTGCATCTGAAGAATGTTCTATATCTACCAAATCCCCGACTACAGCATCTCCTTCTATATCTGCAACATCTGTATCTCCTGAATCGATCCCTAAGCCCTCGCCTTGAGATTGAAAATGGGTGTGTACAGCTCTAGCCTCGGGGAGACGTTTACCATATTTTTTATAACCAGGAATTTCGGGAGAGGAAATCGTTGTAACAGATTCCTTGCTGGTTTTCTTTCCGAATATTCCCTTTACGGCATCCCACATACGTCCGAAGAACCCAGATTTTTGGCCTCCTTTTTGCGAAACAGATGATCTCGCTTCGACCTCTTCAGGGTTGTGTACCTGAAAACCACTTTTCATGAGCATATGAGCTCTTTCTTCTATTGAGCTAGGGCCGTGTTCTCCAGATTCACTTCCATAAACTATATCATGCCCTCCGAATTTACTCGACTCAGAACGCTTATCATCATCGCTATCAGGAGGAGGGATGTTGCTCGGTCCTCCTCTACCTCCAATTCCACTTACCCCCGCCATATGTATGCCTCTTTTAATATTAAAGATAAAAAATGAATTATTATTATTTTAATTTTATCAATATTTAATTATTAAAATAATAAATAGATAAATTTTATTATAAATAGAAGAGAATGACCCACTTATACATAGATAGAAACTCGGGGGAAGGATACGCAAACTCTATCTAGATAAGATGTAGATAAGTCTCTAGTTACCAAAAGCATTGGCAAAAGTATCGTCATTCCCATCTCTATCCAAATCTATATCGTCGAAGTTCGCATCGACGATAAGATCTTCTGTAGAAATTTGCATTTTTCTGGAGATATCGCTTAAGTAGTTTCTGCGTGAGTATAAACGCTCTCTTAACGTCACCAGATGATTGTACAGCCATGTTGTGAACTTTTGTAAATACATAGCCGCTCCTATGACCATCAAAGTCGATCCTATAGCCAATACTCCAGCCATAATCGGAGCTAAAGCAGGAATAAGAGTAAGAAGCATAATCCCTACCCCAGCGATGACAAAAATCCCAGCGACAATCACGCTGTTTACACCGCGGCCTTTTTCAAAATTTGCGATTTCTTCACGGATAGCACGATCTGTCTCAAGGATCGTATCTTTTCCAACACGTAACCAAGCTTTATTCAGCTCTGCTTTAGAAAAACCTATGCCCCCCATGAGCTGTTTTTTAAATTGAGATTTTGCTTTGGCTTCTTTCCAACGGGCTTTAGCAATATGTAATCGGGCCTTGCATTGAAAGACATTATACACCAAGCCCGAAGAGGCCATGGGTAAAACAGTAGAAGCTACCGAAGATCCTACAGTAGCAACAAGGAGAACTTGTAATGCGGGCATGCTGACAAATCCTGCAGAAACAACAGCGGCTAACCCAGCAAGCACTAGCAAAACAGAAAGAGCAAAAATCACTTTTTGTCTGGGAGTTAAAGATAAACGCTTATCTATTTCCTCAGCAGTAATTCTCTGATCTGCGACAATCTTTTCCGTTTTTATGAAAGTCGAGGTCTTCTCTTCTATTTCTATCTCTTTCTTAGTGATTTTTTCTAACGACTCTTCAACAACCTCGTGAGTTCTAAGATCTTCATCACGAATATTCTTCAACCCTGTATCCAGGAAAAGGGCTTGATTCTTTTGAGAGTCTAAAAAATTCTTCCACTTTCCGATGCTACTGTGGAGTAACGTTTGTAAAACTAAGCCTATTCCTATGGAAATAAAAGGAGGAGCAAGCACAATCAATGCTGTGGCAGCAGGCGCTCCTCCTAAAACTACAGTACCTACAATAGCAAGAGCGATCCCTAAAGCTGCAAAGCCAACACCTACGACTAAAAGACTCAGGCTAATACGGTGTAACTTCTTAGCCTCTTGCATAATTTCTATACGTGTTAAAGGCTCTCCGGAAGCCGCCTTTTCAGAACGTGCAAATTTGATGTATAGGTAATGTGCTATGCTTGTAAAACCTGATTGGCTCCCCTTAGAGTAGGCCGCTCCTCCCAAATTCCCAACAACGCTACCGTAACCTCCAGGAATAAAATGAGCTCCTACCTTCATAGCTAATCCTAATCCAGTAAATCCGATTCCTATACCTGCAGCACTTTTTATCCTTTGTTTCTCAGACATTTTAGGAGCAAAAAGATCACGCACCTTATTGACGATGTTTTTCATCACAGAAAAACCACCTAGAGAAACTCCAGCTAAAGCTATTGCCAATACAATACTCTGAGGAACTCCAGGAGCAATGCAAGTTAAAGCCACAACAACAATAACCATAGCTAACGCAAAGACCATCAATCCTGCTAATAACCCTACAGAATGAGAGAAACTCCTTTTATCTGCTACTTCATCAGGATGCAAAGCCTCATGTATAGGGGAGCCTACCTTTTTATACTGAGATACTTGAGAGAGACCTCGGGGCCCTAAAATCTCCAAACTTTTGTGATCATCGCCAGGAACTCTAGAAATCGACATAAATTAAAAAATAAAAAATAAAATTCACTATTAATTAATTATAATCACAAATCTAGATATCAAACATTGATCAATTTCTTAAATAAATCACAACAAAAATAAGTAAAATTATTTAAATATAATTAAACAAGAGATTGTTTATTTACAAAACGAACATAAAAAATCAAAGTTGCTAGAGGGGGCAGCTCGATATCCACCCCCCAAGAGACATGCTGATCTATGCAAAGAACTGGCTGACGGTTGCCTTTCCCTGAACCCCCAAAGCAAATATCATCGCTATTAAAAAGGAGTTGGCAGGTATTTATGTCCTGACAATGTAGAACGTAAGAAGGAAAATATCCCGAACTAAAATGGTGGATACACAGTAAAGCGCTACTACGATTTTCTCCTGCAAATCTGTAGTAAGCTATAACATTATTTTCAGTATCTTTGAAGTCTACCCAATGGAAAGACTCCTGCTTACCATCTCCTTTCCAAAAATAAGGAAGGTCACAATATAAAGCATTCATCCGTGCTACGCACCTGTGTAAACAAGCGTGATAGGAGTTATCTAACAGATGCCAATCTAAAGAGCTATCCGGAGCCCATTCTTTTCCTTGAGCAAATTCCCCACCCATAAACAGCAGTTTCTTGCCCGGCTGGCATATGTGATAGCTTAACAGCAAACGCATATGGGCAAACTTTGTCCATGGATTATCACCAGGCATTTTTTGTAAAAGGCTACCTTTACCATGGACAACCTCATCATGAGAAAGAGGAAGGAGGTACCTTTCGTTAAAGGCATACCAAAGGCTAAAGGTCAGATCATTATGGTGATACGAACGGAACATAGGATCGACCTGAATATAACGAAAGGTATCGTGCATCCAACCTAAGTTCCATTTATAATCGAACCCTAACCCTCCTTGGGCGACCGGCTTGGTCACGTTCGGGAAATCTGTAGATTCCTCAGCAAATGTCCATACCCCGGGGAATTCCCTATGCACTACAGAATTCAAGTGTTTCAAGAACTCGATAGCATCGAGATTCTCTCTACCTCCATAGATGTTGGGGGACCACTCTCCTTCTTGACGGCCATAATCTAAATACAACATCGAGGTTACAGCATCGACACGTAAACCATCTATGTGCATTTTATCTAACCAAAATAGAGCGCTGCCTAAAAGGAAATTCACGACTTCATTGCAGCGATAATCAAAAGTATACGTATGCCAATGGGGGTGTAATGGCTCTTTATGTTCTATAGATTCATACAGGGCTTCTCCGTCAAAATGAGCTAAAGCAAAGCCATCCGTGGGGAAGTGCCCAGGCACCCAATCTAAAATCACCCCGATATTTTCACTATGAAGGTGGTCTACAAAAAACTGAAAATCTTCAGGTGATCCATACCGAAATGTAGGTGCGTAGTATCCTGTTACTTGGTATCCCCAAGATTCATTTAAAGGATGTTCTGTAACTGGCAACAGCTCAACGTGCGTATAATGCATCTCTTTGCAATAGGCAGCGAGTTTCTTTGCTAACTCTCGGTATCCTAAAGGTTTACCCTCATGCCACTGCCATGAACCTACATGCACCTCATAAATTGCTAAAGGCTGGTCTTCTCTGTTTTTACGTTTTTCCATCCACTGGGCGTCATGCCATGTATAGCGATCACTATGCACAACGCGAGATACTGCATGAGGAGGAGCATCAAAACTTTTCCCATAAGGGTCAGTTTTGATAAGCACCTCTCCGGAAGCGCTAACAATTTCCCATTTATACAGGGTTCCTTCTTCAAGACCTGGGATAAATAATTCCCAAACTCCTAAATCAGAGACTTTGCGCAAAGGATTAACAAGACCATTCCAAAAATTAAAATCACCGACAACAGATACGCGTTGTGCATGTGGAGCCCAAACCACAAAAAGCACCCCGGAAATTCCCTGAACATCATAGGGAATCGCTCCCATACGTTCGTAAATCTTATAGTGCGTACCTTGATGAAATAAAAAAGAATCTACTTCTCCCCACAAAGGAGAAAACGCATAAGGATCGTGAGCTAATAGGCCATTTTGATGATAGATACGATAATCCTGAGGGAGAGTCCCCTTAGGAGCAGTTAGAGAAAATATCCCCGAATGATGGTGTTGTGCATGCGCTATATTTCCCTGCAGTTCGACAACTACAGAATGGGCCCCAGGACGAAAGAGAATGATTCTATCCTGTGAGGAGTTTTCAGAAACAATCCCTAAAAACTTATGAGGATTACTCTGCCTTCCAGAAATTAATAAGGACACGTCTTCAGAGTTGACAATCCTTTCGACCATGGAAAAACTATCTTATTTACGGAAACAATCCCATAAATACGTAGTTTGGTTTTTTATCTCCATACTTTCTCCTAGAGAAACTGTAGAAGAGCTCACCAACTGTTTCTTTTCCCATTGGCGTAAACGACAACTAGATAACTCTGAAGAAAAACACAAAAGAAGCTCGGCTGTTTCCTCAGCGTGTAAACACACACGCCGTACTGTCTTCTTACTCCATTCTAATGAAATTTTTCCAATTCCCTTAAGGTGCACATGGATCAGCCTCCCACAAGGAAATTCTGGAGGTAATGAAGGAAGAATCTCCACAATTTCTTTATCCCGCATAATAAAGAGATCGCGCAACATGGCTAAACTGTAACTAAATAAAGAGAACGGTACCTTTTCTAGCACATCCTTGTTTGGCATCTCTTTAAGAATCCCCTGGTATTCTGTATCATAAATCCTAGGTAAGAGATTCTCGGAAAAGCCTGCCAAATATAACGAAGATAGCGCAGAATAAATTTCTGTTTTTTTTCTTTCTTGAATCTTTTGGTATGCAGTAACGAGAAGTTTTCCACTCCCCTTGTTCAAACATTCTGCATCTTGTACATCTGTGGGAACAAGAGCACTTAACCGCAACCATAAAGGAAGGATCTCTTTTAAATCTCTACGATAGCGTATTTTATGTAGATCTGCATGTTTATGCACGCCTAAAGAAAGTAACGGCTCTGCAGAATCTGCAAAAGGTAAGAGCCCTTTCAAAGAATCGACTTTTTTCCCAGAGGGAAGAATGTAGTATTTGTATTGTTCACAAACAACAGCAAGACCTCCACGATGCAAATCCTGAAATACAGCAAAGCGCTTTAAAGGTCCCTGAGCATCTACATAACCCTCATCAAGAAGTTCATGCGAAGCCGAAAATATGCGCCATACTGTAGGAAATACTTGAGCATACAATGCCGATCCGGGAATAGGGAGGCACATTCCAGGAATTAACGTATATGGTCTAAAACTCTGTGTTATTTTAATCATACACGTTTTCCTTTTAGAACATCTTCTTCGACACTCTCGATACGTACATCGATTAATGTATTCACAGAAACCTCAGAAGGATCTGCAGGGAAACCTACCATATCAAAGTATGAAGAATGGCCGTAGGCAAATCCTCCATCAACTCTTTCAACAAGTACCGAAAGCGTATCTCCTATACGGCGCATCTGCTCCCTATGGGCCACCTCTCGAGCTACATGAGCAAGATGCTTCTTCCGTTCGTTAATTACAGATACGGGCAGTTGAGAAGAAAAGGTATAGGCTTTTGTTCGTTCTCTAGGGCTAAAAGGAAAAATATGGACTTTAATAAAACCCACGTCTTCTACAATGCGCAAAGTCTCTTCAAAATCCTGATCTGTTTCCCCAGGGAAGCCCACGATGACATCTGTTGTGAAAGCATATTGAGGATCTACAGAACGTAAAGCATCTACACAATCTAAAAAATCTCCCCGTGAATACTTCCGATTCATCCTTTTTAAAATCGCATTAGAACCTGATTGCAAAACAAGATGCGAAGAATGACACGTATGCTTTCCTGATAATAATATATCACGGAGGTCGTCCTGAACATCCTCGGGATCTATAGAAGAAATCCGTATTCTTTCTATACCTGGGATCTCGTCTACCTGACTAATAAGATAAGCTAAAGATTTTCCCTGATCTTGATAATCACCAACATTAATCCCAGCAATCACAACTTCACGATACCCCTGAGTAACGAGACCAGAAATCTCCTCAAGAATTTCCTGAACGGGACGGGAACGCGACCTCCCGCGTAAGTAAGGGATAATACAATAGGAACAAAACGAGTTGCACCCATCCTGAACTTTGATAAAAGCTCGGGATTTCCCTGAAAAACTACGAATGCGAAATTCTGGAAGATCTTGAATCGAGGGGAAGATCTTTTCCATTAACAGGTGCTTTTCTTTGTTAGAAACGAGAAGACATTGTCTGTCTAAAGAATTAAAAAATTCCCTATCAGCCTCTCCTAAACAACCAGTAACAACTAAAAAAGCATCGGGATTTTGTCGACAAACTTGACGTACAGCGTGACGTCCCGAGCTTTCTGCGGATCCGGTAACTGCACAGGTATTCACAATACAAAGATCACATGGAACTTCAGGATCTGTGATTTCGCGGTATCCTAAGAAGTTTAACTGATCGCGGTAACTCTGAATTTCATATTGATTTACACGACACCCTAAACAAACAAGTTTAAATGTTCCCTTTACTTCTATAACTGTCATAGGTTTCTAATGAAATCTGAAAAAAACACGAAGACAGTATTCTAAAGTATCCCTACTTTTCCTCACTAATAAAGATTCTCTTTTTTCTTATTGGCTTGTAAAGGAATTCTCTAAACGAAAAACTCATCTTCCATTTGCTTTTGAGAAGAACGTTTACGTGCAATAAACGGCCCGTAGCGTTTTTCCAGCTCTTGGGGTAAATAAGCTTCTACAATTAAAATATCATCTTTACGACGATGCGATAAGACCAAACCTGCATCATACAGCTCTGTAAACTTGCCATAATCCTTATAAGAAAATTTTAATGTAACTTCAGGAAAGCCTTCAGTAATGACATCAGTCATTGCCTCAAGAAGATTTTGAATTCCCTCTCCGGTTTTGGCAGAGATGAGTACAGCACGTGGTGAGAGCAAACGAAGTTTGGTAGATGCCTTACCATGGGGAAGCGCATCGATCTTATTTAACACTGTGATGATTTTAGGATGGTCTACCCCTAATTCTTTCAAAATCTCTTTTGTAGTTTCTATATGCTCAAAAGCTAAGGGATGCGAAGCATCCACAACATGAAGTAAAACATCTTCATGTAACGCAGCTTCTAAAGTACTTTTAAATGCTGCAACAAGAGTATGGGGCAATTTCCGGATAAACCCCACGGTATCTGTAACAAGAACACGTTGCCCACTAGGAAGAACACACCTACGTGTTTTAGGATCTAAAGTCGCAAAAAGTTTGTCCTCAACGTAAGTTTCCGCAGAAGTTAAAAGATTCAACAGAGTACTTTTCCCAGAATTGGTATAACCAATCAAAGCAAACGAAGGAATCCCCCGTTTCTCTTTAGCCTTACGCCGCTCTTTTCTTTGCTTTTCTACCGACTTAAGATCCAAAGTTAATTTGTGAATTCTTTCACGAATCATCCTTCTATCTAGTTCGATTTGCTTCTCCCCTTCTCCCTTAACAAATCCTCCGCCACTACCACCTCCGGATTTTTGACGCGATAGGTGACCCCACATCCTTTTTAAACGAGGGAGAAGGTAACGTGCTCGTGCTAATTCTACCTGAAGTCCCGCTTCTGCAGTAAACGCTCGATTAGCAAAAATCTCTAAGATTAACTCTGTACGATCTAAAACCACGAGTCCTAAACGCTTTTCTAGATTCCTCTGCTGAGATGCGGTGATTTCTTCATCAACAATCAATGTGCCAATCGTAGGAAATACTTTTAAAATCTCTTCGATTTCTAAAAGCTTGCCTTCATTTAGATATGTTGAAGAAGATGGGGATCGCAAAATCCATGAACGTGTTTCTAAAACCGTAATATCACAAGATTCTGCAAGAGAAACGAGCTCTTCACTATGTTCTTCCACACGCTGTTGCTCCTCTTTCCCTGAGTAACAAGCAACTGCCAATGCTTGAGAAGGATCCTGCTCTTCACGGGGAAGAGAAAAACGCCATCCTAAAGCACTCTCTCGACTCTTTTTCTCTTCTTTTCTCTTTTTTTTCATTGTCTACCTAACGAACGACCAAGAAACTTCCATACCATCATAAGCCCACAACTTATTGGGATAATCTACCAGCTCTTTTTGCAGGTGATGGCTAATATGCGTAAAAATTAATTTTTTTGCGCCTACAAGAGAAGCGAAGTCCTCTGCTTGACTCATAGTCAAATGTGCATAACCTAGTCCAGCAAACGCCTGAGGAGGCCGCGTAGAAGAAACCGAGAGAATCAGAGTATCCACTCCAGAAAGATAACTAAAAATCTTATGATCATACCGATTCATATCAGTAAGGTATGCAAGATTTCCAAAACGATACCCCATAACCTCACAGGACTTCTGATGATAGGTAACATAGGTAAAAGGGAGATCCAAAAATGTGCTCTCACCATAATCTTCGTTTAAAATAGTAAAATTTAAAGCAGCAGAAAGCGAGGCATCTCTATCTGGAGGCAAAACAAGATGCTCACGCGCCTTGCAAAGATATTTATAGGTAAAAGAGGAAAGAACGACAGGGAGAGACTGCTGATGGAGTACATACCAAACACGCAAATCATCCATACCCCCTATATGATCATAATGAGGATGGGTGAGAAATACACCATCAAGTTTCTCAATATTATTTTCCAACATTTGCTGACGGAAATCGGGACCGACGTCGATAAGAATATGCTTCCCCGCCCATTCAATCAGCACGGAAGAACGCAAACGCCGTATGTGTTTTCCCTTGCACATCTCACAGGGACAAAAAGCAACGGGAATCCCTTCGGGATTTCCTGAACCTAAAAAGGTTAATTTACCTGATGAAACATCTCCGCGTACACCTTTTTCCACAGACAATCCCAAAACATGCGTAAAAATGAAATTGTAACTATCTCGAAAATTAAGAAAAAGAAGAAGCGGATTCTGTAGTGAGAAGTTCAGGAATAGGTAAGGGAAGAACAGTTGGATGAAACGGCGGAGCCGCTAATATAGGATCTAATAAGTGGCACGAAGGAGGAAATTCTGTAAGTACCACATATTTTTCTGTACCAGCTTGTACATGCACCAACTCACAATGTTGCACATAATGTTGTGAAAGATCTAACCATTCCCGTACACGAGCCTTTGAAAAGTAACTGAAAATGGCTCCTATCAAACATAGGATCAAACCCACTCCTAATAAAATTGCTGGGAAAAACCAATGATGCACGCCGGGGATTACCGGGGAAGCAACAATGACACCAAGAGTAACTCCGGCAAAAAATAGTATACCCGCGCCGATAAAATTCAACAAAGCACAGATATCTAGGTTGCGGACCCGGAAATATACGCTTTTCATCTTTTCCTGTGTGCGAACAGCCTCTTCATCCTTAGGGTACAACCCCCATAACGTTGTTATTGGCCCGGAAGAACACATGCCGTTGATCAAATGACTCTGACATCGCAAAACAGGAGCAATACCACTAGCCTTCCCATCACTACCGACAACAAGAACAGAAACTTCTCTGGGTTGCACTACCCCTTTGCAACAAGAACAATAAAAATGCGTGTTTTCATAGTCCGGGTTATCCTTGAAACCAGGGCAACAGGGAGATGATCCAAACATATCCGGCACCTTAAAATAATTAGAAAGAAAATAACAAAAGGAATAGAAAAGATCAAATTATAAAAGTGTATAAAAACAAACGCATTCTTATATAACAGAAAATAATCTGATCTATTTAAAATACTGATCGAAAAATAGAGAGAAAGAGTCTTCTTAATAAAAAGGTGTTAAAAACCCTGTTTATCTAATCCCCATTTTTTTTCTAATTTTAGGATAGTTCCATCAGCTTGCAGCTCATCCAAAGCGTTTTGAACTTCTTTCACGTGCTCAGGACGATCTTTCGCTATACCTAAGCCGCACCCTAAAACCCACTGATCTTCAGGTAGATCTACGGTTGTCGTATATAAATCAGGAAACTCTTTTAGTACCACACGAGCAACAGAAGGCTCAAGAACAGCTATTGGGGATTTCTTACAACCCACCTCCATTAGAACCTCTAAAGTGCTATCAAAAGAACGCACACAGACTCCTGGCAAAGATAACAGGTAATCCTCATGGAAAGTTCCCGTTTGTACAGCCACCGAAGAATATTTAGATAAAGGAAGAACAGTATCTTTATTTACAGGCTGTTTAGATACAACAGTGAGCTCACGGACGCCCTCTCCATGATAAGGAAGCATAGCAATTTCTTTTTGACGCGATTGCGTAATTGACATCCCTGCCAAAATCGCATCTATGCGATGTTTCTTTAGATTGAGAATCAATGCATCAAAAGAGAACTCCACAACCTTCAATTCTTTACCAAGTTGTCGGCTAATCGCTTCCGCAAGATCTATATCAAAACCAATGGTATTTCCGTTTTCATCAATAAATTCAAAGGGGGGATAGGTAGCATTCGTACCTACTATCCAAATTTTATCTCTCTTAACAGAAGAACTGCAACCTACTAAGAATAAACAACACCCGAAAAACAAGATTCGAAGGTAAGAAATCAACTGTTTCATAAAAACTATGCTATAATAACTAAAAGTATGGTATACTTTACATACACAATAATAAATCATCAAACTCGAAATATGATTTTAAATTAATTGACATCGAAAGCGAGTAAGTATGTGACCATATAAAAAAATTCAATTATGAGCTCATCTTCTTTACCCCCCCCTTCCTGCCCTACTCCAGGAAGAAATAATCTTTATCATTTACAAGTCAATCCACAGGATCCCTTGTGTATTAGAGCCTTGAGGCTAGTTGCCTATGTGCTGTTGCATATCATTACTTTGGGTCTCCTGCTGCTCTTTCACTACTGTACTCGTCACACAGCACAAGTGACCCCACAACCTATAATTCCTGTTGTACCACAGACTCCAAGTGTACCACAGACTCCCAGGTCCCAACTCCCTCTACCACAATTGCCTAGAACGCCTGTCGCAGGCTCACCTGCATATCTTGAATCTTTACGAAGAAGAGCTCCATTACAACCGCCTCAACATCCTACTCCCCCAGCTCCTGTAAATCTCCCTGCGGCTACACCTATCCCAACAGGGACAACACAACCGCGTCCACAGCCGATCACTCCTCCTCCTGCTGCACCTACCCCACCTCCTCAGACCACAACAGAAACTCCACAAAGCCCTCAACCAGAAGTCCCCAGCCTGCCTCCGGCTCAACAACCGGTTACCAAGAGCCTATTAGATCTTCCTCCTCCAGCGCCCCAACCACCAGCGGCAACACAACCGCATCCACAGCCGATAGTTCCTCCTCCTGCTGCACCTATCCCACCCCCTCAGACCACAACAGAAACTCCACAAATCCCTCAGCAAGAAGTCTCCAGCCTACCTCCGGCTCAACAACCTATTACCAAGAGTATATTAGATCTTCCTCCGCCAGCACCCCAACCACCAGTGACAACACAACCGCATCCACAGCCGATTACTCCTCCCCCTGCTGGACCTACCCCACTCCCTCAGCCCAAAACAGAAACTCTACGACTACCTCAAGTACAACAAAGACCTCTACTCCCAGGATTACCTAGTCTATCTGAAATTATTGGGCGCATACAAAGCTTAGGGGTGTTACCACAAGGTGTGGATAATAAATCTTTAGAAGCTATGGTTCATTTTAATGAACAAGGGTTAGCTCCTAACAATGCGCGTTTAACGATTACCTCTGCGCAAATCCTTAATCCTCTATTCATTGCTACCTATCCTAAAAACATTCGCTCGACATTCCATTTAATGATGCATGATCTTGAAACTGTCGTCCGCACAGGTAATCCTCAAAATGAACACACTCGCGTCTCTCGTTTGCTGTTATCCCAGTTAACCCACCTGAATGACAACTATTACTCTGTTGATGTTCCTGGAGACGGTAACTGCTTTTACCGTTCTTTCCACATAGGGTGGATGTGTTCATTAATGCGTTCAGGAGATCCGCAAGCATTCGAGAAGGAAGCTCAGCGTATTATGGGATTACCTTTTGCCCAGTCATCGGCGAGAAATCTTTTACTTACGGAACAGATGGCTACGGTGATTAGACAATGCCAGAACTACAACAATGTGAAAGATCTGTACGATAACATTCTTCTTTCCCCCATACACACACCTAAAGCAATTTCTTATTTACGTAACCTGGCTCTTTACACTTTAGATGAAGCACGTTTAACCAATCTGGGAGGGGAACAGAACGTTCGAGCTTTAATTTTAGGTCAGATGACCGATGCTCCGGAGATGTTAGCAGAAGCTCTGAAAAATATCATTCAAACAGAGCCTTCGAGCCCGATTTTACAACATATCTTCCGAGGCGACGTATTGCCCATAACGGGAGCTGCAAATCAATTAGAGTTGGTTTTAGAGTTCTTATCGCACATGCTCCTCAACCATCAAAAAATCCAACAGCTACCTCAGGAAAAACAGCAAGAAGAAACTCTTTTTCAAACAACGTTAGATGAGTTACTCAATACGGTGAGTGCTACCCTAACTGCTGGAGATCTAACTGAGGCAAATACTCTCCCGATCATTACCTCGCTCCCTGTAGAAATTCAAGGACATTACCAGAAATTCACTCAATCCCTAATGAGAGCAAGGCCAGATCAACAGATCCCTACCCCTGTAGCTTTCCTTGCTTTCCTACTCTCTCATCCTTCATGTGTAACAAACAATACGGTATGTAATGATTTCTTAACACATGCAAAAACTACATTAGCAGGGATTATAGGCAATAACTTAGACTTAGAGCACGCTCTAAATTGGCAAGGAGAAGTAGCAGATATTCTTAATACAAAACTGCAAGCTTCTTGGGCTCAAAAACAAGCAGGAAGCTTGATTGAAGTGGCTCTCTCGCTTTGTGATGGGTTTAGATCTTCGAATATGATTGTACAATTAGGTCACACCTACAGGCTCATCGCTAAATTGATGCAAGCTACGCCACAAAATACTCCTGTAGAAGAATTACGCAGATCTTTAGACACAATTTTATCTCATATCCAACATAATCCTAATCAAGTAGCTTCCTATACAGAAATGATGAATTCTGAGATATTTAGGGGATTGGATTTAGAAGCTTCTACAAATGCTAAGGATAAAGTTTATGCGGAGGGGATAAAAATGTTCTTCTTCCTTTTACAATATCCTTCCTTACTTACCAATCGCGTAACAGCGAATGCAGCAAAGAAAATCATGTTGTTGTACCAACCGCATTTACAACAAGCTTTAAGGAATAAGCCCAACACGTACCGTGTATTGTCTTTCGGAGGAAGTATTTTTGGTGCCTTCTGCTGGCATCCCCCTGCATGTGGAGATACTATCACCACACAAACCATTGAATCCTTATTATCCTTCCTATCTAGAGATCCTTGTGCTTTGTCTCTTTGCCCCAACATGAGAACTAAGTTCTTCCAAATCATGGATTCAGGAAATGCCGAGCAAACGACCGCGTTACTTCAGGATACACGAACAGCCCACCCTCTCTTATGGGAACAATTTATTTATCAAATGGATGTCGTGGGTCATAGAACCACCCCACAAAGAACGATTACACCGTTTAGTCAGTCCGTTCCCAACGACGTTTTACTTTACAGCTTTTTGCAAACGAACGCACAGCTGTTAGATGAGAATACAGAGTTGGCAAGTAGACTCAAGACCTATGCAATGGAACAAACTATCCGAATAAAAACGGACATAACAGAACATCTCGATATGTGGACGACATTGTTCTGGTCAAATATTGACAGACTAACTACGTATAACAACTTACAACGTGCTTTCCTCTTCTCTTTAGTACGTAGGAACAACCCACATCCTGAGGCATATCAATCCCTTATTCATGATTTAAACACTATAGATATCCGAGAGCTTATGCACACATTTAACTCTGTAAACACTCAGGCAGAAGATGAGCATATTAGTGCGATTTCTTCAGCTTTAGGTTCATTAGCTCTTTGCCAATACCTAGGAGATGCGAGTTTAACACAAACCGTAAGACAACTCAGTCCGTTAGCGGCGACTCAAGGATTTTTCCAAACGGACTATGTTCCGGAGCAACAGGCTAAGATTTTTGTATTACGTGCAAACAACCACTACAACTGTTTGTTACCTAAAGATGCTCATGACACATCAAGAGTAACAAACCAAGGAGATGCGCAAAACCAACCATAACTTAAAGGATGCTTTCTTATTCTTACGACTACCTATCCTCTCCCACACACGTTAAAACAATCTGCTAAGGATCCGAATTTTCTTCTTTCCCTATCTTCTGATATCGTCATAGGGAAAGGAGAGCCTCTTCTTATAGCAGGCCCCTGCACTCTAGAAAGCTACGAGCATACTGTGACTATCGGTCTTGCTGCCAAAGCAGCAGGAGCTACAGTACTGCGAGGATCGATAAGAAAACCTAGAACAAGCCCCTTCACCTTTCAAGGCTGGGGGAAAGAAAAGGTGATTTGGCATAAAGAAGCTCAGCGTATCCACGGCCTACTTACGGAAACCGAAGTCTTAGATGTTCGTGATGTAGAAATTACAGCAGAAAACGTGGATTTTCTTCGTATCGGAGCAAGGAATATGCAAAACTTTGTCCTGCTTCAAGAAGTCAGCAAAAGTCATCGTCCTGTTATTCTTAAACGTCACCCTTCCGCAACTATAGAAGAGTGGCTATCCTCTGCAGAATATCTTCTGAACTCTCCCTCCTGTCCTGGTGTCATTCTTTGTGAACGCGGTATACGCACTTTTGAAACGTCCACACGGTATACCCTAGACCTGAACACTGTGGCTTTACTTAAAGAAGTGAGTCCTCTTCCCGTGATTGTAGATCCTTCTCATGCCGCGGGGAAACGCTCTTTAGTGCCTCCTCTAGCAAAAGCTGCTATGGCGGCGGGTGCTGATGGCTTAATGATAGAAATACATGAGTCTCCAGAAAAAGCTCTCTGTGATGGGAAACAACACATCACACCTGAAGAACTTAGTGATCTATTCGCATCCATAAGAGAGACGTACTCTATCTGCCAAGGAAGCCATAGATAGGAATTTTCCCCTGCAAAATCACAACCACACAAAAACGTGGAGGTGATCTTAAGGGCTACTTTACAATTAAAAATAACTAATCAGTGGAAATATAAAAATCTTTAATAACGATGCGTTAAATTTATTTTAAAAAATTATATTGCAAAGTTTTGCATGTTTAACTATTTGATTATCAAATAACAATGAAGGAATAAGAGTATTTTCTTCATGGAGGTATATGGTAAAACAAACATGCAAACTCTACCTTTTACAATGTCTATTTTATGCTTTATACTGGCTAATTTATTATTGTAGAAAAATACTCCAAGGCATCCCTAACCATCCCGACGAACCTTTATTCCAAGCCTTCTTATCTTCTTTTATAGAACTCCTTTCTAGTTTAAAACACCTTCCGAATCCTGACTCAAGACAAGCTTAACTACGCAACTCACCTTCTTGTGAAAACAAGAAGGTGAGCACAGACACCAGGTGTACAGAAAAAGATCATCGAAAACAGAGAATCAGACTTTCTCTTCAGAAGGCTTTCCGATGTACACGTATAAAATTTCGATAAAAATAAAAGCTGTAAGAGAGCTTAACCAAGCAATCAAATCTCTAGAGAAAGGAATGGTGATGAAATACCCACTGATATACACGCCTCCTCCTATGAGCACCGCTGCCCAAGCTGCAAGAGTGCTAGCTTGATAGCGCGTGAGAAGAGCCGTACCTAGAGGCACAGAAAGACAACACACGGACAGACCATAGCTTAGCATCAGCAAATCCACAATATTGCTAAAGCCTAAAGCAGCAACAGGAGCGAGTACTGCAATCATGCCAATAAGGTAGCGGTAGTTTAATGAAGATAGTTGAGGCACTTCTTCACTAATAAGCTGAGCAACAGCACTAATCAAAGAATCTGCTGTAGAGAGTATGGCCACACCAATGGCTGCTGCCATAATAGCTGCTAATGATGGTCCGCTTACATAAGCTACGGTATCAATAAGCACACAGCCTTGAGAAATCCCCAATTTTGCTCCTAGAGAGCCTAAAAATAATGGAATAAGATTAAACAAAAGAATTACGATCCCAGCAAATATTGCTGCCCATTGGAGTCTTCGCGGTGAGGAGGCAGCAACACAACGTTGTGCCATATCCTGCTCGACAACCATAAAGACCATAGGCATGAAAATCCATCCGGGAAGCTTGCTTGTTGGTAGGGGTTCAAAAACAGAGGGAGATACGATTTGCGTAAACTTAGATGAGCCATACCAAACAGAAACAGC
Source organism: Chlamydia psittaci 6BC (assembly GCF_000204255.1). Lineage (NCBI taxonomy): Bacteria > Pseudomonadati > Chlamydiota > Chlamydiia > Chlamydiales > Chlamydiaceae > Chlamydia > Chlamydia psittaci. The sequence continues at coordinate 275,470 of NC_017287.1, read as the reverse complement.
ACAAGTGATCACAGCAATAAGCAGAAATAACGCCTGAACGATATCTGTTCTGACAACACCACGAAATCCTCCCGTAGAAGTATAAAATACGAGCGTGATCCAGAAAATAGCGGTGAGATATTTGCCGTAAGAGAAAACGCCGAATAGCTTATCCAAAGCGACTATCTGCGCTACAAGAATAAAAAACAAAGATAGAGCTGAGAGAAGAAAGGCCATTTTACGTAGCTTTTTTGATTTATACACACTCTCAAAAAGCGTAACTACGGTAACAATCGATCCCGAAGCCAATTTCCTTCCGGGCCCCACACCAAGGAATATCAAACCTAAAGCCACACCCAAAGGATACAAGATCACTCCATAACCGTAACGTGCGGCTTCTTCAGCTGCACCTAGGAGTACCCCACCACCAATTTGTGTAGCGATAAACGTCATCGTTAAAGAAAACGTTTTTAAACTTCTTCCTGCGAGGAAATACCCCTCACGATCCTGAACTGTAGAGCCGCCTCGACGACCTACAAATATACATAAGGCCTGAACGCCAAGCAAACAACATAAAAATAATCCAAAATTCATTGCGAAACTCTTAACTGTAAAAATAAACAGGCCGAAGAACAACTATCGGAGAAGACAGAGTTACCTCCTATCTTCGGCAAAAAATTTACTTAAAAAACAGTGAGATTCGATGGAGATAGCGACCAGAATAACGAAAACTTAAAGAAAATAAGGAAGCGCGAAGCATTTTCAAAGAAAAATGTAGTGTTGGCATATTGAAAAATCCCTGCGCTTTAGACTTTCATACTAGATTAAAATAAGTGCTCTTAAAAATCTATAAAAACTATCTAGTTTCTTTTTTATATTAAAAATTTATTGAAAAAACTCCTTTTTATTTTAAAAAGAAACTAACAAACAAGATAAATTAACTATGACAAATAATAATACTGAAAAGAAGCCTACTCTCTATTTAAAAAAATTTACTTATCACCTAATCCAAATTGTGGATGAATTTTTAGAAGCATTGGAGAAACCACGTAAATCTTTATTTTCTAAAGAGGAATGTGAGCAAGCCTTATCTACATTAATTGAAGAATTAGAAAAGTACAAAATGAACTTAGACGACCTTGCTATGGACCCAACACATCCACTAAACAATCTCGTCAAACTAAAAGAAACGGATCTACTTAAATAGAGCGAATAAAGCCCCTGCTGCTGCACAACGCAGCGAAGGGGGTTCATGGTAACAACATTCCAGAAGGAAATCCACACCCTCGGTATTTTCCGAAAAAGCGATACCTTCTAAAATAGCCAGTTTATCTTGCCAACGACTTTCAGGATAGAGCTGCATCGCTTGATGCAGAGATTCGCTATTTTTTTTCTGACACAAGCGAGCTAAAGTTGACTCTAACTTAGAAGCAAAACTTTTATCTGCAGTCCATATCTGCGCCGTTTGCTCATCTCCTTCTTCCCAGAATAATCCTGAAAAAAAACTCCAGCCATGTTGTTGCCGATTAGCAAGAAAATCTCCCGTAACTTTTTTTACTTTACTATATTTTGATACAGCAAGCAAACGGATCAGCTTTCTCCCTATCTCTCTTTTTACCATATCAAAATAGAGAGGGAGGGAAGCACTTTTAGGGTTCCACTGTGAACTCCAAAGAAACTGTTCTATAGCCCAGCACATCTCAGGATCGCTGATAAAATCAGCGATAACATCACCAGCTCTTTCCACATGCGTACGACTGACAAGCAGTAAAATCGCGAGATTTGCTGCGGCTCTCCTGGAGACCACAATATTCAGATACCTATCAGCAAGATCTTTTCCACCTATGCCTAAAGAACATACGGCAGCAGATGCTGACTCACAAATCGAGGCGAGAGGAGAAAGTAAACCTTGTACTAGCAACTCTTCCCCTAAAGGATCTCTTTGAAGATAGAGAAGAGCTGCTGCTTGTAGACGTACTTTGGGGAAGGGAGACGTTTGCGCAATATAGCGCACTTGATCAGCAACTTTTTTTGATTTACAGCTCACCTCGCGTCCACAAGACAATGCTGCGCGTAATGCCGCTTCTTGAACTTCAGGGTACTGAATCGATAATAAATCCAGGAGCACACTCTCATCTTTTTCTTCCCCCACATGATGCAAGAGTTCGCAGGCAAATAAAGCCTGATCCATATCTTCTTGTACTCTAGATCTAGAAAGCAAATGTGGGGTAAGCATGAGAGAAGCTTTCCACGCTTCCCTACGTTCCTCACCGTCGACAAGTTTGTTATTCGCACGTTCTTGAAGATAAGGAAGGAGTTCTTCAATGTCTAAAATCGCAGCAATTTGGTATGCCATCATACGCACTTGCATAGAATCATCATGACGCGCAATTTTACAGACAGCATCTTTTAAACTCTGCGATCCATACTGCAAGACTACCTGTAGACCCAAGGTACGCACAATCACGCTATCATCGGACAGACTCGCCAGAACAAGAGGGACTAAACGAAAGTCTCTGGCTAAGCCTATAGACAGTATACTCACTGCGCGTACAGTCATCGAAGGGTGGCGCATACCATCGGAAAGAACTTGTTGAGCAAAATCTTCTAAAGTATCGCGATCTTTAGCAAGTTGTGGGTAGCGTTTACGTGCTTTAGTAAACTCCCGATGCCAGGATGCGTAATCCTTCCCCTGTGCTAATGCTTTTAGAGCAAGTCGAGTTTCGGAGAGCGAACATTCGGAAGAGGACAACAGGGCCTTAGCTTCCTGAATCGCTCGAGGGAAATCACCAATAAGCAAATGTTGGCGCAAAGATGGCGATCCCTGAGCCACATTCGCTAATAAGGAAAAAAAAATTAGGCAATAGCCCCCAATGAGCTTCCACCTAAAAGATGAATATGTAAATGGAATACGCTCTGTCCCCCGTCAACACCATTATTGATTACAACACGATATCCTTCAGCAATACCAAAAGCTTCCGCTAATTGCTGAATAATTTTTCCTGCTTCAGCAAGTAAAGAAAAATCCTCATCCTGCATATCTTGTAATTTTTCTATGTGTTTTTTAGGAATAATCAACAAATGTACAGCAGCCTGGGGAAAACGATCTTTTATAGCTATAAAATTTTCATTTTCAAAAACTTTTTCGCAATCTATTGAGCCTTCGATAATTCTTTCAAAAATGGTCATACTAATCCTCGATTTTCTAATACCAACTGTAAGGCTCGCCGACAGTGTTCTTTGCTATCCCAAACGGATAAAAACAATCCCTTATGGCAGAAAATTGCTCCAGGAATCCCGCTGATTTCTTCGAGCTCTTTGCCAAGAAGTCCTGCCCAACTTTCTGGGAAGGGCACACGCACTTCCATACGCCTATCTAAAGTCGGAGGGATCCCCCGAAGAATCCATTGATCACAAGCAGGGAAACAGACAAACGCTGCAGGGTGTTGCTCACCACCTAAAAAAAAGAAATTTTCTTGCCATGCCAACGGACGATCAAAAAATAAACAAAATTCATCTTTTTCCATGGCAGATCTGACAACATCTCTACACATGCGATCGTAGCGAAACTTATTTCTCAAACGCTTCAATAAGTCGATAGTAAATTTTAAAGAGAAAAAGAAATCCGCATCCGAAGCATTCCTCCCTTCTTCAGGATTGTAGATTTTAATTATATCAGAAAAAGAACAAAAGCCTTCTTTGGAAAAAAACCTTCCATTGTCTTGTTCATCGATGCCATGAATTAACGTATGATTGAGAAAATGATATTCTTCTAGATCGATAAGTCGTTGTTCCTTAAGATAATGCAATACCATTCCTGCGCTACTCCAAGGTCCTTCATAGGATACCTGGTGGTGATCAAATCTTTTTTGATCTGGGGAATAGACTCCACCGACATCACACACATATTCGCACTCTGCGAGCTTTTCAGGATTTCGCGTACGGATGACCTTCTCTTCATCAACAAGATCGAACAAAATAAGTAAAGCACACGCTGTAACCTCATCAGCATGAAAAGAACCGTCGTGTGTACCAACGCTTCTTGGAATTCGCATATTTCCCATCCTTCTTAAAAACCCTCCATTGTATCCAGAGAAAAATAATTCTCAATCGCAAAGACATTTCTTTGCATTTTCTTAAAAATCTTTTTCATCTAAAACAAGACTCTCAAGCTATAAAAGCCTATTTTTTTTGGAGGATATATGTATAACTTATTCCACAGGAACCACGACGCAACTTCTCCTGATGGGTACCTTACGTCTCCCCTGCATATGCTATCGCCGAATACATACGAGGGGGAAATAGAAATACTAAATATCCCCGAGTACTTCTTGGGTTTTCATTTACCTCAGCATTGCTTACATCTCAATCTAAAAAGCTCACTAGCACAATTAGGGGTTGATGCCAAAATTAAAGAAATAGAATTAAGTAAAGAATGTTCCCGAGCACGTTTACTACTACAAATTAGCAGTCACGACCCCGTAGCTTCTGTGATGCTCACCCTGTTAGAACCCGGGGATTACATTGCAAAATTATTCGCTGCAGATGACCGTCGACTCGTACGCTCCCCACAATACCTAGAAAGAATGCTCAAACATACCGATAAAGCAGGAATGCCTTTGTTATGTTTTGGTAAGAAATTAGAACATCTCATTTCTTTAGATGTTATTGACGACCGCCTTGTCGTGACCCTACCGACTCTTCCCGGAGTCATTCACTATGATCATAAGATTTATGGCCTCCTTCCTTTAATAGGAAAAGCATTAGGCCAGCCTAACATGAGAGTACGAAATTTCCTATCCCTGTACCAACATAAAATAGAACGTGAAAAACTGCCCCTTCGTGATCATATTTTACTTATAAAAACAGAGCCTTTACATATCCGTACGGTATTTGCTCGTGTTGTCGACGCACTCCTTCCCCAAGGAATACAACATACCGCAGCGAATATTTTAGAGCCTACCACACAAGAATCCGGAGATATTTACGAATTTTATGGATCTTCCACAGTTCCCGTGGAGACGATTCCTTTAGAATTCTTCACTATAGAACCCTATAAAGAACACTCTTTCTTCTGTTATCGAGATTTCCTAAAATCCTCTTTAGAGTCCGAACAATGTCTTTTCAATATTTTTGAAACAACACCAGGTACCCAAGAAAAAGCTGCCACATTTATTTCCAAAGGTAGTGAAATCCTCGAATTATCACAAAACTCTTGGTTGATAGGATCGGCCAAATCCCTACACGACAAAAAAAATCCTTATCCCGAAAACCTTCAAGAATACATCGAAGAACAACCCTGTTTCCCCTTCTTACAAGCTATGGAAACAGGACACATTACCAGCGAAGGAGTACTTTTCTCTCGTTATTTCCCTTCTTCTTGTCTGAAAGGTATGTTGCTTTCCTATCACGTCAACTACTATCTAAAACACATCTATTTCCAAATACCTTCATACAATTATGGCGAGTATTTTTCTGAGCATGACCGCGCTTTACTTATGGACTTATACTTTGCAGGAATTCCTACGTTCTGGGTAGACAAAGTTTCTAAACACGTTTTGCAATACGTAAAACGCCGTGGAAAAGATTCAGGAATGTTCGTGCCTATAACACGCACCCAAGAATTTCGCTCTGCGTACTTTATTGGCATTCACGGCTCTTGCATGATTTCAGAGGGGTATAAAGAAGATCTCAAGGAATTATTGCAAGGAATTCAAAATCTTATTCAAACCTTCCCTATTCCTGGATTTCCTCCCCATACCCCCTTAGCCATCATGACTGGAGGAGGACCAGGAGCCATGGCCGTAGGTAACGAGGTTGCTACAGAGCTCAACCTTCTCTCTTGTGGAAACATTATCGATTTCGAGCAGTCCCCAATGAAAAACCAAGGGATGAACCCCTACATACAAGCGAAAATGACCTACAGGCTCTCCTCGTTAATTCAACGTCAAGAGCACTTCCATGTAGATCTGGCTTTATTTGTCACTGGAGGCATGGGAACAGATTTTGAATTTTGTCTCGAGCTTATCAGTATAAAAACAGGGAAAAAACCTCCTGTTCCTATATTTTTAATTGGTCCTGCTGCGTATTGGAGAGAGAAAGTAACCCCCATCTACCAAACCAATTGCAAAACTGGAACCAACCGCGGTTCTGAATGGGTAAGCAATTGCGTATTTTGTATTTCTTCCCCTCAAGCTGGTATAGAAATTTTCCAAAGATATATCACGAACACGTTACCTATAGGCCCCGAACATCCTCCTTATCCCGACGGATTTTTAGAAGTATGATTAGAAGCCATAGGTTAAGCGAAAGCCGTAATAATTACACGGCTCTCGCACAAACTGACCCTCTTTAGAAAATCCTTGATGGTATTCGACAAATGCACGGATTTTTCTGCCAACATCTCGAAATTTTGACCACTCCATACCTAGGATATAGGTCTGATCAATTCCAAAATGCTGTTCTTCCCAGAAGCGAAAATGCATAGCGAAAATCGGCTGAGCATGTAAATTCCCCTCTCGCAATCCAAAAGGACGTAATTCTGCTCCTGCTTCTATATATAAAGGACGTTCTGGGAAAGTTAAATCTCTACTGATAATGTAACCTACTCCCCCGTACACGCGTATCTGCGGGTTATAGTGCAAGGAAGCAAAAATATCGATGCCCTCATCACTGAGGTTAAATCTTGGGAAATCGGGATGTGTTAAAAGAAATTCATCTCCCAAATGCGAAGAAAGATGCCAAAGACGTAAACGGAAACTCCATTTATCCACAGCAAATCCTAACAAACCTGCAACGAAAAAGTCAGAGTTGACCATGCAGGAATCCGGATGATCTAAATCGAAAACGGAAAAAACTCCGCCTTGAATGCCAATATCTACATCCCCATGGAAACGAGAAACATCGAAAAGGCGTAACAAAATGAAGTCCCCACCAAAAATAGCAGAGCCTACTCGGTTCCCAACAACCTTCTCATTAAAACGAATGCCCGCACTATTTGTTACCTGGCGAGGATCTGCAATTAACGGTGCAAAGAGAATCGTATTTTGTGGTAACCATACCCCTTCTTTACCACAGACAATTTCCGTTCCTAAAGCCTTCTGCTTAGGTAATATAGGACGATCTTCTCTATAACTCTTGCAACACTCTTGATAGGATCTAGTGCAAATTTCTACAGAAGCGATAAACGGGAGATCTTTAATAAACTCTATAATCGCATTAGAAAGTACCGTATCGACAGGAAGGGAGAAGAGATAGGCAACGTTATTCTCGACAACAACCTGAGTACAGCTATCTAAAAAATGCATATCTACGAGGGCTTGTACATACCCTGTAAGATAACAACCATTTTCAGATTCTTGAATATTTTCAGGTAATTGATCCGAGCGGTGAACAGCTTTTTTAAAGCTCTCACAATCAGGACAACGCCCAGCTTCCTGAGCTCCTGCAGTTACACAAGATGAAAAATAGCCAATAAATACTAAACTGCAGAAACGGCAGCCATATCGTAACAGTCTTCCCATGGTATCCACAATCTATAGAAAGAGATGATTTATTTAGCAACACCTCACACATAGATTGAGAAAAATCCCTCTAAATCCCCATCTTCTTCCGAAATACCCTGAGAAGAATATGTGCTTAATAACCAAAAATATTAGAACATAAATTAATTAAATTAAAAAAACAGAAGGACAAAAATAGGGGAATAATTATAGAGAGAAGTACGAGTTTGGAATACTTAAATCGTAGGAAAAGCCCGCCTACGAACCCTCTATCACTCCTAAGCTTGTGATTCTAAATGTAAATTTAGTCGTCACGTAAAAAGAAAACTTTCCCTTTCCCATCCAGTTGCCCCAGTTAACTGGATGGGACCTTTTTATATAAAAAAAACTGCACCTTAAAATATTAAAATGCAGTTCTTCTCTTCGAAATGAAAAATCAGGTCAAACCGAAAATCTATTGTTCAAGACTCTTACCTTCCTGGTCTGCCCAACGAACTCCCTTCTTACCGGTTTTAGGAGCTCCAGGTTGTTTAAGGATTCCCTTGGTCTTTTGATTTTCTAGACGCTGAGATTTTCTCTCGCCCTCTTGTTGAAATTGCACATTAGCCCTAGGAAGTTTTACCCTATCTCTATCCGCTATAGCACCTAAATCTGGGCTAAAACCACTACGACCCTTAGCAGATGGCCCCTCAGTTTTGGATTGTTTCGAAGGACTTTTCGAAGCACCCAATTTACTGGCATCAAGACTCCTCTTAACCCCAGCAGACATCTTCCCAACTTTCGCCACAGCTTCTTTAGCTAAAACTTTCATCTGTGACTGTTGTGGAGCTCCCTGGGACTCTTTCTTGCCACTCACAGGTCCTTTCTTACCGCTAATCTTATCTTGAATCTTGCTTTTTACTTGCTTGGCCGTTTGTGTCAGCATTTTTCCAGCTTTGTAGGCAGCGCGGCTGATCGCATCACTAGCTTTAGCTCCGCTAGCTTTAATTCTTGTACTAATTTGTTCCACCCGACTCGCAGCCCTATGAGCTTTTTCACTCCCGTGCTTACTTACCTTGGATTCGAGATATCCTTGATATCCACGCACACCTTTACGGCCGCGAATAGCTCCTCTTCTTGTGAACTTTCCCCCCACGCCACGGAGAGGATCGCTCTTGCCTCCTCCTTCTGCAGGACCTTGCGATGGTCCAGGAATTGAACTCCCGTAAGGGTTAATTGGATTCATAATTAAACCTAAAATAATTAATTCGCTTTAATTAATTATAAAACTTTATTTGAAAATAAACCCAAATTAAAAGACATGAACAAGATCGTATATATATTAAAATCAAGAAATCTTTATCTTTTTTCAAAAGAGAGAACGAACTTCTGCACTAGAGAACCTTAAGAGAAAACCTGCTTTTGTGCAGAAACAATAGAAAGGTATATAAAAAAAGCAGGGCCTTTCTTAAGATGTCTGACATATGCTACAGATAACGAAACAACCGCAATGCGAAGAAACACTAACTTTTCAAATTTAGAAGCCAACTATCTGTTCTCTGGTATTCGTCAGAAAATCCAAGCTTTCCGTAAAACACATCCCGAAGCTTCTATTATCGACCTATCTATAGGGGATACCTCCTATCCACTACATACATCAGTTATTCATACCTTTACACGGTCTGTAGAAAAGTTAGGAAATCCTAAAACGTATCGTGGATACGGTCCAGAATTGGGTCTGCCTGCTTTGAGGGAAAAACTCTCAGAAGTGTTTTATCATGGCAAAGTTTCCCCCGAAGAGATTTTCATCTCTGAAGGAGCGAAAATGGATATTTTCCGTTTATTTTCCTTATTTGGTCCGGGGAAAACCATAGCCGTGCAAGACCCTTCTTACCCCGTCTATATTGATGCTGCTCTGCTTACAGGAAGTCGTAAGATCCTCAAGCTTCCCTGTACAAAAGAAACACATTTTTTCCCTGTAATTCCTCAAGGCGAGGCTATTGATATTCTCTGTATATGCTCTCCCAATAATCCTACAGGGACTGTATTGAATAGAGAACAGCTTAAAGAACTTGTCGACTATGCAAATGCTCACGGGAGCATTATCTTGTTCGATGCCGCCTATAGCGCGTTTATTTCTGATCCTACCTTACCGAAGAGCATTTTTGAAATCCCTGAAGCGCGTTCTTGTGCTATCGAAGTGAACTCCTTTTCTAAGTCTTTAGGTTTTTCAGGAGTACGTTTGGGATGGAATGTAGTTCCTAAAGATCTTAAATATAGCGACGGTCTCCCCGTAATTCGCGATTGGGAACGTTTGCTATTTACAACATTTAATGGAGCATGTTTACCAGTGCAAGAAGCTGCTATCTCAGGAATTTCTCTATTCCCTAATTTAGAAGCAGTTGCACATTATCGCTACAATAATTCTCTTTTACGTGAAGCACTACAAAAAGCTGAATTCTCAGTATACGGTGGTGAGCAAGCTCCCTACCTATGGGTCGAAGTCCCTGGGAATATCCCAGATGAAGATGTTTTTGACTTTTTCTTACACCAGTATCATATTGCTATTACTCCCGGAAAAGGATTCGGATCATGTGGAAAAGGGTATGTTCGCTTTTCTTCCTTAGGGAAAACAGAAGATATTGTTGCAGCTTGTCAACGTTTAACTCTAACATCTGTGCATGATACCATGGTGTTGTCCCTATGATTCTTCGTAAAATTGCTCAATATATTTTTTTCTTTTCCATTATCTGCTCCTTTATTTCTGTAGTTGTCTCCTCACCTAATCCTGAGCAAGACTCTCCCAAAGTCGCAGTGTTCTTATCTTTCTCTCACTCCATACTCGAAGATTGTAGTCAAAGTTGCATAGATGTTCTAAAGACATTCGAAAACTCTCCAGAAGTGCTGGTCGTTAATGCTGAAGATAGTGTAGTCAAAGCAAGGAAACTTGCGCGCACATTGCACAGCGATCAAAATGTCGTTGCTATTGTCACCCTAGGCTCAATAGCAACAAAAATCATGAGTCAAATCGAAACAAAAAAGCCGATTATCTATGCTGCAGTTCCTGAAGGAGATACTCTAGTTTTTCCTAAAAAACAAACGAATATCTACGGTGTTAACGACTCCCTAGATATCAACCAATGTTGTTTCGCTATACAAGCTGTAAGGACAAACGCCGAGTCATTAGTCTATATAAAACCTGCTGAGCCTTTTCCATCAGCTCTACAACAAGAAATCGAGAAAAAACTCCATGCTTCAGGAATTTCCGTTACAGAAATTCCTGTAACACCAGCGAATTTCAAAACACGTATTCAACAAGCAATAGACAAACGTCCCTCTGCTATTTTTATTCCTTTCTCTTCGCTAGCTCATAAACTCGGAACAGCATTTATTGAAGAAATCCTTAAAGAGAAAATCCCTATCATTACCGATGACTTCTCTTTAGTTGCTGAAGGAGCCTGCGTCGCTTGTGGCGTAGATTTTAAAAGATCCGGCCGACAAGCTGCTCAAATGGTTTACCACCTACTTAACCAACAGCAAGATATCGAAGGATTAAAAAAAATTATCGCCGAGCCGCTACCACAAACAACAACATTTAATGAAGATGTGATCCGCCGTTTAGGTTTAAAAATTAACAGAACAGAACGCAAACAATTCCGTTCTATAATCTTTAAAGATAATAAAGATAAGAAAGCCGCTGTGAAAAGCGACAAACCTGAAACCGATAAAAACTACAGCCCTGCTTAAAATCCCTTTTCTCTCCAATGAGAGACAATCGATTCTGTAGCCTTCGGTAATAAGATTCTTTTGTTCTTGGAAGTCTCTCCCGAAATTAACGTGACGTCACGTTTAGGCAAAGACAATGTTTTGGCTAACAAAGCAATAACTGCTTCGTTAGCCTTTCCTTTTTCTGGGACCTCAGTAACACGTATTTTCAATACCTCACCTTCAAATCCCACAATTTTATTTTCTTTAGATTTTGGGGTGACCTTCACCTCTAAAATCCAATATTCTTGATTCAAAGGGTTACTCCTGAGATATTACAAGATGACCATCAGTTTCGCTTGCCCATGCAGCTAAAGAATGCAGACAAACTCTAGGAGCCCAGTCATGCTTTAAAATTGCTTGGGAAAATCCAGGGCCAGCAACATCATACTTTTCTTTTTCAAAATGCTTTGCAACACGAGAACGATCTAAATGAATAAAAGGTTGGCTGCTCACAAATAAAATACGTTCCGAACCATCTCCATGATACGCGCGAAGTACTTTTAATGTATCATGACGTGTCCCATATTTCTGACCTTCTGCAGGCTCAGCAACTAGAAACTCTACTTCCATACCTCCTGAAAGATCTCTCCAAGAAGAAGGAACAACCATCTGCGTCCAAACAAATCGAGCAATTTCATCTTCTGAGGAAGGAAGTTTATGTTCGGCAGGATTCCAATTTTCTTCTACAGGAAATGGGTTGTGACGATTATCGTAAAATTGATCCGAATCTTCTACTTTTGCATAACGCTCTCTTCTCCCAGATAGGAAAATGATCTTTTTGAAACGCACTCCTCGATGCCATTCTCGGACAAGAAAATCTAAACGCTGACGAATAGTGGCGAGCGTACCGCCAAACACAACAGCACTACCATAAGTAGCTGCATAAGCAGGAACTACCTGCGTCATCCGCAATAAAGAAAGATCATTATAAAAAGCATGATCATCCTTTATTGGTAAAGGATCAAAATCAGCAGCCATACGCTGCTCTCGAGTCAAAAATAAATGCTTGGTTTCCTCGACTAATTCCTCGGGAGTTTCGACCTCAGGTAAATCACACTGTTCTAAAAGATGACTTACAATGGGAAGATACTTTTTAGGAGAACCACAGGAAGGATTTTTATCCGCAAAGGGACAACAACCCGTAATGAGCAGAAATACAACCCCGAAACACACTAACAGTGAGCGTTTTCTTTTGATATTCATAAATAAAGATGTCCTAAACAATCCATAGTAACAAGGGTGAACATACTAGAGAATTTCAAAAAAAACAACTCTCAAACAGATTGTAATAATCCTTATTTATTTAATTTTAAATATCATCAAGATAGATTTTATTATTCTTTTCATCTTGATTATTAACATTTTGTGTATCTATCGTATTGTCTTCAGGACGTCGGATCATCTCCTCATCCGATAAATCCCCCCTTCCAGAAACCGAAGCCCTTAAAGAAGAAGTGTTTTCATGAGACAAAACGCTTCCTGCAGTGGATGCAAAAGGATTTTCAAATTTAGGGTTTTTCTCATCCTGAGCCGCAGAAATAGCTTTCTGGTTACCTCGAAGTTTTTTCCCAATCCACAATAGGAAAAAGAGTAGTTGATCATAAAGAGTGTGAAACATCTGGACTAATGTGTTCCACAACGTTCTCAGCTTATTGATAATAGACTGAAAAAATGGAACTCCCGCCTCCGTCGCCGCTTGAATAAACTCTTCTTCTGTAGGGATAACCAGTTTTTCTAAAGCAATACGCTGATTTTGAATTGCTATAGCTAACTTAGGAACAGCACCAGAGGAATCAATTGTCCAACCTTCGTCACTATGGACCAATCCAAGTTTCTCTAAATACGAACGCACATGATCACTGTGATCTCCAAAAGTATCACGAAATTCCTCTAAAGACATCGACACCAACCCATGGTGTACGTCTCCTAAAGTAGATAATAATCTATGAGATAAACTCTCTAACTCGTTGACCTTACCATTCAATGAGGCGAGTTCACGACGCATGTCAAGATACATCTCGCCTAAATCTAGGTCGTCATTAAGCTGAGATCTTCTAAATACCTGCTTTGCATTAAGTTGCGTTTTCTGAAAATTCTCGATCTTCTTCTTCAACTCATCAACTAAAGCTGTACTGTCTTGAACTCCAGCAAATAAACTTGCCACAGCTTCGTCAATTTTATCCGAATCATCTCTATCCAGGCTCTCTTCATAAAAATCAGTGACTAATTCTGCAGATAAAGCCGCAGCCTCTGGTGAAGTAGGTGATAAACTCGAAGGGGCGCCCACAGCAATGACTGCACCGGCAATATCCTGTATATCAGAGACCGCAGCATCGATGTTCGATAACTCACCAATAGACAAAACTTCGATACTCAACCCTGTCTCAGTAACACCACTTCCGGCTTCCTCTTGATCTTTCGAAGTATCTGCTTGATCCAAACGACTATTGAGATCTTCTGGAATGGGGTTAGGATTTTGACCAGAATTTCCGCTTACTGACGCCATAGAATTACCAAATAAAAATAAAAAAATCTTATTTTTAACTAATTATATTTATATCTAATTACGTATTTATTTTTTAAAAACAAAAGATGAATGTAAATAATATTAACTAAAGTCTATGGGCTACTGTTAACTCTAGTAATTGATCAAGAAAAGGCGCTATGTTAAGATTGGGCGATTCGTAAAGACCAACGTATTTCAGTAAAGAAAAATACTACACACTTCGGTGTCTATCGGTTAAAAAATCAAAAATCTGCGATTGTCCCCCTATGAAAACTTCCCAGCTTTTTTACAAAACTTCTAAAAATGCCAATAAAGAAGCCTCGGTTTTATCTTACGAGCTGTTGGAAAAAGCTGGTTACATTTTCAAGACGGCAAAAGGAATTTACACTTACACCCCACTATTTTGGCGCGTTGCTCGCAAAATGATGGAGATTATTCGTGAAGAACTTAATGCTATTGGAGGTCAAGAACTGGTACTCCCTATCCTACATCCTGCGGAACTTTGGCAAAAAACAGGACGCTGGGAAGCATTTCGCTCAGAGGGTCTTCTCTATACCCTAAAAGATAGAGAAGATAAGGAATTTTGTCTTGCACCCACACACGAAGAAATCGTCTCTTTGTTTGTTTCCCAATGGTTATCAGGAAGAAAACACTTACCTCTCCATCTGTATCAAATTGCTACAAAATTCCGAGATGAGATTCGACCAAGATTCGGCTTAATGCGAGCTAAAGAATTCCTCATGGAGGATAGTTACACATTCTCAGATTCTCCTGAACAAATGAATAAACAGTACGCTAAGCTCCGACAAGCCTACCAAAATATCTTCGATAGATTAGACATCCAATACGTTATTGTAGAGGCTGATGGAGGAAAAATCGGTAAAGGAAAGTCTGAAGAATTTCATGTTCTCAGCTCTTTAGGAGAAGACACAATTTGCGTCAGTGGTCATTACGGAGCCAATATCGAAGCAGCGGTTGCACAACCGCCTCAATATACGTACGATAAAGAATATCTGCCTATAGAAGAAGTATCCACACCTGAGGTACGCACAATAGAAAATCTCCAAGACTTTTTCTCTGTTCCTCCACACCGGATCCTGAAAACTCTTGTAGTTAAGCTCTCCTATGGAGAACAGGATAAATTCGCAGCTATAGGCATCCGAGGAGATCGACAAATCAACCTGACTAAGATCGGTTCCAAACTTAATGCGGATGAATGTTCTCTTGCTTCAGATGAGGAAATACAAAAACATCTAGGAGTAGAGAAAGGATTTATCGGTCCTTTAAACTGTCCTATTGACTTCTATGCCGATGAAACCACGCAATGCATGACGAACTTCATCTGCGCAGGAAACGTCAAAGACAAACATTACAAAAATGTCAATTGGGATCGTGATATTCCTCGTCCCGAATATACAGACTTTCTTCTTGCTGAAGCAGGAGATCTCTGCCCAGCAAACAACAATGCCCCCTATGAAATTTTTGCGGGAGTAGAAGTAGCCCATATTTTCAACCTAGGTACACGCTATACCGAGTGTTTTGAAGTTGTCTTCCAGGATGAGCAAGGCAAACCACAATCCTGTTGGATGGGAACTTACGGTATTGGTATCGGTAGAACCCTAGCTGCATGCATAGAACAACTTGCTGATGATCGGGGTATCGTCTGGCCTAAAGCGATCGCTCCTTTCGACATCACCATTCTCTACAATGGAGGCGATGCCACCTGCGAAGAAGCTGCTGAAAAAATCTATAAAGAATTACAATGCCATGGCTACGCCCCGCTATTAGATGATCGTAATGAAAGACTTGGGTTTAAATTAAAAGATAGCGATCTTATTGGGATTCCATATAAACTCATTCTCGGAAAAACTTTCCTCAATTCAGGGATGTTAGAAATCGAATCTCGATCCATAGAAAAGTTTTCTGTTGAACCAAAAGATTTTTTCAATTGGTGCAAGAGTCATCTTCCAAGCCCTCGTTGTTTTTGCCCTATTTCCTAGAAATAAGTTAGCATTCTTTGAGATTGAGTGCTAAATATCCTTGACCTCAGGAAACCATTTCTCTATAATGGTCTCCAGCGAACATAGTACTTATATTGGAAATCAGTCATGTCTAGGTCGTGGATCTCGAAACGAGAGTCTAAGCTTCTTTACATTCTCTTAACAACGACAGAGCTGTATTTAAAAACAGGTCAACCTGTCGGATCAAAAACTCTGAAAGAATATGAGTGTTCAAATTTGAGCACTGCGACTATCCGCAATTATTTCGCAGAATTAGAAGCTGAAGGTTTTCTAAAGAAAAATCACGTCTCGGGAGGAAGAATTCCCACAGACTTAGCATTCCGTTATTATGTAGACCATCGCGCAGATTGTCCTCAGGAAGATCTTCCCGAAACTACAATGAACCTATTAAACCAACTTCCTGAAGAAAGTCAAAACATTGTTAAAGATTTACAAAAGGCATCCGAACTTTTAGGAGAAGCTTTACAGCTACCTACATGTTTCTCTTCTCCAAGATTTGAAAATGACTCTGTAACCAATATCCAACTTTCTTTGGTAGACGAACAACGCGTTGTTGTTATCCTATCTACGGAATTTGGTCAGATATTTACAGACACCCTCTGGTTAGCCGAAACATCAAACTACGCGTCCTTAAAGCGTATTGAAACGTTTCTTCAAAATTACCTGCGTAAGCAACCTCCTTCAGAGAGTCTCTCACAGAAAGAAGAAGATCTTGGGATGACCCTATATAATGAAGTCGTCGTTCGCTACCTCACACGTTACTGTAATTTCAGCGAAGAAGATTTATACCAAACAGGATTATCTAAACTTCTGAAATACGACGCATTCAAAGATCCCGATATGCTCGCTCTAGGGCTATCATTTTTCGAGAATCGTCGTCATATGTGCAAACTTTTAGATATTGGCATGCACAGAGACCGCCCCACGGCATTTATAGGAAGCGAGCTTTCCGATATTTTTGGTACTCCTAATCCACATTGTGCTGTTATCACGACTCCATACTACATGAATCGCACTCCATTAGGAGCTTTTGGTGTGTTAGGGCCGATAAATCTTCCATACAAGGAGATTTATAAAACCCTCACAATATTTGCAGATAAAGTTAAAGAAAGCCTGACTCAAAGTTTTTATAAATTTAAATTATCCTTCAGAAGACCTTGCCCTTCCGATCCTAAACTCTCCAAAGAACCTACGTTATTAGCAAGGTACTCTTCTATAAAACTATTACCCCCTAAGGAGACGTCATGACAGATTCCTCTAACGAACATGAGGCAGAAAATTCCACAGTTCCTACCCCCGATAACGAGATTCAGGATCTCCAACAAGAAATAGCAACGCTAAAAGCTGAACTAAAAGAAAAAAATGATAAATACTTAATGGTTCTTGCGGAATCAGAAAATGCCCGAAAACGCATGCAAAAAGAGCGTCAAGAAATGATGCAATATGCTGTAGAAAATGCTCTCATAGACTTTTTAGTTCCTATCGAGAGTATGGAAAAAGCTTTAGGTTTTGCCTCACAGATGTCAGACGAGGTGAAAAATTGGGCGCTAGGATTTAACATGATCTTACAACAATTTAAACAGGTCTTTGAAGAGAAAGGCATAGTAGAATACTCTTCTGTAGGACAAAAATTTAATCCATTTTTACATGAAGCAGTAGAAACAGAAGAGACTACAAAATTCCCTGAGGGCACCGTCGTAGAAGAATTTTCTAAAGGTTATAAAATCGGAGATCGTCCTATACGCGTTGCGAAAGTCAAAGTCTCCAAAGCACCCACACCTCAAGGGAAAGAAGAAGAAATAGAAAATAACAACGAATAAACCCCCTAGAAATTAGGTAAGAATTATGAGCGAACAAAAAAAATCTAGTAAAATTATAGGGATAGACTTAGGAACCACAAACTCCTGTGTATCCGTAATGGAAGGTGGGCAAGCTAAAGTCATCGTCTCTTCAGAAGGAACACGTACAACACCATCGATCGTAGCATTCAAAGGAAACGAAACCTTAGTAGGAATTCCTGCAAAAAGACAAGCAGTGACCAATCCTGCCAAAACCCTAGCTTCTACAAAACGTTTCATCGGAAGAAAATATTCTGAAGTAGAATCAGAAATTAAAACAGTTCCCTACCAAGTGGCTGCAGGATCTAATGGTGATGTTGTCTTCCCCATCGATGGGAAACAGTTCACACCCGAAGAAATCGGTGCTCAAGTTCTTATGAAAATGAAAGAGACCGCAGAAGCCTATCTAGGAGAGCCTGTTACAGAAGCTGTGATTACGGTTCCTGCCTACTTCAATGACTCACAAAGAGCTTCTACAAAAGACGCTGGTCGTATCGCTGGCCTAGATGTCAAACGTATCATTCCTGAACCAACAGCTGCAGCTCTTGCCTACGGAATCGATAAAGCTGGTGATAAGAAAATCGCCGTTTTCGATCTTGGAGGAGGAACTTTCGATATCTCTATTTTAGAAATTGGTGATGGCGTATTCGAAGTGCTCTCTACAAATGGTGATACCCACCTAGGCGGAGACGATTTCGATGAAGTGATCATTAAATGGATGATCGAAGAATTCCAAAAACAAGAAGGCATCGATCTCAGCAAAGACAACATGGCTCTGCAAAGACTCAAAGATGCTGCTGAAAAAGCAAAAATCGAACTTTCTGGAATGTCTTCCACAGAAATTAACCAGCCGTTCATCACTATGGATGCTAACGGACCTAAACACTTAACATTAACATTAACACGTGCGCACTTTGAAAAGCTCGCTTCTAGCCTAATTGAACGTACAAAAGCGCCATGTCAAAAAGCTTTAGCAGACGCTAAACTTTCCGCAAGCGATATCGATGACGTATTGCTCGTTGGAGGTATGTCCAGAATGCCTGCAGTTCAAGAGGTTGTAAAATCTATTTTTGGTAAAGAACCAAATAAAGGAGTCAATCCTGATGAGGTTGTCGCTATTGGAGCTGCAATTCAAGGTGGTGTGCTTGGCGGCGAAGTGAAAGATGTTTTACTACTCGACGTAATTCCTCTTTCCTTAGGTATCGAAACTCTCGGCGGTGTGATGACTCCCCTCGTAGAGAGAAATACCACGATCCCTACACAGAAAAAACAAATTTTCTCCACAGCTGCTGATAACCAACCCGCAGTAACTATTGTTGTCTTACAAGGAGAACGTCCTATGGCAAAAGACAACAAAGAAATTGGAAGATTTGATCTTACAGATATCCCACCAGCACCTCGAGGACATCCTCAAATCGAAGTCACCTTTGATATCGATGCTAATGGAATTCTTCACGTATCTGCAAAAGATGCTGCTAGTGGCCGTGAACAAAAAATTCGTATCGAAGCAAGCTCTGGATTAAAAGAAGAAGAAATCCAAAGAATGATCAACGATGCGGAGAAAAATAAAGAAGAAGATAAAAAACGCCGCGAAGCTTCCGATGTAAGAAACGAAGCTGACAGTATGATCTTCAGAGCTGAAAAGGCGATCAACGATTACAAAGAGAATATACCTGAATCTCTAACAAAAGAAATCGAAGAGCGTATAGAAAAAGTACGCACGGCTCTTAAAGAAGATGCTCCTACCGAGAAAATCAAAGAAGCTTCTGATGAACTTAGTCGTCATATGCAAAAGATCGGAGAAGCCATGCAGTCGCAATCCGCATCAGCTGCAGCAAACGCTCAAGGTGGGCCTAACATCAATACAGAAGATCTGAAAAAACACAGTTTCAGTACGAAACCACCAGCAGGAAACGCTTCTTCAAGTACAAATAACGAAAACATTGAAGAGGCAGATGTGGAAATCGTAGATAAACCTAACGATTAATATCCTGAAAATCTTATCTTTGATTCCCTATTTCTCTAAGAGGGATAGGGAATTTTCTTTTTAATCCTATCCATAAAAATATCTTTAAATTAAAAACATCCAACAAAGGCTAGGTGAACCCATGAAAATCATAATACCAGAGGTGGAGCAGAGTTGGTGAAAAGAATCAGAAAAAAACGACCACAAAGCTTTAGAAGAAACTCGAAACAAATATTAATTTCCGGCGTCCTATTTGTTCATGGAAAAAAAGGTTTCGGTTTTGTTACACCCGACCACCCAGAAGAATATCCTTTTGATATTTTTATTCCCGCAAGAGATCTTAAAGGAGCCTTAGATGGAGATCACGTTGTCGTCTCTCTTTTCCCCAATTCTAAAGAAGGAGAAAAAAGAAAAGGAGTCATTCACCAAGTCATCTCTAGAGGCAAAACTGTTCTTGTAGGAACAATAACCTCACTCATTGACGCCTCAACAGCGTTCGTCTGTGTGAATGCTTTGGGCCCAGAAATCCCTGTAAAAGCAAAACTTATTCCTAAACGTGATTATAAAATCGGCGATCGTTTACTACTCAGTACTCCTGTATGGAAGGCAAAACCTGAATCCAAAGAACCCCCTCCGTTGGAAATGCTCGAATTTATTGGGAATATCTCCAACGCTAAGTCCGATTTTCCCTGCATAAAAGCTGAATATGGGATTCAAGAAGAATTCCCAGAAGCTGTTATCGAAGAAACGAACCATTTCTCACAAAAACACATTAGCCAAGCACTAAGATCACGAAAAGATCTTCGCAATCTCCTATGCTTTACTATTGACTCAATAACTGCAAAAGACTTCGATGATGCCGTATCCTTAACCTATGACAATAACGATAATTACATCCTTGGCGTCCATATTGCGGATGTCTCCCACTACGTAACACCTCACTCCGCTCTAGATCAAGAAGCAAGCAAAAGATGTAATTCTATCTACTTTCCTGGGAAAGTGATTCCTATGCTCCCCCCCGCTCTTTCGGATAATCTCTGCAGTTTAAAACCTAACGTCGATAGACTCGCCGTTTCTGTGTTCATGACGTTTACAAAATCCGGTCATTTATCCGATTACGAAATATTCCGTAGTGTAATCCGTAGTAAATATCGCATGACCTATGATGAAGTGGACGAGATCGTAGAAAATAAACAACCCCACCCTATAGCAAAAACTCTTCTCGCTATGGCTGAACTCAGCGAAAAATTCTCTGATATTAGAGAAAAACGTGGGTGCATACGTCTTGTTCTTCCTTCATTCACCATGTCTCTAGATAACCTACAAGAACCTGTAACTCTTATAGAAACACGACAAACGCTATCACATAAACTCATCGAAGAGTTTATGCTCAAAGCTAATGAAGTCGTTGCTTATCATATTTCCCACCAAGGCGTTTCTCTGCCATTTAGAATCCATGAATCTCCTAATGATGAGAGTTTGCTCTCTTTCCAAGAGATCGCCAAAGCTATGGGATTTGATATTATCATGACCCCAGCTCAAGAACCTGATTTTCAATACCTATTACAAGAGAGCTCTGCAGGACATCCTCTAGAGCCCATTCTACATTCACAATTTGTTCGTAGTATGAAAACCGCCTCATACTCAACCGAAAATAAAGGTCATTATGGTCTTAAATTGGATTTCTATACCCACTTCACCAGCCCCATCCGTCGCTATATCGATCTTATTGTTCATAGACTCCTCTTCAACCCCATGTCTATAGAAGAAACCCGTCTAGAACATATTGTAAGAGCATGCTCTACTCAAGAGCGTATAGCCGCAAAATCTGAATTTGCTTTTGAAACCCTTAAAAAAAATCGTTTTTTACATAAGTTCTTAAAAGAACAACCCGACTCCATTTATCAAGCTTACATCATCACAATCAATCCTGAAGGTCTCTCATTTACCGTTCCGGAATTTTGCCAAGAAGGATTTATTCCATCCGCACAATTACCCAAAGAATTCTCTTTGAAAAAGAAAACATCCCCCGATGATCTACCTCCTAAAATGCGTCCAGGAGCCCCTATAAAAGTCAAACTCTCTGAGGTAAATCTCCTCAATCAAGTGATTACTTGGTCATTGGCAACCAAAACATCAAACACAATAAAAAAATCCCCAGCGAGCACGAAAAAAACTAAGGAGAAGAAACCTAGAACTAGAAGAAAAAGGAATACAGAATAATGCTTCCAGAGAGCTTCTTCTTAAACGATGATGTTCTGTATTTAGCAAAAGAACTCCTAGGTCATGTTCTCATAACCCACCTAGAAGGACAAAGAACATCAGGAATTATCATAGAAACGGAAGCTTATCGCGGGCCTGATGATAAAGCCTGTCATGCTTACAACTATAGAAAAACAAAAAGAAACC
Organism: Chlamydia psittaci 6BC; assembly: GCF_000204255.1. Lineage (NCBI taxonomy): Bacteria > Pseudomonadati > Chlamydiota > Chlamydiia > Chlamydiales > Chlamydiaceae > Chlamydia > Chlamydia psittaci. The sequence continues at coordinate 253,502 of NC_017287.1, read as the reverse complement.
TCCCTATGTATAGCCGTGGGGGTATTGCTTATATCTACCGCTGCTATGGCATGCATTCCCTCTTCAATGTTGTAACCGGACATCAAGATCTTCCCCACGCCGTACTGATCCGCGCTATCCTTCCCTACGAAGGCGAAGATATCATGGTGCTAAGACGCCAATGGCAAAATAAACCAAAACACCTCCTCACTAATGGACCAGGAAAAGTCTGCCAAGCTCTCAACCTCACCATGGAATACAACACGCATTCCCTTTCCTCTCCCCAAATTCATATTAGTAAAAAGAAATTTTCAGGAACAATTACCCAAAAACCACGTATAGGCATAGACTATGCTCAAGAATCCCGCGATCTTCCTTGGAGGTTCCTACTCAACATAAAAGAGTAAAAAATTTTTTTAGAAAAAAGCGCTGCAAATTGTTAAAAAAATTAAATATAAGGAGTATAAGTACTCTAGTTACTGAAATTACAGAAAAAATCTAATAAAATACTCAGGAGTCATATCATCAACTCTACTCGTATGTTAGATGCAACTCAGACTAGCAATTTCCTAACACAACAATAGCGATTTATGAAAAAACACTTTATTACAGGCCTGGTTATTCTTCTCCCCTTAGCAATCACTCTTGCTATTGTCGGGATGATCATGAATTTCCTTACTCAACCATTCGTTGGTCTTGTCTCAGGATTTTTCGAACGTATTAGTTTTTATTCCAAACATAAAGCCCTGCTGAAATTCGTTTTACAAATCATCTTGCTCTTTGGCTTATTCTTCGCTACCGTCCTTTTAGGATTTCTTGCCCGCTTGATGATCTTTAAATCCCTACTCTCAATCTATGATAAAATCCTTCACAAAATCCCTATCATAAAAACTGTTTATAAAGCTGCTCAACAAGTCATGACAACTATCTTTGGATCTCAATCTGGATCCTTTAAACAAGTTGTTATGGTCCCCTTCCCTAACGCAGAAACACGCTGCATCGGCCTAGTTGCAGGAGATGCACCAAATATTTGCTCCGATGATCCCCTCAACCCCATGATCACCGTGTTCATCCCCACAACACCGAACCCCACTTCCGGTTTTCTCACCCTATTTAAAAAATCTGATATCACTTTTTTGGATATGAAAATCGAAGACGCTTTCAAATATATTATCTCCTGTGGCGTGCTAACTTCAGGATCCAATACCTCCTGCTCCCCTATTGCCGAAGCTTTAAGCCAGAATCCCCAGGGATAAATGGGTCATTCTATTGAAAAAAAACGCTTCTTTGATTATTCTTTTTCTTAATTATAAGTCTCCGGCCTTCTTCTCAAATACTTCGGGGAATTAAAAAGTTAAATATCGAGTTATCTTATGACACGCATGAGTAAACAAGCTCGTCGAAGAGCAATGAATCCAAAAAAACGTAAACCTGTTTATGCCATTGCTCGTCCACAACCTGCTCCAAGAATCGCTTATAAAGCACACAAAAACGTTGTAAACAGCGAAAGCGTTTTTATTCCGCAAATTAGTTAATTACTAGAGTACCAGTTATGTCACGACATCGTAGTTACGGTAAATCCATTAAAGGAGAAACTAAAAGAAACGTTCTCAAGCGTTTTGAACGGATAGATCTTTTGCGTAAGTTAGGCCGTTGGAATGATGCCACAGCAAAAAAAGCTACCGGGCTTCCTAAGACTCCTGTAATAAAATAAACAGTTTGCGCTCTCATCTTGAAAAAGGTTCCTTTACAAGTTTGTGTTTCTAACAAGCAATGTGATGTCCCTATTCGGATACAATCAGTAAAAAAGTTGGTTCTTTGCTGCTTGCAATACTGGAAAGTTTCCACAGATCAAGTGTATGTTTACTTTTTAGATGATGAAGCTTTAGCCAAGCTCCATGATGAGGTATTTTCAGATCCTTCATTAACGGATACGATTACACTACCTATAGATCCTCCGGGAAGTACTTCTCGTCCTCACATTCTTGGCGAAGCTTTCATTAGTCCTAAAGCAGCAATACGTTTTTTACAAGACCGTGCTGAGGATTCAGACCTCCTATACGAAGAAATTTCTCGCTATGTTGTCCATTCTCTCTTACATATGCTCGGATATGATGACCAAACTCCCGAAGAAAGAAAAAAAATGAGAGGTAAAGAAAATCAAGCGCTATGTATGTTGAGAGAAAAACACGCGCTTTTATCAGATTAAAATGCTTTATTCCCTACTCGCAATTACTACCCTCTTTCTTTTATTCTCCACGGGACTGTCTCAAAAATCTATCAAAACACAAGAAAACGATGACAAACTCCAGCGAGAACCCAGCCAGTCGAATACCCCCGCTCTCCTCGCTTCCGTATTACTCAGTTTTTATGGAATTCTAGGCGTTTCCATCTACTCCCAATACACATGGAACACCAGAAGTCTATCTTTGGTTTTCTGGGCAACGTATATACTTGCTGCCCCCCTGGCTTACGGCTGTCTTCCCTATTGTATAAAACTTCACAAGGGAACAAGCTCAGTTCTGTGTTTTATCTCCTCATTACTCCAGGCATTTTTTCGCCCCCTCCAACGTTATATTCATCACGGTGAGGAGCATCCTAAAACATGTAACTCAGAAATGGAAAATCAACTCTCTGAAGCCGTATCGTCATTTGATAAGTTGATTGTTCGAGAAATCATGATCCCCAAGGTAGACATCTTCGCTATTCAAGAAGACACCCCAATTCGTAACGCTTTTCCCGCAATCATAGAAGAAGGGTATAGCCGCATTCCTCTATACAAGAAAAACATTGATAATATCACCGGAGTACTCCTGGTCAAAGATCTACTCGCTGTCTATCCTAAATCTGTAGACTCTTCACTACCAGTCTCTTCAGTTGCCAAACCTCCCTTATATGCTCCTGAAATTAAAAAGGTTTCCTCTTTACTCCAAGAATTCCGTCAAAAACATCGCCACTTAGCAATCATAGTCAACGAATATGGCATTACTGAGGGAATCGTCAGCATGGAAGATATCATTGAAGAAATTTTCGGAGAAATTGCCGATGAATATGATGTTCAAGAAGATATTCCCTATAAAAAAGTTGGGAACTCTTGGATCGTAGATGGGCGTATGAACATCTCCGATGCCGAAGAATACTTTAATCTAAAGATTCACCATGAAAATAGCTACGACACACTAGGAGGACACGTTTTTCATAAAGTCGGTGCTGTTCCACAAAAAGGGATGAAAATCCATCACGAAAACTTTGATATCGAGATTATCACCTGCTCAGAACGCAGCGTAGGTAAACTCAAAATCACTCCAAGAAAAAAGAAGTTCTCTCCTTCGTAAACTCCTACAATGTACAGAGAAACAAAAGAATAGAAAAATCTCTTTGCAAAAAACCTATAGATTTACCAGAGTTAGGTCTTGAGAAATCACCATAGGTTTGGGAGCATTATTGATAATGAATAACATCCAAAAAGAAGAGCACGGAACCACTGCTGTCTTACATCTTCAAGGAAAACTTGACGGGATCTCTTCTCCGGAAGTACAAGAAAACATCTCACAATCCCTATCTTCAGGAATCAAAAATATTGTTCTTGATTGCACAAACTTAGATTATATGTCCAGTGCGGGCATTCGTGTCCTTTTACAAAGTTACCACCAAGTAGGAAAACACTCAGGGAAAATCGTTCTTACTTGCGTTCCGAAAACAATAGAACAAACTCTATATGTTACCGGATTCCTTTCATATTTTAAAATGTTCAACACTGTGCAGGAAGCATTACAAGCATTAAGCAAAGACGAAGATTGAGAAAAACATTTTCCTCGTGTATGCTAATCCCTTTAGTTGATTCCAACCCGCTATGTTGTACTATGCGCAGATCTGTTTGTTATGTTAATCCTTCCGTAGCTAGAGCTGGGCAAATATCCACATGGAAGTTTCTTTACTCTTTAGTCGACTACCTCCCCGAAGGAACAAAACTCAAATTTGACTTAGGCTGTCAAGGTAGACCTATAGACTGGGAAATTCCCTCCACAGATCTCCAACAACCACGGAATACTATCTACTTAGAAACACCTAAAGGGGATATTCTTCCTGCTGTAGCCATTCCTATCCCCAATAGTCCTGTTCCACAGTATGAATTTACCCTTCCCTACGAACTAGAAGCTGGAGAAACTCTCACGATTGTTCTCGGGCCCTCCCCCGATTACCCACAAACAGATGAAGCAGGAAACGGAGCACAACTATTTACTCAACGCCGTAAGCCATTCTATCTCTATGTAGATCCTGAAGGCAAAGGGAACTATGACGAACCAGATATCTTTTCCATGGATATTCGTGGTAACGTTCTTAAACATATTCAAATTTTTACTCCCTCTTACGTCGTAAAAAATAAACGTTTTGATATTACCGTACGCTTTGAAGATGAGTTTAACAATCTCACCAACTTTTCCCCAGAAAATACACGTATCGAACTCTCTTACGAGCACCTCAGAGAAAACCTAAATTGGCAATTATTCATTCCTGAAACTGGATTCGTTATTCTTCCCAATCTCTATTTCAATGAACCTGGGATCTACAGAATCCAATTGAAAAATCTTTTAACCAATGAGCTCTTCGTCTCTGCTCCTATAAAATGTTTTTCTGACACTGCGCCAAACCTTATGTGGGGTCTGCTGCACGGAGAATCAGAACGCGTGGATTCTGAAGAAAACATCGAAGCGTGTTTGCGACACTTCAGAGACGATTGCGCATTAAACTTTTATGCATCGTCATCTTTTGAAAATCAGGAAGGATTAACTCCTGATCTTTGGAAAATGATCAACCAAACTATCGGAGATTTTAACGAAGAAGACCGCTTCGTTTCCTTATCAGGCGTACAGTACTGTGGAGAACCTGGAGAAGAAGGCATTCGACAAATTCTCTATATCAAAGAAAATAAATCTTGCTCTAAACAGAAAGATTGCAAGATTGCTTCTTTATCGAAACTCTATAAAAGTGCTTCGACTCACGAGATTATTTCGATACCATGTTTTACCGCTTCAAAACATTACGGTTTTGATTTTAACAATTTCCATCCGGAATTTGAACGTGTTGTCGAAATTTATAACTCCTGGGGTTGTTCAGAAAGAACAGAAAAAGAAGGGAATCTTTTCCCCATCAAAGGAAGTGATTCTGAAGTAGAATCCGGGACATTAGTGGAAGCGTTGAAACGCAACCTACGCTTTGGTTTTGTTGCTGGAGGTTTGGATGATCGCGGTATCTATAGCAAGTTCTTCGATGCTAACCAACAGCAATATACTCCAGGTCTGACTGCGATTATATGTAATAAATACAGTCGAGAATCTCTCGTAGAAGCGTTATATCAACGTCATTGCTATGCAACTACGGGGCCAAGAATCATCGTCAGCTTTAACATTACCTCAGCTCCTATGGGGTCTGAGTTATCAACAACTACCAAGCCTGGCCTTGCTGTAAATCGTCATATTTCAGGATATGTTGCAGGAACGGCTCAACTCAAAACTGTTGAGATTATCCGTAATGGGGAAGTCATTAAAACCTTCTTCCCTGAGAGTAGTAACCTAGATTATGAATATGACGATATGGAACCTCTATCTGAAGTCACTCTTAAAGACCCCAAAGGAAAGATTCCTTTTGCCTTCTATTATCTAAGAGTAACTCAAGTAGACCAGTCTATGGCATGGAGTTCGCCTATTTGGGTAGATCTCCATTAATATTACCGATTTTTCTCTAAGGCTGGTCTTCTTATGATGACTCTTTTGCTTGTTATTTGCTGTGCTACAGCATTATTGGGAGTAGGCATAGTCATTTTACTCATAGGTTCTTATCTCTTAGGAAGACCTTTATCTAAAGGTTGTGGAAAATCAGACTGTTGCCGTAAAAAAGCATGCAATAAACAAACTGAATCTGATTCTACAACCAAGGCATCACTCCATGACGATAACACCCCCTCGCATTCTGCCTAAAAATTCTTGGATGAAACATTTATTCGATGATTACACGGAAGGAGTTCGTCTTTCTAGAGAAGATGCTCTGCGTCTACTCCTCTTAGAAGATGAAAGTGACCAGCGTGCTTTATGGGCTTTTGCTAATGCAGTACGTCAAAAGTATGTAGGAGATGTTGTCTACTACTCCTCCACATTTTATTTATATCCTACTAACTTCTGTGAATTCAATTGCACGTTTTGTGCTTTTTACGCGAAACCAGGAGATGCTAAAGGCTGGTTTCATACACCTGACCAACTCATAGAAAAAATCCGGGAATTAGAAGTTCCGATTACAGAAACACATATTGTGGGAGGATGCTTTCCAGATTGTAATTTAGACTACTACACAGAACTGTTTAGCAAAATTAAAACAAACTTCCCTCACATCCATATTAAAGCACTTACAGGAATAGAATATGCCTACTTGGCTAACCTGAACAATATTCCTGTTGCTGAGGTATTAAAAATCCTAAAAAATGCAGGATTAGATTCGATTCCCGGAGGAGGATTCGATATTCTGGTTGATGAAATACGTCACATACTCGCTCCAGGGCGTTTATCTTCTCAAGAATTCCTAGACATTCATAAAACGGCACATAGTCTTGATATCCCAACGAACAGTACAATGTTATGTTACCATAGGGAACGCCCCGAAGATATCGTCACTCATATGGATAAATTACGTAACCTTCAAGATGATACTTTAGGTTTTAAAAACTTCATATTATTGAAGTTCGCAACAGAAAATAATGCTCTAGGGAAAAGACTACGCAAATTAGGAACTTCTCATCACATCCCCCCTGCATCTATCATTGCGGTTGCAAGACTCTTCCTGGACAATTTCAGAAACATAAAAGCCTTGTGGAATTACTTAGGAATCGAGCAAGCTTTACACTTGCTATCTTGTGGAGCTAACGATTTATCCTCCACACATATTGGAGAAAAGGTGTTTCAAATGGCCTCTTCTAACCAAAATATAAAAATGGATATTGAGGGAATGGCAAGCCTCATAAAAAAACTAGGACGCATACCATGTCTGACAAATTCGAAAGACGTTTAACTTTAGGTTGTGTAAGCTACATCAACGCTTTCCCTTTTTCTTTAGAGCTTGCAAAAAGAGACGATATTCTCCTTCATACTGCACCGCCATCCGATTTACTCGAGAAACTTCTTAATGGGGACTTACAATTTGCTCTTACCTCTACAGTAGGGTTATTAACCCATCCATTAGGAACAGTTCCTGGATTCGGTATAGCTGCATATAAGAAAATCCTCAGCGTAAATCTGTACGCAGCTCCTACGTTTTTCACCTCTGAAAAACCCCGTATTGCTGCTACAAAAGAAAGCCGCTCTTCAATAATGCTATTCCATATCCTCTGCCGACATTTATGGAACACTCCTATGCCGGAAATTATCCAACTTCCATCTGATGATGTTATAGAAAAAGCAGAAAATTATGACGGTCTCCTCTTAATTGGCGATAAAGCCTTACACCATCCTCACATTCCAGGGTTTGCAACATACGATCTTGCTCAGGGATGGTATGAACTTACCCAACTTCCTTTTGTCTTTGCTGTTGTTCTTTCTAATCATCCTGAAGGTAGCCATAGAATCCAAGAAGCTCTAGAAAACTCTCTAAGCCATTTTGAAGCCCATCCCGAAGCAGCGATAGCAAAAGCTGTAGAACGTACGCAGCTTTCTGAAGTTGTGATCAGGGATTACTACTCCTTATGCCGTTATCGACTAAAAGAAGAAGATTACGAAGGCATAGAAAAATTCCGAGAATATCATGCTACTATCTACCAACAAGCCTAACCTACAGGAGATGTTTGATTCTCTAGCTCCTAAATACGATAAGATAAATTCTATCTTATCTTTAGGAATGCATCATTTATGGAATCGTACGTTTTCAAAAATGTTGGGAAAGTCTGATCACCTGATAGATCTTTGTTCTGGCACAGGAAAGGTTGCCTATAGGTATATCCGTGATTACCCAGGATCGAAAGCAACTCTCGTGGATTTTTCAGCAAACATGCTTCATATAGCCAAACAACGCTACCCTTCAGCTCCTTTTACTTTTATAGAAGGGGATATTGCTCAACTTCCTATAAATGAGGAGTCGCAAACACTTGCATCCATGGCCTACGGATTAAGAAATCTCCCTAAACCTAAAGACATCCTAGAAAATATCCATCGTATGTTAAAACCCCAAGGGACTCTAGGGATTTTGGAGCTTACCTCTCCTCCCCATAGTCATCCCCTATATCTAGTACACCGACTATACTTAAAATCTATCGTTCCATGGGTAGGGAAACTGTACTCTAAACATACACAAGCTTATGCATACCTAGCAGAAAGCATTAGAAAACTACCTAGCGATCACGACCTAGAACAACTCTTCAGTGGGGCTAAATTCCAAATAAGAAAAAAAAGGAAGCTAGCTTTCGGAGCTGCAACTATTTGGATACTTAAAAAGATCTAAACCGTTAGGATTTCTTACGACCGCGTTTAGCAGAAGTTTTACTGCTCTTAGGTGCCGGCTTCTCGTCATCACTATCGTCGTCGTCATCCCCGAAGAAATCCCCTGTAGATAGGGAGTCATAACCCAATTTCGCCGAAAGTTCTTTCAACGAAGCAAATCTCTCAGAAAGATTTGCAAGATTTAACTGATCTTCAACACGGCCAGAACCACGCAAATTAGCTAAGAATTCTTCTTCAGTGTCAAATTTCTCAGAAAATGTAATCGAAGATGCCGAAGTAATCTCCGGAAGGAAAAGGAAACGTCGCGCTACCGCTGGTACCTTTGTGTAAATATCACTCGATATTGTAGTCTCAGATTCCACTTTCGCTGACTGTTTCGGAGGACGCCCCCGCTTAGGACGAGGATTCAATGCTTCATTAGAGTAATAGACCTTAGCCTTGTTCACCAACAACTGACGCGCTTGCGCAAGTTCTTTGGATACTTTAGTATCAAAAAGATGAATTTTAAATTGTTCTAAAATATGCTTTGAAAAGTCTAAATCTTCTTCGAAGACAAAATGAAATTTATTATTACGTAACCACTCAATAATACGTATACGAGAACGCTCTACATAAAATTGCTGCCACTTCTCCAACTCAGATTCATGATCGTAGATACACTCTAAAAACTGCTCACGAGCATTTTTAGACTGCAAAATTTCAAGAAATTTTTCCTTTGTATCAATATCATAAATTTTTTCATTGATAAACGTTTCCATGATTTTCTTTACTTCATAGAACGTTAACTTAGGAATTAGACAATAGCGTTCTGCATTCACCTCTAGTTCTTCATAAATCTTATCTAGATCTTCTTGATCCTTATCTAAATCAATGTAGAGAATGAACCCTTCAACTCGGTCTAAATAAAAATCCCTCTCGTCATCCGACTTAGAGAATGCATCCATAAGACGCAAGGCGCGTAATAAAAGAGGATTTTGTGGTACAGGATACGTAGTCATAAATCAAGAGTATAAAAGAATTGGAGTTAGAGGGCAAGAGATCTATCCTTAAAAAAACCTCTGATCTCTCTTCCTTCCTTTAACCATTTTTGAATCTATTTTTATTCAAATTCAATAGAAAAATTAGAAAAACTCTAGTAAGACCTTTCTTTATCCACAGGGCCCTCAAGATACACACGATCGCCCTCTAAAGAAATTTTAATCAAAATATCACCCCAGGTCCATATAGGTATTTGGGTATTGGATAAACCGTAACGTTGTGCTACAACCAACGCCGCTGCAGTAGCTCCCGTACCACAAGCTAAAGACTCTCTTTCCAAACCACGTTCATAAGTGCGTAGTTGAAATTCTCCGGTTTGTATCTCCTGGATAAAGTTAACATTAGTCCCTTGAGGTAAAAAGTCTTCGTGGTAACGTAGAAAACTCCCCCACAAATCTACAGGAACACAAGATACATCTTCGACAAAAACAACAAGATGCGGCACCCCTGTATGGATACTAAAAACTTCTCTAGGAACTCCAGGAAGTGTGTGTGAAAGGGTGTGACAAGTGTAGTTCCAATCCGGAAGCGTCATATCTACAACAACCCGCTCCCAAGAATGAAACCTCCCAGAATACCTACCCGAATCTGTCTCTACAGAGATGTGATCTTTTTTCAATACCTCAGACAAATGAGCTACAACACAACGAAGACCGTTGCCACACATGTGAGGACGAGAACCGTCATCATTAAAAATAATAAGTTTAGCATCAGCAGTGGAAGAAGGAAGAACAAGCAAAAACCCATCTACTTGATATTCCTTACATAGACTAGGAATTATTGTAATATCGGGACAAGTTTCACTTAGGATAAAGCGATTCCCTGCCCCAGAATATACGCTATGCTTATAAATCATTGAATGAGAAGAGGATGCCATCCAATAAACCAAAATCCTTGGCTTCGTCAGCTGTCATCCATGTATCTCGATCGATTGCCTTTTCAATAACTTCTCGAGACTGCCCCGTAGCCTCTAAATAAACATCAACTATACGTTTCTTTGTTTTTAAGATTTCACGAGCATGAATATCTAAATCTGTCGCTTGTCCAGTAATGGGCCCCCCGATAGATGGCTGGTGAATCATGATACGAGAATGCGGAGTGGCAAAACGACGTCCTGGAGCTGCACATAAACTTAATACTGACCCCATAGAAGCAGCTAATCCTGTAACTACAGTAGTCACGGGGGATGTCATCATTTTTATCTGATCCCAAACTGCAAATCCTGCATCTACCGAACCTCCAGGACTATTAATTACGAATACTATAGGTTGACCAGGATTGGTAAGTTCTAAATACCATAATTTCTTAATAGCCTCTGCTGCGCTCTTATCCGTTACAGGCTCAGAAAAAAATACCCGACGGGCATCTAAGATTTTTCTCTCTATAACATCTCGTAACTTATTCTCTACTTCCCCATCAGGCATAGAACAACACATCTCCTAACTAAACTAAAGTTTCCAGATCGATTTCAGGATAAAGCGGGAACCGCGATAATAAGTCTGCGACTCGAGCTCTTGCTTCTTCAGCAATGTTTTCTGGAAGCTCTCCTTCACTTTTACTAAAACTATCATCAGCATTACGTCTCAAAGTAATATTTCGCAATACTTTCACAATAATATTCGCAACTTCTTCCATTTCATCACTGCCCATACCTAGAGTCGTTAAAGCAGGTGTTCCCAAACGTATTCCTGAGGTGTCCCACTTCCCTACAGCATCTGATGGTATCGTATTGCGATTCACAGCAATACCTACAGAACTTAATATATCCTCAGCAATACGTCCAGATATACCTAGAGAAGTTAGATCGATAATTAACATGTGGTTATCTGTACCGCCAGTAAGCAAGCGTAATCCCTGTTTTTGAAAATGCTCAGCTAAAGTTCTAGCGTTATCCACAACCTGATGAGCATATTTTTTAAAGTCCACAGTGAGCGCTTCTTTTAACGCTACAGCCTTTGCTGCAATAACATGGGGTAAAGGACCTCCCATCATTAAAGGACAAGCTCGATTAATCACTGCATCATATTCTTTGGATGCTAAAACTAAACCTCCACGAGGTCCTCGCAAAGTTTTATGAGTTGTCGTAGTAATAATGTCTGCAAACGGAATCGGATTTTCCTCTTCAACAAATACACCGCCGGCAACAAGACCAGCAAAATGCGCCATATCCACCCATAAAACAGCTCCACAATCATCAGCTATTTGTTTTAGGGTGGAAAAATTTAATCTTCTGGAATATGAAGAATACCCAGCAATGAGTACCGTAGGTTTATGTGTTCGTACTAAACGTGCGATCTCCGAATAATCAAAACACTCCGTCTTTTTATTCACTTCATAAGGCACACAACGCATTAACTTGGACATAACGTTTAAACGTACAGTTCCATGTGTTAAATGTCCTCCTGAGTTCAACGAAGGCCCTAAACAAACGTGAGAACCTATCTCAGCTTTTAATTCCGTATATTCTTTATCCGTAAGATCGTTAATCGTTTTGTATCCTAAACGCTTAACCGCAGGTCCTTGAATTTTCTGAGTAATAATTGCCATGATGGCTAATAAATTCGCATCTGCACCCGAATGGGGTTGTACAAAAGCACTTTCCGCTCCGAAAAGTTCTTTAGCCGTTTCAACACATTCCCACTCGATAGCATCTACATTCTCGCAACAAGAATAAAACCGCTTAAAGGGGCTCCCCTCGCAATACTTATCCGTAAGCAAGTTCCCCATAGCCAGCTGAACTGAAATAGAAGCATAATTCTCAGAAGCAATCATCTTTAAGCGTGAACGTTGACTCCTCAACTCATCTATAATACTTTTCCCAATCGAAGGAAAAGAGTGTAAAAGATGATCTAATGCAGCTAAGTATGCAGTAGAAGCTAGGTCCTGCCCCTTCTTCCCCGAAGCATTTTCTAAAAATTTATGCAACAACGACGCCATTGCCGAACCTCTATTATCAACTCTATGAATGAAAAACTATAATATAAAGCGAAGCTCTCTGCATCTAACCCAAGAAAAGTCAAGAACTCTTACTATTTTTTTCATTAGGGAAAAAGCGAAGATCTAAAAATGGACATCCTAGCTTGCATATCGAAAAATGTCAATCAGCTCCTAATGCAACCTAAATCCTACTAAAAACACGCCTTCTACGTTTGTATTTACTCTGTGATTACAGGAACGATTTTCTAGATGCGAAACAAACTCTCCCTATTTAAACTACGCTTATATGCTACATTCTAGAAAAAGATAATTCTATGACCATATACCTAGGATTAAATCGAGAAACAGCAAACAGATACCACGCCAGCTTCGTTCCGATTCTTGAGATCATTCCCTTTGCAAGAAGCTCTCCTCAACTACGTTACGCCCTGCGTTACCTAGAAGAAACTTCTCATATCCTGCTCACCAGCCCATCTTCAACATCACTATTTATTTCTAGAATGCGCAGAAAAAATTCTAAAAAGACGTTATCTACCAAACATTACCTTTGTTTAGGAGAAATCACAGCAAGTCGCCTTACAAGGCTTCTCCCAAAAGCACAATATTCCCTAGCTACTATTGAAACCGGAGAAGGCGTGCTCCCAATGATCTCCTCTTTACCCAAAAACGCTCGTATCCTCTACCCACACTCAGCCTTATCGCGTCCTGTAATTGAAGATTTTTTAAAAAGAGAAAACCGAAGCTTTTTTGCCTATTCCCACTACACCATTCGAGAACGTCAATTACACCCCTCTGTATTCAAGCAGTGCAGCCGTGTAATTTTAACCAGTCCCTCTGGAGTTAGGGCGTATGCTAAACTCTTCCCCCAGCTCCCAAGGAGAATACACATCTGCCAAGGCCCGATCACACTTAAAGAATTTAGGGAAATTTACAACCATCCTGGGGAACTTCTTCAAAAGGACAGCCTTACCGAAAGCTGATGACAAAAAACTATTTTTACAATTAAATCATTCGGAGTTTAAGCTTTTATTTTACAGTATCCTGCATGTTAATTTCAGCAACATCGGCACAAATTTCCCAACGTGAAGAACCTCTGAACTTATTTTCTAAAGGAAGTGTTGCGAGAAGCAAGCTCACCCATGTTGTTGCCCACTGCATAATTCAATCCATAGTTATCACAATGTTGATTGCTGGGATCACTGCTGCAGGCTGCTGCGTCCATCCTATATTTTTTGCATTCCTATTAACCATTGCTCCAATATATCTCTCCCTTAGACTCTTAGCTGGTGTGAAACTCAGGGAATTATTTATCGCCTTTCATGTTTATCCCACTGAAGATCAGATTCATAATACAGTTATGTTATAAGGCAAATAAGAAGCAAAAATAAAACGTCTAGAAAAAGCCATTTATTTTTTATAAAATTAGTTTTGAAACTAAATATAATTATAATTTATGGCTAACATGAATCCCTTGCGCAACCAAAGTACTTCAGATTTAAGTCCCATATTCTCACCAAGAGAAATCTCCACAAAAAAATGGGATAAGGTACTGAAAATCACTTCTTTATCCATTCTCAGCGCTCTCACGCTTGGAACCGGAGTAGCCGGTATTACCTTAGCCATTGTTTTGGCCATGCCTGCCTTGGCTTTACTCGCAGTATCCTCCGTACTGTTGGCTCTAGTAACCGTAGGGGTGTACAAATACTTCCAACAAAAAGCCGACGGAGATTGGTCTGGAGCTCTAAACCAAAACTTTAGAACACTCCCAGAGTCATCTGCTCAAGCGAACTTCTTAGTTAGTCCGGGAGCCCACCTATCTTTCCATCAAAACAAGAAAAATCCAGGGGTTAAACTCGGTATTCAGGAGAGCGTTACACCAGGATTTACTATCAAATTCCTTGCGCTCCCCAGATCCAACACATTCAAAACAGTCACAAGTCAAAGCGGAATCGCATTCAATGCTCTCCTTCCTGCTGCACAGACGTTAATCTCCCAAAACTCAAATCAATCTCGACTCTTCTTTAGAGAACTCCTAAATCTTGGGCAAAACTCCCAATGGCATGCCTCCCAGTATCAAGGAGACACATCAATTAAACTCCCCTTCGGGCCTACTGAAGCGCGTTCTACAAAATTAAGCATCAAAGACAGCCCGACTATGACGCATCCCAAAAAAGAAAGTTTTCCAGAATACATAGGACATGTTCGTGGGCCACGGCTTGAGGAGTTCTCTGGGGAAGATAATGAGGTCATAAATGACTATTACAACCGCGCTCTTTTTGCTTATGAGAATTGTTTAGAAGAGGCTATCAACAAAGGCTGCTCGATTGTTTCCGTTCCTCTTTTCTCCTCTGTTTGTGAATTAGACAGTAGAGAGGAACAACCCAGACAAGATAGAAATTATGAATGGATTTTGGATTGTAATGCGCTGTGTAAAAAAGCCTTAATTGAAGCCGTTGATAAAACCGCTCGCGCTAACCCAAATTCTTTAAAACTCCTCGTGCTCTTACAAGATCCCTTTGCTCCCCTTGCTTAAAGTAAGGAGTAGAAAGAGGAGAAGTTTTTATCGGAATCCTCTCCTCTTCTATTTAAATACATAATTCTTAAAAAGAACCTTTCATTTTTTTTCTGACGTCATTACCCTACTTTGAGATTCGAATAAAACAACCTTGTGAACTACGTATTTAGGAAAGAAAAGTGTGAGAGTTTTGAAGTAGCGAACTACCTTATGATCAGGGGACAAATTTAAATCATCTTTTAAACTCGTTCTTGAGCTAGGGCTGGTAAAAATTAATTTACATGCTAGTTATGGTGGTTAAACTTTTAACCCTTCTTAAGTTACTCTTCCTTAGGAATTTCTTTTATTGAAAAAAACGTTCTTTACTTCTTGCTAAAAAAGCAGTAAACTTGCTTTCTTCTTCAGATGTATTCATTCCTAAATTCTATGATTTCGCATCCGTATTTAGGAACCACTAAGCCAAGCAAGGAATAGTTTTCATGCATGAAGCACTCCAGAGTATTTTAGCCATTCAAGAGCTCGATATTAAAATGATTCGCTTAATGCGAGTCAAGAAAGAGCATCAGAAAGAGCTCGCTAAAGTCCAATCTCTTAAATCTGACATTCGTCGAAAAGTTCAGGAAAAAGAGTTGGAGATGGAAAACTTAAAGAATCAGATTAAAGAAGGCGAGAATCGGATTCAAGAGATTTCTGATCAAATTAACAAATTAGAAAGTCAACAAGCAGCTGTGAAAAAGATGGATGAGTTTAATGCACTCACCCAAGAAATGACAGCAGCAAATAAAGAGCGCCGTGCGTTAGAGCACCAACTTAGTGACCTTATGGACAAACAGGCGGGAAGTGAGGACCTGATTGTCTCTTTAAAAGAAAGTCTCACCTCAACAGAGAACAGTAGTTTCGCTATCGAAAAAGAAATCTGCGAAAGTATTAAAAAGATCAACGAAGAAGGCAGAGCCCTACTGCAGCAACGTAGTGAATTAAAAGAAACTACGGATCCAGAAATGTTCCTTATTTACGAACGTTTATTAAACAACAAAAAAGATCGTGTTGTTGTTCCAATAGATAATCGTGTCTGTAGCGGTTGTCATATTGTTCTTACTCCCCAGCACGAAAACTTAGTCCGTAAAAAAGATCGACTTATTTTCTGCGAACATTGTTCTAGAATTTTATATTGGCGAGAAGCAGACGCTCTTGCTAACGACAGCTCTGCAGCAAAACGTCGTCGCAGACGTGCCGCTGTATAAACAAGTCCATCGGAAGAGAAAGGCAACCGCTTTTTGTACCTTTACTAAGGTATATTAAGAGGAAAGTCTGGACTTCATAAGAAAAGATACTGGAGAAACTCCAGGGGCCGTAAGGCTACGGAAAGTGCAACAGAAAACATTCCGCTATAAAAGGGTCTTTTTATAGACAGGCTGAAAATTCCTATTTTAAGAATAGGAGCTATTAAGGTGACTTAGTAGACGTGCAAACCCTATCTGAAGCAAGAGAAAAAGTTTTTGTTTCTGCATAATGAGGAATGGTATTCCTCATGAACTTTTTCATAATCGCTTGAGGGATATAGTAATATATCCCCTAGATGAATGGTTGCCCTCAAGATGGGTTTTCTCATCTTGTAGACAGAATCCAGCTTACCCTCTCTTCCGATATTTTTATCTTTTAGATGAGACCTGCTTTTGCCAGGGTATGCATCTGAAGCAATCCCACCACATACTTCTGATCCTTAGCATCTACAACAGGTAAAATGGTCACAGGACTCCCTGTTTCCATCATTTGTAGGCCAAGAAGCACATCAGCATCTTCACTAATCACTCGAGGATTGGGTGTCATGACATCTTTAAGTCTCTGAGAGAGAATATCGCCTCCATGACGAGTTAATGATCTACGTAAATCTCCATCTGTGAAGATTCCTAATATTTCAAACTTCTCATTTACTATACACACACAGCCACAACCATAAGAAGAAAAGATATCCAAAGAATCTGCGATTGTATCCTCTGGAGAACAAAAAGGAACTTCTGTTTTTGGGAACATATAATCCCGAATTTTTCCAATAACCTTGAGACCAATCTGACCGCCTGGATGATTCTTTCCATAATCAGCGAGAGAGATTTGCCTACTACGTAATAAGGTAATAGCTAGAAGATCACCAAAAAGTAGTTGGCATGTTGTTGATGTTGTAGGAACAAGATTAAAAGGATCTAATTCTTCGATCATAGGTAAGATAACTACGTGATCACAAAGAACTGCTAAACTCGAATACGTAGCGGAGGTAATTCCTGCAATGAATACTCCCCGCTCTTTTAAATAAGGAATACATTCTAAAAGCTCGCGAGTTTCTCCACTTTTAGAAAAAAGACAGACGATATCTCCAGGACGGACAACGCCAAGATCCCCATGCAGGAGATCTCCAGAAGCTAAGAAAAGAGCGCGCTCTCCAAAAGACTGTAAAGTAGCAACGATTTTCCTTGCGATACAACCACTTTTTCCTACACCAGAAAAAAATATGGAACCTTGATGATTTAATATCTTCTCAGCTAATACCCAAGTATCCTCACACTGAAAACTATCAAAAAAACGTTCTAAAGATTCCCTTTGCTTACTGACAATATCTTGGCATAGATCAATGGATGTTGTGGGAGAGCTCATCCCTTTAGTCCTCAGAAAAAATCGTAGTGTGTTAGCTCATCGTAACAGACTCTAACCGATTTTTCAATGAGGTTAAAAATTCACTACCGTAAATACCATCCAATACCCTGTGGTCAAACGTGAGGGTAACATAGACCATTTTGCGAATAGCTAAAGAATCGTCATCACGCACAACAACACGTTTTTGTATCGTTCCTATTCCTAAAATAGCTACTTCCGGATAACGAATTATTGGCATGCCAATTAAAGCTCCCGTCATACCGAAATTAGTAACGGTGACACTACCATCTTGAGTTTCTGAAGGATCAAGTTTATTTGCCCGAGCTCTTGCAGAAAGATCAGCGAGAGTTTTCGCAATGCTTACTAAACCACGATCCTGACAATTATGAATAACAGGAACAACAACGCCCTCTTTATTCAAATTAACAGCAACACCCACATTGATTGATTTCTTCACAACAATTGTATCGCCGTCTAAAGATCCATTCAATAACGGGAACTGCTCCAAAGCCTTGGCTAAACACTGGATAATGAAACTAGTAATTGTGAGTTTCACACCATGCGTTGCAAAAAATCTATCCTTCTCTTCAGCAATTAAATTCATCAAATCTGTGACATCAATATCCACAATAAGAGAAGCATGAGGCACTTCATCTGAAGATTTAGATAACGAGGAAGCTATAGCTCTACGTAGTGGAGACATGGGAATGCGATTTTCATTCGCATTCGCAATATTTGGGCACGAAGGTTGGCGCATTTCAAGGATATAGTTTTCTAAATCCCTACGAGTGACGCGCCCATCATTTCCTGTTCCAGAAATCTGTTGTAGTTGCTGGAGAGAAACACCTTCACGGTGTGCCAAACTAAGAACTGCCGGAGAAAACCATGCCGAATTCTTCCCAGAATCTTGAGGACACGAAGCATTGGGTGACAGTTCTTCGACAACGACCTCTTCCTCGACAGCAGACTCCGTATCTATTAAGGCTATCACTTCTTCGGCAGCAACTTCATCACCTTCTTTTACGAGACAGCGAATTAATTTCCCTGCTTTAGGAGAGGCTAACTCCGTAGCAATCTTGTCAGTAGATACTTCAATTACAGGCTCATCTTTTGCAACGTTCTCTCCCACCTGCTTGAGCCAACGAACTACCAACCCTCCAGAACCAGTCTCTCCTATTTTCGGAAATCGAAATTCAAACATGCGTAAACTCTCCTACACTGTCTCTGTACTCTCTTCTTTCAAAGCTACCTTTTCTTTCAAAGATACCTTTTTCTCCTCCAAAGGTGTGGACAACTCACCTTCTCCGGAAGCCACATAAACAGCGACCACAGCATCTCCGAGGATGTTCATAGGAGTTCCTATGATGTCTCGCAACCTATCAATACCTGCTAAAACAGCAATTCCTTGAATAGGCAACCCTACAGAGGCTAATACAGACCCCAGAGTAATCATTCCGCCCCCGGGGACGCCTGCACTACCCACCGCAGAGAAAGTCGCTGCGATAACGATTAATAACAAACTACTGAAAGGTAATGGACAGTTATAGGCCTGAGCAATAAATACTGCTGCCATACCTTGAAATATCGCAGTACCATTCATATTGACAGTAGCACCTAAAGGCAAAACAAAACCAGAAACTTCCGAAGAAACTCCAAGATTTTTAGATACGCAACGCATAGTCACAGGCAGTGTTGCCGAACTACTCGAAGTGGATATTGCACAAGATATGGCATCCATCATTGCAGAAAGGAATTTAGAGAAGGACATCTTGCAGCCCATCCGGATGATACCACCAAAAACAAGCACAGCATGAAATAGACAGGCAAGATAATAGGCAAAAATAAATTTCCCTAATTGCCAGAGAATAACCAAACCGTGACTTCCCGAAATCCATGCCATACTTGCCCCGACACCATAAGGCGCAAAGGTCATGATCATATTGATCATGCGCAACATAATTTCAGAAAAACCTTCAATAAATTTAGCTACAGGACGTCCTTGTTCTCCAGAAAGACGCATAGCTATTCCTAAGAAAATAGCAAACACGATGATTTGTAAAATATTTCCTTCAACGAAAGATCTGACAGGATTTGAAGGAAAAATTTGAGAAATCAAAGACAAGAAATACGTACTACTTCTCTCAGGAGCCACTATGTGCGTTTCAGTGACATTCTGCGATAGGTCACAGCCCTCTCCAGGACTGAAAAATTGAGCAAAACATAAGCCTATAATAATCGCTAGACATGTTGTCCCTAAATATAGGGCGACGCTTTTCATTCCTATGCGCCCCAGCTTCTTCATATCACTAATAGAAGCGATACCCAACACCATGGAACAAAATACCAGAGGGTAGACAACCATGCTCAATAGGTTTAAGAAAATATCTCCTATAGGTTTAAAAAAGATCGCTTTATCTTCTAAAATTAAACCTAGGGTAACCCCAACAAATAATCCTATAAAGATTTTCATCCATAGTTTCATTAGTTACCTCTTACCATTATGTATCCGATCTATTTTATCCAGTAAGGCGGCTGTAGCACCCTCCTGATCGGTAAAATCAAATTCCATTTGAACCTTACCAATCGGAAGAATCCCCGGCTCGTGAATCAAATTTCCGAGCTTTATGCCATCCTTTTCTGTGCACAATAACCCCTCTCCCTGACGCATAGCGATCTTTGAAGAGAAGTAGTGCAATTCTTTTTTCGTTATTCCTGCGTGGTCAGGTAACAAATACGTTCCTAATATTTTCACTCCGGCACGTTTTAACATATCAAGAAAGCCCTGCGGGAATCCTAGACCACAGAACACACCGGCGGCTAGCCCAGACAGGCTATCCAAAGAAAGTTTCTCCCCTCGCGAATCCCAAAGTACTTGAGAAATGCGTGGTTCAACAAAAATTTTTGGTGATGTACACCAAGTATGCAAAAGCTTCTGGTTCTCTAAACAACAAGAACCATTAACTATGATAAAATCGGCCTCTTGCAATCTTTTAGGAGAATCTCGGAGTCGCCCTCGAGGGAAAAAAGCTCCTCCTCCTAAAGGATCTTGACCGTTAACTACAACAATTTCCACGTCTTTGTGTAGTTTGTTATTTTGGAAACCATCATCCAAAATCAAAATATCAAAATCTTTAGCGGCTTCTTTAGCCGTAAGTCTACGATCTTTGTGCACAAAAACAGCACCCTTGGAGAGTTTCTCCGCCATAAGTAACGGTTCGTCTCCTACATAAGCAGCGTTATGTATCTCAGGATCGACTATAGTGAACTTTCTCTGACCACTACATTTTCCTTTATATCCGCGAGAAAGAATAGCACAGGAATACCCTCGCGTTTTTAGAACTTCAGCTAACCATAATACCGTAGGTGTCTTACCCGAACCACCGAGAACAATATTTCCCACACTAATTACGGTAGAAGACACGCGATAAGGAGCTGAACAAAATAACTTTCGTCGAAAGCTTATGGTGCCGGCGAATATCCAAGAAAGTATCTTCCCAAAACACCCCCAACCCAGGATCTTTCCCAAGCTAATAGCTACGGTTAAGCGGCGATAAAAAATAAAAAAGGGCGAAGGAAAGCGCGTTTTCATCGAACTTCGTTATAACTCACTGATCATCCACTCAGAAAATTATGATTGTTTAAAACCACAATCTCCGCCGCATCCTGGAATCATCTAGCATCTCATAAAAAACATTAAGAATCAAGTTTACATAGGAAAATTAAAAAAATTTTATATATAATTAATCATATCTATTTTTTAATTTATTCCTTTTCTCGTGATAAACAAAGTAAACTATTTTTGATTTTGTAAACGATGTTTTCTTTTGATTATCTACTAGACTAGGCTTCCCAACGTTGCCGAATAACTTCGTAAGCAACTGCAGATACGGCCGTAGATAAATTTAAAGAATCAGCTTGACCTAGCATGGGTAAGGAGATTTTTGAGAAATTTCCCTTGAGCCAAGATGCAGTGAGTCCGTCTTTTTCAGAACCAAAAACCAAAACTAGCGGTTGATTGTAATTTTCACAAAAATACATGGTTTTTGCTCTAGGGGAGGTGACAAAGGCTTGCCATTTTTCCTCAAGAATGACTTGCAATACCTGATCCAAAGTGGCAGACCAAATAGGTAAGGTAAATACAGTACCTAATGAAGAACGAATAACATTAGGATTATACACATCGACGACAGGATCGCATAAAATTACTCCATCCGCCCCTACCCCATCGGCTATTCTAAGTATCGCCCCCACATTCCCAGGCTTTTCAACCTGTTCTATAATCAAATAAAACGGTAGAGGATTTCTCTTCTGAGCTAAAAACTCTTCTCGAGACCACCACCGTTTCTTCATAACAGCAATAAAATTGTCGTGATGTTCTTTATAGGAAAGTTTGGAAAGAGTTTCTTCTAAACAGTAGACCTTTTCTATAGGGAGTTTTTGGATGGCATTCAAAAAAGATTGTTCTTTTTCTGAGACGCGCGTTCCACAAAAGATCCGTTCACACTCATATCCCGAGTCTAGAGCTTTTTGAATCTCTCGAAAACCCTCTAAAAGAAAGACGGGGCCTTTACGAGAGCGGTTATGTTTTAACGCGACAGCTTCTTTTACCTTAGGGTTATTTTTTCCTATAAACTCCATTTAGCAAACACTCCTGAGGGTAAAGCTTGATCTCCTGAGCCGCAAAAGCTTTCTCCTGAGGACCAAAACTGTTTATCTAAAGCAAAGGCACGTATAGCTAAACTCTGCAAAAAAGCAGGAGTATGGCCGGGAGTATGAGAAGTGATCAAAACATAAGAAGAAGAATCTGAAAGTAATTTTGAGCACAAAACTAATAATGAAAAGAAATCCCTATCGATTTTAAAAATCTCTCCATTAAGTCCCCGGCCATAGGTGGGAGGATCGAGCAAAATGATATCGTACTTTTTCCCTTTACGTATTTCTTTTTGCAAAAAAGAAAACACATCTTCAACAACCCAAAATATCCTTTTCTCGGGCAGGGCATTGTTTTCTACATTCTTTTGCGCCCACTTTATCGCGGGTTTTGAAGCATCTACATGACAAACCTTCGCTCCACACTTTGCAGCAAATATCGATGTGGAACCGGTATAAGCAAATAAATTTAACACCCGGCATGAAGAATGCCGTTCTATGCTCAATTTCAATTCCGGCCAAAATCCACTATGCTCTGGGAAAATCCCTATATGACCGAAAGAGGTGAGCTTTAGCGTGCAATCCACAATGTCAAGGTTTATGCGCCAACTTTCAGGAATAGAGGCTGCACAACGCCATTGTCCCTCCTCTCCTGATCTTACATATTCCGCATGCGCCTTTTTCCATAAGGACGGTGTGGTCTTCGGCCAAATTGCCGTACACGAGGGGCGGATAAGAGTTATGGGGCCAAAGCTTTCTAACTTTTTCCCTTCACCGCTATCTAGTAACTTATAAGTCATATATTTGTTTATTTATCGAGAGTATAAACGCCTTAACGTATCCACTTGTGTTTTGGTCGCCATATCCGGCTCTATATTTACTTTGGATCCTTCTCGTTTATATCCCAAGGTCGTTCGAGATAATGTTTCGGGGATCAATCCAACCGAACACACATCCTCTTCTACAGTAACAAGAGTCAGGCTAATGCCATCTATAGAAATAAATCCTTTTTCAAAAAGGTATATAGATAAGGAACTTGGCACACGGAAATAATACCGATTTTTCTCTATAAGCACAATCTCTCCGACACCACAAACATGACCAGAGACCATATGCCCACCAATTTCATCGCTCCCTTTTAAAGATCGTTCAACATTTACACGATCACCTACTACCTTCTCCCCTATTGTAGTACAGGAAAGAGTTTCGGGAATAATGTCGAAAAACATTTTACCACCCTCTTCAAGTTTAACTACAGTAAGACAGACACCATCGATGGCAACACTACAGCCGATTTCAAGTCCTGAAATACATGAGGAAGAAACTTCCACGCCTATAGTTAAACCTTCATCTCTCGGCTCTATACTAAATATTTGACCGAGTTCTTGCACTATTCCAGAAAACATTCTTAAATCCTGAGCATCTAGTATTTACAATAAAACAGCTTTTCGACAAAATGCTGTCGTTTCGCAAAGGTAGCGAAACTATATCAAGCAATCTGTCTTTCGCGGTTTTTAATTTTATAAATTAGGAAAAAAAATTTGCAACTTATAGTCGCATAGATTTATTCTGCACTAAAATTATTATTTTCTTAGACTACCTTAACCTTAGGAGGTAGCTCCTGTGCAGTGTCCTTTTTGCAATCATGGGGAATTAAAAGTCATAGATTCAAGAAATGCACCAGAGGCTAACGCGATTAAACGCCGAAGAGAATGCTTAAATTGTGGACAAAGGTTTACAAC
The DNA here is from genome assembly GCF_000204255.1 of Chlamydia psittaci 6BC. Classification (NCBI taxonomy): domain Bacteria; kingdom Pseudomonadati; phylum Chlamydiota; class Chlamydiia; order Chlamydiales; family Chlamydiaceae; genus Chlamydia; species Chlamydia psittaci. The sequence continues at coordinate 229,512 of NC_017287.1, read as the reverse complement.
CTTTGAAACCGTTGAGTTAACTCTGCAGGTGCTAAAACGTGATGGTCGTTACGAGAATTTCCAGGAATCAAAACTAATTAATGGATTAAATGCCGCCTCTAGTCATACACGTATAGGTCAAGATCAAGTGCACGCAATAGCCTCTAACGTAAAATCTGAGTTATTAGGCAAACAAAATAGGGAAATCTCTACCAAAGAAATTGGCGAACTAGTAATGAAATATCTAAAAAAGGCAGACATGATTGCTTACATTAGATTTGCTTGCGTCTACAGAAGATTCAAAGATGTTGGCGAATTAATGGAGGTTTTGCTATCTGCAACTCCGGATATGGAAAAATAGTTATTATTTTAGGTTAAGGAGAAAAAACTATGCCGTTGTCTGAGGACGAAATAGCCAATTTTAAACAAAGGCTTCTAGAGATGAAATATAAGCTGTCTCACACGCTAGAAGGAAATGCTCAAGAAGTCAAAAAACCTAACGAAGCTACTGGATATTCTCAACACCAAGCTGATCAGGGTACCGATACTTTCGATAGAACAATCAGCTTAGAAGTAACAACGAAAGAGTATGAGTTATTAAGACAAATTAATCGAGCTTTAGAAAAAATCGAAGAGTCTTCCTACGGTATCTGTGATGTCAGTGGCGAAGAAATTCCTTTGGCTCGGTTAATGGCAATCCCCTATGCTACAATGACGGTCAAAGCTCAATCACAGTTTGAGAAAGGCCTACTTTATGGAAACTAACCCCAATGTCTAGTCGCTCCCGATCTACTTTCCTTGCTATTTCATTTTTTGTCCTTATGGATTGGGTGACTAAATTAGCTGTTTTGCTGTATCGAGGGAACCTGCCTGATGCTAACCCCATACTATATCAATATAGTTGGGGAAAGCTGCTGTTTTGCATTTGCCCTACTTTTAACGAGGGCGCAGCTTTTGGGTTATTTTCAAAATATAAATATTTCTTATTCTTTATACGTATAATAATTATTTTATCTATTCTCGCCTTCCTTTTCTTGAGAAAGAAAACCACCTCCCTTTCTCTCCGTTTTGCCCTAATTCTCCTGTGTTCTGGAGCTATTGGCAACGTGGGAGATATTGTATTCTACAGACATGTCGTAGACTTTATTTCTATTGGTTATAAGCGTTGGTTTTTCCCAACATTTAATTTCGCCGATATTTTTATCTCTTTAGGAACTTTAATCTTCATATATGAGCTTTATTTTCCTACTAAACAAAAGATAAAATAGAGATAATAGTTTCCCTATCTTCTTAATGAATAGCTATGTTTAAAACATTTAAAAAAATTTTTTACAATGAATGCAATCCTGTCTTTACTCGCAGCTTTTGATGACTTCTTTTGGTCCTATGTGGCTTTCCTTATGATTCTCTTATTGGGGATAAGCTTTTCATGGAAATCTCGTTTTGCTCAATTCACTAAGTTTCCACAATTCTGCAGGCTATTTTATCAATACTCTCAGGGGACGTCTAAAAATAAGACAGAAGAACGAGGGGTGCATCCGTTAAAGGTATTTTTTGCATCTGCAAGTGGGAATATCGGTATTGGTAACGTTGTAGGGATTGTTACAGCTGCATGTATTGGTGGTCCTGGAGCATTGTTCTGGGTTTGGATCGCTGGAATTTTAGGTTCTATAGTCAAATACTCTGAAGTGTATTTAGGGATTAAGTTTCGTAAAGTAGACAACGAGGGTGTTTATCAGGGTGGGCCGATGTACTTCCTGGATAAAGCCTATGGAACAAAAGTCATACCGATTATTGTCGCTGTTTTACTCTGTATTTATGGTGTAGAGATTTATCAATTCTCTGTTATTGCTGACACCATTTCTCACTGCTGGAGCATTCCGAAATTATTTACTATTTTTGGTCTGCTATTTCTTGTTCTCTACGCAGTTCAAGGAGGATTACAGCGTATTGGGAAAATCTGTGCTTGTGTGCTCCCATTTTTCCTTACTCTATACTGTCTGTTATCCCTATATATACTTGTGAAAGAGTTTCACCAGCTGCCTTCCCTATTTTCTGCAGTATTTTCATCAGCATTTACAGGACATGGTGCCATCGGAGGGTTTGCAGGATGTACTTTAGCCACGACTATCCACCAAGGGATCTCTAGAGCGGCTTATTCTGGAGACATCGGTATTGGATTTGACTCCATTATTCAAAGTGAAAGTTCTGTAAAAAAACCAGAAACGCAAGCTCAGCTCAGCATTATAGGTCTTGCTATAGACAATCTTATCTGTACTCTAAGCTTACTGATGGTCCTTGCATCCGGGTCTTGGTCTTTGGGTCTCGACAACGCTTCTCAAGCTGTGGAGCACGCCTTAGCGACCTACTTCCCTCTGGTAAAGATTCTACTCCCCACCTTCTTTTTCGTGACAGGCTATACAACGATTATTTCGTATTTCCTCGTAGGGAAAAAATGTGCAAAGTTTCTTTACGGAAAGGGAGGATCGAAAATCTACACGATTTACGGAGCTACGATATTGCCGGCATTTTGCTTTCTCTCTCAAAATACCGCTTTGTTGGTCATGTCGGTATCGGGAGCCCTCCTCCTATGCTTCAACCTATTTGGGGTCTTCCTAATGAGAAAAGAGGTAGAATTCCCAAGGTCGGATAAAGCTATAGAGATCCCCTCCTCCGCAGAATAAGCATTTCCGGGGGAGCCTACCCCCTGCTTTTTTCCGTATCGCTCTCATTACCAACTTCATATCCCTAATTCTTATTAGGGATTTTCTTTTCTTTATCTTTAACTTATTTATTAGAAAGTATTTTCTTTAATTTTTTTTAAAATAAACAGAAAATAAAAAGTGAAATTAAATAATAAAAAATAAAATTGTTTGTTCGCTTTATATGAATACTTACCTCACGGGAGCAATTATTTTCTGTTGCATCTTGCTATCAACGTGCATGGTAACAGTGTTCGTTTTAACTATTAGCTTGTTACACAGGCTGAATAAGATAGTTAAAAATATCAGTAAGATCACGACGATTTTAAATTTTGAAGCTAAGATCCTAGCGCCTTTATTGTTAGGGAAAAAGCTGATTTTCGGTTGGTTACGCAAACGCAACAAGCATTTACCAAAAGATATTGAAGATTTCATCAGTGAGGGAAGTAAAAGCAACTGGATGGGAAAGATCTGCCGAGGAGCAAAGTGGGCAGCTGTTGCCATGCTCGTTTGGTGCATGTTCCGCAAAAAAGATTAATCTGTCTTAGGGGGAAGAAGGTATGTTTAGAAATCACAAGCACAATAAGAAAACTTGTAAGCGTTGGCGTTGGCTCAGAGGTGTAATCTTCGGAGGGTTTATCGCGACATTGCTTACCTGTTTATTCACTCCGAAAAGTGGTGTGCAGTTAAGAAAGAAACTCTCAAGAGTAAAAACCTCAGGAACAAAAAAAGGCAAAACCCTGTTTAAACATTCTAAAGAACATACGAAAGCCTTTGCACAACAAACAAAAGCCTTAGCGAAAAATCTCACTAAAGAAATCAAGGATTTCACAAAGGCAATGATCGAAGAAACGAAAGATTAATTTCTCTTTGTCCATCCCCCCTATAGCCTCTAAAGAGAATGCTCTCAGTATCTTTAGAGGCATATTCTCAAGACAGTTAAAAAAAATACAATAGACTTTAACTATTCCGTACTGATTAACGTACGCTTGGATCAATTTTTTATTTCCGTGTATTTATTTTATTCTTCTATGTAAGTTAGATCTCTTACTCTAGACTGCGAAACGACTAGGATTCTGAAACATGAAGCAGACGTTCTTTTGGAAATGCATATTTCTTTCTTCACTCGCACAAGTTACTCAGTTATCAGCTACAGAAGTAGTTCTTCCTTTATCTGGAATACACACAGGTGAAGATCCTGAATTATTTACGATGTTAACGACATCGCCTCAAGGAACCCACTACACACTACGTGGTGAGTTTACTCTGAAAGATTTTCTAGGTCTCAGTATCCATAAACCTGGAGGAGCCTTCCGAAACTTAGAAGGAAATCTGACATTTACAGGGAGCTCTCCCTTAGCTGTATTAAACTTCACGAATTTACAACTAGGGAGTCAGGGTGCTGGTGTATTTTCTAAATCCCTTCTTAACTTCGAAAATTTAAAAACCATACGCGTGCAAAACAATCAAAGTACCGGAGGAGTGATTGCTTCTAGGCAAGATATGTTTTTCACCAAAAACACACAACTCCTCTTTGAAAACAATGTGAGCTATGGTCCTGGAGGGGCGATCCTCCTTACAGGAACTCAACCAAACCGCGTAGTGTTTAGTGAGCAACGTGGAGTGATTTCCTTTATCAATAACCAAGCAGAAGTAGTGAAAAATATCTCCCATTCAGGAAATGGTGGGGCTATCAGTAGCGAAGTCGCTGGATCTGCTATTCTCTTCGATGGAAATCAGGAGATTCTCTTTCAGAAGAACCAGGCAAAATTTGGTGGTGGAATTTACAACTCCCAAGGATCTGTAGAGTTTAGTAAGAATAGAAATACAATTACCTTCACAGAAAATCAAGCTTTAGAATCTGGGGGCGCTATTTATGCGAATCTGTGCAGTATAAATAAACAATCTGCTCCGATGTGCTTCAAAAAAAATCATGCTAACCACCTTGGCGGTGCTATTCATTCCCATCAGACGATCGTGAAAAATAATGACGCTGCTATTCTCTTTAGCCAAAACTCCGCAGAAGGAGGTGGGGCTATAACTGCGATAAGTTGTCACCTTATAGCTTCCCAACCCATTATCTTTTCTGAAAATTCTGCAGGGAATCTTGGAGGTGGTGCTATTTATTTAAGTGGGCCGCAACCTCAACTCTATTTACATGCACAAGCAGGAGACATTATATTTACAGGCAATGTTGCTAAGATATCTACCAAGCACTCTTCAGTCATAAATAATAATGCGATTACGATCAAAGGTTCCCCTGAAAACATTCGGCTCATTGCCAACGAAAACCAATCCATTATTTTCTATGATCCGTTTCTTGCGACGTCACAAAGCTCACATCCTATAAATATCAACTCCGTGGATAATATTTTTCACTGTGGTTCTGTGATTTTCTCTGGAGAGAAACTCCCTCTAGATCGCCAAGATAAAACGAATAAGACGTCTATCTTTAACCAACCTGTCTATCTGCATAATGGGACTCTGTCCATTACAGGTGGTGCTATTCTTGCTGTTCAGGAATTCAAGCAATTCGGTGGAGTATTAAATCTTAGCCCTGGATCGATGTTAACAAGTTACAACAGTTCAGGCAAAGATGTCGTCATTTCCAACATTAGTTTTGGTTTAGATGCTGCCCACTCGCATCTTCCTGCTGAGATCCGCTCAGGAAATTCCGAAATCAAACTATCGGGATCTCCGCAAATTCATGATCCTGACAATATATTCTATGACAACCATAGTTTGGCATCCCAGCCCTACCAGATGGAAATCATTTTCAAATCTGACAAAAACATTCATACGGAGAAATTTGTCCCTGAAGAAATCGCCGTGCAACAAAATACATATGGCTATCAAGGGGTATGGAAATTTAACTGGTCTGAAGAAGATTCAAAAAGACACAAAACATTAAGAGCATTATGGATCCCTACCGGGACGTTCGTGTTAAATCCCGAAAAGGAAGGTTCTTTGGTTCCATCTTCTGTATGGTCAACATTTACAGGGATGCGTGCTTCCAACGATGCTGTTCTGGATAACTACCTAAATAATAATACGCTGCTTCCCATAAAGCATATCTGTATTTTCGGTGGTATTGTCTCTAGTATTATGGAGCAAAGTACTGATAACTATAAGAACTTCTCTACGACACAAGCGGGTCATAATCTTGGGATTAAGCTCCCATTTTCTCCAAATACTGTTGTTTGTGCTACATTTTCGCAACTCCACGGTTCCAGTTCTCAAAATAACATTCCGGGGAAAAGTCATTCGCACATGTTGATGGGTACGGTGGCAGCTTTTAAAAACTGGAAAGCATTATCGTTTCGTTCTTCTGTAAGCTATGCGGAAGAGTCTCATGTTATGAAACATCGGTTTTCTAAAAAGGATATCACCCGTGGGTCGTGGAAAAACCAAGGAGTTCGGGGCAGTGTAGGTTTATCTTATGCCTACCCTAAGGGAATTCGCTGTCTTAAAATCACACCTTTTGTCAATCTTGAATATACTACAATTAACCAAAATCCTTTCATAGAAACAGGATACGATCCTCGGTATTTTGCTTCTTCACGATTGAATAACCTTGCTCTTCCTACAGGGGTCTCTCTAGAACTACGTTTATTCGGAGCCAAATATTCCCTTCTATCAGAATTTAGCATGGCCTATATTAAGGACTTATTCAGAGAAGATCCTTTAACTACAGCTTCATTAATCCTGAATCAGCATTCTTGGAAAGTTGGCAGTGTCTTTATGGGACAAGAAGCACTCAACCTGAAATTCCGCACCACCTTCAAATGTAAACTGGCTAGGGCATATTTAGGAATCTCAACCATGCAACGCGAAGGGAACACCTTCTCTGGCGACGCTTTTGGTGGTATATCTCTAAATTTTTAATTTTTCCTTGACTATGAACGTTGTCAGAGATTACGAATAGCATGCGTCAAGGTATTATAGATGAGCTCTTGTCTCCCTAAAGCTCATTTCTAATATCTTGATCTTTCTTGCTCTCTTTTATTATCCCTTGCCTAATTTGCCTTTCTGATTTATCTAACACATATCTAGACAGTGAATATTCGCAGTAGGTTTTTGTTCTATGAAGTGGCTATCAGCTACAGCTGTTTTTGCTGCCGTACTCCCCTCGATTACAGTATTTAGTGAACCTCTTTCGAAAGAATTAAACTCCAGCTACAGAGGATCGGGATTAAGTGCTTCGGATTCTTCATCAAAGAATTTCACGCAGCAAACAAAAGATGACAGCGGAACAACATACACCATCACTGGGGACGTCTCTTTCACAAATTTCACGAATATTCCTGAAGCTAAATCGACTCGAGTAGTAGAACCTGCTCCTACTCCTCCTCCTTCTCCTGCTCCTGATACACAGAGTAGTGCCAACTCAAGCAAACAAAAGAGCGAGAGTAAGCTAAGCACTTCAATAGGATATGAGAGTGCTTTTACACAACCTCAAGAACAGTTGTATCATAGCCCAGATGACCAGAATGTTACATCATTTGCTTCGCATGTGTTAGATGGGGATCAGGGAATTTTCGATATAGGGAAATTCACAGATGAAAAACCTAACTCTCTAGGTTTCTCATTATCTTCAGCATCTTCTCCTGCCGTTACTACCTCCACAACAGATGCGTCTACTTCTACTCCTGCTCCTAAAGGCGGGGGTGCGTTTTACAATGACAAAACTGGTCCTATAACATTCATTACACATGCAGGAAACCCAGGATCCTTATCCTGCACCCTGATTAGAATGACAGGACAAGGTGGAGCTATATACTCCAAAGGTCCTATATCTTTTGATGGCTTAGAAAACCTTACATTCCAGGATGATCTATCCCAACAAGCGGGTGGTGCTTTATTTACCGACTCCACACTGACAATTAGGAATATCCTTAACTCTATTGCATTTACAAATAACGCGGCTCGCGTTCCTATTCCTCTGATTCCTGTTCTACCACAACCAGCAGCTGAATCTGGAATTGGCGGTTTAGTTCCTCCTAAATTCAAGGAAACGCATCTCTTCCCTAGATACTTCTCTCAAGAAGCAGCAGTAAAAGAGGAAGGAACTCAAACACCTACATTCCCCACCTACACGACAGAAACTGCAGGGAATGGAGGTGCCATTTTTGCTAAAGGCGCTATTGTCATCTCTACTTACAAAGATATGACTTTCCGAGGAAACTCTGCAGAATTTCCTCTGATTATTGATGTAATTAAAGAAAAAATTGATGCGCAGAAAAAAGCAGCAGCATTACCCTCAGCTTCTGAAAGGGTTCAAGCCTCTGCAGAGGTGGCTAAACAGCAACCACAAGAAGCTCCTCCTGTGATTAAAGGCTCTGGAGGCGCCATTTTTGGCTTGGATACCATTACCATTCGTGATGGCTCTGAAGACACCCTCTTTATATTAAATACTGCTACCGGAGCTGGAGGTGCCATTTATGGAGATAAGGACATCTCCCTAAATAACATTGCGAACTTAAGGTTCCAAAGCAACTCCGCAGATACGCGAGGCGGAGCAATTTATTCAAAAGGGAATCTTACAATACAAGATTCCACCATACTCACACAATTTAATGCGAACAACGGGAAAACAGGTGGTGGAGCTATCTATTCCCTAGGGGACGTAACCCTAACTAACCTTTCTCAAGTCCGTTTTGGTGTTAACAAGGCTGGAAACTACGATCTCAAAATTACTATTCCAGATACAGAAGCATCCGCTGCCCAAGCACTGCCTTCCTCAGTAGCAAAACAATCAGCTCCCGTACCTATCGTACCTCCTTTAGGGAAAGGCGGCGGTGTCTACGTCGAGAAAGCTCTCACAGTTTCTAATATTACTTCTATTTTAGAGTTTATCAATAACCAAGCCACAGATCATGGTGGAGGTGTGTACGTCAAAGGAGCGTTAAATTGTAGCAATTCTCATAGAATACAATTTACCACAAACACCTCAAAGAAATCTGGGGGCGGGCTGTATTGCGAAAGCGATGTGACCTTTACCAACCTCACAGGAAAAACACTCTTTCAAGGCAACACAGCGGAAGAAAATGGTGGGGGTATCTGTCTAGCTGACCAAAAATCTCTAAACTTATCCAACCTAGAGAACTTTTGTTTAGTGGACAATACCACCAAAAAAAGTGGTGGTGGAGCATACATTCCTAAAGCACTTTCCTTTACCTTCTCTAATCCGGATACTGTCTCTTCTACAACACCCGGTATAGTTCCTGTCTTTGGAAGTGCTGTGATCACTGGCAACACAGCCACAGAAAATGGTGGCGGTGTATACACAGCTCAAGCTTCATTAACTAACCTTAAATCAATCGATATCGGTCAAAACTCTGCTAAAAATGGAGCTGGACTGTGCACCACAAACATTCCATCAGTAGTTGCTGCAGGAATAGCAGCACAATCTGCTGAAGATTTAGACTTTAAGGTTGATTATGTCGTTACAGCCAATGTAACAAAAAACACTGCTACAGAAAGTGGTGGGGGCGTTTATGGGGGAAAAGGAAAGATCTCTCGTCTAGACCACCTAAATATTACTGGAAACTCTGCAGGAAAATCCGGTGGTGGGCTGTATTTCACAGAAACACTGACTCTTGAAGGTATAGAAATTTCAAATATTTCAGATAATACTGCCAAAGAATCCGGTGGAGCTATCTATGCCAAAGCACTTACCTGCACTAACTTCCCTGATGGACTAACTGTAAGCAATAACAAAGCGCAAGTTACCTCAACTACTAGATCAGAACAACGAGCATCCAGTGTTCCTACTGCTATCACAGGTGGAGCTTTCTATGCTGAAACGTTGACCATAGAAAAGTTGCACGGAAGTTGTGCCTTCTCTGGGAACAAAGTCATTGATGATAACAAAACAGCAAGTCCTGAAGATCCTGCTGATCCTAATATTCAAGGTGGGGCCATCTATGCTAAGACGAGCTTCACACTTAAAAATAGCTCAGGTAGTTTAACCTTCTCAGGAAACTCGGCAACAACAAAACGATCTACTACAACAGGACAAATAGCCGGTGGAGCGATTTATGCTCCTACTGTGACAATTCAAAATTGTTCACAACCCATAAACTTTGTAGGCAATTCTGCTTTATGCACTCCAGAAGAACAGCCTGCCGCAGAAGTTCTTGCAAAAGCTGGTACGCCGAAGGCAACCTTTGGTGGAGCCATTGCAGGAACAACCAACGTTACATTTACAGGAAACCAAGCACTATTTTTCAAAGAGAACTCTGCAGATAACGGCTCAGCTATTGGTTGTAAAAACGGTTCCAATGGTACAGTTACATTCTCTGATCCCGTGTTCTGCTCCTTTGAAGGGAATATAGCGAAAAACCGTGGTGCTATCTACGCGGATACGTTATCCATTCCTCAAGGATACATGAACTTCTCGAACAATAGTTCTGCTAATGACGGTAGTGCGATTTACTTCACAAAAAAGGCAGACATCACAGCAGCGGCTTCTATTGTGTTCCTGGATAACACGGTAACTCTAGCACAAACTCCAGCACAACAACGCTCTCAGGTTAATAATCTAGGTGCAGCGATTTATGGGGAAGGAAATGGCAGCACTGATGCGGAATTAAATCTTACAGCCCTAGGCGGTAGCATTACATTTAAAAATAACCAATGCGCACCTGCACAACAAAAAGTCGCGCCTTCTTTCTGCAGTATTACAGGAAAAGTTAAACTCACTCTTAACGCTGCAGCAAATCAATCGATTAATTTCTATGATGCTGTAAGAACTCAAACAGTTAAGTCTTCTAGTAATAGCTACGAAACTCTAGATATTAATAAAACATCAAATGGAGGCAATCCTACCAAGTACACAGGAACTGTATTATTCTCTTCAGAATACCACGAGAATAAATCGGTCATTCCCCAAAAGGTTGTCTTACATGACGGAACCTTAATCTTAGGAAAAAATACAGAGTTAAATGTGGCGTCCTTCGATCAAAAACCTGGATCTTCACTTGTGATGGGACCAGGAGCCGTACTTTCTACTCAGCAAAAGAGTGGATCAGGGGCGACTGGAGGCATAGCGATCAACAACCTCACTATTGATTTTAGTGATATTGTCTCAGAAGATGGAACAGCCTCCCCTCCTGCTTTAAAATTAGGTGTAGCTCCTGCAGCAGCAGCAGTAGGACCTAGAGCTCGTATGGAAAAGAACGACTTGCTACCACGAGCAAATGTATCCAATCCAGACGTAACTCAGGAAAAAGTCTATTTAACAGGCACAATTACTCTTATCGACCCTGCAGGGACTTTTTACCAAAACCCTTACTTAGGTGAAGATCGTCAGATTGAGTTACTCAAGCTCCCAGATAGTAGCAAAGTAGAGATCTCTAACCTAACTCTAGAAGGAGATACCAAACCTCTAAAGGGATATATTGGCTCTTGGACTCTAGGATCAGGTGATCAAAACGGAACACTCAAAGCGAATTGGAAGTTTGAGGAGTACCGCCGCTGGATCTACATCCCTAGAGACAACTACTTCTACGTGAACTCTATCCTCGGTTCTCAAAACTCTCTCATTGCTGTAAAGCAAGGTATTGTTAACAACATGCTTAACAATGCACGTTTTGATGATGCTGCTTACAATAACCTTTGGTTATGTGGTATAGGCTCGTTCTTGCAAAAAGAACAAGGAGAAGAATCAAGATCCTTCTCCTATCATAGCCGAGGTTATTCATTGGCTATCGATGCTAAACCACGCCCTGAGTTTATCCTTGGAGCTTCGTTTAGCCAGGTGTTCGGTCACGCTAAATCAGAAAAAGCTGTAGATAATTACAAGCATAAAGGTTCTGACCACTCCTTCCAAGGGACGTTATACACCGGCAAAGCCTTTTATTTGCCTTATAAACGTACGAAATCCCCTCGACCTATACTGTTTCAAGGGGTAATGACATATGGCTATATGAAGCATGATACAACTACCTATTACCCATCAATTCATGAACGCAATCTCGGAAATTGGGAAGATCTTGGTTGGTTGTTTGATATCCGTATGATTCTCGACTTAAAAGAGCCTTCGCAAAACTCTACAACAAGATTTTCTTTCTACTCTGAAGCAGAGTACACAGGAGTACGTCAAAAGCAATTTACAGAGCTTGACTATGATCCTAGAACATTCGACTCCTTCGCTTATAGAAATCTTTCTATACCTTTAGGTTTCGTGTTTGAAGGTGCATTAATGCAATATGATATTCTTATGTATAACAAATTATCCCTTGCTTATGTACCTGTGATTTACAGAAACAAGCCTAAATGTAATTACAGAGTGAACTCTACAGGACAAACTGGGCAAGTGTATGGTGTCATTCCAACCAGAAATACTGGAAGAGCGGAATATAGCTCACAAATATATCTTGGTCCTTACTGGACATTATATGGTACATACACTGTAGAAGCAGGAATGTCTTCATTAGTCCAGATGGCCAACTGCGGTGCACGTATGATATTCTAAATAGCCAGCTCAGAGAAAACGCACTTTTTGTAGAGAACTTGTTTTGTAATTGAGAACTTAGAATTCTCGGTTCTACAATTACAAAACTCAAAAATACAAAGTTCTCTATTTGATGTAGCGTTTATCGATCGTAGTATCGACGCATCCTACTAAAGTCGGAAGCATACAACTCGTCAAGTAGATAAGCCTTAAAGGATCCGGGGCCTTCACAACGCTCACGAGCCAGCATTCCACACAGGGTGAAGTATTCTATACCTAATCTCGTGGCTTCAAAAGAATCGTCTATTACGGATCTAAATGCAGCGAGTACTCCTGTTAAAGAACATCCCATGCCTACAACATAAGACATTAACGAATCTCCAAGTTCTACAGTTGCCTCACGATTCCCATCAGTAATAAAATCTATAGCTCCAGACACGGCAATAGCACAGCCGCACAAACATTCTTTAGCTAGAGCGATGGCCACATCCCTAGCGTCTTGGGTAGAGTGAGTAGAATCTACACCACGTGTTTTCCTGGGGACATCTCCGAAAGACAGGATCTCACTAGCATTTCCTCGAACGATTGTGGCATGGGAAAGTACGTGATGAGATACCTCTGTTCTAATCTTTGTAGCTCCTGCAGCCACAGGATCAAAAATCACGGGTTTATTTTGTCGTACAGCAAGGTTTACAGCTCTGTAAGCTCTTTGAATAAATAAATGATCTAGAGTTCCGATATTAATATACACTGCGGAACTCAGTTCTATTAACTCTTCTAACTCCAAATCGGACACGCTCATAATAGGTGAAGCTCCGATAGCTAGAAAACAGTTCGCTAGGAAATCCATAGAAACGTAATTCGTAATGTTTAAAATTACGGGCCTTTCCTTTCTTAAGCGTTGCAATGCTTCTTGCATGTGTTCTAACATCTCAGTCCTCTGTCAACAATTTCCCTTAGTGTTTTCGTTACTAAGCCTGGATTTTGTGCGCTGTGGAATACTCCGATAGCTGCTATCCCTGCAGCGCCAGCTTCGATGACTTCAGCGGCATTGCTTTCGTCAATACCACCGATAGCAACAATAGGATGCTCACAAAGGGAAACAGCTTGTTCTAAACCAGAGAAACCCCAAAGATTCGTTGCATCGGGTTTATTCTGAGTGGCAAACATTGCACTCAACCCCAAATAATCAATAGGCAAAGTATTCGCATTGAGGAGTTGATCGAGAGTGTTGACATTCCACCCTATGATTTTATCAGAACCTAGAAGCTCTCTAGCCTCGATAACATCACCGTCTGTCTGTCCTAAATGGACGCCTGTAGCATCCAAATCTAAACACACCGACACGCTGTCACTTACAATTAACGGTATCTCCAAAGGATCTAACATAGACTTTAATGCTTCTCCAAAACCCAATAGCTCTCTGTAGGAAAGTTCCTTTTCACGCAATTGAACCGAGGTCACTCCAGAGTGTACGCAAGCACAAACGAAATCGAGATACTCCTCTACCGAAATATTTTGTTTATTGGTGATGAGAATCAATTTGAAAAAGTTTTCTTCCAAAGGTTTCCCCCTACATATGCACACGTTTACGCAAGAGAGAAGAGGTTGAGAACTATCCCTAAAGAAAACCCTTAAGAACAAAAATGAACGCAACTCTCTTGGCAAGTATTAACTCGAGCAGGTTCTAAGAACTTTTTTCATCTAAACAGCAAAGATGCATACGTTTAGAGGTCCTAGAGAATTAAAAAATTAGGATAAGTTAAAGTAAATATCCTTGTTATACAAGAATAAAAAATACAGAGGGATATTTCTCAACTTTTATTTTTACTTAACAAATTGATGTGGTTAGGAGAAAAAACAAGCTTTCAGAAAACTGGCGGAGAGAGTGGGATTCGAACCCACGGTACGCGTTAACGCACACACGCTTTCCAAGCGTGCTCCTTAAGCCACTCGGACATCTCTCCAGAAAGCCAGATTAAGGATATTCTTTAGCAAAACTGGCTTTGAAGATATCGTAATATATCCATTTTTATCAAGATTCGTCTGAATACAAAGGATTTTTAAAAAATCAACCAAGCGACTTCGAATTCACTCTTTATTAAAATTACTGGTCAATAGGATAATGGTCGAATTCATCAATCTACCTAAATCATGTATAGAATATTCATCCTTCTTTTGTTCTTCTTTTCTTGTTCTCATGTCTTTGGAGACTCTAAATCGGAAGAAAAACACATACTCGTTAGTATAGCTCCTTATAAATTTTTAGTTGAACAGATCGCAGGAAACACCTGCAAGGTATGTTCTATAGTTACCAATAACTATGATCCACATACCTATGAGCTATCCCCACGGCACATGGAAAAAATTGTTCGTGCGCAACTATGGTTTCGTATGGGAGAAAATTTTGAGAAGTCTTGTGAAAAAAATATTTCCTGCCCTCAAGTAGATCTGACAAAAAATATTGAGATCATTTCTGAGCATACAGGATGTACTCACCAATTTCACAGCTTCGATACCCATACTTGGCTAAGCCCGAAAAATCTAAAAATACAAGTCATGGCGATCACAGAAGCTCTCTGTCTACATTTCCCGGAGCACACCGCACTATATCGAAGTAACGGAACCAAGCTACTCGAAACCTTAGAAAACTTAGATGTAGAAATTCAAGAAATCACAGCAGCTGCTAAGCAGCGGCATATTTTAGTTGCACACGGAGCTTTTGCTTATTTCTGTAGGGATTACAACTTTTTCCAACACGTCGTTGAGAAAAGTAACTACATGGAGCCCTCACCTAAAGATGTTGTCCGTGCTGCTCAGAGTATTCGCAAGCATGGAATTTCCTCTATGATTTTACTCCGTCATGCTGGGAAGCGCAGTAGTGCTATGCTAGCAGAACGCTTTCATATGGCTACAGTAAGCTTAGATCCGTATGAAGAAAACGTGATAAATAATCTAAAAACTATAGCAACAACTTTTGCTAATTTATGACAGTACAAATACTCGTTAAGGATCTTTCATTTCGCTATAGCCCGAAAAGCTCTTGGATTATCAATAACGTGTCCTTCACAGTTCATGAAGGGGACTTTGTTGGCATTATAGGCCCGAACGGTGGGGGGAAAACAACCCTAGCCCTACTGTTGTTAGGCTTATTGCAACCTACTACAGGAACATTAAACACATTTCCTTCATGTGCAAAAAAATCTGAGCTTACCATTGGATGGGTTCCGCAGCACTTCTCTTATGATTTTTCTTTTCCTATTTCTGTAAAAGAGGTGGTTCTTTCTGGAAGGTTATCTTTTCTACGTTGGCATGGGAAATATTCGAAACACGATCATGCACTTGCTGAACAAGCTCTCGAAACTGTGGATCTTTTACATCACAAAGATACGTGTTTTTCTCATCTATCTGGAGGGCAAATACAGAGGGTACTGTTAGCTAGAGCTCTGTCCTCACAACCTAAACTCCTTATTCTAGACGAACCCACAGCAAATATAGATCCAGAAAACCAACAACGCATTCTACAAATTCTCAAGGAGCTGAATACTCAATGTACTATCCTCATGATCACTCATGATTTGCATCATACAACCAGTAATTTCAATAAAGTATTTTACATGAGCAGAACTTTAACAACGCTAACGAATATGCCAACAATACCCCAAGAGTTCTGTTGTGACTCCTTCGAAAAAAAGGCTGATCTATGATTTCTTTTTTTAATCATATCCTACCTTCTCTACTTTTTCCTTCTTTACTGGCGGCTTTAGGAGCCTCCATTGCTGGCGGTGTTGTAGGAACATACATCGTAGTCAAACGTATTGTTTCCATTAGTGGCAGTATCTCCCACTCTATTTTAGGAGGGATTGGCCTTACCCTATGGATTCAGTACCGATTGCATATTGAGTTTCCCCCTATGTATGGTGCCATTATCGGAGCGATTATCCTCGCACTCTGTATTGGGAAAATCCATCTCAAATATCAAGAAAGAGAAGACGCTCTTATTGCCATGATTTGGTCTGTAGGTATGGCTATTGGTATTATCTTCATTTCGCAACTTCCTGCTTTTAACTCAGAATTAGTCAATTTCCTTTTTGGCAATATTCTTTGGGTAACCACCCAAGATCTCTTTAGACTAGGAATTTTAGACGTTATTGTTCTTACAATTGTAGTACTCTGCCACACCCGTTTTCTTTCTTTATGTTTCGATGAGAAATATATGATGCTTAGCCGGTATTCTGTACAAACGTGGTACTTCCTTCTGCTTATCCTAGCAGCAATTACTATCGTCATGTTGATTTACATTATGGGCGTAATTTTAATGCTAAGCATGCTAGTTCTGCCTATATCGATAGCTTGCAGGTTTTCCTATAAAATGATCCGGATTATGATGATTTCTGTTCTCTTGAACATCTTATGCTCATTTTCCGGGATTATGATTGCCTATGCTTTAGATTTCCCTGCAGGACCAACAATTGCGATCTTGATGGGGATGGTTTACACGGCGAGTTTATTTGTGAAAAGACTATTTAGTAAGTCGACTCCCTCTCCAGTAAGTCCGGATACTAATACAAACTGCTCAGAGGGAAAGAGTTTTTGAAAACTTTCTAGACGTTCTTGCCTTTCATCGGGAAGGAGATCATCAATCTTGTTTAAAGCTATGATCCTATTTTTATCTGCGAGATCGGCTCTATAATGTACAAGCTCATCCATAAGAATACGTAGGTCTTCTTCTGGGGAGGATCGCTCACATCCGCAAATATCAATAACAAACAACAATAATCTGGTACGTTCAATGTGTCTCAAGAAATCGAGCCCTAAGCCACGATTTTGGTGAGCGCCCTCTATGATCCCAGGAATATCTGCTATAATCCAGGGTTTCTGGTAGAGTTTTTCCTGGCAGGGAACCAGCCCCAATACAGGCTGAAGTGTAGTGAATGGATAAGCGCCTACCTTGACTTCGGTTCTTGCAAGAGTGTTGAATAATGTAGATTTTCCTGCATTAGGGAAGCCCACAAGGCCAATGTCGGCGATAAGCTTGAGCTCGAGTTCAACCTGGCGGATTTCTCCAGGCTTACCGGGAGTTGCTTTCGTAGGAGCACGGTTTGTGGACGTTTTGAAAAACGTATTCCCCTTACCTCCTTTACCTCCACGACAAACAACTAAACGCTCTCCACTTTTAGCAAAGTCGTGTAGAATTTCTTTAGTTTCTACATCTCTGAGTAAAGTTCCTTCGGGAACGATTAAGACGAGGTCTTTACCGTTCTTCCCAGAACGGTTATTTGTGGCTCCTGGTCGCCCGTCTTCAGCTTTTAAAAAGCGTATATTTCTATAGGATTCAAAAGAGTACACATGTGTAGCCGATTCTATAATGATAGATCCACCGACACCACCGTTACCGCCATAGGGACCGCCTTTTGGCAGATATTTTTCCTTTCTCCAAGCGACAACACCGTTACCGCCTTTTCCAGCACGCAACTCTATGGTAATCTGATCTAAAAACATTGTGTATTTATCCCCTAAATCGCAGACGCTGTTAAAAATAGAAAAGCCCCATTTTATGCATCAGCAAAAAATAGAGCTTCCTAAACAAACTTAATTTTTGAAGAGTCTGGTAAGACTTATTCTGGAAGAACAGAAATATATGTACGATCTGTCTTTCTAGTGACAACAATACCATCGATTAAAGCGAATAGAGTGTCATCACGACCTCTACCTACATTTTTCGAAGGATGCCACTTAGTGCCTCTTTGTCTTACAAGAATACTTCCTGTGGAAACCCTTTGTCCTGCGCCCACTTTCATACCAAGACGCTTTGACTCTGAATCGCGACCGTTACGGCTTGCTCCCTGACCTTTCTTATGTGCCATTTCAAAATCCTTTAGTTTTCCA
This sequence comes from Chlamydia psittaci 6BC, assembly GCF_000204255.1. Lineage (NCBI taxonomy): Bacteria > Pseudomonadati > Chlamydiota > Chlamydiia > Chlamydiales > Chlamydiaceae > Chlamydia > Chlamydia psittaci. The sequence continues at coordinate 211,485 of NC_017287.1, read as the reverse complement.
CTAGTCGATTACATCACTAGATTGCTAATTTTTACCCTAAGATAGTTCTGACGGTGACCGATCTTACGGTGATAATTTTTACGTCTTTTATACTTATAGGCGATGACTTTCTCTCCACGAACTCGAGATAACAATTCGCCTTTTACTACAGCATTCTTTACTGTAGGAGTCCCTAAAGAAACTTTAGACCCATCAAAAGTAAACAACACTTGATCGAAAACAACTTCTTGTCCTTCGGAAACACCGTCTAATAATTCGACGTCAATTATGTCTCCTTCAGAAACCTGATATTGCTTGCTTCCGGTCTGAATTATTGCGTAAGACTTCATTAAATCTTCCCTTATGATTCTTTATTCTGTGATCAGGACTCAATACTGCTAAATACTTTAACAAACCGTGAAATTATAAAAAATACAAAGTCCTGAATTTTAGTTTTTCAAGAAAAACTAGCCACATTGAATTTTAACCGAGTATGGCCGGAGCCGGGGTCGAACCGACGACACAAGGATCTTCAATCCTCTGCTCTACCAACTGAGCTATCCAGCCATTTTCAGTAGGTTATCATAGGGAAATATTCGCTTTAAAGCAATGATATTTCTAAGAACATGAACTCTAATCAAAGAGTTTACGAAAAAGTGAGGTCAGAACGCTAGGGTATTAGTTAGAGTAGCTTTCAGCGATATGAGGAGCGGACAAGGTTCTAGAATTTGGTTTGCTACAACAATGGAGTGCAAATGTATAGAGAAGTTTCAAGATTAGAGTCAGGATACCTAGACCACAAAACTCCATTAATCCTGTGACAGTGTATACAAATACTTTCTTTGCACTATCCTCTCTGAGATTAACTGACCACACACTCACCAGTTTAATCAATCCCACGATAGAACCGACGAATGGAAATGCTGCCAGTAAAGAATTTCTACAAGCTATTGGTTTTGTAAGATCCCAGTCACAAGAAATATCCCAAATGCCTTCATCATCTCTGGGGAACATCATGTGGACATTTCTGGGTAATCCACTGATCCTTTGATCGAATTCTTCACTTGTTTGGTATCCAATCTTCATGGATAAAGCCCATATTAAAAATAAAAACTGTAATATAATTAACGATTTGAACTTAAAAAACAAATTGTTTTTTAATTAAAATTCTAGATTTATTGAAATAATGTTTTCATCCCGAGTTAATTTTGTTTAATAGAATAATTTTATATATGTATAGGTGCGTGAATTCTAGTGATTTTGTATAGTGCTCAAAGAGATTTTCAACTGTATTAAAATCTTGAAGATTAGGTATGCGTAAATTCCTTAGATTCAAGATGGTTGTTTCTCAATAAAAGAACATTAAAAACGGTACAATAAGTATGAACGCAGAAAATGACTCTTCCTTGCCTAAACCGCAGTGGATTTACCGTGTAGGAATCGGGCAAGATAGCCATCGTTTCCTCTCTGAAAGTTCTGCAAAACCCTGTATTTTAGCTGGAGTTATCTTTGAAAATAGTCCCGGTTTCCAAGCAAATTCGGACGGAGACATTATTTTCCATGCTATTTGCAACGCTATTTCTTCTGTCACTCATAGAATCATACTAGGAGAAGTTGCTGACGAGCTTTTCCATACTCGTGGGATTACAGACAGTAGCGTGTATTTATCTGAAGCTATAAAATCTTTGAAATCGAACCAAATGATTTCTCATGTGGCCATTACTATTGAGGGGAATCGCCCAAAATTCCTCCCAAAACTCTCTGCAATGCGACAAAGTATTGCTTCAGCCTTGAACATTCCCTTAGGATCTGTAGGCATTACTGCGACTTCAGGAGAGGGATTAAGTGATTTTGGTTGCGGCGATGGTGTTCAATGTTTTTGTATACTGACAATTATGGAGTACTGCGGTTAATACACATCAGCAACATAACGGTGCTCTTCCTTTAATTGGGAGAGCTTATTCTTTCCTAGGATATCTTCTAGAGTTTTTTTTATTTCGTTTCCTAATACCTTACTTCCACATACAAAGAAGTAGGCGCCCTCTTCATAAGCTTGGAGAACAAGGTCTGCTTGTTGTTTGAGTAGATCTTGCACATAAAGTTTATGATCGCCGTCACGAGAAAAGGCGAGAAATAGCTTTAAAAACTCATTTTCGACGGCTTTTTTCCAGAAATCTTGGTAATAGAAATTTGCTTTTTCGAAACGTTCTCCAAAAAAGAGCATGTTCATACCAGCATCGTTATTGTAGATACGTTGTTGTACGAACGCTTTATAAGGAGCGATTCCTGTTCCTGACCCAATCATGACAATAGGTTTATTTTGTATGTCATCTGTAATAGTAAAGTGTTTGGTTGGTTGTACAAACACATTACAGCTCTTGCCTAACTCTAATTCCTTACACAAAAAGAAAGAACAGACACCGTAGCGTTGCTCATATTCTCCTGAATAATTCACAAGTCTGACCAAGAGTTCGATTTGATTCTCATTAGGATGAGGAGCTGAAGCTATAGAATAAAATCGTGGCAATAAGGGCAAAACACTCTCTACAAACAATTCCACAGGAATATGGGGTTTGTATTTTTGTATTGCATCGTAGAAAGTCATCGTCTCTTCTAGATCAGGGAAAAAAGACTTCAGCTTTGGGGGTAATTTATTTACATTCGTATGACATCTCAAGAAATCATAGAGGGAAATCTGAGAAGATGCTCGAGATTGTATTAGTTGTTTTGGAGAATAACTTAGACACTCAAGGATCTTCTCAACAACATGCACGGGATTCTTTGGAAATACACCAAGAGAATCCCCTACCTTATAGGACAGATTAGAGCCTGTTGTGTTAAAGAGCAATTGATAAACGTGGCCTGCATCAGAAGAAGCAATAGCAGAATCGCAACAAGAAATGAGCTCCCTTGAGAGAAGAGATACTCTCTGAGCTTTAAATTTCTCTAACAAATGCATAGCCGAGTCAGATGAATTTATGCAGCTTTGATTTTAATATCAACTCCTGCTGGAAGAGCTAACATTTTTAAAGCATCTATAGTTTTTCCTGTAGGATCTAGGATATCTATCAAACGCTTATGAGTACGAATTTCAAACTGCTCTCTAGATTTTTTATCTACGTGAGGAGAACGCAGCACGGTGTACACTTCCCTCTTTGTAGGCAACGGAATAGGACCTGCTACACGAGCGCCTGTTCTTTTAGCAGTCTCAACAATAGCTGCAGTTGATCGATCTAGTTGCCCTTGATCAAATCCTTTCAGACGAATACGGATTTTCTGTTTTTGCTGCTTCATATATTCCTTACTTCTTAACAATCTCTTCTTGAATTTTTTGAGGAACCTTAGCAAAGAAGGCAGGTTCCATTGTTGATGTTGCTCTTCCGGAAGTCAAGGATCTTAAAGATGTTGTGTACCCAAACATTTCACTGAGGGGTACTTCGGCATTTACTTGTGCCATACCTCGAGAAGATTCTTGACCTAAGATTTTTCCGCGACGACGATTTAAGTCCCCAATAACGTCTCCTAGATGATCTTCAGGAGTAATTACTGCAATTTTCATAATAGGTTCTAGAATGACTGGAGCAGCTTTTCTACAAGCTTCTTTAACTGCCATTGAACCACATATCTTAAACGCCATCTCACTAGAATCCACTTCGTGATATGACCCGAATACAATGTTCACTTTAACATCAACCAAACCATAGCCGGCAAGAACGCCTGTATTTAACCCTTCTTCCACACCTTTGATAACGGCTGGGATATATTCTTTAGGAATGACGCCGCCAACAATTTTACTGACAACTTCATTTCCTTTTCCTGGTTCATTTGGTTCAATCTCGAGGCAAACGTGAGCGTATTGACCACGACCACCAGACTGTTTTACATACTTTGTTTCACTGCTGCTATTTGTAGTAATCGTTTCTTTATAAGATACTTGCGGTTTGCCAACGTTAGCTTCTACTTTAAATTCGCGGATCATACGATCACGAAGAATATCTAAATGTAGCTCACCCATTCCGGAGATAATTGTCTGTCCAGTTTCTTCATTTGAACTTACACGGAAAGTGGGGTCCTCTTCGGAAAGAGCACTTAATGCTTGAGCTAACTTCTCTCTATCTCCTTTGGACTTTGGCTCAATAGCCATGTCAATCACAGGCTCAGGGATTTCGATACGTTCAAGAACAATTTCTTGATTTTCTTCGCAAAGTGTATCCCCTGTTACTGAATATTTTAACCCTACGCAAGCTCCAATATCACCGACTGTGAATTCGTCTCTATCTGTTCTCTCATTCGCGTGCATTTCCAATAAACGAGAGATACGCTCTTTCTTATCTTTAGTAGAATTCAGGATTGCTGAACCTTTTTTAAGAGTACCAGAGTAAATACGAATAAAGGTAATACGACCGACGTAAGGATCCGTCATGATTTTAAACGCAAGAGCGGCTAGAGGCCCGTCTTTTCTAGGTTCTAGGCAGACTTCTTCGTTATTTTTTAGGTTAATTCCATGAATTGTTCCGCGGTCTTTAGGAGATGGCAACCACTTGACGATAACATTAAGGAGTTGTTGCACCCCTTTGTTTTTAAAAGCGGTTCCGCACAATACAGGGTTAATTTTATTTTCAATAACCCCTTTCCTCATAACGCTATGAATTTCTTCTTCTGTAATCGAATCTGGATCCTCAAGAACCTTCATCATGAAAGCTTCGTTGCTCTCATCTACTGTAGCAAGCTCTTCGAGAAGAGCGTAGCGAAGTTTGGCACACTTTTCTTTAAGTTCTTCAGGAATTTCACGCTCTTCCCACTTAGCACCTAGAGTTTCATCTAGGAAGTAAAGAGCTTTTTGAGAAATAAGATCGACCATCCCGACAAATTGACTCTCTGAGCCGATAGGACAGTGCACAGCAACAGCGTTAGCACCAAGCTTCTCTTTCATGGATTCTACGGCTGCAAAGTAATCAGCACCCATACGATCCATCTTGTTTACAAAAGCGATCCGAGGAACACCGTATTTATTCGCCTGTCTCCATACAGTCTCGGACTGAGGCTCAACTCCTGACACTGCATCAAACACAGCTACAGCACCGTCTAGAACGCGTAGAGATCGTTCTACCTCAATGGTAAAATCGACGTGGCCTGGAGTGTCAATAATATTAATTTTGCAGTCTAACCAAAAAACAGTTGTTGCAGCAGAGGTAATAGTAATACCTCTTTCTTGTTCCTGCTCCATCCAGTCCATGGTGGCGCCGCCTTCATGAACCTCACCTATTTTATGAGTCCTTCCGGCGTAATAAAGAATTCTTTCTGTAGTTGTCGTTTTTCCCGCATCGATATGTGCCATGATACCGATGTTTCTGATCTTGCTTAAATCGAATTCTTGATCACTCATGAACTTGTTACGCCTCTTTCGAACCGAGATTAAATATTATTTTACCACTTATAATGAGCAAACGCTTTATTTGCTTCAGCCATACGATGAGTATCTTCACGCTTCTTGATAGTAGCTCCTTGCTTATTGAAACAGTCAACAAGCTCGGTAGCCAATCCTACCTCCATGGATTTCCCTGGCTTTGCCCTAGCAAATTTAATAATCCATTGCATAGCCAAGCAATCCCTACGACCTGCCGCAACTTCTACAGGAACCTGATATGTAGCCCCTCCAACACGACGAGACCGAACTTCAAGCAAAGGCTTTGCATTTTCTAAGGCTTCTTCAAAAGCTTCTAAAACATTCTCAGCGCCTATTTTCTTAGCAAATCTTTCCAAAGCGTTATAAACAATTTTTCTAGCGACGCTTTTTTTGCCGTGCATCATAACTTTATTAATGAATCTTTCCAGAGTCACACTTCCATAGATAGGATCTGTTGGGATGACTTTTTTCTCAGCGGCATGTCGTCTTGACATATAAATTAACCTCTAACTTCTCATTCCTAAATAAAGAATAGTCCTACTTAGGACGCTTTGCTCCGTATCGAGAACGGCTTTGTTTTCTATTTTTGACAGCAGCGCAATCTAGGGCTCCGCGAACGATGTGATAACGGACACCAGGTAAATCTTTAACCCTGCCACCTTGAACCAACACGATGCTGTGCTCTTGCAAATTATGGCCCTCACCACCAATGTAGGCGATGACTTCTTGACCATTAGACAAACGCACCCAAGCAACTTTACGTAAAGCTGAGTTCGGCTTTTTAGGAGTCTTTGTCTTTACTTGTAGACATACACCACGTCGTTGTGGGCATTTCTGCAAGGCTGGAGATTTCTTTCTAGACGCGCTAGATTGACGCTTTTTACGTATTAATTGATTAATGGTTGGCATGTATCCTTCTCAATTCAACCTAACTACTATAAGGGGGAAAATATAGAGTAAGGATCCCTTTGTTTGCAAGGGCTTATTTTTAGAAGAGAATTAGAGTATAATCATCTGATATTCAAAAAAATTATTCTAATATGGAAAAGTTATTTTTCAGTTTTAGAATTACAAAAACAGCTTCCTGAGCTTGTGGAGAAGAAATTAGGCATTTTCTAGTAAGAGATCCCCTGCATGAAAACAGTAATCCATTACATTATCGTTGATATAACCAAAGAGAAACGCGAAAATGATTTGTTGTAATTCCTGTGTGGAGGAATACAGGGTTTCTTTACCATGTTGGATAAAATAGATTTGCGACTTCTCTTCCGCTATGTTTTGTACAAACACCGTCGGAATCATACGGGAAAGCAGGCGTCTACCTAAAATGGTGTTAGACATCCCTGTTAACGACTGCGTTGACTCTTCTGATAAAAAGAGAACGTCTATATAGGGAAACAAGGACCAAACGCGGTCTCTATATTGATGGACGATATGAGGATTATTAAGATCGAGTAGGATTTTGTGGTTGAGACTGCCCGCTTTTTTCAAAAAACTTTCTATGTAGCAACCATAAATTAATAATTCGCTATCAATCAAAGTATATCCCAGATCCGGGGATAAAGATAGTCCTGCCAGGGATTGGGGCGTTTCGTCAAGAAAGTAGCAGAAAGTATCTTCTTGATTTGGGCAACGAAGAATAAGTCGGAGATGATCCCATGCATTCAGTGCTGGCCCATATTCTGCCTGTTTTGAGTAATTAAGATAAGGCGGCTTATTAAGTAAACTTCTACAACCTAGATTAGCTAGCTGATCTTCCGTAAGGCTTAGAGGTTCTTTCCTTGTTACTGTGATCGGATTGTCGGGAAAGGTTTCTCTGTACATCAAAAAAATCTTTTTTACATCTGAGCTATTTATATTTTGTATCTCACCTACTTTCACGTCACATTTTTCAATAAATTCCTTAGGAGTTTCGAGGATAACATCGACAAATGGGCTGCCGAGCACAGTAAGAGATTTAGGTGCTATCCAGGGGAAAACTTCAGAGCAGGCAACAGGAGCAGCTCGCCCTGTTAAAAAAGAAATTATCAATATGAAAAAACAAAGATAATACATAAAAGCATCTAAGTCACAACAATAGATTGAAAACTTTTATTTAAGTGTTTTCTTATCCTATTTGTTTTATAATATTTTCTTTTTAAGTCCAAGGAAACCTATGACTACGGAAATTCCGGCAAGTTTTTTACATGGGCATTTTCAACAGCGGGTGCATGATTCTTCACGTAATGTTGTGATGATTGCAATGGCTACGGTATTCTTTATTCTTGCTTTGCTTTTATCGGGATTAAGTTTCCTACCGCAAGCGACACTCCCCTTTTCAGGGGCCTATTTTATCATAGGTTCTTTCCTAGTTTTCATTGCAATAGGGATATTATTGATCAATGCGCTTTGTGATATAAAAAATTTTTTATGCGCTCCATCCCCGGCATCTTAAGAAAGAATATTTTTCTTACCAACCTGTTTATTCTGAATAAGTTTTTCTTCGGAGCAAAAATCTTCGCTCAAGCCTGAGCATTTTATGTCGATGTTACAAGTATCCACGATCAACAAAGATATTTGTAATGATAAAAATACTACGTCTTTGCGCTCTTGTTTTAACATGCCTTCCTAGTTTCTCTTTTGCATCTGAATTACTTCATGAAGAAGACATACGAAAAACTGTTGATAAGCTGATTGAGTATCATGTTGATATTCAAGATATATCTTCGGATATTTTAGTACGTTCCTTACTAGGTTACTCTCAATCTTTTGATCCCCATAAAGCTTATCTTACAGAACAAGAGGTAAATAATTTTATCTATTCTGCAGATATTAAAAAACGCCTGTTAAAAAACTATAAAACGAACAATTTCTCTATTTATCAGAATTTGAATCGTGTAATTAAAGAAAGCATTGTTCGAGCACGTCAATGGCGAGCTGAATGGTTATCCAATCCTGAAGCTTTGGTGAAGGAAGCTTCTTCCCATCCTCTTATAAAGAAACCTAACCACTGGGCACGCTCTATCGAAGAGGCAAAGGAGAGGCAGCGTTCATTACTCCTCTCTTATATTTCTGTGTATTTATCGGATAGTTCCAAAGATAGGTACCTAGGGAAGGAAGCTTCTTTAACCCAACTCTGTGTACGTCAACTTGAAGCATATGAGAATCCTTATTTAGGGATTAATGATTATGGGGAACCTATGTTACCTGAAGAGGAATCCCATCACTTCCATGTTCGTGTAGTGAAAGCTATGGCCCATAGTTTAGATGCGCACACCACGTATTTTAGTAAGGAAGAAGCTCTAGCCATGCGTATTCAATTAGAAAAGGGTATGTGTGGGATTGGCGTTATCTTAAAAGAAGATATTGATGGGGTGATTGTAAAAGAGATTATTCCTGGGGGACCTGCGGAAAAAACAGGAGAATTGCATGTTGATGATGTGATTTATCGTGTTGATGGTAGAAGCATAGATAACCTTCCCTTTAGAGCTGTGTTAGATTGTCTTAGAGGCTCTCAGGGTTCTGAAGTGATCTTAGACGTCCGTAGTAAAGACCAAAATCGTACAGTGAAGTTAAAACGCGAAAAAATCAGTTTAGATGATCGTCGTGTTGATGTTTCTTATGAAGCTTATGGTGATGGGATCATTGGGAAGATTACGCTGCATTCTTTCTACGAAGGGGAAAATCAGATTTCAAGTGAACAAGATCTAAAACGTGCAATTCAAAGCTTACAGGAAAAGAACCTTCTAGGTTTAGTTTTAGATATCCGAGAAAACACAGGAGGTTTTCTCTCACAAGCCATTAAAGTCTCTGGTTTATTTATGACTAATGGTGTGGTTGTTGTATCACGTTATGCAGATGGGAGTATCAAGCGTTACCGTACGGTTTCTCCGAAAAAATTCTATGACGGTCCCTTAACCATTCTTGTTTCGAAAAGTTCTGCATCTGCAGCTGAAATTGTTGCGCAAACATTACAAGATTATGGTTTAGCTATCATTGTTGGTGATGAGCAAACTTATGGGAAAGGCACAATTCAACATCAAACGATTACAGCAGATGCGGGTACGGAGGGCTTTTTTAAAGTTACTGTGGGGAAATACTATTCGCCTTCTGGGAAATCGACACAACTTCGTGGTGTACGCTCCGACATCCATGTAGCTTCTCGCTATTTCGCAGAGCCTTTAGGAGAACGTTATTTAGAACACCCTCTACCTTCGGATAGTTGTGACAATGTCATGAATGATAATTTAGGGGATCTAGATTCCCACATGCGTCCTTGGTTTCAAAAATACTACATACCGAATCTACAGAAAGAAGAGACTGTTTGGAGAGAGATGCTACCTCAGCTTACTGAGAACAGTCGACAGAGATTGAGTGAAAATAAGAACTATAAAATCTTCTTAGAAGAAGTAAAAGATCCTTCAGAAGCTCTTCGTCCTTTTGGAAGCAACGACTTACAAATGGAAGAATCTGTGAACATTTTAAAAGACATGATCCTTTTAAGAGATCGTAAAGCGGCTGTTTCTTTAGGAGGTTAAACACCTCCTAAATGTCTAAGATATTAAAAATGCCTATGTCTTTATTTTCCTATGATGCTGAAGCACTTGTCGACTCAGAACTATTCATAGTAAAAATCGTATTTGATTGGTTAATCTGACCATCATCTAAAATATCTTCAGTTGTTGCCAATAGACGTTTGCATAAACGCCATTTTTCTGGGGTACAAGGCTTTTCCATACACACTGAAGTTGCGAGCAACTTAACCAAACCAATAACCGCAGGGATCAAGAATAAGAAAGCATTTTTTCCTAATTGCCCCTGTAATACAAATGTTAAAGCCAAACCAGCGATAAGTAAGATAATTCCTAGTACTACCATAGTAATTTGGAATGCTCTTGATTGTACGATTTTTGATGTTTTGATTGGGTTGATGATATGTACTCTACACCAGCCTAGTACAGAATTAATCAAAGAAACCTGCACTCCTTCATCCTGCATTACCTGCTCTAATCCAGGTTGGATTAGACTTGTAACATCGCTACCTATACTATTTGCGTTCTCACCAGACATACGAAAACTCCTTCTCTAAATACTTTAAGACAAAAGAGTTTAACCGACTCAACTATTAATTAAAATTTTTAATTTAATTTTGTGACATTTCCTAGGAGGGATCCGCAGAAAATCGTGACGATGAAAGAGAAACAAAAAAGCCGTCCTAGGAAATTCTAGGACGGCCTTTTCGTTTACAAATCTTTCAAAGTAAGAAATTTAAAAGATTAATAAACATGTGTGTTTTCTGTATCAGCAACAGGTACCGTTAGAGTGTCTGAAGAAAGAATAGCCTCTCCTCGAGCATCTCCTGGAGCAATTCCTTTTAATGTTACAGAAAACTCTACAGATTCCTTAGAACCTAATTTAGGTAGAGCATCGAATACTACTGTATTCCCTGTAATGGTTCCTTTTGTTGGACCTGAAGAAGAAACGGGTTGTAGTTCCTTAGAAAACTTAAGGATTAACGAGACGTTCGTATCTTCTGCAGAACCACGGTTGGTTACACAAATACGGTATACAGTATTTTCTCCTACGCAAATAGGATCATTGGTATCGATTACGCACATATGCGTAGCTGCAAGACCTTTCCAATGTGTTGTAACTTCTGCGCAAGAAGTACAGGTTCCACAATCGGAGTTAGTTTTGACAACAACTTGATTTGTGAATTTACCTGGGCTTTGTGCTTTAGCCACAACTTTAAATTGAAGAGTCTCTCCTGGGCACATTTCTTTGATGCACCATACAGCTTTGTTACAGCAGATTTCAGCTCCAGCAGCTTCTAAAATTGTTGCTCCTGAAGGTGCGGTATCTTCTATAACTACATCGTAAAGTTTAAGATCTCCTGGGTTAGATACAACGATAGTGTATTCTACAGGCTTACATACATAAGACCAGTCAGCTCCAGAGATATTTACTTGTACGCATGGTTCGTTAACTACAGTAGTTACGTTAGCAGAACATTTATGTCCTCCGCAGTAAGATACAGTAGCCACGTTAGTAACTTTTCCTCTTTTTTGTGGGCAAAACTCCACACAGAAGCATTTAGAATCCCCAGGACGCATATCTCCTAAGTTAAAGGAAAGAACGCGTTGTCCTGAAGCATGAGTATAGCCATCGGGAACTGGGTTATCGACGACAACATTACGGGCTATAGCAGAACCTGTGTTGCAAACTTCGATTTTGTAACAAACTGGGCAACGTAAGCAAGCGCATTCAGGACCTTCTTGCTTAATACAAATAGCTGGTTGTCCGCATTTGGTATAAGAGCGAAGTTCTGGGCAAGCACATACAGTAGCCGCGGTGAAGCAACAACCTTCTTTAAGAGGTTTTACCCAAACGGTAATTTTGCATTTTTCACCTTGACCTAAGCGATCAATTGTCCAGATTAATTTGCTATCCGAGGTTGGTGTTGTCGCAGGATCACTGCTGACAAACTCAACTTCGCAAGGAAGCTGTTGAGTAATCACAACATTAACGCAATCTTTTTTACCTACAGCGAGAATTTCAATAGGATAAGGAGATCCTACTGTTGCATATTCAGGTACAGATTGGCTGATTTCAACGTTACAGTCATCGTTAACACGGACACAATACATTTTGCCGTAGCAAGATTCTTGTGTAGCGTCTACTGGTTGGCACTGGCCACCTTCACAAGGATAAAATTCTTTATCACAGAAAGCTCCAGTATGTTTTTGTTCTTGTCTTTGATTTTTGTTACGACCAAATCTAACTTTCTTGGCTGTTGCTTGAAAAACATTGTCATCTGAGTTTTCAGTACTGGCAATGAATCTTGTAGCAAGAGACTCTGCAGCAGCGGCCTCTATCTTCCCGCTGGCAAATGAACTCGCCATACTAGTTAGCGCGAGGACCGTAACTACTCGTCTGATGAGTTTGGACATAGGGATCTCCTATCGCGTGTGTTATTTTTTCTTCTGCCATCGGGTAGAAAGTTGTGAACTCTTACCCTCAACATTTAAGTTTATTTTTCATAAAGGCAGTTAGCAGGGAAATAATTTACCTCCTAACTGCCTAACCAATTTAAGTAAACAGATAAGAACTGTTACCTATTGTTTGCATCTACCGTCTAGAGATGTACAACCTTTAGCTTGAGGTCCTTGAACTCCTGGATTGCACTCAGAGCCGCATGGCTTGGAGCAAGAAGGTGTATAGACACCACAAGGGCTGCAGCCTTTGTCTTTCTTGTTACCACAAGGATTGCATGGCTTAGGTGCGCAAGGATCTTCAAAGCAGCAATCTACAATACGGCAACAACTAGTCAAGCCAACAACACCACAAAATACTGTAGCTAGTAAAACAGCTTTCTTCATAAGTTTATAACTCCTTTCTAATTAGAAAACTTAATGTGCTTGATTCCTTATTAAAAACCCTTTCAATTTTTAATAATTAATAAAGCACTTTCCCATAAGCAATATTACAATAGAAAATAAAAATTTTATCAATTCTTTTTTCTATTTTATATTTTTCTTAAACTAATTGTTTTCCCGGTAGAAAAAACAAAACTAGGGTTAAACTAACGCGATTGATTAAAGAAAGTTGAATAACTACAACTGTGTTATAAAGGAAGCCTGAAGAACTTGATTATAAACCACTTGATCAAGCCAGTTTGATGAAGAAGAACTTTTTTTCTCCTCTTAAATCATTAATATTCATAGATGTATGATTTTATTATAAAAAGGACGCTGATAATTAATAGCTAATAAAAAGAAAGTTATTCTAACATTTAAACAAATAGGGAGTTGAGAAATGAGAAGATTTTCTTTTATATATAGTATTTTCTTTTTATCTCTCTTTGTATCTAGCTGTTCCTATGCTCCCCCTCCTCGTAGCTATATTCTTGCACAAAGACGGCTCCCTTTAACTAAGCAAGCGAATTCCCTAGACTTTTCTCTAGCCAAGGCAATTTTTCACGCATCTTACCCACAAAACATATAGTTCTGTTGTGTAAAATCTAAGCAGTGAGTGCTTGTTAAGCGAAAAGTCTTAAAACTCGAAGATTTTATTTTCAAAATCTTCTTCTTTAAGGACTTTATCGATAGTCGTTTGAATTTTCTTAGGCACGCCCCCAAGGAGATTTTGCGCATGAACAAGACGCGCGCGTGTACGAGGCTTTCCTAATAACTCCATGGAGTCAAATAAAGGTAAGCCCTGTTTCTTCCCTGTAATCGCCACATAAAGTAAAGGGATAACGACCTTCTTATGATGTACTTGGAAAGCTGAGGATAGCCATTTAGATCCCTGATAAAACTGGTCTTTAACCCATAGATCAGCTTTTTCTAAATATTTGACATAACTATAAAGAAGAATAGCCGCCTTCTCTTCAACAATAGTTGCTGGTAAAAGCTCCTCTTTTGAATATTCAGGAAGAACGGAGAAGAAAAATCCGGTAAATCCTATGAATTCGGCAAGAGTAGTAATGCGGGATTGACAGAGTGGAAGAATTTTTAAGAAAAACTCGTCATTGATTAACCAATCTTTTAGTTTAGCTAACAGACTTTCTGACGATTTTTCATGAGTCAGGTAATGCTTATTCATCCAATCCAGTTTGCGGGTATCAAAAACCGCTCCTGACTTTCCGATACGTCGAGGATCGAAGTTTGCGATAAGCTTCTCTAGAGAATAAATCTCCTCATCCCCCTCCATACTGTACCCCATGAGGGTAAGAAAGTTCATGAAGGCTTCTTTGACGTAACCAGCGTCTCGATAATAGAAGATCGATGTAGGATTTTTTCTTTTAGAAAGTTTTGTCCCATCAGGATTAAGAAGTAATGGCATGTGGAGGAAAGTTGGGGCTTCCCAACCAAAAGCTTCGTAAAGAAGCAGGTGCTTAGGGGTAGAACTCAACCACTCCTCTCCACGAAGGACATGGGTAATGCCCATGAGATGATCATCCACGACATTAGCAAAGTGATATGTAGGGAAGCCATCGGATTTGATCAAAACCTGATCATCTACGTCTGCCCAGGGGAAAACCACCCTACCCTTGCAATAATCGTCAAGAACGCATTCTCCGGTAAGGGGAACTTTCAAACGAATAGTATAGGGTTGTCCTTCTCGAGTGCGCGCTTCTATCTCCTCGGGAGAAAGATAGCGGTACCGGCGATCATAGCCTCCGCGATACCCTAAAGTGGTGGCTACAGCTCGCATTTCTTCAAGTTCTTTAGGCGTAGCAAAACACTTGTAAGCGTAGTCTGTTTTTAACAGGAGTTCGGCATATTCTCTATAGATTTCCGTACGTTCTGACTGCCTATAGGGGCCGTAAGGGCCGCCTATATCGGGTCCTTCATCCCACTGAATCCCGCACCACTTCAGTGCTGAGAAAATATTTTTTTCATAGTCATCACGGCTACGTGTTTGATCCGTATCTTCGATTCTCAGGATCATCTTCCCGTTGAATCGTTTTGCAAAGATTTCATTAAACAAAGCCATATAGGCTGTCCCTACGTGGGGATCCCCTGTAGGTGACGGCGCAACTCTAACACGTACGTTTTCCCAAGCCATTCTCATTTAATCCTAAGACGAAAGAGACTTGATACCTTGAACCTAGTTATTTCTTCAAGTGAAATCCTTTTCTAGGTTGTCTCAATAAAATTAGAGACGAAAAAAAACAAACTCTGCATCCCTAATCAAGCTACAGAGTTTTTATGAAAAATCACGCAGAGCTGATTTATCTACATCTAAACAGAAAAATTAAAAAAGCACGAGATGTTAATAAGGCGAAAGAGATAAAAGCAGTGGCTAAGAAGCAGAAGAAGACAAATTATGAACTAGTTGTTCTCAAACAGGAGAGTCTCGGAAGAAACTGTTTCTTCTGGTTTCGCTATAGCATGCTCAACAACTGTAACGCCTTTGGCTTTCTTTGCTGTTTGCTTATTCAAATACTCGCTTTTGTATCTATCGATCTCGGATTGGCTAATAACCCAAGCAGCGCCTTTACGCTCTCCTCGCATCGTCCCTGTACGTGTAGCATAATATACCTTTTGCACAGGAATCCCTAACATATCTGCGACTTGGTTCACAGAATAACAACCCTTCTCATTATCAAAGAGCAATTCACCTTGATAAAGGGACTTCTTTCTTGAATAACGATTACGTTTGTAGTCTTCCAAATCTTTTAGATCGATTTCCCACCGGGTTGTTTTAGAAGCCTTTAGTTTCTTTTGTTTGATTGCTACATAAATCGCTTGACGTGTTACATTATGCAATTTTGCAGCTTGTGTAATAGAAACCATCTCGGTTCCTTCCTGTTCCTTAATTTGCTGCGCATCTTCTCTGTCGTCTACATCGAAACAGCTTTCATGTTGTATGCATTCCATACGTTAGCAAACCTCCCCTCTCAACATATTGTAAAATTAAAACAACCTTAATAGTTAGTAGTTCTTCCTTGTTTTTTAGAAATTTTTAAATAAGCATTTTCCTAAGAAAAGCTTTATTAATCAAGCTTTTTTGTTAATACAAAGTTGATGTTTTTAGTTTAAAACTTAATAAAACAAAATTACTCTGTCTTTTATTAATATTTCTTAACATTAAAACATGCGGGTTTTAACAAAATGAGTCTATTTGAGCGCAAGCCACTCCTTCCAAACATCTTACAAGGAAGCGATTTTAAGAAGATGCGTGATTTCATTGTGATCTTTCCAAGCCAAAAGTTTTTATTTATTTAGAAAACTATTTCAACTGCTGAAAAATAAATAGACAGATCAGAAATAACCAGATTGTATCGTAATAATTTCAACCCTCTATTTTAAAATCCTATTTTAACTATGATAAAGTACTCTGAAGCGCTTTTTATAATGCTTGGACTACTTTATGCGAGTATTAGCACCTTAATTTTGAAGACAAATCTAGGGTAGGGACAACAGTGCCATAGAGAACCTTTTACGTAAAAGATTCTCTATCCAGGCACAAATACGTTTTCGTGTAGTTGAAGTTAGCTCGCATCAACTGTTGTTTCGGTTAGTTGGGTCTCCCGAATCAAAATGGTCCTTAATGTGTTCAACAATCTGTTGTATAGTTCTCTTATCAAGAGGACCTTCATGATGTAGAAGATATTCTCCTACAGGAATCTTCCTACCAGGAAGAACAGGGGCACTGGGATCTAAAAATGGCGCTGCAAAACAATTATTCCTATTGAACAAACCGTCCCCTATTAATTGTGATCCGCAATCTACTCCGTGTGTAAATAATTCTGGGCAAACAAGAGATTCGCTTAACTTTGCAGAGTCTATCTCCCAGCCTAACAACTTAATCGTCAACTCTCCTAATTGCCCTACCCATTGACGTGCAATTGATGAAACTGATCTTGGTCCACGATCTTTGACAACAAACCAGCTCACGCCATCTCTCCCATCAGTGACTTCGCTACTCAGCGCTTGAGCCTGTACTAGGGTACCTAAAGAATAGCCGTAGGCAATAATTTCCTTTGCCTTTGGACCCTGAGGGTGATCGCGAAGATAATGAACACAAGCTTGGTAAGATTTACTTAAAGAGTCGGTAGAAACACGCCCTCTACTATGCATCACTCCGGGATAGTTAAATACCAAAACATTGGATTGTGATTGTTTGGCGATGTTGAGTATCCAATCATCATCACAATGGAGAATCGCTCTATTTTCAAAACACTCACCATTCCCTAACGAGACAAGCATCCACCTATCTGTTCTGGCCTCTGGGAATGTGACTTTTATAGCGTCAATAAATAAATCATCATGTTGGATAGGTACACGTATCACAGAACTTGCATAACCATCATTTACCCAACGGCTCGTTTGATTATGGAAGGCCTCCTGTAATAACTTTCTAGGGTAACACAGAGGCACTGCGAAGGCCCCACCTGCAGCAGGAAGCAAAACGTTCTGGCATATCTTTCCCAGCACCCAAAGTAAACCTAGGGGAATGAATAAAATAACTCGGATAATTAACTTAACTAGAGCACAAATAACATCAAGTAACTTGTAAATCACAGGACAGCATGCCCTTCTCTGATATGCCTTACGATTAGCTTCGGAAGAAAATACGAGGATTTCAGGTTTGGGCTTCATCGTACACAAGGAATTACCTGTAACAGATGGTTGAGTGACTGAAAACATATCTACTGACGAATATAAAAGTTAAAAGCGGGCATTTTAAAAAAAATGTGGAATAAAACAAAGAAAATGTTCCTATTCATCTACTTATATTAAATATTTCTTTTTAAGAAGAACGTATTTAAAATAAAAATTATGAAAAGAAACTTTGCTTTAATTATCTTCAGAATTCCATAAACAACCCGGAAAAATTACTCAGGACAACCACTATTCTACCCGTCTAGAATCCCTAGAGCACTTCATCTCTTGTTACGAGGGTAATAAGCGAGAAAATGTTTACTTTGGATTATATTCAGAGATATTTTCGCTAACAAAAATATCAGGGGAAACAAACTTAGAGAGGTCCTGCCTTCAATAAAATTGGGTGAATCATTTAAAACTAGGCTGCAGAAAAACTCAAGAAAAAAGCATTAAGAAATCTTAAAAATCAGACACAGAAATTTAATATTCAAAAGATTAAAACCTTGCTGTTGTATCCTTGTAATTTAGTGGAAGAATACGAAAATCACGCACTAACAAATGAATGACTCCTCCGTTAGCAGATTGGGATAAACGTGGTGTATAAGCCAGTTCTAAAGGTTGATTCCAACTCGCTTTTAGAGCTCCTATTCTATCCCCTAATCCAAAAGCTATGCCTTCTAAGTTTCTTTCTCCGTAATTAAGATAGAGTTTCAGATGATTCCCTGGTAATAACTTCGGATAACGTACTTGATGTACTATGGTATAAAAGATAGGTACAGGATTACCTTTGCCAAAAGGTTCGAACAGATCGATGGAAGAGAGTAAATCGTGATCTATCTCATCAAAATCAGCTCGAGCATCTAAGGGAAGGGTAACTACAGCTTTTTCCTTTTTTAACGATGAATTCACAAGATGAATGAACTTTTTCCTAAAAGCTTCTATTCGGTCTTCATTAATGATAATGCCTGCTGCAAAATCATGTCCTCCATAGGATATGAACATAGGAGAGCACTTTTGTAATATTCCAAGGAGAGGGAAAGACCCTATTGTTCTTAACGATCCTTTCCCTATCCCTCCCTGATTAGAAATAATCGCTACGGGCTTATTATAAGCTTTCGCTAGGCGTGCTGAAATAATAGGAATGACTCTGGAATGCCAATCTTGTGACGATAGTACAATAGCTGCTTGTTTAACGATATCGGGCTGATTTTTTAAGATTTTTTGTACATCATGGAATACGTCAGCCTCTATTTTTTGGCGTTCTCTATTGATCTTATCGAGATATTGAATGAGGTCATCAGCAACTTCTGGATCTTTGGTCAGCAACAATTCAACGCCTTTAGAAGCGTCGGCAAGTCTTCCTAAACTATTCAGTTTTGGAGAAATTTTCAAAACAATATCTGTAGAGGTAACCTCTGAAGGTTTTACCCCTGAAAAAATGCATAATTTACGCAACCCTAACCGTGACCCTTTGGCGATTTCTTTAATGCCGTGGCGAACCATGGTGCGATTCTCTCCTAAAAGGGTTCCCACATCCGTCACTGTCCCTAGAGTTACTAAATCTAATAAATGCTTAATGTCTAATTTGAGTTTTGGATTGTTTTTCTGTAACGCGTTAACAACACCACGGGCGAGTTTAAAAGCGACGCCTACACCAGTGAGATCTTTATTTGGATAAGTATGATCTCTGAGCTTTGGATTTAATGTTGCTATGCAATGAGGGATTTTACCTGTAGGCATATGATGATCTGTAACAATGACATCAATGCCTTGCTTATTGATATCACTGACTTCTTTCCCTGCAGTAATCCCGCAATCTACGGTAATCAGCAAAGTGACGCCTTCTTCCTTCATCTTGGCAATCAACAGAGAAGGTTCGCCATAATGTTTCAGGAATGCTCCTAAAAAACAATAGCTAACCTTCATTTCTATAGATCTCAAAAACTCTACAAGAAGAGCCACGCCTGTTATCCCATCAACATCACTATCTCCATAGACCATGACATGCTCACCACGTTCTTTTGCGAGAAGCAAACGTTGTACAGCTTTTGACATGTCGAGTAAAAGTTCGGGATCATGCAGGTTGGATAGATGTACATAAAGAAAATCACGAACTTCATCTACCGTTTGAAATCCTCGAGAAATAAAAGTCTGTGCAGCAACCGGATGAAGATGTAACTCCTTTATAATAGAAGAAAGTAGAGCGGGATCGTACTTAGGATATATCCAAGTAGGATTAGATACAGAAGAATTATCTTTACTTGCCATAGATGTTCGCGTCGTAAAAGCTCTTTAAAAATCTATCTTTCTAAAGAGCATTTTCTCATCCTTCTGAACCAAAAACAACAATAACTCCTGGTTATTGTTGTTTTCTTTCCTCTTTACGAACCATAAATAGAAGAAGAGGCGGTGCTATGTATAGAGATGATAGTGTACCTAAGAGAATACCTATTGTCATGATGAAAGCAAAGTTAAAGATTGATCCTCCACCAACAAATAATAATATTAACAAGACCGATAGCGTTGTTGCTGTGGTCATTACCGTTCTTCCTAGAGTTTTTTGTAGTGCATCGTTAATTAAGATCGGCATAGGTGTAAATAATTTTTCCTGACGATCTTCACGAATACGATCAAATATGATGAGGGTATTATTTAATGAATACCCCAACACTGTCATTAAAGCGCCTATGGCTTGTAAATCAATTTGTATTTTTTGCAAGAAGAAGTGCGTAGCGACTAATACGGCACAAGTAGCAAGAAGATCGTGAATCAAAGCACAAATAGCACTAAATGCATAACGCCATTCGAAACGCAGGCTAACATACAGTAATATGATTAATAAGGCACCTACCAATGCTATGCAAGCTTGTTGTCGCATCTTATTAGAAAACTGACCGCTAACTTTAGACCAGAAATTCTGAACATCTTTGAGATTTTCAGAAGAGATATCGATCCCCGTATCGGAAAGTAGATTCATCACGATAGATAGGTTAGGATCTGTCGCTTCCATAGCGGGTCTTTCTGGGGTCTGCACTCGTGTTAGTGCGTTCTGACTAAAATAAATTTTTATCTTATCAGAAGAACCAAAAGTTTTGATTCTAAAGTCTCTAGGAGATATCCCTACTTGCTTAAATTTATCTCCCAATTTGCTGCGGACATTTGTCACATCTACCGATTTCTGATCAGCGATATTCAAGGTAAGGGCATAACCACCTTTGAAATCCATACCTAAAACAGAATTCCAAGCGCCAAAACCTAAAGCCACACACCCTAAGGCAATCACGCTTCCGGAGATCATCCAGAGTCTTTTGCACTCTTTCAAGAAATCATGCTTGATGCCGATGAATTTATTCATCATGTGTAGCTGTGTTTCTTGGGTTTTATTCATCCACACCATGAAGAAGAACTTCGTCATAAATAAGGCTGTAAACATTGAGGAGAAAATTCCCAAGATTAAAGTAAGAGCAAACCCTTTAATCGGCCCTGTATCTAAAACTAAAAGAAGTAACGAAGCCAATACAGTCGTGAGATTGGAGTCAAAAATCGCTCCGAAAGCCTTCTTATACCCAGCTTCTACAGATTGAGTAAGACTTCGAGACAGTAAATACTCTTCTCGAATTCTTTCGAAAACAAGGACGTTAGCATCTACAGCCATTCCCATAGCAAGGACAATTCCTGCCAATCCAGTGAGGGTTAGTGGTGCATCGAGATATTGTAAAGCTGCCCAAATTAATAGAAGATTGAGAATAACAGCTCCGGAAGCAATGACACCGCCGAACTTGTAATAAACACTCATTAAAATGATCAAAACAGCAAGGCCAAGGCATACTGAAATGATTCCCTGTGTACGCTGCTGTTTTCCTAATTCAGGAGAGATAACTTCTTCACTTAACACTTCAGGAACAAAAGACATAGATCCTGATTTTAAATCTGTAGCTAAGCGGTTCACCTCACGATGGGAAAACTTCCCGGAGACGCTCGCTTGATCTTTCAAAGGAGCATTTAACACAGGATCACTAACTACGTAACCGTCAAGTACAACAGCCATTCTCCACCCTCTACCTGAAGAATACTGACCATTCTCAGTTCCACTGATACCTTCCTGACAGTAAGTAGAAGTCCATGCATGGAAACTTTCTCTCGGAGAAACATCGTAGGCTTTTTGAGCTATTCCAGTATCTTTTACGGAGAAATTTAAAATGTACCCTTCGCCTACAGCAAATTCTGGCCGAATATTTTTTAACGAAGCACCATCTAAAGCATAGTTACGGAAAACAATCATTAAGGGGTTTGCCTTTCCCTCAACATCTTTTTCTATAGCGATCATTGAATAAGTAGTATCTAAATGCGATGAAGAAATCTCGCTATCCATGTTTGGGAAAGCAAGACCTTCCTGTTGCAGTTTGGCTACTGCTTCTTGAACACTGGAGGGTAAGCGGGAATCTGGATTGTTAAAAATATAACTCGCGAGCTTATTCACTGCTTCCGGGGAAGTAGCGTCTTGACTTTGTGCTGTAAACCATAAATAGTCTAAAAACCTTTGGACTTCATAACGGAGAGCAGAGTAGGGGGAGAACTTTTCATTTACTACGTGGAAAGTCATTTGAGAAGTTCCCAAAATTTCCTCGGAAGAAATTTTGGTAGATCCAGGAACACTTAAATGTACGTTATCCCCTTCTCTGCGTATTTCTACTTCTGAAACTCCCAGCCTATTTAAACGCGCGTAAAGCTCATCAGAAACCTTAAGAATCCCTTCCTTATCTGTTAACTGCTTCCCTTGATGATCCTTGAAGGCCAAGCGGATCTGTTTCCCACCGATAAAATCAATCCCTAGACGAAGGACACTATCTCCTCGAGAGTATTTGCGTAGGTTAAGTTTAAGATTTTCAACAAAAGCGCTTCGGTGAGGTACAGCAGCACGTATACGCTGTTGAGGGTCCATAGAACAACTGGACTGTTTGTATTGTTCGTGCCAACGTACCCACTCTTCTTGACGGCGCTTTTCAATACGATTTAGGGTATCTAAACGATCGCGAATATCGCGCACTTCAAGACTAGCAGTTTCACCTTCATTGGCAACGACAAAATTTTCTCCCCAAACATCGAAGTACCTTTGTAAAGGCTGTCGGATTTCTAGAACCTCATCCTCTCCGAGACTCCAGGGAATGGCATCTGTATGAGCAAAACAATTGTATAAGTTGTGTAAATCCTTCTCGAAAATCTTAGAATCTTCTCCTTCTCCTTGCTCATATTTCGCAGCGACGGAGCGTAATCCCTTAAGAACTACATAGATAGATCCCTTAGAAAAATGCGAACAACTTTTCTCTGGTGAGAAAATAAAACAACCGAAAGCATCGCTTTCTCTAGGCAAACGACAATGTATGGGGAAATGTTCGCGAATAAGATCGCAAGATTGTGCTGGGGGCCTGTTCAAAGCTAGTGTAGCTAAATGCTCGACTATCCCCTGATAGATACGTTGTCCATGCAGCACGATTTTTCCGCTCGCATCTTTATCACTGAGATTAAACGCAAATCCTTGCGCAGATTCTTGAGCAGGTCGTTGAAGCTTATGAGACAATCTTTGTTTTTCTTTTGCCAACCACGAATCAAAATCTAGGCGCTGTTCTGCAGACAACTCATCACGTTTAGCAAGCACATTAGGATCGAGACAAAACACGAGTTTTCTTTCTTTAGGAGAAAAATCTACGGAAGAAAAGAATGGAGATAGTGTGCTGCAATCTAAAGAATTATCCACTATGCGCGTAAACGCTTTTTTCCATCTTGGCGATCTCAACTTCAAATTTTGATGTACGGATTGTAAAATAGATCGATGTTGTTCTGAAAGATCAGAATGCGTTGATACATTTTCCAATCGTGATAAAAATGCAGAGTAATCCTTCTCAGAAGAGAAGAAGTAATTCAGTAGCGCTGGAGTCCTGGAATTCGGAAGAATTTCTAAACCCACTGAAAGGTTCTCTGCTAACTGCACTACCTTAGCTATAGATGCTGTATTCCAAATCGAGGTATAACCGCAGGAACAAGAATGAGCAGGAGCTGGAGTAATCAAATGAAGAGCAGCGTTTAAAATTTCCTTTCCTGGTTCTGCATCTTCTCGATTGTAGGGAACAAAAGAAAAATCGTTTTCTGTTAAAGCCGTAGTTAAGGCGCCGGTAACTTGAACAACCCCGCCATCTTTATTGTCGTACCCTAAAACGTATAAACGCGAGGATTTTATAGGAACCGTGGGTTCGCCATAAATCATATTTTCAAGGAACGTATAGGCATCTGCATTATCTTTGAAGTGAACATTCACCACACCCGGGATACTGGGATGCTGTACAATATGTCCGCGTAATTTCAATGCAGAGAGCACAGAAGAAACTCTGGGAATAATGTCGCTACGTACTTCAGCCACTTGATTCGTTAACTTACGTACGATTTGTTGAGCTTCTTTCTCATCGACTTTTTTATTTAGTGGTCGTGAGTAATACAGACATGTGGGCAACACATAGTATAGAGCTAATCCAAAAACAAAAATAATAATACTTAAATTGCGTCCAAATCTCTGTTTCATTGCGTGGCTCTTTTAAAATAGCGAATATTTTGAATAGAAATACTAATGAACCAAAATACCAATTGAAAATAATATCGTCAAATGAAGACCTGTTTAGAAATTTAAACAGATAATTTGTTACGAAGAAAACATTACATTCCTAAGGTTATAACTTATAAATTGGTATCATCTCTTTTAGTTATGATTTCTTATAAACTTAAATTTCGTAAAAAATCAATCTACCCCAAGAGACTATCTCTAGGGTAGATTAAATCACATGACACCAGGAAGAACTTGAAGGAGAAAAATCTGAGAAAGATAAACTTTCTCTACTTGGGAACATCACATTAGTATCCACGGATCTTAATGGAGCCACGCTTTCAGGATCAACAAGAGCTATAGTTATTGGAAGTTTGGACTTACTTTCGGGGAGTATTGTGTCCAATGCTAAAGATTCTACAGCTTGAAGAAAAGCTGTTTTAGACAGAGTTTTTGTAGCATGTAGAGCCTCTGGACTTAGACCTTTTACAACTCCCAAAGGAGAAACTAAAAGGCAAATCCCTTCCCTACTCACCACACGAGAAACTGCGACTCTTTCTATTGCTGCTTTGAAAGCTTCAATATATGTTTCTGTATATACTGGGAGCAAAGAAGCGCACTCATGAGCTTCACCCTGTCGCAATCCGGGAATATGCGTATACAGCACTTCTTGAGGCGTAGGCCCTGGAGCGCAATCTGGCCATGGAGCAGAAACGATTTTTTCCTCAGAATACGAAGTTCTCAAAAAGCTTGTAACATCCTCTAGCATAGACTTGGGTAGTTGAAAGACTTCTTGATATTGAGTTTCGGCTGCTAACTGATCGTGTCGAATTGCGTCTAAATCTAATTCCTGAATTAAAATCGTCCCGTTCTTTTTTGCAGATCTTTTTTCTAAAATTTTCTTTAGATTATCCTTGGTTCCTTCGCAGATATAAATATTTCTATTTACTTGATGACAGTATACACCTGGAGACAGAAAACGCCACTTCCACAATAAAGAAAGGTATTCTCTCTCTGTTATCGAAGAAACGTTATGTTTGCGATAACGTAATTTTGGAATTTCTATGCGCGTCCATGCTCTTCCATATTGGCAATACGCAATGATAAACAAGAGAATTCCGAGGATTAATAATCCGATACAAGGGAAAAAGGTCTGACACATACTCGCAGCCAGTATACTACAGGAAAACGCTGCTGTTCCTAAAACAGCAAAAATTCCCGAAACAACCTTTTTAGCTGCGTGGCGAGCAGTAGGAATGTAATGAACATTGCCTTTTTCTTTTGTACACATAAACGCAAGTTTCGGAACATACCCAAAACATATTCTAGGCAATTTCATTTAAAATACCTTACAAGTCTCTAGTATTAGTCTCATAACTGAAAACAACTATTTCTAAAACGCAATTAAAGTATAACAAATCAAAGAAATAAAAAACCTCTAGTAACTTTATGTTAAAAAATTTCTTGTCATTTTATAATTATTTTAATTGTAAACATCCTTTACATATAGGTCTCAGGGTGTTTGTTCTACAACAAGAACGTAGAACACAAAAATTCCCTAACCGTATTTTTAGGAAATATGTTGACACCTGCCTTCGGTATTTCTCTATTTTGCAAATGAAAAAATTCACTCCCTCCCTCTAAATTCCCAACACATTGTACTTGCTCGAAATACATAGAGATCTTCATTAAAATGATCTCTGCAAGGTCTTATTGTGCTTTTCAATATCTTCCGATTCAAGAATATCAACTTGTCAAGATATGATGTTTCTTCTACTATGCCTCTCGGAGGTTTTAACTTTTTGAATTATTTTCAGATGTTTTACATCCCGAAGAAAATGCAAAAACTCTTAAGCTATTACTTTGGCTTAAGAAGAGGTTTAGCTGCTATTGTTCAGTCATAACGTATACTTCCACAACTAATGATGTAGATATGTCTCTCACCTTAAAACAGGCGGATCAAGCTAGTCTATCCATGCAGTCTCTACCGAAGCATGTTGCCATCATTATGGACGGAAATCGGCGTTGGTATCAGCAACATCAAACGCAGTGCTCTGTTAAGCGTTCTTCTGGGCATTACTACGGAGCTAAGGTTTTACCCAAGATTATTGAGTCTGCTTTTTCCTTGGGTATAGAGGTCCTCACATTATTTGCCTTCTCTACGGAGAATTTTCTAAGATCAGCTGAAGAAGTTGCTGAGCTTTTTTCACTCTTCCATTCGCAACTAGATGAACAGCTTCCCTACCTTATTGAAAATAAGATCCGGCTACGTTGCATAGGAAATTTGTTAGCCCTACCTCATTACTTGCAGAAACAAATTTCCAAAGTAGCGGAGGAGACTCAGGGACATGGGATTAGGGAGCTTGTTTTAGCTATTAACTATGGTGGGAAAGATGAGCTGGTACGCGCATTTAAAAAACTACATCATGATTTAGTAAATAAAAAAATATCCTTAGACTCAGTTTCTGAAGAGTTAATCCGCTTGTATTTAGACACTTCAGAAATTCCCGATCCGGATTTATTAATTCGCACTGGTGGCGAAATGCGTGTCAGTAATTTCCTCTTATGGCAAATAGCATATACAGAGCTATATGTAACCGATGTTTTATGGCCGGATTTTAAACCTTATCATCTTCTAGATGCCATTAAAGCTTACCAACACAGATCACGACGAGGAGGCAAATAGCCATGTTGAAATTGAATAAGTTCAAAACTCCCTTCTATGGAGATCTTTTTCAACGAGTTGTTGTACATTCGTTGGTTCTTACATTTTTAGTACTGCTTCTTTATAGTTCTTTATTCCCTTTGACATCGTTCGCTTTAGGGTTTATCTCAGCGCTTTGTGGTGCTGTAGGGACGTATGAATACGGGACTATGGCGAAGGTAAAGATGCATTATGCATTCCGTTTATATAGTGCTATTGGATCTTTTATTTTTGTTTTAACCAGCTTTATTGCGATTCGCTGGCATCATGTACTTCCTGAATTTGTTTCAACCCTCCCCTGGTGTTTCCTATTTGTTTGGATCGTTATTAACGTCTTTAGATCAAGAAAAAATACCTGTGGGCCCTTAGAAACCTCAGGAATCACCTTATTTTCTATGCTATACGTGGGTATTCCTATACGTCTGTTCTTGTATATCCTGTATGGTTTCATTCATACTAAGGAACCCTTTTTAGGGGTTTGGTGGGCAAGTTTCCTCATTGCCACAACAAAAGGAGCTGATATCTTCGGATATTTCTTCGGAAAAGCATTTGGTCAAAAGAAAATTACGCCTGAAATCAGTCCTCACAAGACGATTGTTGGTTTCGTCTCTGGATGTCTTGGAGCGACTTTAATTAGTATAGCATTCTTCTTACAAATTCCTGCGCGGTTTGCTGATTTTATCACTATGCCCAGTATCTTGATTGCTTTGGGTGTGATTCTTGGAATTAGCGGATTTTTTGGCGATATTATAGAATCTATTTTTAAACGTGATGCTAAAATTAAAAATAGCAACCAATTAAAAGCAGTAGGAGGCACTTTAGATACTTTAGATTCTCTTCTACTTTCTACACCTATTGTGTATATTCTACTTTTGATTACGCAAAAATCTATGTTTCTCAGATGATTATTACAATAGATGGCCCCTCAGGGACAGGGAAAAGCACAATAGCAAAGGCTCTTGCAAAGGACTTAAACTTCAACTACTGCAATACAGGGGCAATGTACCGTACCCTGGCCTACACACACTTGTGTGAACCATGGAAACATCTCTCGATTCAAGAACTTATTGACAACCCCCCATTTTCTTTTTCATTTGTTTCTGGGCAGCCCTTGGAAGCTTTTTTAGAAGGAAATCTTCTATCTGTAGAGCTAGGGACTCAAGAAGTTGCCAATGCGGCTTCAAAATTATCTCAACTGCCTGAAGTACGTCTTTTCATGCACAAACTGCAAAGAAAATATGCTGAATTAGGTAATTGTGTTTTTGAAGGAAGAGATATGGGTTCTAAGGTATTCCCTAATGCTGATGTAAAGATCTTTCTCACTGCGAGTGCTGAAGTGCGCGCTGCGCGAAGATTAAAAGATCTTCCCAATGATTCTATTTCAAAAGAAGCTTTATATGCTCAACTAGTGAAACGTGATGAAACAGATAGCCAACGCACTCTCGATCCTCTAGTTATTCCGGAAGGAGCTGTTGTTTTAGATTCTTCAGATTTGACAATAAGCCAAGTTCTAGAGAAAATTTCAGCTTTAATTTCTCCGAAATTGCCATGATATTTACAGTTTGTAAATTTCTTACTCGAGTTGCCTTTACCCTACTCTATAGACATAAAGTTTACGGAGTAAAAAAGAATCTTGTTAAAGGAGCGGCTATTATTGCTGCAAACCACAATTCTTATTTGGATCCCGTAGCTTTGCACTTATCTGTTCGTGGGTGTTTGTATCACTTAGCGCGTTCTACATTATTTAGTAATCGGTTTACTGGGTGGTTGTATAAAGAATGGGGATGTTACCCTGTCAAAAAAGGGGGAGGAAATGCTGCAGCTTGTAAAGCTGCTTTCGAAATTTTAAAAAAGAACAAAAAGCTCATTATTTATCCTGAAGGTGAGCGGAGCCCAACGGGAGAGCTACTTCCTGGAAAAGTTGGTGTTGGTTTAATAGCGATCAAAGCTTGCGTTCCCGTTATTCCTGTATATATTGGTGGGACCTATGATATTTTCAATCGCTATCAAAAATTTCCTAAAATTTGGAAAACCGTTACCTGTGTTTTTGGCACACCACTAACTTTTGACGATTTGATTAATAATGAGACCCTAAGTTCCAAAGAAACTTACCAAATAGCCACAGATAGGATCATGAGCAAAATAGCAGAGCTAAAAACTTGGTATGAAAATGGTTGTATTGGAGAGGTTCCTTAAATGACTCTTCTTTCCTATCTTTCCTCTTTATGTCGAGAAGCGATTCTATCTGCATTCCCTCAAATAGAAACCATCTCTCCTGACATCACGCAATCAACAAAAGAGCTTTTCGGCCATTACCAATGTAATGATGCGATGAAGCTTGCCCGCACATTAAAAATGCCTCCTAGAGCTATTGCGGAATCTATAGTGAATCACATCTCCAAAAATAGTTTCTCTTCTATAGAAATTGCAGGTGCTGGATTTATTAACTTCACATTTTCAAAAGAATTTCTCAACCTGAGTTTACAGTCATATTCTCAGGATCTATCTTCAGGATTTCGTGTTAAAGATCCTAAAAAAGTCGTTATAGACTTTTCTTCTCCAAACATTGCTAAGGACATGCACGTAGGCCATCTACGTTCTACAATTATCGGTGATTGTTTAGCTCGTATATTTACTTTTGTGGGTAATGACGTGTTAAGATTGAATCACATTGGTGATTGGGGAACAGCGTTTGGCATGCTTATTACTTATCTTCAGGAGGAATCCTCTGAAGATATCGAAAATCTTGAAGATCTAACGATTTTATACAAGAAAGCACACGCTCGTTTTGCTGAAGATGCAGAATTCAAGAAACGATCACAAACAAATGTTGTGGCATTGCAATCAGGAGACCCCAAAGCACGAAAACTTTGGGAACGCATATGCGAAATTTCTGAACGAGCGTTTCAAAAGATTTACAATATTTTAGACATTAGCATAGAGAAACGTGGGGAATCTTTCTATAATCCTTTCCTTCCTGAGATTATCAAAGACTTAGAAAAGAAAAATCTCATCACAATTTCCGATAATGCAAAATGTGTTTTTCATGAGGGTTTTTCTATCCCTCTTATGGTACAAAAAAGTGATGGTGGCTACAACTATGCCACTACTGATTTAGCTGCTATGCGTTATCGCGTAGAGCACGACCATGCGGATAAAATTATTATTGTTACCGACATGGGACAATCCTTACATTTTCAACTTCTTGAGGCTACGGCATTAGCTGCTGGCTACCTTCCCAATAAAGAAGTCTTCTCTCATGTAGGTTTTGGCCTTGTTCTTGATTCTGAAGGGAAAAAGTTCAAAACTCGTTCTGGAGAAAATATTAAACTTCAGGAATTGTTAGACATGGCTATAGATCAAGCTGTGGCTACTTTAAAAAAGCACCGCCCAGAGATGTCTGAGGCAGAAATTGCGGAACGAGCTCCTGTTCTTGGTATTAATGCTATCAAATATGCTGATCTTTCCTCTCATCGTGTTAGCGACTATGTCTTCTCTTTTGAGAAGATGCTGCGTTTTGAAGGAAATACAGCGATGTTTATTCTTTATGGTTATGTACGTATCCAAGGAATAAAACGGCGGTTAGGCATTGAAAAACTTAGCTTAGAGTCTACGGCTGATATTCAAGAGCCTTCCGAAGAAGCGTTAGCTTTAGCCTTACTACGCTTCCCAGAAGCTATTGATCTCACTCTTAAAGAGCTCTGCCCTCACTTCCTAACAGACTATCTTTATATGCTTACAAACAAGTTTCATGCTTTTTTCAGAGACTGCCATATTGAAGGATCTCCTCATCAAAAAGCACGTCTTTATCTTTGTGCTCTTGTTGAAAAGACCCTAGCTACGGGCATGCATCTGTTAGGGTTACAAACTTTGGATAGATTGTAAGTTTAGAACGCTACGGGATCTAAGGACAACAAGTGGATCTTTGCTCCTAAAGAGTTCAGTTTGTCCACCCAATTGTAATATCCCCGATCTAACAACTGGGTATTTCTGATTAAAGAAGGTCCACCCTCTGCAATGAGAGCTGCCATAATATAGGCAAATCCTGCACGCAAATCGGGAATAACCAGTTCAGAAGCTTTCAATGGTGTCGCTCCGTGAATGACAGCACTATGGGGAAAATTTCCGGTTGCATAACGACAAGCCTTTGAGCTTAAACACTGGTAGAACAGCTCGCAATTCGCTCCCATTTGCTGTAAACCGCGTAAATACCCTAGCCGATTCTCATGCACGGTTTCATGAATCACAGAAGATCCTTCTGCCTGAGAGAGAAGAACTGAAAAAGGTTGTTGCCAATCTGTAAGGAATCCAGGATGTACATCGGTTTCTAATACAACACCACCTTTTAATGGTTCGTTATAAAAGAATTCGATTCCTGTTTCTGTCACTGAGAACCCTCCTCCTATAGACCTTAAGGTTTTAAGAAAAGGAATCATCAGATATTGCTCGGCATTTTCTACAAAAATGCGCCCGCCGGTAAGCACGGCAGCCATACCAAATGAAGCCGCTTCTATCTTATCGGGGATCACCCAGTGATCTACTTCGTAAAAATCATCACAACCAAAAATTTCTATCGTCTTATCATTATCTGTAGTGATCTCCACTCCTGCTTTTTGCAAAAACAAAATAAGATCCAAGATTTCTACTTCTAAAGCAGCGTTCTTGATGATCGTTCTTCCCTGAGCGCGAACAGAAGCTAATATCAAATTCTCAGTAGCTCCTACAGAAGGGTAAGGAAGAGTAATGTACGCTCCGACAAGACCTTGAGGAGCAGCAGCTTGATATCCATGTCCGTCATAGACAACCTTTGCCCCTAGCCGTTCTAAACCCTCAAAATGAAAATTTAGAGTCCTTTCCCCTATAGCATCTCCCCCGACACAGGGGACAATAACGCCTTCCGGACAGCGAGCTAGTAGAGCTCCTAATAATAAAATAGGAATACGATTCACCCGAGAAAACTGTGCGGACACTTCGGACATGCGAATCTCAGGTGTATGAATCTCTATGACTTCTGCTTGTTTATCCCAATGTATTATAGAACCTAAAGAACGGCACAATTCAACAGTTAAACGTACATCTCCTATATCAGGGACATTACGTAAAATGCATTTGCGATCCGATAATAATGACGCAACGAGTAACTTGGTTGTCGAGTTTTTGGCCCCAGATACCCGCACAGAACCTTCTAACACACAACCACCAAAAACTTCAGCTGCTGCCATTTCTTACTCCTCATTGTCGCTTTCTCTTCATCTTAAAGAAACGTTAACTCCACCCAAAGTTATTTTTCCATGCAAACTTTTCATTTTTTTTAACGAATCTCTCTAATTTACAATAGTTAAAATTATTAAAACGAAAGTTAGTTTAATTATTTAAATAAAACTAGAGATATTAATAAATAATTTGTTTTACAATCTAATTAAAATAGAGTTTTTTTATTTAGTTGTTAAATCATGTCGAGTCCAATTAATAATCAGTCTATCACGAATGTCACAACTACTACGACCACAACTCCTGTAGTAACGACTTCAACAACCTTCGGGGGACATGTTGTCTCTACCACGGGGACTGAAGCTGCGGAAACAACATCGCAGACTGTGAATACAGCAGCAGGGCAAGCCGTATCTCAAGCAGAGTCAGACTCGGGAGCCGTAGTTTTTACAACTGAAAGAAATGTATCAACAACATCTCCCTCTACAGGAAACGTTGGGACAACTGCTACGGCAGCAAACTTATTAGGGTCTCAGATTCTTGGAGTTGGAAGATCTAGAAGCGACAGTACATCCAGTAGTGATAGCGATGCCTTATCTGATATTTCAAGCGCACCTTCATCACAACACTCTGGAGACGTTGGCAGTACAGAAGATCTTTCAAGTACTTCAGGAGATGTAGACTTAGGAGACTTAGAAGGACTTCGAGGAACAGAAGCCGCCGACGGAGCAGAGAGACCTGATGGTCCTGGTGGTCTACCGAGCATGGCGCTACCTAAATATGATCCTACTGATAAAGCCTCTATTATCAGGTTCTTATCCACCCCTTCTGTACAGGCGAAATTACAGACAAAAGCTGGTCACATCGTGTATATGGATGAGGCTCGCGGAAGTTTTATTTTCGTAAGAAACGGTGATTGGAGTACCGCAGAATCCATAGCGGTAACTAACGGAAAAACGAAGGAACCGATTACAGACATTAAAGATCTAGAAATGTGTATTGCTAAGTTTTGTGTAGGCTACGAAACTATGCATGCAGATTGGACAAACAACATCCAGCCGCGCATAGCAGGACAAACCGGAGAAACCGGTCATTATGATCACCTGCTTATGAGCATGAAATTTAAAACCACAGTTCTCTACGGCCCATGGAATGCTAAAGAATCGAGTAGCAACTATACACCGTCTGTATGGCGTCGAGGAACTAAATGTGAATCTGGAGCCATCTGGGGTGATGTTGGTGGTCTGAAAGGAATTAACTGGAATAACGTACAAAGACCAAACGAGGGCACTGTATTCTCTCGAGAAACTTCCTCCCCCACGCAACAGCAACCCCAACCTGTTGCCTATCCTCAACCTGTTATCAATGTTAACTTGGGAGGCATCAGTACTAGTGTAAACGTAACTGGTGGAACAACAACGACTACCGTTAACTCAACAACTACGCAACCTACAGACACCTCTGAAGCTGGTGTGGATAATGACCAAAATGTAGAAGAAGCAAACTTTGACGATGTAGAAACAGAAAGTACCAGCACTCAAGACGATACGGATATTCACTTCGAGGATGAAGGTAATGGCTTCGATAGCTTGGAACCAGCTCCTCCTGGGCCTCCTGGACCACCACCACCAATTCAAGGAGGTGTGAATATTACAGGAATGCCAAAAGACAGCTTGCAGCAAGTTCTGCAAAATGTTCGTCAACATTTAGATACGGTCTATGATCAAAATGGCGAACACCACGAAGGAAACCAAGATTTGGGTACTGTTGTCAGAACATCGGAAAATGGCACCTACAGACCTACAGTATTGTTAAATAATGACCAAGGTGGGGGCGGAGGAGTCCAAAGACGAGAATCTAATGACAACGAAGGTAACGAATTAGGAAATATCTTGGGTCGTGTCCGTGAGCACTTAGATGTTGTTTATCCTGAGGGCAGTAAAGGAGAGGCTATTTCTGTAAATCAAAATCTAGGTGAGGTAATTCGAGACGTTGAAGCAGGCAAGACTCCAAAGCCTACGCAACCTGAAGGTATATTCGTTGCAACACGAGTGAATATAGACGAAGGTGGAACGATCGTTAGCAGCAACTCCAGAACAGAGACTGGATCACCCACCAGAACAGAGACGGGATCACGCACAAGTAATTTAATGGGAGCTACATCTGGAGATGGCCCTGGAGGTTTAGAACATTTACTACCTCAGCTACGAGCCCATCTGGATGAATCGTTTGATGCTCAAGGGAACCTCATTACTCCTCAAAAAACAAACGTAGGTAACCTGATTAAAGCCTTCCAAGAGCGAACAGGATCCGGGGGTATTGTTGCACCAATGCCTGCCCAAACTACGGTAATCGCAAGCAGACCTGTCCAACAACAATCTGCAACAATTTCCGTACTTCCGCAAGCGCAAACAGCTGAGACAGTCGCTCCTCAAGGGGCTCCCGATCTCCATGGAGCTGCTCGAGATGTAGCAAGTAGTTTATCTAACTTATTAGAGACTGCGACTCCCTCTGTGGGCAGAGAAGTATCGACCCCAGCTCCACAACAACAGGTAGCCTCGTCGACTCCTGTAGCAGGATCTAGACAAACAGCAACTTTGACAAAAGGAGATGCTTCTTCAGGCATTCCCGAAGCAGCTAAAAACGTCACACAAGCGTTAAGTAGTGTTGCTAAAAAAATTCAGATGTTCGAACAGGGATCACGACTACTACAAGAAGCTATGGACAGCGCCGATACTGAATCTACGCAAGGGAAACAGCTAGCTGATGCGGCAAGAAACCTGACCACACAGTTATCCAAAACGTTATCTCAAGCTACGGGATCTCCTCCCCCACCACCGCAACGACGCTCGTAGACGATAGACAGCTAAGGCTTTTCTCTAATCTAGAAAAGCCTTAGGCCATGTTATGGTATACTTCATCAACATCATCGATCTTCTCTAGCCATTCAATCAAAGCAAGATTTGCTTCACCATCTTGTTCATCACAATCTACGAGACGTAAAGGAACATAAATCAGCTTTTCCTCAGAGCATGTCACACCTAGAGCAATTAACTTCTCTTTTACAGAGGCTAATTCTACAGGGTCACAGAGCACAAGGAAATGCTCATCATCATCATTATCAAGATCTTCAGCTCCTACATCAATGACATAAGATAGTAATGCAGCCTCATCTATTGAACTCTTAGGAACGTAACATGCTCCCTTACGCACAAAGTTATAAAGAACGCTGCCTGGTTCAACCAGAGATCCCCCTCGCTTATTCACAGCTATGCGCATATCAGAGGCAGTACGATTTTTATTATCGGTCATCGCTTCCACGATAATCCCCACACCTCCATGACCATAAAGCTCATAAGTCACATTTTCAAAATTCTTCTGATCTGCAGAAGTGGCTTTCTTGAGGTTTCTTTCAATATTTTCACTGGGGATATTTTGATCTTTTGCTTTTTGTATGACCACACGTAAACGCGCGTTTGTTTTAGGATCAGGACCTCCCATTTTCACAGCTGCCATTAACTCTTTTATCGTTCGGGAAAAGATTTTCCCTCTTTTATGATCCGCTCGTTCTTTACGGTATTTTGTATTTGCCCACTTACTATGTCCTGCCATCTTTCTTACCTATTCTTGATTTATATCCTTGCAACAATACGTAAATATTTGCTTTTTCCCACGCTATGGCACTTTCATATAACGGAAAACGCTTCTCACATTCTTTAAATTTCTTCCCATGAAAAATCGTTCTTCCAGAACGAGAATACTCACGAGGAACTACGCTATGGACCATTTCATGGTAAATAATATATTGCATAAAAAATAACGGAATATCATCACGATCTAAAGAACGGTGTATGCGTATCAACTTTTCTTCCTCATGATACGATCCTAAAACTACCCTAAACGCATTACCTGACCGTGCACGACCAAACCACCCGATTTTTAAATTCAAAGAGCCTTCAAATAATCTCAAATTTAAATCTTGGTATATTTTCTCTAAATCATACACTTCCCCTGGAGTATAATCGACAGGAATAGAAGATCTTATAAGCTGAGGACGGCCTATTTTTGACAGATTCATAGAACAAGATTTAAAGCTAAGAAATGCTCGAAAAAATTTTTTAAGAAGTTTACGAATTTTCTGAAACGACATGCAACACTAGGACGTGCTAATATATTCTAGCAAAATCACCTAAAGTTGTTTTTCCATGATAATTTTTGCAAGATA
This sequence comes from Chlamydia psittaci 6BC, assembly GCF_000204255.1. Taxonomy (NCBI): domain Bacteria; kingdom Pseudomonadati; phylum Chlamydiota; class Chlamydiia; order Chlamydiales; family Chlamydiaceae; genus Chlamydia; species Chlamydia psittaci. The sequence goes on along the minus strand of NC_017287.1, from coordinate 175,272 downwards.
CCCTATCTCATCTTTATAAAAATGCTTTTGTCTTCCCACCTCAATAAAACCAAAACGTTTGTACAATGCTATCGCCGGGTTTTCTTCATACACCTCTAAATAAAGAATCTCTAAGTGAAAACGTGTCTTTGCTAAGTGGCAAAGATTATTCAATAACGCCGTTCCTACACCTTTATTCCGATAAGGTTCACCAACAATAATAGAAACTAATGCGTGATGAGATACTTTAATATAAGGGTTTAAAATAAGAGTAGCTACTCCAGCAACTTCGCCTTCATACACAGCTGTCAAGCTGCTATGATAACGATAAAAACCTACCCAAAAGTTTACGCTATCATGAATTTCTGCTTCCGTCTTTAAGGGAAACCCGCGAAGTATCTTAGGATCATTTAACCATTGCCGCATGTACACAGCATCACTAGGAAGTGTATAACGTATATCTAATCCAGGGACTCCTGTGTCTTTGTTCTCTGTCATGAGATTTCTCCATACTCTGCTAAATACGCTTTGACGAAATCGTCTAGCAATTCTCCGTCCATCATAGCCTGAACATTACCAGTCTCATGTCCTGTGCGTACATCCTTGACCAGAGTATAAGGCTGAAAAACATAATTACGAATTTGCGAACCCCAAGCAATTTCTTTTTTATTTTTTCTATCAATAAGCTGCTTTTCTAAACGTTCTTGAAGAATTTGTTGATACATTCTTGCGCGTAGCATCTTCATACAACTCTCGCGGTTCTGGATTTGACTACGCTCACGCTGACAAGAAACCATGATTCCTGTCGGTATATGAGTAATTCTTACCGCAGAATCGGTAACGTTGACATGTTGTCCCCCAGCCCCTGAAGAGCGGAAGGTATCTATGCGTAAATCATTCGGACGGATATCTATCTCTATCTCATCATCAATCTCAGGATATACATCTACCGAAGCGAAACTGGTATGACGTTTCGCATTACTATCAAAAGGAGAAATACGCACAAGCCTATGCACACCTCGCTCAGCCTTAGCATAGCCGTAAGCATAGTCTCCGGAAAACTTTACAGTAACGTGCTTAATCCCTGCGACATCGCCTTCTTGACGGTCTATAACCTCTACTTTCCACTGATGTTGTGCAGCCCAACGACAATACATCCTAAAAAGCATTTCTACCCAATCACAGGATTCTGTACCACCAGCACCAGCATTAATTGTTAAGAAACAAGGGTTCTTATCGACTTCTCCAGAAAGCAAACGCTGAGTTTCCCACTCTGAAAGGATATTCTCACAAATAGCGAATTCTTTTTCTAAATCTTCTCGAAGTTCAGGATCTGCAGAAACATCGCCATCATTTAAGAAAAACGCTAAATTATCCACTCTGACTTTGAACTCTTCATAATGGGAAATCTGTCGTTTTAACGATGCGATGCGTTCGGAGACTTTCCCTGCACTCGTGACGTCTTGCCAAAAGTCTTCTTTTAAGGTCTGTTCTTCTAAAATGGAAAGCTCTTGTCTCTTACCTTCAAGGTCAAAGAGACCTCCCGGCTAATGCCAACCCAGTCAACAGGCCTTCTAACCGTTTATCTAAACTTTCATACATTGCACTACTCTCAAAAAGGCTGAATATTAGAATTCTAGAGAAGCAAAAACAATAAAGTCAACGTGTCCTGCCGCCTAGAATTTTTCTACAATTTCTTTCTTGGTTACCTCGTATTCCTTGCTTTCCCCGAACCCACTCCAGATTGGCATCTAAAGCCTTAATAACGAGTTGTAGAGGAGTGAATTCTGTTTTTTTGTTTTGACGAGAAACCTCCCTGAAAGATAAAAAAGTTGCGATGAAGAGCTTGTGTCTCTTCGTACCACCTTTACTAGGAGTAACCGATGAGTCAAAAAAACAAAAACTCTGCTTTTATGAACCCTGTCAATATCACCTCCGACTTAGCAGCTATCGTTGGCAAGGGCCCCATGCCCCGCACCGAAATTGTAAAAAAAGTATGGGACTATATCAAAAAACGTAATCTACAAGACCCCAAGAATAAAAGAAATATTCTTCCCGACGAAGCCCTAGCTAAAGTCTTCGGTTCTAAGAACCCTATCGATATGTTTCAAATGACAAAAGCTCTCTCCTCTCATATCGTAAAATAAAATCAAGAGTTGGCTCTCTTTCAGGATCCTCGTCCTCTAGGGCGAGGAGAAAATGTGTATATAGTGTTACTGTGGTCTTAGCTTCTTTATCTTTAGCTGTTGGAATTCCTCTAGCTACCTTCTCATGGGCAAATTTTATAGAGCCGAATTGGTTACAAACATCCTGGTTAACGTGGAAGCTACCTAAAAAGTACTCTCATCTTCATGGATTGCGCATAGCTCAAATTTCTGATTTACATTTTCATAAATTCGTTCCCAAAAAATTCCTTAAAAAGGTTTCTTTAAAACTCGCCAAATTTGCTCCCGACATTCTCGTATTTTCTGGAGATTTTCTTTGTCGAGCACAAATCGAAGACCGCCCGCGACTGGAAGCTTTTTTAAATACTTTACATGCCCCTTTAGGGACATTTGCTGTTCTTGGAAATCACGACTACCAAGCATACATCTCCCGCAATAGCCAAGGGAAAATCGATGTGATTTCGATGGAAAATAGCCAACCGTTAAAAAGAGCTTTCGTTTCAATAAGCCAAGGGCTTTTTGGTTCTAGAAGCTATGAATACGCCCCAAGTCTTGAAAAGCAAGAACCTAATACAGAACTTTTACATTTATTAAAAAATACTCCTATTCGCCTACTGCATAATGAAAGTCTTCAAATTCCTGATATGTTAAACATCGTGGGATTAGGAGATCTTTTTGCTAAACAATTTGACCCTGAAAAAGCGTTTTTCCACTATAATCCAACCCTGCCTGGCATTATTCTCTCTCATAATCCTGATACTGTGTACCAACTCTTAGATTATCCTGGTGATCTTATATTCTCTGGACATACTCATGGACCCCAAATTTCTATCCCATGGCCGAAGTTCGCTAATAGGATTATGAATAAAACTTCGGGATTAGAAAATCCTGATCTTGCGCGAGGGCACTTCTTCTTTTCAGAAGGGAAAAAGCAATTATATGTAAATCGTGGGCTTGGAGGGTTTAAAAGGTTACGCTTTTGCTCTCCTCCTGAAATTTGTTGTATACGGTGCGTATATGGATCCTAAGTGTTCTTTGATTTTACTTAGTGGGGGTAAAGGAGAACGGTTTGGAGCAAATCAACCTAAGCAATACCTGCCTTTTCAAGGGGAACCTCTCGTCCTCCATGCATTAAAAATGGCTCTGCGCATCCCCGAAATCTCAGAAATTATTGTTGTTTGCGATGTAAACTACGAAAGTATTTTTGAAGGTTATCCCGTAAAATTCGCAAGACCAGGGACACGTCGTCAAGATTCGGTATTTTCCGGACTACAACAAGTTTCGCATCCTTGGGTTTTAGTCCACGATGGTGTCCGGCCTTTTATCTATCCCGATGAAGTCAGAGAACTGATCACAACAGCATATCAAACAGGAGCCGCAACGTTAGTCTCTAGCGTTCCCTACACTATCAAACAACGTAATCCTGTAAAAACTTTAGACCGAGATGCGTTATCTCTTGTCCATACGCCTCAATGCATCAAGACACAAATACTCTTAGAAGGCCTTGAACTGGCCAATAAAGAGAGAATTACTCTTGTTGATGATACCCAAGCTGCAGAACTTCTCAACGTACCTGTTGCTTTAGTATTCAATAAACATCCCCAGATAAAAGTTACTTATCCAGAAGACCTAACCTTAGCTCATGCTTTGTTATGACACAAGTCGTTCTACTCTTAGCCTACCAGGGAACTGCCTATGCTGGATGGCAAAGACAACCTAATGATCTCTCCGTCCAAGAAGTTATAGAAAATTCCTTAACAAAGGTTGTGGGGAAGCGTATTCATGTGACCTCTTCTGGTCGTACCGACGCAGGAGTCCATGCCTTTGGTCAAGTTGCTCATTTTCCCCAACCTGACCATCCACGATTTTCACAAGCTTCAGGCATAAAAAAAATGCTTAATGCTCTTTTGCCCAAAGATATAGTGATTCGCGACGTTGTTCTTGGAGACGATACATTCCACTCACGATTTTCAGCTATCGCTAAAGAATACCGTTATTTACTAACAAGATCTCCTAAGCCCCTTCCCTGGGAACGTTATTTTTCCTATTATCCACGACATCATCTAAGAACAGATCTTATGCAAGAAGGGGCTAAGTACCTCATAGGAACTCATGATTTCGCTTCTTTTGCAAATCATGGACGTGACTATACGTCAACTATACGCACGTTATTCAACTTAGACATTGTAGATAATGGAGAGACAGTAACCATCATCTGTAAAGGCAATGGATTTTTGTATAAAATGGTAAGGAATATTGTGGGATCTCTATTAGATATTAGTAGAGGAAAATATCCTCCTGAATACATTCAAGAGATATTAATACAGAAAAATCGTAGAAAAGGGCCGCCAGCAGCTCCCAGCTATGCCCTATCTTTATACCACGTATGTTACCCTAAACCTTATCATTGGTTTTGTACTCCAGAGTGCAACATCAACTCTTTAAAAGAAGAAAAATAATAAAAATCTTTATCACAGAAATCTTTGTGACTGTCTCGAGACAATGGCATAATAGCATTCACAGCGATCAGCGTTGCTGGTATGCCTGAAAGGGCGCGTAAGCCTTTCACACTATCTTCAAAACCCACCACCTTTTCTCCTTCTTTAGCAAAAGCCTGATAGGCATATTGATAGCTGTCAGGATACGGCTTAGGCCGGTCATAGTCTTCTCGTGTAACCCAAAATTGAAACTGATTCAGAATGGGTATGACCTCACAAAAACGCTGGGTCAGCACATGTGACGAATTTGTCACTACTCCAATAGTTTTGTTCTCAGCTAATAGGAACCGTAAAAAATCTTCTACACCGGGAAGTAGGGAAGGAACTTCAGTTTGTATTAACTCTTTATAGATACGTTCGCGATCATAAAAACACTGTGGGAAAAAAGACTCAGTATTAGGGAAAAGCTCCAAAAACTTCTGTTTGAACACTTCTCTTCCTAACATTGAAAATAAATAATATGTAGAGAAATCCATAGCGGTATCGAGTCCGCGTTCTCTACACGCTGTTAAAAATGCTTTGTAGTATAAAGGTTCGGTATCAAGGACCAAACCATCAAAATCAAAAAAGAACACCTGATAATCATGGATATTCATGGTTACCTTAACTCATATCACCTTGTATTTTTCACTAACTACATATAACAAATCTAAAACATAGTTAAATAAGTTGAGAAGTTAGGCTATACTTTCTTAAAACAACTACGTGGAATTCTACCCCATGCTTAGGATTCTTATTAAGATAAGTTTTGGATTATTATTATTTCCTCTAATCTGTGCGTGTTCTCCTGCCACAAAAACATCACATAGGCACATACGCGCAGGACGAATTACATCACAACAGGGGCACTCTGTCATTATGTACCCAGAAATACAAGACTCCCCCTTACCGAAATACCACTGGCCGACTCCACAACAAGCGGTAATTACTGCTTACTCATTTCATTGCCACGGCTCCTTAGGTGCTAAGGAAACAGAACAGGAAACTCTCTATGACTGCGATGGATTAAATCATAGTTTATGCAAAAAATTTTCTATACATCCAAGAATCATCGACATTACACGTCTATTACACAAACAGTACCCATTATCTATAGTGGAAGGATTCTGTTGTCATAAACATTTCCGTTTTTTAACAGCTTCCGGGAAATCGCTATCTACCAAGCATCTCTCTGGGAATGCCGCTCTTTTGTTTACAGAGAAAGATATCCATCTGGAGACACTCAGCTCGATCTTAAGCCCTCTTTATAAAAAAAAATCCATCTATCCCTGCTCTATAGATTTCACTACTACGAAGACCACTGTCGGGAATGAGGAATTCCTCATTACCCTAATACCAAAGGATACAGGGAACTACTTATCCATAGAAATGTTGTATGATCTAGAAACAACAAGGCCTATAGAAGTCCCTCCATCTTCCCTAACTTAAGAGATTTCCCTTGCGCTTATTAGAAAAGAAAACGTACAGTGTAGGCTCACTTTGTGCCGGCGTGGCGGAATGGTAGACGCGGTAGACTCAAAATCTACTCTTAGCAATAAGGTGTTGGTTCGAGTCCAATCGCCGGCATAAGTTTTTTCTTAGTTTTTTCAGGTTGCTAATAAATTCGTGAGTAGTTTTTTTTAAGAAAAGCTACGTGCCGAACCGGTTGCTTCCTATGAAAGAACAAGCTCTCCTACTTCTCCTAAAAAAAAAGAAAGGCTTTTTCTTAGCTATTCTTGATCTTACAGAAACCGAGACTTCGCTCACTCCTATAGAACTTGAAAAAGTATTGCAGCAGAAAAAAACTCTTCTATCTTGTATAGACAAGGTCGATAACGAAATTAAGGAATTTCGGCATAGTTTCACTTCCGTACTTCCCCAAGATATTCAAGATGAGCTCTCCGAGATTCGAGGAATCATCACGAGAATCCTCGATACGGATAAACTCAATTATCTACAGAGAAAAAAAGAGTTAGGGATTTATGAGCAACAACGATTGTAAGTCATGTTCTTCAACGCAGGAGCTGATGGAGATCAAATCTCGCATCACACAATCGTATAAAGAGGCAGACACAATTCTCACAGCAATTCCCGATGGAATTATCCTCATCTCAGAAGTAGGCAATATCCTCATTTGCAATTCACAAGCTCGAGAAATTCTCGGTATTCCCGATGAACTGGAAATACTCCATAAACCCTTCACAGATTTTTTCCCAGAAACTTTCTTTGGATTTTCCCTAAACGAGGCTCTCCTATCTCTTCCTTCACCAAAAACTCTACGCCTCACCTTATCAAAAAACGATCAGGATCGCGATGTAGAGATATTCGTAAGAAAAAATTCTTTAAATGGTTTCCTCTTCTTATTAATTCGAGATCGTTCTGAATATAAACAATTAGAAAATGTTATCGAAAGATATAAAAATATTGCAGAGTTAGGGAAAATGACGGCAACCTTAGCGCATGAAATTCGCAATCCTCTGAGTGGTATTGCTGGATTTGCCTCCCTATTAAAAGAAGAACTCCCCTCCCCACGTCATCAACGCATGTTATCCTCTATCATTGATGGAACTCGTTCTCTGAATACACTAGTTTCATCCATGCTAGAATACACGAAATCACAGCCGCTAAATCTCAAGGCTATAGACCTGCAAGATTTTTTTTCTTCACTCATCCCTCTATTATCGATCACATTCCCCTTTTGTAAATTCGAACGTGAAACCTCGGCCTCTATAGTCCGTTCTATAGATCCTGATAGAATGAATAGCGTAGTATGGAATCTGGTAAAAAATGCTGCAGAAGCAACGGAATCTCCTATAATGTTGACATTACACACGTCCGGAGATATTTCAGTGACCAACCCGGGACAGCTCCCTCAAGAGGTTTTTGATAAGCTCTTTATTCCTTTTTTCACAACAAAAGCTCAGGGGAATGGTTTAGGGCTAGCAGAAGCCTTAAAGATCATGCGTTTGCACGGTGGCGATATTCACGTAGAAAATGCTAACGCGCAGGTAACGTTTACTTTAAAACTTCCCTAACCCCAAAATAGATACTTATAGATCAATCGGAGGCGCCCATGTGGTTGGTTGATGTCTTTCGCTGAGCATGCCACTGTAAACGTTAGAAGAGACTGTGCGTAACACGCTCTCACTGATATCGCTCACATCTAAAATCAACGGACCATTAAGACCACTTCTTGCTTCTAGTAACCCTTCGACGATTCTGATAAACCGACTCCAAGTCACATTCCCAACACTTTCGAAATTGAGATCCCCTAAAGGATTTGCTGCTCCCGGTGTGGTTCCTTCACTGTGGCCGATACTTCCTAAAACTAAAGGAATCCTACCGGAGAAGTTAGACACAACCTTGAAGAACTGGTCTTCTTCCTCAGACAAGTTATGCAATAATCCTCCAGAGTCCCTGTGCATTTTCTGCAATAGAGAGAAGAGGAAACCCGACCAACGTGTGTAGTCGTTAAACATCTGGAGATCGGTCACATAACTATAGCAAGTAGATAACCATTGAGAAAGTTCTGAAGATGAATCGCGAATTTCCGAGAATTCGACTGCTAACTGATCGAATAGTTCATTTAAACTCGTTTTCCCATCAGATTCTTGAACCAAATCCCGAGCTCTTTGTGAGATCGTCTCTATTTGCTCTACAGTAAAGTATCCTAACAGAGCGAAGAACCACTCACGCAAGCAACGTTGTTCGATAACAGTACGTTTTTGCTCATCACTGGCATCAGTAGGAAGTTCTGCTTCTAAATACACTCCAGGACGTAGGCTTCTACACGAGATTCCTCCCCCCAAGTTTCCAAAGAATCTTGGAGCTGTGAAAGCCAGCATTTCCATCACGTCTCCTGCACGTTGTATTTCGGCTTTACTTCGCTGCTTAATATTGGAAGATAAGGCAATCAACTGAGAACCTAACATCCGTAAAGCTCCCTCATGACTGTGCTCACCTATTCTCTTAGCATCTCTAAGAAGATTTTCTAATTGATTATTTTCTGATCTCAAGCGCGTGGTTTCTTCCAGGTGCTGTAAATGACGCTCCTGCATCTCCTTTTGTAATTGAGCAATCTCCTCTTCCAATCTCTCTTTCTCTTGAGCATGAAGAGCACGTAAACCTTGCAGCTCTTGAAGAAGCTTCTCTTTTTCTTGTTCGTTTTGCTGTAGCAGACCTATATTGATACGATTTTGCTCAACAGCTTCTAACATACGTGTATTGAGATTCAGCTTTTCTTGTTCTAATCGATCAATCTCGGGTCGTAAGGCATCCACAGCACGTTTTAAATTCATTTCATTTGTTAAAGCATGCTGTAAATTTTCGAGATTCTCCTCATTCTCAAGAACGACACCACGCAATTCGCCCACCTCTATTTTAAGAGCGGCATTTTCCTCATCTCTGGAAATCATCTCGTCTTTAATTGCCAAGTAGCGTAGTTCCAGATTCGTTAACTCTGCACGTGCCATAGCAAGTTCTTCGGACATGTTCGCTCGCTCGTTGACAACAGCCTCTAAATCTACTGTTAATCTTCGGATTTCCTTTTGAAGAGCCTCTATCTGCACATCAGAACCAGGATTACTCTCGGTTGTTAACGCAAGCTCGCGTAACTCATCATTTTCCTCGCGTAGACGTTGTTGTTCTTCTTCGTGTCTTTTAAGATCATCTGTTAAAACCCGTATCTGGTGATTTAACACCCTCTCTCTTTGTTCTAACGCCGAAAACTCTAAGGAACGTCTTTCATTTTCTTGCATTCCCAAAGTGATACGGTTATTCACCTCAGTAGCTTCGTCAAGGAGCCCCCGATATCTGATAACCTGATCTTCCAGATCCTGGGCAATTTGTTCTTTAACCAATAAAGCACTGTGGTACCGTTCGATATCCTGTTGGGTATATTCTCCACCAAGAGGACGATCTCGTAATCTTTCCACTTCCTCATGCAGGGCTTCTACTTGCTGAGTAAGCGCTAAAAGAGCCGCTTCTTTCTCACGTAAACTATTCGTTAGCTGATTTATGTTTCCTGAAGAACGTAGGAACCTTTCTCTGTATTCTCTGTTGAATGTAATCCGCTCGGCTCCAGATTCGACAACCGCCTCGATTTCCTTATCTAAATCAATACGTCTGCCTGTCAATGCTTCTTCTTGCTTAGCTAAAGAGATTAATGACTCATAAATTAGAGAAAGCCGGACTAATAAAGCGTTGCGCTCCTGTAACAAAGGATGAAGACCATCGACCAACCCTGTATGTTGTTGACCACTACTCGAGTTCTCTGCAATTTGATCTTCTAATAATCTAATGTTTTGATTAAGAACACCTAAAGTAGATTGTAAATCTAAAAGTGCCTCTGTTTGATTGGACTTTTCAATTCCAGTGTCAGCAAGCTGTTGAATTAATAAATTCCTTTCTTGATGTAAGGCCAGTAAGCGTTCATCAGGGTTCGCCTCAACCGTTCCTTGTATGTAATGATTGTAAGAACGATATAAAAGCTCAAGCTCATCACTGATACGCTCTTGCATTTCACGGAATGCTGATAAATCAGATACAACAGGATACCTGTCTTCTGTGTTAGAAGCTAAGAGACGGTATAAAGCAACTTCCTTACTACGCAAATCTCTATCAAATTGTGCTAAAAGGGCCTCTCTTTCTTGAATTATTAATTCTGGATTGCCATTAGGGCCAAAACCGTTTATGGCTAAACTACGCGCATCGGTAGTCGCCAACACCCCTTGAAGCTGTGTTTGCAAATCCCGAATGTTCACTTGTTGTGCCAGTGTTTTTTTACTTGGCCGCATTGACAAGTGCTGTAACAAACTCGTAACGAGTAAAACACCACCAATAGCGATAAATAGTATACCAAAAAGTGCAGGGGCAGTTGGAAGTAAAGTCAGTACTAAAATTCCAGCACAGATGGTAAGCAGAGATAAACACAATAATCCGATACAAGAGGCTCTCTGACATTTTTCTTTCCAGGAGGATGATACCTCGCCTCTCTCTAGAGGAGTTAAGTCTGAAAATAAAGATAAACGAGAACCTAAAGTTTCTGGTTGCAACGAAGAAACTGTGGTGTTTGGTATTGAAGAAGCCATGCTACAAACGCCCTAAATAAAAGTAAGTGGAAAAATTTTACAACCTTAAATAACTATAAATCAATACAAAAAGATTTATTTTTAAAAAAACAGATAGAAAACGAAACTAATTAAATATTCCTTTACGAAGATTTATTTAATTTAGTAATAAGAATTCTTAACTTAGAAACTAATAAATGCCTGATGACTATAGAAAAAGTATTGATAGTAGATGACGAGCCCTTATTAAGAGATTTTCTTTCTGAGCTTCTTCTAACCAGAGGACTCTCTCCGTTTACTGCTGATAACGTGAAACAAGGCTGTCATAAGATCAAAACAGAGAAGTACGACCTGATTATTTCAGACATGAATATGCCTGATGGGACAGGAATCGACATCATCAAAACCGCTAAAGAATGTGCACCTCATACACCGGTTCTCGTGATCACGGCATACGGAACAATCGAAAATGCTGTAAAAGCAATGTATCATGGGGCATTTAACTACCTCACAAAACCCTTCTCATCGGAAGCTCTGTTTGCTTTCATAGCAAAGGCCGAGGAATTACAAAACCTTGTAAATGAGAATCTTTTGCTAAAATCGCAAATTTCCTCAGAATCTCACCCTCTAATCGCCGAAAGCCCTGCAATGAAGGATTTGTTGTCTAAAGCAAGAAAAGCAGCAGATAGCTCTGCTAACATCTTTATTCATGGCGAATCTGGTTGCGGGAAAGAAGTCCTTTCGTTTTTTATTCATAGAAATTCCCCTAGAGCTGCACGCCCCTATATAAAGGTGAATTGCGCTGCTATTCCGGAAACGTTGTTAGAATCCGAGTTTTTTGGCCATGAAAAAGGCGCTTTCACAGGAGCAACAGGGAAAAAGGCTGGGCGTTTTGAGCTCGCACACACCGGAACTCTTTTACTCGATGAGATCACGGAAGTTCCTATAAATCTTCAAGCCAAACTACTCAGAGCGATTCAGGAGAAAGAATTTGAACACCTTGGAGGGACGAAAACCTTATCGGTAGACGTTCGTATCCTCGCCACATCCAATCGCAACCTTAAAGAAGCTGTAGATCAAAAAATTTTCCGACAAGATTTGTTTTATCGCCTTAACGTTATTCCCTTGTACCTCCCTCCCTTAAGAGAAAGAAAAGATGATATTCTCCCTTTATCACAGTACTTTCTAGAGAAATTCTGTAGATTAAATAATAAACCAATGAAAACACTGTCGGAAAGCGCTAAATCTGCTCTTCTTGACTATCCTTGGCCTGGGAATATCCGCGAACTCTCCAATGTATTAGAGAGGGCGGTCATCCTAGAAAGTCCCACCCACCTGACCGATGCTATGCTCGCTCTATCCTAAAAATAGGGAATGCTGTCCCAGGGAGTTTTTCTTGAGTTTCTGAGGAACTTCTGCTAAGCTCTCCAGTCTCCAAGGTCTCAGATCTCTTACGTAAGGGAGTCTTAGGCACCGATAGCTCAATTGGATAGAGTACCTGGCTTCGGACCAGGTGGTTAGAGGTTCGAGCCCTCTTCGGTGCGTTAAAAGTTTTTAGAATAAAGGTTTCCCCTCTTATAATAACAGATAGGAGAAACTCTTTTTCTTTTTCTGATTTTTCATCTCCATATGTTGTATCAAATCTTTTCACCATAAGGAGACGGCATGCACACCCCTCAGCGTCGAGCAACTAAACAAAAAAAAGCTCCAAAACATGAGGTTGCCAACCTAGAAATTACAGGCAAGTCCTTTCACGTATCTCAACCACTACGCCAACTCATCATGGAAAAGAGCAATCAGCTCCCTCCACTAGACGCCATTCACATAGTGTTGACCTCACATAAAGAGAAACAAGGGACGGAAGTACATCTTACCGCTATGAGAGGAAAAGAGACATTCCAGGTAAAAACACAACATACCAATCCCTATAGCGCAGTAATTGCGGCTTTCAAAAAAATCCGTACTTTAGCAAATAAACATCAGAAAATACGCCAAAACAAGAAAAAACACGATATAGGCCTATCTAAAAAAGAAGAGCAAATCCTTGAGCTTGAAGAGGATATTCATCTCTACGATGATATATTACCTTTAGAAACTATGGATGCCTGGGACTCTCTAAAATATTATGGTTATATTCCCGGATCGGCAAAAAAAGTTCTCTCTAGAAAGAAAATCAATCTCCCCGTTCTTTCTGAAGATGAGGCAATTAAGAAATTCGAATCTTCCCAAAATAAAGTGCTAGTCTTCCTAAACGAAAAAGAGCATAAGATTCAGTTAATCCACAAACAAAACGATGACAATTATGTCCTCATCGAACCGATTATCGCACCAGGATTCCACATCTTTTAATGATCAGGTTACGACGAACCCAGATTCTTTGACCATCTTTGACCCGATACGGTATAAAATCTTGGCATCCACACCTGAAGAAAAGGTTCGTCAAGAGCTCATTACTTGTCTCGTTGAGGAATTGCACTACCCTCCGTCCCTAATTATTGTAGAAAAAGGTCTTAAGACTTTATTTCCTCTTCTTTCTCGTAAGGAGATACGCCTGCCTCGACGTCGTCCCGACCTCTTAGTGATCACACCCGCAACATATACAGATGCAGAAGGGAAAACTTATCACTTAGGAGAGCCCCGCCCCCTGCTGTTGATTGAATGCAAAGCACGAGTAATTAACCAACAAACACTCAACCAATTATTAAGCTACAACTATATTATCGGCTCTCCATGTGTCTCTGTTGTTTGCTATAAAAAACAACAAACAGGATTCCTCAATCCCAAAACAAAAACGTTAGATTTTTATCCTGGATTACCTTGCTATTCTCAACTGATCTCCTATTATCTCATGCTAAACTCTGTACAACCTAGCAACTAAAGATATGCATACCCTTACGCCTGCAATTACTCTCAAAAATCTTCCCCAAGGGAAACATCATTGCATAACTACAATATTCTCCCCTCTAGGACTTCTTACATTTTTTGCAAAGCAAGGGCAGTCTTTATACTATGATTTTCGCGACGCTCTAATTCCGCTTTCCTTAGGGGTCTACAGTCTTGATCATTCTCCTCCAAGAATGCGCAAACTACTCTTTGCAGAAGTGAAAAATACCTTTTCAGAAATAAAATCCGATCTTCCCCTACTACAAGCTGCAGGGAAAATGACACAAAGCATTTTAGGATCACAATGGCAAGAAAAACCCTCTCAAGAACTTTTTTCTCTTTTTTTAAATTTTCTCCACCGCTTACCGGAAAGTAAAAATCCCGAAATGTTTGCAGCGACTTTCCTACTCAAACTTTTACAATATGAAGGAATCCTAGATCTCTCAACAACATGCGCATCATGTAAAAAAACTATTCTATCTTCATCTTTTTATCGCCATAAAGGTAGGAAATTCTGCATAGAACACAGCCCAGAATCTGCTGTGATTATAGAAAGTGAAGAAGAGAAAATCCTTCACGCACTCGTACACGCAAAGAGATTTCAAGATCTACTCAATCTGTCAAATTTTCATTTGGAATTTTCAGAAAAGATTACTCTTATGTTTGACAGTGTGTTTCATGAAGATAAGCATAAGAAGCTACCGCAAAGTAATGGTTCCGCCTGAACCACTCTGCACTTCAAAGACTAGGGTAACAGGAGCTATCCCCACTAAAGAATTATGATAGGTTTTTCTCCAAATTCCTCGACCGCGTTTCTCGAAATCCCCTTCCAACATCACCTTACCTTTTGTAGAAACTTTGGTGTGAACAATCACGCCAACATTCTTCGGTAAAGTTAATGTGAGAGGTTCGGCTTCGTTACTCAAGGAGATCGTCGCGTTTCTCTCCCATTTACCACGAAAATCCAAATCCATTTTACATGAGGAGCAAGAGATCACTAAAGAAGTCAACTCCGGATATCTCCCCGTTAACTTGGCTCTTAAAAATCCAAAAGACCCGTTATAAACAATAGATTCTAATTTTGGGAAATCTCCAGACACATCAAAATGCACACGCTTCTTACGTTGAGCGTGAATTTCCATAGTTTCCATATCTGGAAACTCTCCAGAAAAATTGAACCGATCTATATGAAATTTTTCATCTTCGGAGATATAATGCTCAGAATAAACCGGAAGACTGAATGAGGTTATAAACGAAAATACAAATAGAAAAATAGAAAGAAACCGCAAGGTTTATACCCCAAACTCGAAACTATACTCACTATGAAAATTCAAGATAAAGAAATCAAGGAGAAGAGCTCTATTCGCAACTTCCATTGCGAAAGAGGGGACTCGAACCCCTAAGGAAAGCTCCACTACCACCTCAAGATAGCGCGTATACCAATTCCGCCACTTCCGCAAAAAAGATAGCTTAACGAGGGGATCCCCTTTACCTCAAGAAAAAAAATGTTTCCGACTGAGTAAAAATGAAGTACATTAGAGGAAGCTTGAACAACAACTTTTAGGAATCATGCGTTGTACTGCCCATTGCACAGCTTCGTCTTATAATTTACACGTGCTCTTTCATTTGCTTAAAACTCGCTTTCCTACGGTTTTATCTAGGGAGTATGTTTTAGTATCTTCGGAAAATCCTGAGGAATGTGACAAAATTGCTGTATTTTTCCCCTTTGGCGTCGCTGTTTTCTGGGGTTGGGAAGAATTTGAAGAAATTAAAGTTCTTCAATCTATTGTTACAGCTTCTCCCGAAATCCTCCCCCAACCGGAGATAGACTGCTACAACTTTCATTATGGGGACAAATTACAAATACGTAGAGATAGGCTCATCCTAGCAGATTCGCAACTCAATACAAAATTAGCCATATCTTTTGGTCTTGCTCAGTCAGTAAAGCTCACGATATTTGAAGCTACCATCTATAAAACTATAGAAGATTCTAAACGCCTTCCCCAAGATCTAGCAACAAAAGGGAAAATTTCTATGCCAAGGAAGGCTATTGCTAAAAAAATTGGTAAACTTTTTTTAGACAAAGCCTCTGTAAATCTCCACTCTGATATTCTCGATGAACCCGACTTTTTCTGGGAGCATCCAGAAACACAACCCATCTATATTGATGTTCTTAACTGCTTAGATATTAACGCAAGAATCAATGTTCTCAATCATAGATTGACCATTCTTGGAGACGTACTAGAAATCTTAAATGACCAACTCAATCACCAACATTCCTCATCACTAGAGTGGACAATCATTTGGCTAATTATGCTAGAAGTTTCTGTAGCTTTACTTAAAGATGTATTCAATGTCATTTAAACAACTGATACAAAACCTACCTACACGCCTATGTTGTAGTCTCATCCATCTTTATAGATGGACAATTTCTCCTCTATTAGGAAGCCCTTGTAGGTTTTTCCCCACCTGTTCTGAGTACGCTTTACAAGCTTTAAAACATCATAAGTGTATGAAAGGGCTCTGGTTGATAATAAAAAGAATAGGAAAATGTGGGCCTTGGCATCCAGGAGGAATCGATCTCGTCCCTATGACGACTTTGGAGGAAGCTTTAGGTGTTTCCCAGGTAACAAACGATGATGACTTAGGTGATTCACACGCATGATTTCTTCAATAGTTACGCCAAAACGGCGTGCGATTAACCATAAAGAATCCCCCTCTTGTATCACATAGTCTTCGTAAACAGTTTTTTCCTCTGTCAAGCACTCCGCAGTCTGCTTAGCTTCAACAATACAAGAACGCGGTGTCTCAACAATCCGATGGATAAAATTCTGAGTATAAGGAGATTCCTCAGGGAGAAGATGAACAAATGTTTTTAAATCCTCATCTGTAAATTTATGCAACACCCAATCTTCATCATGAACCAGAAGCAATAACGCAGCTAAAGGCTCGCCTAAACTTGTATAGGTAAATAAAACTTTTTGTCGTTGTTGAGGGGAAATGGCTGTTGCTCGATTCTTCTCGTTACACAAAGAAAAAAAAATCTCTTCCCCATTACGTATGACCATGCTTGCTAAAGAAGCCACGGAAGATACACGCTCTTCAGCACCACATAGTAATGTTCGGAAATAAAGAAATTCTGGAGTGTGACAAAAATGGTACAAACAATCTTCGTCAACAATACCCTGCTCTAAATTTTTAGAAATAGCAATGAACAACCCTCGTGTAGTGAAAGGATAGCGCTCGCGAGATAAATAACGTCGTACTAAACCGTACTCTTTCTCATCAATATTCGGCAGCAACCATGTTTTCCCCTTACTACGCAACTGGGTGAATGTCAAAGGATGAGAAAGAGCTCCTTCCACATCTACGTGATAAGTATGAATAGCGACACTCAACGCCCACAGCTTTAAGGGTCTCCCATAAAGCAAATGATCTTCATCCAACAAACGATACAATTCTTCCAGAGAAGCTTCAGATAACCTTTCCAAAAAATCTTCAGGGATTTTTTGCACTCGGCAGTTCTTAGCTACTAAAGGACCTGAAAATAACCGTAGTTTATAAATGTCCTTTCTGAAAACGGTTGAATAAAACAAAAGTAAAAAAACAATATTTAATACTGCGCTTAAAACTAATGCTTGCTTCAGCCATCGAATCGTTTTTCGCCAAGTCATTAAAGATTACCCCCAAAAGCCGAGTCCCTCTCTAAGCATTAAAATACTTGCCACTATACACTCCTCCTCGTAAAATCTGTCACAAAAATGTCTCACCTTTACTATTCATGCGCGTTTCTTTATCCTCATTACAAAGATTTTTTTCTTCTCCCCTATCTATCAAACAAATTATAGAAGCTTGTGATCATATAGGCATCGAAACTGAAATAGAAACACTTCTCAGTTGCTCATTCTCTTCAATTATCACAGCAAAGATCATAAAAACTCTCCCCCATCCCAATGCGGATAGACTCGTGGTTGCTACCCTTTTTGACGGAAAGCAAGAACATCAAGTCGTCTGTGGAGCTCCTAATTGTCGTCCTGATATCATAGTTCCTTTAGCTCTTCCAGGAGCAAAACTCCACGATCACGAAGGAAACCCTTATACAATAAAAAAATCTAAATTGCGTGGCGTAGAATCCCAAGGTATGTGCTGTGGCACTGATGAATTAGGATTCTCTCATCTCCAAAAAACAGAAAGAGGATTATTTGAGTTTCCTGAAGGCACCCCCTTAGGAGAAAGTGCATGTGCCTTACTTGCTGATACATCGATCGAATTCTGCTTAACTCCTAATCTAGGCCATTGTGCCTCTCTTTTAGGTCTTGCTAGAGAAATTGCGCATGTGGCAAATGTCGACCTCATTCTACCTGAAGAGTTTTCATTTGCTCCTTTAGAAACCATTCCCAAAGAACACGCCTCTCATGACCAAAGTATTTGCCCCATTTTCTGCTGTGTAAAAATTTCTGGAGTATCTTCAGAAACTTCTCCTCAAGAGCTACAACAGGCTCTCAGTCAACTCAAACAAAAATCTATCAATACCATTGTAGATATCACGAATTACATCATGTTGGCTTTGGGTCAACCTCTCCACGTCTATGACGCAAAAACTGTAGATATCGATTCCTTACGAGCTGAAAAAGCAAAGGAAAAGCACTATCTAAAACTCTTAAATAATGAAGAGGTTCTGGTCCCACAAGGAACGGCTATTATCTGTGATAAAAACCATACTGTAGGTTTAGCAGGTGTCATGGGAAGTTTGGATTCTTCCTTCAATGAAACAACTACAGACATTATTTTAGAAGCCGCATATTTTCTTCCCAAGGCTATACGCGCCTCTCAAACACATATTCCCCTGCATTCGGAAGCTGCATACCGCTTTACACGAGGTAGCAATCCGGATAATGTTCTCCCTTCTCTCTATGCGGCCATCCACTACATACAAAAGCTTTTCCCAAATGCTAAGGTTTCTCCTATCCATGTTGTAGGTTCTGTACCACAATCTCCTACTCTAACATTACGCACCGAAATGATAGAACGCGTGCTTGGAGCCACTCTTAGCCAGTCTCAAGTACATGAAGAACTTGTTTCTTTAGGCTTTACTGTGACGTCTCAAGACCAAGGGATTCTCTCTGTGCATGTGCCTTCGTATCGTCATGACATCCGTGAAGAAATCGATCTTGTTGAAGAGATTTGCAGAACACAACCATGGAAAATAGAGAAGAACAAAACTCCTGCCACGTATACCCCTCTATATGCTTTTAAACGAGAAATTGTAGACTTCTTAGCACAATCTGGACTGCAACAATTTTTCACCTGCGACCTTTTAGATATAGAGACTGCAGCATTACATAGGCAAGAAACTGATTATATTGCGCTGCAAGGCTCCAAACACGCTACTGTACTACGAGATTCTTTGCTGCCTGGACTATTAAAAAGCACGGCAACAAATTTAAATAGACAAGCTCCCTACGTACACGCTTTTGAGTTAGGAACTGTGTACACTAAGAAAGGTTCCCAATATCAAGAAACACAAAGTTTAGGAATTATCCTATCGGGGGCTGCAGAAGAACTCTCTTGGGTATGTCATGAGCGTGCTTTATCTTTCTATTCAATCAAAGGATGGGTAGAGAGATTATTCCGCCATTTCCATATTTCTTCGACAGCTTACACAATTCGTCCTAGTGAACACCCTAATTTCCATCCTTATCAGCAAGCGGAGATCTATCTTCACAAGCATCTGTTAGGACGATTTGGGACATTACATCCTCAGCTATGTAAAAAAGCTCAAATCAAACACTCCGTATTCTTTGCTGAGCTCTCGGTGGACTCTCTTTTACATACACAAAAGAAAGCCATACCTCGATACCAGCCCTATCCTATTTACCCCTCTTCATTCAGGGATATAACACTGACCGTTGATGAGTCTATCCCAGCAGATTCGTTACGGAAGAAACTTTTAAGTTTCCATTCTAAATGGCTTGAAAGTGTTTCCATTATCAGTATATACCAAAATAAGAACCCTACCGTGCAAAATAAAAATGTTTCCCTACGTCTTGTATTCCAAGACAAGGAAAGAACATTATCTAACCAAGAAATAGAAGAAGAACATGAGCGTTTACTTGCTATGCTTAACGAGCAACTAGACGATACAAAAGGAACGATCGATTCATGAAACAGCTGCTTTTTTGCATTTGCGCACTCTCTTTCTCATGCTTTACCTATGGGTCTACTCTAAAACAAGATCCTTCAGTTATGAAGGAGACTTTCCGAAATAATTACGGAATTATCGTATCAGGAAGAGATTGGGTAAAGCGGGGCTGTGATGGAACAATCACTAAAGTTTTAAAAGATGGATCGACTCTTTATGAAACTTACGTTCAAGGTCTTCTTCATGGCGAGATAACACTCACCTTCCCTCATTCTACAACGTTATCCGTAATAAAGACCTATGACCAAGGAAGACTCATTTCTCATAAAACATTCTTTTCTAATGGTCTCCCCTCTCAAGAAGAAGTCTTCCAAGAAGATGGATCTCTAACAGTGACTCGCTGGCCGGATAATAAAAACAACGACACCATCACAGAACCCTATTTTATTGAAACTACCTATCAAGGACGAGTAATTGAAGGCAGCTATTCTTCCTTTAACGGGAAATACACCTCAACTATCCGGAATGGAGAAGGTGTGCGTTCTAGCTTCTCTCCAAATAATGTTCTGCTTTACGAAGAAACATTCAGCGATGGGGTTATGGTAAAAAGAACTACCTTCTATGCTACCAGAGATCCAGAAACGATTACCCATTATGTGAATGGTCAGCCTCATGGTTTACGTTTAACTTATCTTCCTGGGGGGATCCCTAACACTATTGAAGAGTGGCGTTATGGATACCAAGACGGAACAACAACCGTGTTTAAAAATGGTTGTAAAGCTGCAGAGATTCCTTTTGTAAAAGGATCCAAGGAAGGATGTGAATTACGCTATAACGAAGAAGAAGTAATCGCAGAAGAAGTATCTTGGAGAAATAACTTACCTCATGGTATGAGGAAAATCTACGCTGCCGGCGTGTATAAATGTGAATGGTATCACCGTGGACGCCTAGTCTCAAAAACAAAATTCGAGAGACTCAACAATGCGGGATAATGTAGTTTTCCATGTCCGAGAATCTTTACTTAGTTTCTGACGATTCTAAATTCTCTCTATCGCAAGCCTGTTCTCAAGGCTTGCAGATAGCAAAATATCCTCCTCTACAAGTCATCGTTCATTTCCAAAACAATGCTGTAGTAAAAACTCAGTTATCGGTATCTCCAGTATTTTCTTGTTTATTTTTAGGTCCTGGCTCTCATAAAGCTATGGAGGAAATAGTTTTACTATGTGCGAAATACTCTCAGAAAATCAACATACCACGTTCTTCTTACATCAATACATCCATTCTAAAGAAACAACAAGAAGTGATACTCAACTGTATTGCTACGATTCCTTTCGGGCAAACGCGCACCTATGGAGATATTGCTAAAGCAACAGACACTCATCCTCGTACAGTAGGAGCAGCGTGTAAGCAGAATCCTTTCCTTTTGTTTTTCCCCTGCCACAGAGTGATCGGAAGTCATGGCGAACGCCATTACTGCGCAGGAGAACAGATCCAAGATATCCTTCTCAATTTTGAAGGATCTATAAGCTAATCTTGTAATTTAGGATCTAGAGCGTCTCGAATACCATCGCCTATCAATGCTATAGCAATAAGCAAAGCGGTAAGCATAATGGCAGGAGGCCAAAGAATACGGCTTTCCGAAGGAAAAGCTGTAACTCCTTCTTTCATAAGATTCCCCCAAGACGCGGAGCATTCCTCTCCGAGACCTAAAAATGTCAACCCTGTTTCGCAGCTAATCACCGCCATCATAAAAAATGGCACTAGGGAAATGATAGGGACAATCGCATTAGGAAGTATCTGATGTACCATAATGTGATAGTGACTGTAACACATATTTGTAGCCGCTAACACATAGGGCATATTGCGTTGTTTTAAGGTTTCTATTCTGATGTACCTGCTAAATCCTGTCCAACCGAAACATCCAAACAAGATCGTATCTAAAAATAAGGATTTTTGCTGAGTTATAGAAACAACTAACATCAAAATAAACAACATAGGCATGGTTTCCCAAATCTCAGTAAATCTAGAAAGAACCATATCCGTAGTTCCGCCAAAATACCCAGAAACTAAACCTATAACCGTACCAATAAATAAAGCAATGGCCACAGAGACCCCTCCAACAACCAAAGCAATACGAATCCCGAAAATTAAAGAGGCTACAAGATCTTTGCGATTTATTCGTGTGAGCTGCCACCAACGTACATGCTTATTCATCTCATGAGAGCCTCCCGCATCATCTTCCCAATGAAATGAACTCAGCAATGGGCTGATAAGAATACGGAGTTTTTCAGATTCTTCATTAATCCACGTACGTTTATCTTGAATAAAGTTAATCGCGCTATGAATTTTATTATATTCCTCAAGAACTCGACGTGTACTTAACAGATGCTTACGGAAAGGTTCTGCTTCTTCTTCTATTGAAGAATACTCTAAACGTAATCTCTCATTATGATCTTTATTATACAAAGCAAGGTTCAAATCATGCTCAACTCGAGTGAGCGCCATAAGAAAAGGACGGTACTCATCTATGGCCTTATACCAAGTTTGTAATGCAGATTCATAAGAAGCATGCAACTTTTGTAGTCTTTGTTGTAAACGCTCCAAACATACCTGCTCGTTTCTCATCTGTGAGTAGTACAGCGTTGGCATTTGTGAACCTTTGTACCCCTCATACGCCACACAATACCGCTGTAATTTCTCGTGCTGTAATTTACGGTATTTGGACTTTATCAAAATCCCCAACTGCTCGTACTTACTCATGTAGGTCTTTTCTAATTCCCAAGTACGCACATCTTTAGGAAGTAAAACGATATTTTCTGTTCTGCTATTAGCAAGCTGTGAAAAGATTTTCTCTGCCCGTAATTTTTTAAGATTCGTGTCCCCAGCGGGGTCTTGAATATTCCCCTGATATACAAAGATAAATCCTAGTACTTGAGTAATAGTTAAAATTCCAATAATAGCCCTGCGTGTTCTTCCCTTAAAGAGCTTGCATGCTATAAAGAACAATGGCAGAGTTGCCATCAAAACATTAAAAAAAAGATCTATGCCCTTAGTATAAAAACCTGGGAACCATAAATATCTAAATAAAGGGAAAAACAGAGATCCTTCCCATTTAACTAAAATAGGTTTACTACTCGCAAATAGAGGTGCATATACACCTACAAGTGCTAATGCGATAACAAACTTCCATGACAGTGAGGCAAGGAAGTTCTTATGGTATGCCTGAAAGAATCTGCGATAAAAAGAAGTCGGGGATTCCATTTTCTAAACCCTCTTACCTCCTAGCTGCACCCTTGGATCTAATAGCACGTAGCAAATATCTCCTATTAAATAACCTAATAGAGATAGAGCGGATCCAACAAGGACAGAAAACAATACGACATTATGATCACGATTTAAAATGGCCTGATAGAAAAATTTCCCAAACCCATCGATATCAAACAGAGTTTCTACAACTAAAGCCCCTCCTAATATAGCTCCTAAAGATGAAGCCAATGAAGTAATCAAGGAAGAAGCTGCATTCTTCCCTACGTGCTTCACAAGAATATCATAACGAGACACACCACGCGCTCGTGCTGCACAAATATAGTCTTCCCCTAGGATTTCTAAAAAGACCGACCTACTTAACCGTGACTGAGAAGCAAATGCCCCATAACTTACAGCACAAAAAGGAAGAAAGCTATGAGCTAAAGTATCTAAAATCTTACCCAAAGAACTCAACTGATTGAAAATTTCCGGAGGGGATTGTAAGCCACTGTATGGCATAGGAATCGAGGTAAATGGTATGGTCTTATTAATAACGAAATTATCAATAATCCAAGGAACAGACACAAAGACAGGAACAGAGAATAGAAACAGGAAGATAAAATTCAGCGTATGATCAATCCAACGGTTTCTATTTAACGCCATAATCATTCCGAATACTTGACATAAGATAAACACCAGGATCATAGGAAAAACTGACAACGTTAACGAAGAACGTAAACGTTTAACCACTTCAGAAACTACCGTTTTATGTGGATCATTACGTAAGGTTCCAAAATCCAAACGTAAAACACGCGACATATAGCGAGAAAAACGTGTTTCTAAAAAAAAGGTCTTCCAAGAAAAGCGCTTATAAGGAAAGGCATCCAAACCTCCTTCCTTACGGAACCATTCCTTTAAACAATCTACCTTAATCCCAATATCTTCTTCAGAAAGAAGCTTAACAAGCGAGGCATTGCTTTTGGAAACTCTTTCATTATAAGCGTATTGTTCTGGCGATAAGCCTGGTCCAACTATTCCCTGACGGATAGCTCCACGAATAAATAAGTCTGCGGCAACATGACGATAGACAGATGTTTTTGTATTGTCGTTAGCTTCAAATAATAATGCGGGCAGAATAAATTTTGCTCGATCACCCCAGTAAATCTTTAATTTAGAAATAGATTGCTTATTTGTGACGCTATCGACGATTTTTTCTATCCCGCTCTTTACCTGAGCGTGTGAAATGGCAGGACGTGTATTAAAGAAAATGGGTAGAGTCAAGCCATAATGCTCGCGAAACTGCAAATAGCGATCAGGGCCTTTGTATGTACGAATCTTATCAGACTTCCCTGCATCTCCAAAGGAATCCACAGACTGATCTTCGATAACATCTCCTGGAGCTGCATTCAATATTATAAAATTAATTGAAATAATTGCAAAAAGCGTCAGAGGAATCAATATCAGACGTTTTAAGATATACTTAAGCACTCTTCCTCCTTCCTGTCTAACCAAACCGTATGAAGATTAACCATTTCGTCTTGAGCGTCAGGGATTAAATCTGTTCTATGTTTAGGGACAAAGACGTTTTTCACGTAATCTTTATAGAGCAAAGAAAAAGTACGAGAGAATAGGAATGCATAAGGAGATTCTTCATGAATAACTTCGTGAAAACGATGGTATAGATCCATACGTTTACTGGCGTCATATTCATAGCTAAGTTGATCTATAATTTTATCAGCTTCGGGGTTATGGAAACCAACGACATTGGCCGAGCCTTTTTCCATTGCACCCTCAGAATGCCAAAGAGCTCGAGGATCTTCTGGAGGAGATCCAAGACACCAGCCTGTAAGCAAGGCATCGAAATTCTTTTCTTCAAATGCTTGGGATAGGTCAGCGGTATCTAATCCTAATAAACTACACTCAATACCTATCTCTTTACAAACAGTAGCTACGTATTCTGCAATAGTACGGCCGGTTATACTTTTGACATAGTAACAAAGACGGAAACGAAAAGGAATCACAACCCCATCTATAACTTTTTCTCGGATACCATCGCCGTCAGCATCTATCCAGCCCTCTTCTTCTAAAATACGCGCAGCCTCTTCTGGAGAATAATGCCAACCTTCGATCTTTTGATTATAGGCAGGAGAAAAAGGTGAAAAAGGCCCACTAATGATATGAGCACGACCGTCTAAACACTCTTCTATAATCCTGTTACGATCTATGAGCATATTCATAGCGCGTCGCACTTGACGGTTCTCAAAAAATAATGAGTAACAATTCCAACCAATGTACGCGTAAGAGCGGTCTGGGTAAACCATCTCACGAATCGCTTCACCTTTGGAAACTTGATTTTTATAGGCTGGGGTTTTCATAAAACTCGCAAGATTATCCACGTGATTTGGTGGTAAATAAGCCAAGTCTAGTTTCCCCGATTTGAAGTCCTGAAATAATGAGTCTGAGTTATCTTTAATATAAACACAACGCTTCTCAATTAGAGCTTCTTTAGGGTTATAGTGGTTGGGATTTCTCGTGAAGGTCAGTTTTTCATCATCCATTCCAGAAAAATAAAATGCGCCACAGCTCACAATATAGTTCATAGACCAGTGTGAGGAGAAGTTTTGAGCCCACACCGAATCTTTACGATAGGCATCAGGATCAGAGTCATTTTTAATGATCTTCTCTCCATTAGCAAAATACTGATAAACGAAACGTGGAAGAGGTTTTAGACACAAAGTATTAAAGAAAGCTGAGTAGAGTACTTTCTTCTCCTCATTGCCCTCTTCATTTACAAGAGTATGAGCTTTCCAGCGCACTATAAATTTTAAATCATTTTCTACTTTGAAAGAGACGATATCTTCAAAGTATGAACGCAAAGCTACGGCGCGCATCTCTGCGATATAAGGATTCATCACAGCATCATAATAGAATTTGAAATCATAAGCCGTGACAGGATGTGGCTGCATAAAATGATCAGCCAACTGTACGTGTTTAGGGAAACGCAAAGGATCAATAGGGGCCCAAAATACATTGGGACGTAAATAAATATGAAATTCATGATCTCCAGAGTCGTCTGAAGCAATGCGTTCTTCTATTTTTAAAGCCAGAGCGGGGGCAAATTTTTCGTGCTTCCCCACATGAGAATTTGCCAACCCAGGGACGCATAAGTCATACAATTTTACGACATAATCATAACCGTTAAAAGGGCTCAAATTATCTGGTTTTCCCACATGAGCGGTACGTAAAACACCTTTAGGAACAAAATCGTTTCCGATAAGTTCCGTTAAAGTTTTTTCCATGTAAGGGTCTGGGGAAAGTAGATTAGGATAACGAGGATCTCCAACTTCTACAGAAGCAGAACACGTAGTTGCTGATAAGGAAGAAGAACATGATGGATGTAGAGATCGCGCAGCATTATTTTGCTTCACGATGCTTAGTAATTCTTGGATGTCTTCTTGTACATCTCGAACATTCATTTTGATTAACTTGATGTCTTTTTCAAGCAAATCAGACGACCAGTATAACAAAACCAAAGAGGCAACGACTACACACTTTAAAATTTTGTCTATTACACACCGTTTATTCATATAAAACAGATCCTCTGCCAAAGACTACAGCACTCTGACAGTTCCTGAAAAACACGTCTTTCAGCCTTTAAGCTTTTCAAGACTCTATCACCTGGCTATTATAGCAAACTCCAACAAAATCAGCTAAAATTTTTGAGATAACAAAGTTCTATCAAAACAACAAAAAAATTATTTACTTTCTTTAAAAACGTAAAAGTACCCTAGACTTACTTATAAAAACTCTTTCTGTTTCTAGACACATTCTACTTTGTTGCCTTGGATACTGTCTAACCGCAAAAATCTAGTAAAATTTTTCTTATAATCTATGCATCACATTGCCATCAGGATGAGGAAAAAGTGTGGTGCAATACACATTAGGGACAAAATACGTTACCGTTTACTGACTTTTTATCTTTCCTTCTTCAAAGTTTAAAATACATTCCCAATTAGGTTTTACGTGATATTAAACATGAATCAAATAAAAAACCTAAGCATATTACTTTATCTGATCTTAAACAAAATGAACGATCTTTTTGAAAAGGTTTTAAATAATCTTCTTTATTAATGCAATAATTTAATACATAGGGAAACCGGATCTGAAATAGACTATGAGGTCCTATTCCTCTTTTAAAAAATTTAAAATAAAACAGATCACGGATGTGAATTTATTCTATTTTTCATGACCTAATAGCAGTAGAAGAGTCGTATAGCTAAAATAGGGTCGAGATCCCTATCAAGGGCTACAAACCTGTAAAAAACAGTCTTGCAAATCTACACCAGGCAATTTGGTACTTATCAAACGGAAACGGAACGCTCAAGAACGGATTAAGTTATCTTAAATTGAATATGAGCAAGTGAAAGAGACTTTAGGCGAAGTCGTTTGAAATGATGTTTACAGCAAGAAACAGGGGGGCCCCCCTGTTTCATCAACACAAGTAGAACTCTTAATGATGATGCTCGGTAGTGGTCTCACCTTCTTTGTTTTCAGAATCAGTATCTTGACCACTCTCGCTTACTTTTACTTCATCGTTTTCATCAGCGAAAGTAGCAGTTCCACAAGCACATGAAGAAGCTAAAAGAAGCGCTAAGATTAATTTTTTCATTTTTATTCTCCTTGTTGTATATGCCAGAAAAAAATATCCCCTCACCATATCTAGAAAAACTAAAAATATGGGGAAAATCGACACTGGCATAAAGGTTTCTAGAGATTCTATGAAAAAACAAGAATAATGCGCAATTAAAAAACCTTAACGCTTCGATGTTAATTTATGTACTTCTCACTATTGTACAA
Organism: Chlamydia psittaci 6BC; assembly: GCF_000204255.1. Classification (NCBI taxonomy): domain Bacteria; kingdom Pseudomonadati; phylum Chlamydiota; class Chlamydiia; order Chlamydiales; family Chlamydiaceae; genus Chlamydia; species Chlamydia psittaci. The sequence goes on along the minus strand of NC_017287.1, from coordinate 147,455 downwards.
ATAAATAAATCTCACATTATCTTATAAATGCAACCATAAGATTTTACTACTTTTAGGATTTATTTATTCTTAAGAACAGCTTTCAGGGACTGTTCCCAAGGTGTTTGTGCAACCGTAAATAAAATCTCGTTATCCACTATAAGGAAGCGGTTTATGTCTGTAGTACCCATGACCATTCACATAGACAATCTCTTGTTCTACAGATTCCGTTGTGGAAGGAGCGTTCTCATTAATTTGCATCTCATCAGAGAAAATCGTGGTCCCGCAAGTACATCCAGAGGCCAACAAAAGACTGAAGATTAATTTTTTCATTTCTCTTTTCCTTGTTATATATGCCAGAAAAAACATCTCCTCACCCTATCTAGAGCAACTAAAAACAGCGGGAGGAGAGCAAGTGTGATATAAAAATCGCTAAGTATTTTACGAAGAAGACGTATAACGAACAAATTAAAAAACTCTAGGCTTCTCACTGCAGCAGTAGAAAATAGATGTTTCGTTATCTTGAAAAGTTTGCTGTGTATTTAGGTATCCTTCTTCCCCCTTTGAGGTCTATTTTTATCCCTATATGCCTCGAAACGTTTTTATTGTTTTCCATCTTTGGAAGCCTATGCCTATCGGATCTGAAAATTCATAAACTCAAAAATCATAGCGCATCTTCACAATCTCCAGGGGATGTGATGAGAAGTCTGAGTGACATGGATAGATGAGTCTATATTTGTGGCAATAAAAAAGGATCTTCTTAGCAAGTGACATTTAGCTAAGAAGATCCTTATGGCTGTGTTTTACTCTAAACACGTGCAGAGTGTAATCTCAGAAAGACTTTCTATTCTTCCCAACACTCGACTCTAGAGCAAGAACCACCTGTACAACCGCCCTCTTCTTCGTCTGCACAAGCAATTTTATCCATAGATACTTCAAAACTCAATACGCGTGATGTCGCACAAGAAGTGAGTAAAAGTAGGGCCAACATGAATTTTTTCATGGTATTCTCTTTATTTTAAGTTAGGTTGATTGTAAGTGTACTCTATTTTACAGCAAGTGGAACATAATCAAATAGCTTTCACAGGATTTAAGCAAAAAGAGTATCTCTATTCTTCTTTTTGTTGTGGCAATAGGTAGATACCGTAAAGAAGTATCAGCATACCTAAAAGTAAAGAAAGTATCGCCACAGGAATGGGCATCAATCCTAATGATACACATCCTTGAATAAATAGCTCAGAAATTGCACAGGAGGTGAAGGCAAGATAAACAGCTCCGGATCCGCATAATGCCAATATCAGACCAAAAATAGCCACAGCACTGGCTATTTCATAACGTGTGCGAACAGAAAAGCGTGCCCGCCAAGAGACACTCATCCTATCACAAAGACCACTGCGTATCATTGTATTATTACTTACATCAATACTTTTCATAAATAAGATGCTCTATAAACAAGTAGAACTATTATAAATAACAAGAACAAAAATCAATAACTATTATATTCTATACCATAGAATTTGATTAGTTTTCTTGACTTCTTGTAATCTCTTTTCTTTAATTCCTCATATATACGTAGGCCTTTTGCGTTCATCCCCTGTTGAAAATAAAGGATCCCGAGCTTAGTCATCGTCTCTACGTCTGCAGGTTTTAGCTTGAGAATCATCTCATATTCTTGAATCTCTTCCAAGGGCATTTGCAAGTCATGATAACTATAAGCTAATTGGGTGTGGACCCAGGCATTTCCTGGGGCATACTCATTTAAAATTTTAAATTCTTCTATAGCACGCTGAGCCGTTGCAAAAAATTTTTCCTGAACATCTTCTCCATATCTTCCCGGAGGAACCCAGTAACTCACATCAAATTCGGGATATTTTCTAGGATCTGCGTACAATCCAGAGAGAGCCACATAAGCATCTGCTAAGGATACATGAGCTCCTAAATCTACAGGAATAGATTGTACGACTTTAATGTAGGCCTCTATGGATTTTTGTAATAAGCATTCTCTGAACAAAAAGTAGTCTTTCCAAAAACAAAAACAGCTGAATTTTCTCATGAAGTCATGCTTAGGAAGAAAACTTAGCACACTAGATAAGAGTGTGTACTCTTGATTTTGTAAATCTATAGCGAGTTTGGTTGCTGAGGAAGCTAAATGTGTTTGCTCTTCAACAATGTTATGCTTCCCCTTAAATAAAGTCTGAGCATTTCTTAAATAGTCAGTTGCTAGATTTTCAAAAAAATCTGGTTTCCCGGACAGTATGTACAAACGAACAACAAGACAGACAAATAAGGTAAGAAAAAAACACGCCAAGCAAAATGCTGGAACAATAGTTTTCCCAGAAAACAGAAAAAAATAGAGGAAGACTCCCAACTCCACACCCATTAATAATAAACATCCAAATAACAATAAGCTGTGTCGAATAAGATATTGGCGTAATTTTTGGTGTGTTTTTTTACATAAAGCTTCTAGAGTTGGGAGAGCATTATTTAACTTCATGTATTTTACAAACTCATCTTAATTTTATGGGAAAGTATGCAACTAATTGTTTTAATGCAATAGCTCCAATATTATTAAATAATAAAGCTTGTTATGGTTTCAACTTATCTACTCGCAAATTTTGGCGGTCCGCGTCATTCTAACGATATTGAAGTTTTTTTAACTTCATTACTTACTGATCGTGATGTTACCGGAGGATTCCTTCCTTCCTTCATTCACAAACGATTATTTTCCTTTATTGCTAAAAAACGTACACCTAAGGTTCTCCCTCAATACAATTGTATCGGTGGATTTTCTCCCATATATGAAGATACAGAGGCTCTTGCCAAAACTCTATCTTCACATTTAGACGCTCCTGTAATTACCTTTCACCGCTATTTACCAGACACCCATCAACAGACAATACAACAGTTAAAAACTCTAGGGGATCGTCCTGTTGTTGGCGTTCCTTTATTTCCACATTTCACGTATGCTGTTACAGGAAGTATTGTGCGATTTATCCACAAGCATCTACCTTCACTGAATATCTCTTGGGTAGCGCATTTTGGGAGTCACCCTCAGTTTATTTCGTGTATGATTGATCATATTCTGGAATTTTTACAATCTCACGACATTCCTACTAATGACTGCTGTCTATTATTTTCTGCCCATGGGCTTCCTATGAGATATGTGAATCAAGGTGACCCGTACAACGTACAATGTGAGAAATCCTTCGCAGCCATTTCTGAAAGATTACCCGATATAGAAACCGTTCTGTGTTATCAATCTAAATTCGGTCCTGGCAAGTGGTTAACACCATCAACAAAAGAGGTATGCAAAACACTCAAGACGAATAAAAAACACGTTCTTATTGTGCCTTTTGGATTTACATCAGATCATATAGAAACTCTGTACGAAATAGAAAAAGAATACATTTCCATTCTTATAGATAGAAAATACCAAGCTCTACGGATCCCTGCGATTTACCAATCTCCTCAATGGGTCCAATCATTAGCAACAATTATTCAAAGTACTCGGCATGTAGAGAAAAACAGCTTAATAAAGTCGTGATGTCCTAAGGAAGACGGTATTGCTGTTTGATGGTTTGGTACTTGCCTGACCGAATGCTTTTTACTAATCCCATATTGAAACCTTCCAACAAGTTATTCTTCTCACCACGAAGAACTACTAATCTTAGGCCGTCTTGATTCAAAGGCTGGGAAATAATTTTTAAGCGTCCTTTATATGCAGTGTCTATCAATGCTGTAACTTCTATAATAGGAGCTAGCAAAGCATCATAACATCCGGAAGATAAAGCTTCTAAAGCTATGGGGACGTGTTGATAAGGTGTCAAAACTGCATCAGGGATATCTTGGCCGACAAGTATAGAGGCATCAAATTTATATACCCCAATAAGTTTACCACGCAAGTCCTGGATAGATTTGTAGGGAGATCCTTCAGCAACAACAAGTACCGGACCTGTTAGCAGTATCGGTTCAGAAAACTGATAATGATCCAGCATCTCTGCTGTCGGTAGTATCGATGTGAAAGCTCCGGCAGTCTTTTCGTCATCAAGATTTTCAAAAAGATGAATCCAATCTTGATTTATAACATTAATATTCAGGTTCTCACGGTAATTGATCTCGGATACAAGATCATTCAAGAAAGCGTTGATATTTGCTGTGTAAATTCCAAATTGTTTGGGGAACCAAGTAGTATCTCTTCCTACTAATAATTCTTTCTTTTCTCTAGAACAACCTAAGAAAACCAAAGGAAGGAAACACACAAGAGCTAGGAAATACAGTTTTAAGGAATTCTTGATTTTCACGCTAACTCACGCCTCGGATTCCAGACTTATTTTTCGCATCATATTCTACACAAGAAATTTTATCCAGCATGCTCTCCAAGATAAATTTTGAATAAAACTTTTCGAAAGAACGGCTTAAAGGCTAAAAAATCTGTTTATCAAAACAGAAAACATACTAGCTGTTTAATGTTAAGCATTTTATAGAGAAATTTTTCATAATGCTAATTAGAACTATCTTCGAGAAAATATTCTGATAAATATGTTCCCCCCAGTTTCCTACTACGTTTTAGCGTTAGGCCTTCAACAAGAATAGGTTCCACAGAAGCATTTTCTAAAAATACGTACCCGTGTTTATCTAAAATCCCACCTACAACAATATCGCGCAATACTGCAGCAATATAGCTATCTTCAAGATTATAGGGAGGATCTATGTAAATGAGGTCAAAAGACATGTGCTTTTTGGCTAACCGTTGAATTGCTGATCTTGCCTCTTGTTTTATAATTGTAATCGGCAAATTAGGATTCAAAAGTTGGCTATTTGCGCGAATTAATCGGACAGATTGTGCAGAAGAATCTACAAAAGTTACCGAAGAAGCCCCGCGACTTAAGGCTTCAAACCCGACAGATCCGACTCCAGCAAAAAGGTCGAGAAATATAGCGTCCTCAACATAGGCAGAACAAATGTTAAACACGGCTTCTTTTACCACGCCACAAGTAGGACGCACTGAAGGATTAGAGAAAGTTTTTAAAGACTTTCCTTTGTATTTACCAGCAAGAATTTTCAAATTATAACCTGAGGAATAAAATCTATATAATCAGCAGCCACGAGTTTATATTCTATAGTACGAATGTTTCCAAATCCCTCTAAGGGGGTACGTACTTTATGCATATGACCAAACAGACAATGAGAAACTCTTCCATCAGCTTCTAGCATCTGTGAGACAGGTCCTGCAGATCCATCACTACTGATGGGTGGATAATGTGTCATAACAATAATTTGCTCGATATCCTTAGGGACAGCGTCTAAAGCTCTTTGCAATCTTCCCAGTTCTCTTAAGAAAATTTTCTCGTCTTTCTCGCTATATTCCCGAGCTTGTTCAGGAAGTGGAGATTGGAAACATTGTGAAGCTATTCTTATAGTGGGGCTATCCCAAAGTCTTACACCTACAACAGCCATGTTCGGTTGTATGATGGAAAAACCTTGAGCTAGATAGTATAAATTTTCAGGAAGTGCTTGCGCTATTTTAGTTCCTGATGCAGAACTCCAATAATCATGATTCCCACGAATCATGTACTTAGTTCCTGGAAGAGATCCTAGAAAGGAGAAGTCTTCTTTCGCTTCTTCAAGATGCATTGCCCAAGAAATGTCTCCCGGAAGCAAAACTATGTCCTCGGGTGCGACTGTCTTTTGCCATCTTTCACGGATTTTTTCGTGATAGGAAACCCAAGGCTGACCAAAAACTTCCATGGTCTTTTCTGGGACTCCGATAGCCAAATGTAAATCCGCTATAGCATATATCTGCATAAATCAAGGCAATCCGTGCACTATCAATATAAGGGGGATATTCTACTGGATATCGTGCTAAAATCTCGATAGAGAAAAATAGGGGAAGTCGTTTACTAATTATAAAGATCTTCCATCAAAAGATATAATTATTAGGAATTCTCGTTCCCCGAGGAATGATAATAATACCGTCCCTAACAACTAGCTTCCCATCTGGAGAATCATAATCTTTATATCCTTTAATATTCGTCAATTTCACTCCGTTGCCGATCCTACAGTTCTCATCAATAATTGTTTTATAAATCTCACAATTATCGCCTATACCTAAAGGAGTCTGCAACGTGTTCCCATAGCGGTCATTCCCCATAACAACAGAATGGTCGATAACAGAATTTTTTCCTATCACGCCACGAATTCCCACAACACTATGAGATACCTTACTAGAATCGATAACTGCACCTTCACAAAGCAAAGAATTCGAAATCATAGAATCAGAAACTATAGTCCCAGGGAGGTGATGATTTTTACTATAGATCATTCCTCTATCGTCGTAACAGTTCAATCCACGAACTTGAGGTTTTGGCCTTTGAGTTAAAGCGATATTTGCTTCGTAATAAGATTCGATGGTACCGATATCCGTCCAATACCCATCATAAAGAAAGGTTTTTACAGTTCCTCGTTTTATTTGTGCTTGAATAAGATGCTTACCAAAGTCATCACCTTGCTCTTCTAGGAGTAGTTGGAACAGACTTTCTCTTCGAAAAAGGTAGATGCCCATATTCCCTAAAAAATTGCCGTGTTGAGGATCTAGCTTATGTCTACGACAATCTGTTGGCGAGAGACGGAAACGCTTTAGGATCTCTTCTTCCTGAGGTTTTTCATAGAAATCTAAAAGATTTCCATCTTTATCTATTTGTAAAACCCCCATTCTCGAGGCATCTTTTTCTTGTATTGGCTGAGCAACGATTACCATGTCTGACTGTGCATACAAAGCGTAATCTACTATCCTACGGAAATCCATATTGTATAGTTGATCTCCGGACAAGACTAGAAAATACTCTATCTCTGTATCTTCCAGATAGAGAAGATTTTGACGGATAGCATCTGCAGTCCCCTTATACCACACTTGACTCCCATCTCGGACCTCAGGAGCAAGGAGATGTATCTGATCTTGAAGTACACCGTGGTAAAAATAGGTCTTCATGAGGTGCTGTTGTAAAGTATAGGTAAGATACTGACCTATCACAAAAATCTTAGAAAATCCCGAAGCTATAGCGTGTGAAATAGGCACATCGATTAATTTATACCTGCCCCCAAAAGATACAGTTGGTTTACAACGCCAACATGTGAGAGGAGATAGTCTTCTTCCTTCTCCACCACATAAAACAATAACACCAACCTTATCTCGATAAAAATGAGAAACTTGATAACTTGAGGGATAGCCCTGAAAATCATTTTCTATCATTTGCCCTGCCTTCTGTAATTCTAATTTTAAATTAGAATCAAATAAAAAGACTACACAAACTAACTAGAATATAATTATATTAAATTAATAACAAAACCAAGCTTTTGTTATTTAACAGAATAAAAACGCATAATATTATAAACTTTCTAAAAGTGCAGAAGCTATGGCTGCGTCCGCTTCTTTCAATTCGCATTTGTCAAGTAAAGACCGGACTAATTCTCCAAGAGTAAATACTGATCGTAATTTTATCCCTGCATCTTTTAAGGCATCAGCTCCCCCGACCTGTCGATCTAGAAAAACCAAAGATTCTCGAATATTTAAACCTTCATCTTCTAAGGCCTTAGCAGTTTCTAAAATTGACTGACCTGAAGCGACAACATCGTTAATTACTAAGCATGTTTGTCCAGGAGAAAACAGTCCTTCAACTTTTATTCTATCTGTTTGGTTCGGATGTTTTAGTTCTTTCCTCCTCAATACCATAGAGATATTGTATTTCAGAGATATGCAAGTAGCTAAAGCAAGAGCAGTGTAAGGGACACCACATAATAAGCTACTATTAAAAGAAGGGCGTAGGCGCCAAATCAAAGAAGCTATAGTTTGTAAAACACTGGGACAAGAAATAACTAGACGCATATCGACATAAATCGGAGTTTTTTGACCATCGGATAGATTGAAGTCACCGAATTGTATTGCTCCTATACGATATAGGTTAATCACAGCATGATCACGAAGTTGCTTTTCTTCAAAGCTCATCATTACCCAGTATCCTCTCGTTTTTTTGACAAAATACAAAAACTCTCATTATAAGCACAAAGATATGCTTATTCGTTTATTTTTTGGTATTCCCCTATCTAAGAGACTAGAGAAAATTCATGAGTATCCCTTAACTGTGGCTATCTTTCAAAGAAAAGAATACTTAGGAATCTATAGTCCTGCGCAAGCTTCTCTACCAGTTGCAAAACTCCATACATATTACCAACAAGCTCAGGAAATTCTAGGAAGAGTATTACAAGAAAAATATCTCACTGGGGAAGAGACTCCCCTGCTAGTTTTTCCTGATATTCTCATTGGCAAATAAGTCTCATCTAAAAAACTATTTCGCAGTTCGTACTTTATTGCCGATCACACCAATAGAGCAATTCTCTTTGATACGAACAAAGACCATGAAACTATTTAATTGATAAAGATCAATCACCTTAGGATCTGCCAAATCATCAATGTGATTCGAGCAGGGGCATGTGGAGAATAAGATCTACAGTCTTATAGCTAAGACTGTAGGCTTCAGGATTCTCACCTAACATGTAGGTGGTTCTAAAAATATAGAGACGGCGTGACCTTTCAGCCTATTCTTTTAGAGAAAGTAAAAACTCTGCGTTACTATTTGTCTTTTTTAATCTACCTAACAACAGATGCATAGCGTCAATAGCAGTAAGATCAGCAATTGCCTGTCGGAAAAGGTAAACTTTTTCTAATTCACTAGGGTGATAGAGTAATTCTTCTTTTCTTGTACCACTCTTAATAAGATCAATAGCAGGGTAAGTTCTTCGATCAGAAAGGCGACGATCTAGTACCAGTTCCATATTTCCTGTACCTTTGAACTCCTCGAAAATGACTTCATCCATTCTAGAACCAGTATCTATCAACGCTGTAGCTAAAATGGTTAACGATCCGCCACCTTCGATATTTCTTGCTGCTCCGAAAAATCTCTTAGGTTTATGTAGAGCACTCGCGTCTACGCCTCCTGTTAAGATCTTCCCAGAATGTGGTTGCACGGTATTGTAAGCTCGCGCTAAACGTGTAATAGAATCGAGGAGAATCACTACATCCTTTCCGTGTTCAACTAGACGTCGAGCCTTTTCTATAACCATTTCTGCAACTTGAATATGTCTTTCAGGCTGCTCATCAAACGTAGAAGCAACAACTTCACCACGCACCTGTCGAATCATATCGGTAACTTCTTCTGGGCGCTCGTCAATTAACAAAACAATGAGAACAATATCAGGATTATTTACTGCAATAGCGTGCGCTATGCTCTGTAAAATTACTGTCTTTCCAGAACGTGGAGGAGCTACAATAAGTCCCCGTTGCCCTTTCCCTATGGGCGCCGTAAGATCTAACACCCGTTCAGCGAGGTGCTCCTTCCCCATTTCCATAACAATTCTTTCATTGGGGTATAGAGGGGTCAAGTTTTCGAATAAAACTCGTTCCTTAGCTTTGTCTGGGGTAGATCCATTAATCTTATCTACCTTTAATAAGGCAAAATACTTTTCCTTCTCTTTTGGAGAACGTATGGTGCCTATAATTGTGTCTCCCTTCTTTAAATCAAATCTGCGAATCTGAGCTGGGGAAACATAAATATCTTCAGCAGAAGGGAGATAGTTATAAGTAGGTGATCTTAAAAAGCCAAACCCATCAGGAAGAACTTCCAAAACCCCTTCCCCGATTAAAAGCTCATCTGAACGTTCAGACTTTGCTTTAACGATCTCAAATACCACTTGAGATTTAGTGAGAGACCCGATGTTCTTCACTCCATATTGACGAGCCAATACATTAAGCTCTTCAATTCCCATCCTTTGCAATTTGGCAATTTTTGTAATAGTTACAGGTTGATTTTCATTCACTACATCCGCAACTACTGCACATTCTCCCGCAAAAGACTTCTCTTGCAACCCAGGACACGCATGTTTTCTATTCTCTTTGACCTTTGGCAAGACTTCTGAAGAACGTTCTTCTTTCATAATGCTCCCTTTAAAGCGTAAAAATATTCTTCAACTTTATGACGTAACTCTTCTTTAGTGCCGTTATTTTCTATAATAATATCGGCGTGCATCATTTTTTCCTCATGAGAAGAAAACCGTGCACATCTCTGATAAAAATTTAAATCAGAACAATTAGTTTTTTTGGTAAACCTTTCCCTACGAATATTCTCATCAGCTGTAATTAGAATTACACGATCAAACCATCTCGCATAATGTATTTCGTACAACAAAGGCACCTCAGCAATGAACAGAGGGTACTTTCGCTCTTTAGCGACTTGACAATACTGCTCTTCAATAATTCGACAAACTTCAGGATGTAAAATAGCTTCTAAAGCTTGCAGCAGATCTAAATTACCAAAAACTTTGTCTGCTATGACTTTTCTATCAAATGTATTGTCAATAACAACTTCTGGCCCCAGGAGATCTATAACGCGACGACCTATATGCGAGTGAGGAACAAGGAAACTATGCGAAACTTTATCAGCACTAATTACATAGGCTCCCAACTCTTGAAAAACCCTACACGCCTCAGTCTTTCCCGAAGAGAGATCCCCTGTAATAGAAACTTTTAGCAATTCTAACATTCTGCCCAATTTTTTCCAATTAAGATATTCACAACTAATGGGACAGATAAAATCATTGCAGATTCCATTATATCTCGCACTAAAGTTTGCACTTCTTCTTTTTCTTCCTCAGGGACTTCAAAGATCAATTCATCATGTATTTGTAACAGCATACGGCTTCTTAATTTGCGTTTTTCCAGCGCATCAGCAAGCTGTAGCATAGCTAATTTTATCAATTCAGCTGCGCTACCTTGGATGCGGGTGTTAACGGCAAGACGACCAGAAGCAGCACGAGAGTTAGAAAACTCTGTCCAATTATCAATTATTCTTTCTCGTCCCAGCAACGTCTTTACACGCAAATTTTCACAAGCTTGACTTATCGTTTCATCAATAAAACGAGCTACTGCAGGATAACGATCAAAGTATGCATCTATTAACTTCTGAGCTTCAGAAACACTGATTTTTAGAATCTTAGAAAGTCCATAAGCTTGTTGCCCATAGATAATACCAAAATTTACAGTTTTTGCTTGCATGCGCTGTTGCTTGGTGACTTCTTCTAAAGGCACATGAAATACCTGAGAAGCTGTAAATGTGTGCACATCTTCCCGCGACTCGAACGCTAACTTCAACGACTCATCTTGACTCAAATGCGCCAGGAATCTTAACTCAATTTGAGAATAATCTGCAGATAAAAAATAATTATTCTGACGCGTATCACGGAACGCTTTTCTTAACAATCTACCTCGCTCAGAGCGTATAGGAATATTCTGTAAATTTGGATCCTGACAAGCTAATCTACCTGTTACTGTTCCCATCTGATTAAATGTTGGGTGTATCCTAGAAGTATGAGGATCTATTTGCCTAGGTAAAGCTTTAACATAGGTAGAGAGTAACTTCTCAATAGCTCTAAATGCTAAAATTTTTTCAACAATTTCGTGTTCTCCTAATAAGGCTTCCAAAACTTCTGCCTTAGTAGACCGGGCTTTATCTATAGGCGTCAGGCCCAATTTATTATATAAAACATCCGACAACTGCTTAGGAGATTTAATATTAAAAGAAGCTCCAGCTAATGTGTAGATATCATCAGTAAGAATAGCTAATTCCTCTGACAAAGTTCTCTCAAGCTCTTGAAGATCCTCCACATCGAGTGGCATCCCATTTCTTTCAATAGTAAATAGGACGTTTTCTAGGGGCATTTCCATGTTGAAAAATAGATCTTCGACTCCTTTTATTTTTAATTCTTCTAACAGTGATTTTTTTATTTTAGGCAGATGAGAAACAAACTCTCCAAAATATTCGGCAGGTTTGGCAGGAGATTTCAATATAGGGAGACTTAACTGTCCCCATTCCTTTCCATACTTACCTGCAGACTCCATTAACCCGTGATCAACAAGAAGTGTTTGGTAAGAAATCTTAGCTCCACCGTTGATCAAATGTTCCGCCAAGGCTAAATCCAGGGTGATATTATCAATGTGAATACCAGCATTTTTCAACGCGTGATGATCTCTTTTGATATTATAACCATAAAATTCAGTATCTTTTCTTTTAAAGAAATCTTTCAATGGCGTGATAACATCGTCTTGAGCATGTTCTATATCAACGTAATAAACTTGTTCATCGCAGGCTAAAGCGACTCCCATTAATGTAAGAGAGGGAAGAAAATTCCCCTTATACCCCACAGAAAAAGCGACACTCTTTCCCTGTAAAGTAGACAAAACACGCACTAATGGCTGACTACTATTAATTATCTCCACGTCTATGTTGGAGGTTTCCTCGACTGGTTGCACTAAGGTTTTAAACCCATGACGCATGTAAAAGGTATTGATTTCTTCCTGACGCACCTGATGTAGAGGAAACTCAAATCCACTTATACTCATAGGAAGAGGTATATTGTTATTTAATACAGCGAGGTCTTTGCTTAATAACAATACATCTTTTTGCTCGGAGATCATTTTATGAGTGGAACCTGTCAATTCATCAAGATGTTCCAAAATACCTTCAACAGAATGATATTTTTGTAACAGAGCTGTAGCTTTTTTAGGTCCACAACCGGATACTCCAGGAATATTATCCGAGGTATCCCCCACCAAAGCGAGATAATCGGCTATTCTACTCGGGGGGACGCCATAGATATCTACAACACCATTTTCATCGATAGGAGGCTTATCTTTCCAAGGATTCAAAGCAACAACGTTCGGACCTACAAGTTGAAGCAGATCTTTATCTGCAGTACATAGGCAAACTTCATATCCCTCTGCAACTGCTCGCTTTGTGATACTCGCTATAACATCATCAGCTTCGACGTCTTCTATTTCTAAATAACGTAACCCGAGTAAATTACAATATTCTTTAACTATAGGGATTTGTTGGTAGAGATTTTCATCTTTTTTCTCCCGATGAATTTTGTAATCAGCATAAATTTCTCTACGACTTTGTTTGTTGTTTGGACCATCAAACACAGCAACCATATGATTAGGAGAGAATTCTTTGATTAATTTATTAATAGAACGAATAAAGCCAAAAACAGCCTGAGTTCCTTCTCCTGAAGAATTTTTCATATCAGGGAGAGCAAAATATGCTCTAAAAACAAATCCTGAAGCATCTAAAATAAAGATCTTTCTCACTAATTCTCTCCGCCCTATGAATCAGAATCACGAATCTAAGTAGTAAAATGTACTTATGGAATTATCTAAACTTGGGAGTAACTCATGTTGAATCTTTCCTGTGATTACAGGGCTGTTCGTTATTGATGACATAACTTTCTTCAACCAGCCATCACTGCCTAAACCGATCACACGGTAGTTATTTTCAATTTTGCAATCGGCTACTAAATCTTGTAACACTTGTTGTTTAGTTACATTCGCCACATCAATGTAACCTTCTTCTAAAGCTTTTTCGGGTGAATATAAACGGGCGCCTAACACACTCACAAGCTTATCTTTAGTTAATCGTGGACGATTGGTTACCACAACATCAACAAATTGACCATAAAGATAATCTATAATTTCTTGACGAATTTCACGATCTTTAGCTGTCCACTCTGTATAAGGATTCATAGGAGCTTTATCTTTCCCAGCTATAAGCAAATCGCTTTGCACACCATAACGAGATAAACCTTCTTTTACATTAAAATATGGTCCTGAAAGCACTCCTACAGACCCTATTAAAGAAGACGATGTAGAATAAATTTTATCCGCAGCACAAGCAACATAATAACCACCGGAAGCACAAAGACCGTTTACAAAAACGTAAACAGGACATTGAGTACGCTGCTTCCAAAACTGGATTATTGAATATACTCGAGAAATTTCGAATACCTCGCCTCCAGGGCAGTCCATATCAATGATTATCCCCTTCACTCTGTCTTTGTATGGTGCGGAATCTAATGTTGTAATCGCATCTTGAATGATTTTTGCTGTATGTTTGCTAGAAGCGATAACATCCTTCATTTCCAATACAGCAATAATCGGGGCATCTTTGCCTATATCTTTGACCTCTCCCTTAGCGTCAGGCATATTCACAAATTGCGCGTCATTCATTCCAGCGGTAGAAACAACCAACATTAAAGTAACAAAGATGGCAAGAACTACACCTAGAGATAAACCTAGGATTGATAGGAAGCCCTTAGACACAAAATGCCAAAACGTTTTCATAAACACCCGTAACGTCAAAAATTTATAGAACAAATATAATAAAGTATGTGAGGGAAGTCTTAAAGATCAAAAAAAATATGAATAAAAAGGGCGTAAACGCCCTTTAAATTATAGCGTAGCTACTTCTTCTTGATTAGAATTTTCTCCAGTAGTCTTACTGATAGCCACATCTGATACCATGGGATCTGCATCTAAACTCGCAGCAACAGCAGCAGCTTCTTTAATGTTGTACTCTCTTCCTATGAAAGCAACAACAGCTATCCAAACAATCATAATTAAAAGAAGTACTACAGCAATCACATTGAGACTTGCTGCAACAGATGAAAAGATAATCAAAAGCCCCTGATAAATCAACGAGCCTCCTGATTTCCCTATCCGAGATACAACGCCGTCAATAGCAGCCTTACCAAAGTTCTTCTGATCATTAGGCAAGGGAACAAAAGCCATTTCCTTAGTTTGATCAAAGAATGTGAATTTAGCGGCACGAGAAAATACGTTTTGCATACCACCTATCCACGCAGCTATCACCATAGGCGCCGTATTGAAAAGACCACCAAAGATCATAACATCTCTCTTCACAGCAAATATAGCTCCAAAGAACAAAACGCCTGTGACCAACATAACTATTGGTGTAGTCAATGCTCCTACTGTCCAACCCCACTTCCGGATACTTTGTCCAGTAAGGAAAATAGCCGCCAAGACGGAGACAATCCCTATCAAAGTAGTAATCCTACTCATATAGCTATTGAATTCAACATGGGAACTATAGATTTGGCTAACTTGATCTTTCCAAACAACTTCGAATAGGTGAATAACAAGGTTGTAGGATAAAACTATAATCGCAAGACCTAACAAGTATCGAGAACGAATAAGGTAAAGGAAAAGATTCTTCGCTTTAGCTTTCGTCTTTTTCTTAGCCTTTGCACTCGCTACACTCTCTTCAACTTGCGACAGTTCTTCTGTTACAGGTTCTGAAGATGAATAAGCTGAGAAATTATAGGTATGTTTTGTGAGAAGGTGAACTTTTCTATACAGCCAGATCATACTTAATCCAGCTAAAACGATTAACATGGTGAGGTTTAGCATAACCTCGTGCCACTTATCCTTTACGAAAGGAAAAACAAAGAACGTGTGTTTTCCCATCCAATAGGAAATCTCTCCGGCAAATACGGAAGATAGATTTAACCCCGTATTAATTAATGCGTAAAACCGTCCTGCTTCCTTTATACTAGTTACTTCATTAGCTAACCCCCAAAAGAGGGTTGAAAGAATTACCGAACTCCACAGTTCTGACATGACATAGTAGAGGCTATAGCTCCAATAGCGAATCATGACAATAAACCCACGAAGTCCTTGTGGCAGTAATTCTTGTAATCTATCCGCAACAGAATGCAAGTGTATAGCATCCCCCATCGGATAAATAACTACGGCAAATAAGAAAAAGAAACCTAGAAAAGTGCCTATGAAGGAATAAAAAACGGTGTCTCTTGGACACCGATTACTTAACCAACCGTAAACCATAGTAACGATAACGGCTCCGGGCACTATCCCCCAAACTTTCAAGAACGGTATAACTTCCGCACCCGCGTCAGACCCTACCACCACTAAAGTATCTTTCATACTTTTCAGGAGGCAATAATTAAATCCTACGAAAAAGGCTAGCCAGAAAAGAGGAATAAATTTTGGAAATTCTGATCGATATATGGGGCAGAAGTACGCCCGCAGTCTTGAAAAGGGTTTCATCTCTGATGACTGCATAAACTCCTTCCCAAAATTATAGAGCATAAAGATTTGTAAACAGATGGTAAATCATGCCTAAAAGACTTTGAACCTATACAGTTCTTATAATACTTGTTGCTGAGCAAACGGCAAGGCATATTTAAAAGACTACAACAAAATGTAAAGGACCATTGTAGCTAAACACAACCTAAAACACAAGCTGTTCCTTCGAGATTCTTTTTCCCTTGCTTAAAGAAAAGAATTACCATGAC
The DNA here is from genome assembly GCF_000204255.1 of Chlamydia psittaci 6BC. NCBI lineage: Bacteria > Pseudomonadati > Chlamydiota > Chlamydiia > Chlamydiales > Chlamydiaceae > Chlamydia > Chlamydia psittaci. Next base: position 131,261 of record NC_017287.1, on the reverse strand, counting down.
CCCTAGTGAATACACTGTTTTCGGTAATCTATTACTCTCTCTAGAAAGTACAGAAACCCAAGGACAATCAGTGGCGCTAGCCCGATTACAGGAATCTGCACACCTGCGGTGACCCCAAGTAAAATAATAAATTGAACTACTGTGAAAATCTTCCCAAAAAAGAGAGCTCGGTAATCGTATCCCCTCCATCCTCCAACAACAGAAAGGTAAATTGCAAATAAGACAAGAAATATATCTCTAGCAAAAATAAGGAGGAGGTGCTCAGGAGAAAGAGATCTTTCCCAATAAAGGATAGCTACACAGACAAACACAAAGAATTTATCAGTAAGAGGATCCAACATGGAACCAAAGCGACTAGTAGCTTTGTAGCGACGAGCAAGATAACCATCTAACACATCACTGGCCATGGCCCCCAAAATGATTAATAGACGTAGATGAATCTTTTCTTGGTAGAAGAATAGAGCTAGCCATACACGTGATAGAGAAAGTAAGTTACAAAATTGTCTCATGATTTTGGCTAACGCGATCTTTATTAAGGAATCTTATAAATAATCTAAAAGAGCTTATTATAGGATAAGCCAACTCTACAGGCAAGAAGAGAGTTCTTTTCCTTAATGGCTACCTGCTAGATTACCTTACATGGATACCTATTTGATATTTTAGAAAATTTTTAAAGAAAAAGAGCAACTAGTCAATTTTATTACAAACTCTGTTGAAAAAAACGGAAAGAGAGGGATTCGAACCCTCGGTACCCTTTAGGGGTACGCGTCCTTAGCAGGGACGTACTTTCGACCACTCAGTCATCTTTCCTTAAATCAAGGAGTATATAGAGTTCCCTAGTGAAAAACCTTACCGTCCTCCTGTTCAATAAAGTAGAATAATTCCTATCTTTAATGAAAGCAAGTTAACTTTTAGGCCAGGGTTTCTGGCTTATCTTTTACATCTCATAGAAAAGAGCGGAATAAACTCCAGCTCCGTTCTAAAAGAAGAGGCTTATTCTATTGTAAGCTAGTATTAGTGATCTAGTAATTTCTATCGCGTATTTTCCGCTTCCTCTAAACACTTAACGGAAACTTTATTGGTTTCGTAACCTTTATAACTTGAGCATATATTTTCGATATCCTAACCTGATCTCTAACAATGCCTGCACTTAGATCATGTCATAAAAAATCATGTCAACTCAAATAGAAAAGACTCCTCCCCCCACCCTACCTAGCCCACCTAATTCTAAAGAATCAGAAATGATTGTCCTAGGTTGCATGTTAACAGGAGTTAACTACCTTAACTTAGCAGCTAACCAGCTTAATGAAGATGATTTTTACTATCTTGAACACAAAATCATTTTCCGAGTTCTTCAGGATGCCTTTAAACATGATAAACCCATAGATGTGCATCTCGCTGGAGAAGAACTTAAAAGAAAAAATCAACTCGCGGTAATCGGAGGTCCTAGCTACCTAATCACCTTAGCAGATTTTGCAGGAACAGCAGCCTATATTGAAGAATATATCCAGATCATTCTTTCTAAATCGATTTTAAGAAAAATGATCCAAACGGCTAAGGAAATAGAGAAAAAAGCTATAGAGGAACCAAAAGACGTTGCTGTTGCTTTAGATGAGGCTCAAAATGCTTTATTTAAAATCAGTCAAACAACCTCTCTCTCGCAATACGTTCTCGTTGCTGATAAACTACAAGGTTTGACCTCTTCTCAAGACAAACCTTTCCTTATACAACTACAAGAGAAGCAAGAGTTTTTTCAACAATACGCTCAAAGTGGCGATGCTTTACCTATCTCTGGTATTCCTACACATTTCATTGATCTCGACAAAATGATTAATGGTTTTTCTCCATCGAATTTAATGATTCTTGCAGCCCGACCTGCTATGGGGAAAACTGCTCTTGCTTTAAATATCGCAGAAAACATGTGTTTTCAAAATCAGCTTCCCATAGGAATTTTTTCTCTAGAGATGACTGTAGATCAGCTAATTCACAGAATCATATGCTCTCGATCTGAAGTAGAATCTAGAAAAATCAATGTTGGTGACTTATCCGGACAAGATTTTCAACGTATTGTTTCTGTTGTAAACGAAATGCAACAACACACCTTACTTATAGATGATCAACCCGGATTAAAAGTGACGGATCTTCGTGCTCGAGCTAGAAGAATGAAAGAAAGTTACGATATTCAATTCTTGATTATTGACTACCTACAGCTTCTTTCCGGATCAGGGACTTTACGTTCTGTAGAAAGTCGTCAAACTGAGATCTCTGAGATTTCAAGAATGCTAAAGACTTTGGCAAGAGAGTTAAATATCCCTATTCTCTGTTTATCACAGCTATCGAGAAAAGTAGAAGACAGAACTAACCACAGACCTATGATGAGTGACCTCAGGGAAAGTGGAAGTATCGAACAAGATTCCGACTTAGTTATGTTCTTATTGCGTAGGGAATACTATGATCCAAATGATAAACCTGGAACAGCTGAACTGATAGTGGCGAAAAATCGTCATGGCTCCATAGGTTCTGTGCCTTTAGTTTTCGAAAAAGAACTTGCAAGATTTAGAAACTACGCGGCTTTTGAATTTAACGGTTAAAACAAAAGTTTTTATAATTTTAGCTTAGTATATTTTATAAAAATTCCAATCTAGGAATATTAAATAAACTTGTTCTATTTCTTTGGCCAGCCAGGATAAAATCGTTAGTGGACCACAAAATATCTTTGTAGTAACATTTTTCCTGTTGTTTCCTGTGAGGAAAATAGATGCCGCAAACCTAAGATTTGCTTAGTGTGTTGAGATTGCGGATAAGTACAACAGAGAAACACAGTGTGCTTAATTAACTTTAGGTATCCAAGGAATGGTTGTAGTTTGAATCCAACCATTCTAGCGATTTTTTCCTAAATTGAGAAAAAATCTTATCGCACACATATTCATACGCTAACAATAAAAAAAGACTATGTCATCTGTTAAGAAAAAACGAAGACTTAAAATCGCTAAACATAAGCGTAATAAAAGACGCCGAAGAGACCGTCATAAAAATAAATAATTGCTAGTTTATGTGGACTCACCCAATTAATTACGATGTCATTGTAGTTGGAGCTGGGCACGCAGGTTGCGAGGCTGCATTTTGTTCTGCAAAAATGGGAGCCTCCGTACTCATTCTATCTTCAAACTTAGATACTATTGCTAAGTTAAGTTGTAACCCTGCTGTTGGTGGTATCGGGAAGGGGCATATTGTGCGAGAAATCGATGCTCTGGGCGGTATCATGGCAGAGGTTACTGATCAGTCTGGGATACAATTTCGTATCTTGAATCAGACCAAAGGTCCTGCTGTCCGTGCGCCAAGAGCTCAAGTTGATAAGCAAATGTATCATATTCATATGAAACGCTTATTAGAGAGCTGTCCTGGCCTACATATCATGCAAGGTACAGTTGAGTCTTTGCTCGACAATGAGAACGTTATTCAAGGCGTCACAACAAAAGAAGGCATTGCTTACCTGGGGAAAACAGTTATTCTGTCTTCCGGGACGTTTATGCGTGGTTTAATTCATATTGGGGATCTTAATTTCCCTGGAGGACGTCTTGGAGATCCTGCAGCAACAGGATTATCACTAGCATTAAAAGAACGTGGTTTCCCAATCAGCAGATTAAAGACAGGCACGCCTCCGCGTTTGCTGGCTTCCTCTATAGATTTTTCTGTAACTGAAGAACAACCCGGAGATCCAGGCGTAGGCTTTGTACATAGAAGTGAGCCGTTTGTCCCTCCCTTACCTCAAGTATCGTGTTACATTACCCACACTACAGAAAAAACTAAGGAGATTATTGCGGCCAACATTCACCGCTCAGCTCTTTATGGAGGACGCATTGAAGGCATAGGCCCACGATACTGTCCATCGATTGAGGATAAAATTGTAAAATTTGCTGATAAAGAGCGTCATCATATCTTCATAGAACCTGAAGGAATTCATACTCAGGAAGTCTACGTAAACGGTCTGTCTACATCTATGCCTTTTGATGTACAGTACGACATGATCCGTTCAGTCCGTGGGTTAGAAAACGCGATCATCACTCGTCCTGCTTATGCTATTGAATATGATTATGTTCATGGAAATGTTATTTACCCTACCCTAGAAAGTAAGCTAATAGAAGGCTTATTTTTATGCGGACAGATCAATGGAACAACAGGATATGAAGAGGCTGCGGCTCAAGGGTTGATCGCTGGGATTAACGCAGTCAACAAAGTACTAAAAAAACCTGCGTTTGTTCCTTCGCGGCAAGAATCTTATATTGGAGTTATGTTAGATGACCTGACAACTCAAATATTGGACGAACCTTACCGTATGTTCACAGGAAGAGCAGAACATCGCCTTCTTCTAAGGCAAGATAACGCCTGCTTACGTTTGTCTCACTACGGTCATGATTTAGGATTGTTAAGCAAAGAGCGTTACGAGATTTTTGAACATCAAAAACAAATTATAGAAGAAGAGAAACTCCGTTTAAGCAAGACATTTAAAAAGTATGGGAATTCTGTTGTTTCCTTAGCGAAGGCTCTATGCCGTCCAGAAGTATCCTACGACGCGCTTAAAGAAGCATTCCCTGAAGACGTTCGGGACTACGGTTCTACGCTTAACGCTTCATTAGAAATGGAAATTAAGTACGCAGGATACATAGATCGTCAGAAAGCTTTGATTCATAGTCTATCAAAATCAGAGAATATGATTATTCCTGAAGATATAGACTACCAAAGTATTTCTTCTTTAAGTTTAGAAGCTAGAGAAAAGCTAGCGAAATTTACCCCAAGAACTATAGGGTCTGCATCAAGAATATCAGGAATCGCCTGTGCTGATATTCAAGTGTTGATGGTTGCTGTAAAAAAACATGCTCACCAATAAATGTATTTTCTTAAATCTGTCCGGGAAAACTATCTTTGAGCAACTGCAAATAGAAGAAGCCCTTCTTCGCAATTCCAAAGAAAACTTTTGTATTATTAATTTTAATACGCCGGAAGCTGTGGTCCTCGGCATTTCCAGGCAGCCTAGTGAAGACCTTTATATCTCCGAATTACGATCTGATAATATACCTATAATTAAGCGCTACAGCGGTGGCGGCACAGTATTTATCGATAACAACAGTTTATTCGTAACTTGGATTATGAATTCCTCCCAACATATGGTGCATTCTCAAGATCTAATGCAATGGTCTTACGGTATCTATGCTCCTATTTTCCCAAAGACATTTGCCTTACATGAGAATGATTATACCCTGGGAGAAAAAAAAATTGCAGGTAATGCTCAATATATCCAGAAATCTCGTTGGGTCCACCATACGACATTTCTCTGGGATATGGATATAAATAAACTCTCACGTTATTTACCAATACCCCAAAAGCAACCAGCATACAGAAAACAACGTCTACACCAAGATTTTCTGACAACTATTCGTCCGTGGTTCCCTACTAAAGAAAGTTTTTTCAATAAACTAAAAACCTCTGCAAGTAGTCGTTTTATCTGGGAAACTCTTTCAGAAAATGAACTGAAAGAAATCTTAGAAAAACCACACAGGAAATCCACAATCTTACTGTAAAATTATTTCTGACTAAGCAGCAGAATTCACTATTTCGACTTTGCTGAAGAAATAGTTAATTTCTATAGCAGCGTTTTCCAAACTATCAGAACCATGAACTGCATTAATTCCTATAGACTCACCAAATTGAGCGCGGATAGTTCCTTGAGCGGCTTCTTGAGGATTTGTCGCCCCCATAATTTCTCTATTACGAGCTACAGCATTATCACCTTCAAGAACCATAACCACTACAGGACCAGAAATCATAAAATCTACTAACTCTTGGAAAAATGGACGCGATTTATGAACAGCGTAAAAGCCTTCTGCTTCTTTCACTGATAAATGCAACATTTTCATAGCAGCTATGCGAAATCCTGATTTTTCAAAGATAGCAATAATCTCACCAATATGAGCCTTACTAACAGAATCAGGTTTGATAATTGATAGCGTTTGTTCCATGTATATATAATCTCCTTAAACAACATGTAGTAAATGGTGGAGGAAATTATACCACTATCTCCAGGAAAGTCTAGCTCTTGTTCAAACCTTGTAAATTCTTCTTTAGAGCAATAGGAAGAATTTCTGCTATTGACGCATGATCCGGGAGCTCGCTCATAGCTTCGGCGATCATTCTCTCTGCTGAGGATTTTGGATAGCCTAATGCTGCTAAAGCTTGTATTCCCTCTTCCATACAAGAAGGTTTTGCTGGTCCCCAAGAAGCGGTGATTTGCGAATCTAAAGGGAGTAAGTCTGCAAGCTTTTGCTTCAAATCCACCATAAGTTTCTCAGCTGTTTTCTTCCCTATACCCGGAACAGAAGCTATAGCTTTGATATCCTCAGCACGAGCTATAGAACACAATTTGCTAAGAGAAAATGTATTTAAAATCGCTAAACCTGTCTTAGGTCCCACTCCTGAAAATGAAATTAACATACGGAAACACTCGCGTTCTCCACGAGTATTAAATCCATAGAGAACATGCTCAGTTTCACGAACAACAGTATAAGTATAGACTATAAGCTCGCGGTGTAGTTGACTTGACAATTCCATAAGCCATCTATCAGGAGCAAAAATACTAAACCCCAGTCCCTGACTTTCAACTACCATAGTTCCTGAACTGATATAAGTAAGCACACCACGAATATAGTCGTACATCACCGAACTCCCAAACAAGTATACGCAGAAGTATGCGCGTGGCATATCGCTAATGCAAATGCATCTGCAATATCCTCACAATTCGAATTTAAAACATCAGGAATATTCAAAATCTTGCTAACCATAAGTTGCACTTGCTGTTTACTTGCATTTCCCTTACCTACAACAGCTCTCTTAGCCACATTGGGCGTATATTCAAAAACGGGGATATCGCGTAAAGCAGCAGCTAAAACGAGTACTCCTCGTCCCATGCCTAACTTTATAGCACTTTGAGGATTCTTATGAACATATTGGGTTTCAAGTACAACGGCATCGGGAGTGACATTATCTAATACTCCAGATAGTGTTTGGAAAAGCTGCTTATAACGTTGTGTTAATGAATCTTTGGAAGATAATCGAATAGCTCCATAACTATGGGCTCGGATCTTGTAACGCTGCTCAACAAGGATAATTGCATACCCAGAAACTAAGGTTCCAGGATCTATCCCCATAATCAATTGCGTCATAAACAGGTCCGTGTGCAGGCTTCTAAAAAGTTCCCCTAATGGGAGGTGTAGAGTTTATTCTATGTGAGTTATATATAATTACAACTAGAAATTCTTACGTAAGATTTCTAAGAACCACATTGTGATTCTTGAATACATTGATTACAGTCCAAATCTCTTCCTAGAAGCCGTTTTAAATGAGACACATTCAAAACATCCTCAAGCCCCAACTGCTTACTAAGAGTCTGTATATGGCAGTGTTGCTCTTCAACAAGGTCTTGTAACAGGGCGATCTCTTTCTTCTTCTGAACTAATTCATCGTGGATCTGTACGACCCTTTGCGCTTCTACATGTGTAGAATCAGAATTTCTGTAGTATTGCAGCTCGAGATTTAACCTTGCGATTTCTTCTTGATACTTTGTAGTTTGATCCTCTTGTAACGGACATTCTGCATGCCTTTGTTCAAACATATCTGTTTCAGGAATCTTAGATAAGGTTACTTTGTCTAGCTGTTCCTCGAGGATCTTAATTTTATGTTCATAGCAGAGACGCCGTCCTTCACTAATCTCTGTTTGTTGAACACTTTCTACCAAATCTCGTTTCAACTCATCAATGATATCATTTTGGTGACGAACTTGTTGCAACTTCTCAGAAAGGCGATGTTGTAACCAATTGTTTTCATTTTTCAACTTCTCAATTTCAGAACTTCTCATCTCATCTCGAGATGCAAATTCTTTCTCTAAAGCTGAAAATCGATACTTCCATTCAGAATGCATATCTTGCTCATTAGGAAGGACTGCTTGCTCAACTTCTGATTTATTGGACAGAAGTTGTTCACTCATTTTGCTACAAATGTCTGCTAAAGCAGTACATGCGTATTCCCATTCCATAATGTCTGCATCTTTCCATCGACAGAGCAACAGAAGCATAGATCTCGAATATATGTCGTAATGATTTGAAGAAGAACAGGTGGAGTTGCTAGACCACATAGAAGTTAGATGCAGCTTAATTGCCAATAAGAGCCGCCGCAAAGGATACCTCTAAGATATTAATTAGATTTTTCTGGCTTATAACACAGGATAGAGTTCTTGTCTCAACTTCACAGCCAAGAAAAAGAAATCAGAAAAATCCAAAAAATCTAAGTTTATATTTCCTAGTGTGAACACAAAACTTTAGAGTGTCATAAAAAATTCAGTGAGGATAAAAAATCCGATCACTTTCTTTATATGCAAAAATGAACGCGTAGACTTGAGTTAAGATCTAAACAAAAAGAAAAGTTGCTCAGAACAAGACTCGAACTTGCACGGGCTTGCGCCCAAGGGATTTTAAGTCCCTAGTGTCTACCATTCCACCATCTGAGCAATAATGAAGAGTCGCATCAATTATTCACTAAATAAATGAAAAGACTCGAATTGTAACTTCTGGAATCCTTCGCTTGAAAGAAAAAACCAAAAATATAACTCAGGATCTTACCAAATACTACTTTCTAGATCAATGGTTTTCACAAAGAGAAGACGAGTAAAAATATTCTCAAGAATCGTTACTCATCTTCTGTTGGGAAAGAAGAGGGCAAAGACTGTTCGCAAGCGTTTGCTGTCTCTATTTCTTCTTCAGGGAAAATAATTGTCTGATCACCTGACAATAAAGCATTGATTACGTCGGAACTTTCAGTAACTAATGCTTGTAGAGACTCATCCAAATCCGCTGAGGTCGCTGTAGGATCAGAGACGGCTTGAGAAATGATCTCAGAAATTAATTTCGCTGGAGGAGGCAATAATGAAAACTTCTTCTGCTCACCCAATTTATTTTCCTGAGATTCTTCCCAAAGTTCTTCCGTAACAGTATCAATAATCTCTTGAGATGATCCTACTACTTCTGATACTTCCTTATTAGTTTTTTTACGCCCTTGCTTTTTCTTCTCTTTCCATTTATCTCCTTTATGCTCCTTTTTCTCTTTTCTAGTTGTAGAATGAGGAGCAGGTGCAGCAGGAGTTTCTTGAGGAGTTTCAACTGCAACGGTTTCCGAAGTGTTTTCTTCCACAACTGCTACAGGAGCTGCTTTAGGTAATTTAATTAAAGCTTCTCGGCCCCCTGCAATTTTAATACCACGATCTAAACCTACAGCTTTAAGATTGATCTTAGTATCTCGGACTTCCATCACTTCATAATCGCCAGCAGGAACGATAAAAGGTTTGCTGTGATCACAATTGCGGAAAAAACACGTATTCCCTAAAGAGATCACTTCAACTGCTTCAACAACAAAAGGATCTTGAGAAAGCTGCTTAGTGTTGCGAATTGACAGTTTGTATCCTTCCCTCGAAGTAATGACAGTTTCAATAACTGGATCTCTTGTAAAATACACGAATTTAACCTTTTATTTAGAGTTCTTTGCTACATACTCTAATAAATCAACTATGCGGGTTGCATATCCTATCTCATTATCATACCAAGCAACTAGTTTGAAAAAGCGATCAGTTAACGCTATTCCTGCGCCAGCATCAAATATAGAAGAATATTCACATCCTATAAAATCAGAAGAAACTACTTCTTGATCTGTATAACCTAAAATCCCACTTAAATGCGTTTCTGAAGCTTCTTTAACAACCTTACATATTTCTTCATATGTGGTTGATTTCTGTAATCTTACAGTAAGGTCAACTACAGAAACATCAGCTACAGGGACTCGAAACGCCATTCCAGTTAATTTATTCTTGAGTTCAGGCAAACATAGAGCAACAGCTTTCGCAGCTCCAGTAGAAGCAGGAATGATATTTTGAAAAGCGCCTCTACCGCCTCTCCAATCTTTTTTTGAAGGACCGTCTACAACGCTTTGTGTGGCTGTAGCGGCGTGCACGGTGGTCATTAACCCTTCTTCTATACCAAAACTATCCAATAAAACCTTAGCTAAAGGAGCAAGACAATTTGTAGTACATGAAGCATTAGAAATAACTAAATCTTTTTCAGGATCAAATTTATGTTCATTTACTCCCATTACAAATGTAGGGACATCACCTTTTGCAGGAGCTGTAATCAAAACACGTTTAGCACCAGAAGCGAGATGCTTTTCTGCATCTTCTTTTTTAGTGAACAAACCTGTGCTTTCAATGACAACGTCTACACCTAAATCCTTCCAAGGAAGCTTTTGAACGTCAGATTGAGCCAGCAATTGGATTTTACGGCCATCGACAACAAGACAGCCGTTTTCATGAGATACTTCTGCTGGGAAACGGCCGTGAGTAGAATCGTGTTTAAATAGGTATGTTAACGCCTCTCCCGGGACAAGATCATTGACAGCTACAACTTCGATAGAAGAATTTCTTTTCAAAAGTTGTCTTAAAACCAATCTTCCTATCCGACCAAAACCGTTAATTACAACCTTCATCGCTATTCCCCAGTAGTCAGTATTACAAAAAAAACAGTCTAATTAGCTAAAAATTCTATAATACACTTTCGTGCATTATCACCAACTCTATTTTGCATTTTCAAAATACGAGTGTAGCCACCATTTCTAGAGACAAAACGAGAACCTAATTCATCGAATAGCTTATTGATCACCTTACGGTCTACGTTATAAACCGACAAGTCACCACCTTTAGCTTGACGAGCTTCTTTGCTTGTCAACTTATTGTATCGAATCATTAGCCTAGCAACAGCTAAACGTCTTGCAGCCAATGTATTTTTCTTAGCCAAAGTAATCATCTTATCCGCATGACGACGTAACTCTTTTGCTTTAGGCAAAGTAGTTTCTATTCTTTCTTGGTGGATTAGAGATTTTAACATGTTAGCTAACATACAACGATTATGCGCAGAAGTACGACCAACTCTAAATTTCTTTCTAGCGTGTTGCATATACTTAATTATCCCTTACCGTTTTTAGACCGAATCTTATCGGCATACCACTTCATTTTTTCTTTTACGTTGTCTAAACCAACGCCGAACTGGCTAAGATCCATTCCCAATTCTAACTTCATTTCTTTTAACTTGTTCTTAATCTCACAAAGAGACTTTTTACCAAAGTTTCTGAACTGTAGCAAGCGAGGTTCTGGCATAATAACCAACTCACCTATGGTTTCAATGTTTGCATTAGACAAACAGTTTGTGGATCTTACAGATAGTTCGATCTCATTAATACCTAAAACTAACTTATGAAGAATATCGTCTTTGTTTTCTTTTTCGATAGAAATGGCTTCTTCAAAGACTATCTTCTTCTCATCCATTTTTTCAAAAATGGAGAAATGTTTTGTTAAAATTTGTGTAGAAAAGGCTAAAGCTTCTTTAGGAGATACTCTACCATCTGTTTCTACATGCAAAATCAAACGATCGAAATCTGTATCTTGACCTACACGAGTATCTTCTACAAAGTAATTAACCAAGACGACGGGTGAGAAAGCTGCATCTAAAACAATTTCATTTACACCCTTATCTTCAAGAACAATTCTTTCAGATGTAGTATAACCTCTGCCAAAAGCAACTCTTAAAGTAATATCTAGTTGCATAGGCTGTGTCACAGTGAAAATCACGTGATCGGGGTTAACGGATTCAAACCCACCTTCTTGCAACAAATCAGCCAATGTAACAGCCTTTTGACCACCACAGGCAGCCAAATCAGAGGCGTCTATAGAAACTTTAGACTTTAATAATTGAGTACAACGACCATTTTCACTGTCTTGGAAAGGATATTTCTTTAATAAAGCTCCTTTCAAATTCAAGATGATATTTGTTACATCTTCTATAATTCCGTTAATTGCCATGTACTCATGAAGCACACCAGTCATAGAGAAAGAAATAATTGCAGGAGCTTCCAAGCCTATGAGCAAAGCTCTTCTCAAAGCATTACCTAAAGTATGACCCATACCTCTCTCTAAAGGCTCTGCTATAAAACTCGCCTGCTTATCAACCGATCCCCCGCTACCTTCTACAGCCATCATTTTGACTGACTCTGGCAATTCAAATTTATCGTAAAGTAAATTTTGTGAACAATCCGACATCCCTTTCTCCTCCCCTAAAACTACACTCTGCGCCTTTTTCTTGGCCGACAACCATTGTGAGGAACAGGAGTTTCGTCACGGATGACAGAAACAACTAAACCAGCGGCTATGAGAGCGCGGACTGCAGATTCTCTACCAGCTCCGGTGCCTTTTAAACACACTTCGACTTCCTTGAGGCCAGAATTCATAGCAATTTTTGCAGCGTCTTGTGCGGCCACCGTTGCAGCAAAAGCAGACGACTTACGAGATCCGGAATATCCAACTTTTCCAGCTGAAGCCCAAGAGATAGTATTCCCTGCAGGATCTGTTATAGACACAATCGTATTGTTGAAGGTAGCCTTAACATGAACAACGCCTGAAGGAATATTCTTTAACTGTTTTCTTTTTACGCCTTTTTTCTGCGCTTGATGTTTAACCAAAACACGTTCTCCTAAAAAAATTATTTCTTCTTACCTGCGACCGTTTTACGCTTACCTTTACGCGTGCGAGAATTTGTTTTCGTTCTCTGTCCTCTTACAGGCAATGAAAGACGATGTCTTTGCCCACGATAAGCGTGAATAGAGATCAATCTTTTAATGTCTGACTGCACACGACGTCGCAAGTCCCCTTCAACTACATAATCTGATTGCAGGAGAGAATTGAGGCGGCCTATTTCCTCCTCCGTCAATTCAGCAGCCCTAGCTTCAGGATTTAATTGCAACTTTGCAATAATCTCTTCAGAAAGAGCTGGCCCTATCCCATAAATATATGTAAGACTTATTTTTAGTTTTTTCTTCGCAGGAATATCAATTCCAATGATGCGTGGCATACGCAGGGCCTCCCTTAAAGTAGTATAAGCATCTTAGGTCAAAAATTGTTATTTTTCAATGCCTTCCTTTGGAACGATCTTTTTTCAAAAAACTATCGTACCGACGCATAAGTAAAAAGGCATCCACTTGTTTCATCGTATCCAAAACCACACCAACCACGATCAACATTGCTGTACCGCCCAAAAAATAACTCACATTAGCATCTACATTAAGAACGCGTCCCAAAATAGATGGCAAAATGGCAATAACAGCTAAGAACACCGCTCCTAATAAAGTAACGCGGTTCATGGTATATTCCAAATACGTTTGTGTAGGCTTCCCTTGTCGAATTCCAGGAATAAAGGCATTATTCTTTTTCATTTCGGAAGCAATTTGTTCTGGATGGAACTGTGTTGCCGTCCAAAAATACGTAAAGAATATTATAAGCAGAACGTAACATGAAGAATACACCCAGCTACCTGGGGATAACATCATAGCGACTCGCTTAAGCCACGAAGAATCCGAAGACATGAATTGTCCTATAGTCGCAGGAAACATTAGCAAAGACGAAGCAAAGATAACAGGTATAACGCCTGCATAGTTGACCTTTAACGGCAAATAGGACCCTCCTCCAGGGATTTCTCTCCTACCAATTACTCTACGTGCGTATTGCACGGGAATTTTTCTCACACCTTCTATAATCAATATCGTTGTGACAAGAACAAATACAAAAATCAAGCACAGCAACAAGAGTGAGAATAAACCTAATTGAGAAGGATCTTGCGAACCAAGGTTTAGCTTATTGACTATCGATCCCAAAACAGATGGAAACGAAGCTAAAATTCCAAGGCTAATAATTAAGCTAACACCATTCCCAATACCCTTATCAGAAATCTGTTCGCCTATCCACATGAGCAACAACGTTCCTGTTGTCATAACAATAACTGTTGTCAAATAGAATATCCAAGGAGCTCCGAATAACTTAGATGACAACAAAGTTGGAAGAACAATACCAGGAATCGCCATGTTCATTTTTAAAGCAAACTTAGCGAAAAGTAGTGATTGTATAAATGCTAAGCCAACTGTAAATAAACGAGTTAATCTACCTATCTTTCTTTTGCCTTGATCAGGGCTTTCCCTCATTTCCCTCTGTATAGATGGCATAAATACTAAGAGAAGTTGCACTATAATAGACGCTGAAATGTAGGGGACTACACCTAATGCAATAACCGTCATTTGAGCAAAGGCTCCTCCAGAAAAAATATCAGCTAACTGAAATAAATTCTGGCTAGAGCCTAGTAATTGTTTGAAATAGGCTACAGCGCGTTCTCCGTTAATTCCTGGAACAGGAATGAACACGCCAATCCGGCAGGCCGCAAGCAAAGCAAATGTAAAAAATAACTTTTGCCTTAACTCAGCAATGGAAAATATCTGTCGTAAAGTTGTCATAGTCGGGCCTGAAAATTCTTATCTTTAAGCAACACCAATAAGGTTTCGTACTCCTTGAGACAATACTACGTTAGCGTCCTTCCAGATAAACGTTTTTTCTAATTCGCCTTTAACGATCACTTTTACTCTAATCGCATGCTTATCTATGGCTTTTTTCTGTTTCAAAGCTTCCAAGGTAATTTCTTCTCCCTCGTTGAACAAAACGTTCAAACGTTGAGTCGTGATTTCTTCTACACATTTATCAAAACGTGCATGAGAAAATCCTCTCGTAGGGACTCTTCTATAAAGAGGAACTCCGCCCCCTTCATAACCAAAGCGACGTTTATAACCAGAACGGCTTCCGTCACCTTTATGGCCTCGGCAACTTGTCTTACCATGACCAGAACTAGGCCCACGACCTAATAGTTTTGTTCTTCTCTTACGCGGTGAAGGATCTTGTAACGATTCTAATTTAATCATGTGTCACTTTTCTCCTTGTTAAAACGTCTTTCCTGCTAGAAAGACTCAAGAGAGCTTTAAAAGCAGCCTTTACTTGGTTCATAGGGTTATTTGAGCCCAAACTTTTAGCAACAATATTTTTAACCCCAGCCATTTCCAAAATCAAACGAATTCTAGAACCTGCAACAATTCCAGTTCCTGGCTTAGCAGGCTTCAAAAGCAATTGAGCTCCGTCCTGATCAACTAGAACTTCATGAGGAATAGAGTCACCTTCCAAAGATTCAATGGTGATTAGATTTTTTCTAGCAGCTTCTCCGCCTTTACGGATAGCATCTGTTAACTCATTAGCTTTGGCAAAACCGTAGCCCAAGCGTCCTTTACCGTCACCCACCAAAATAAGCGCGGAAAAACTAAACTTACGACCGCCCTTGACTACTTTTGAACAACGATTGACAACAAGAACTTTCTCCTCTAGCTGATCTTCTTTGTGAGAATTCTTTGATAACGTCATCTCTTTAAACCTTCATTAAAACTGTAACCCGCCTTCCCTAGCACCGTCAGCAACCATGGCAATAATTCCATGATACTTGAAAGGGCCGCGATCGAAAACAACTCGATCTACTTGAAGACTTTTTCCCATCTCGGCAATTTGAACTCCTAACGCTTTAGCAACGCCTTGATTCTTTTTAACTAATCCGGAAGCCTTACTTGATTTGGCTATAGTTGAGACAGAAGCCAAAGTTTTGCCAATAGAGTCATCAATTAATTGTACATAGATATGCTTGTTAGTTTTCACAACAGACAAGCGAGGCTTCGAAGAAGAGCCTCTCAAGACTTTACGCACTCTTAAAGCCCTACGAATCTTTTTTTCAGACTTCTTGAATAACGAATTTTCCATAACTTAACTCTGCCTTGCTATACTATTTTTTACCTGTTTTTGCCGCTTTTCCAGCCTTACGACGGACATACTCGTTTTCATAGCGGATACCCTTACCTTTATAGGGTTCAGGTTTACGTTTAGCACGGATATTAGCAGCGAATTCCCCAACTAGCTGTTTGTTTATCCCCTTCACAGATATTATAGTATTCTTCTCAACACTAACTTGAATATCTGAAGGAATAGGAATCTTCGTCGGATGAGAAACCCCTATAGACAAATCTAAAATAGATCCCTGAACGGAAGCTCTAAAGCCAACCCCAATCATTTCCAAACGTTTCTCGAATCCTACACTAACTCCTTGAACCATATTGGAAATTAATGCCCAAAATAAACCTTGCATGCGACTTGGCCTGTCAACCACATGAGGGGCAGGGTGAACAAAAATCTCCTTACCTTTTATGTCGATGAGTACTTCTGGAGCCAATACCTGTTTTAAAGAGCCCTTAGGACCTTTTACTAAGATTTCATTATTTTGAATGGAGACCTCTACTCCTTGAGGGAGCACAATAGGGTCTCGAGCTTTACGAGACATTCCTTACCGTCCTATAAATTCTTTTATCCTGTTACCAAACTAAACAGAGTAGTTCACCACCAATATTTTTAGCCCGAGCTGTTGACCCGTCCAAAACTCCTTGCGATGTGGAAAGAACGGAAATACCCATATTTCCGAAAACATAAGGAATTTTCGCTGCAGGGACATAAACCCTTCTAGAGGGCTTAGAAACCCGCTTTAATTGGCGTATCACAGGCTTACGGTCATTAGTATATTGTAAAAAAATACGCATTGTACGTTTACGATGCTCTTCTTTTACCAAATAATGTGCTAAAAATCCGTGTTGTTTCAGAATTTTTACAATTGCTTCACGCATTTTGCTGTGTTCTAAATCTACGTATAAATGCTCTGCCTTCAAAGCATTTCGGATTCTTGTTAATAAATCGGCTATAGTATCACTTGTCATGCCCATACTGATCTTATATCTCCCCTATTGAGCCTTCTTAAAGCGCAAACCCATCAACTCTAAAAGAGTGGTGCATTCTACATCTGTTTTTGCTGTAGTTACCCAGGTAATATTCATTCCTTGGGTTCTCTTAACGCGATCTAAATCCACTTCAGGGAAAATCTGTTGATCGTCCAGTCCTAATGAATAACATCCGCGTCCATCTCCTTTACTTGAGAAACCACGAAAGTCGCGAATTCTAGGAGAGACAATGTGACAAAAACGATCCATAAAATCGTACATACGTTGGCCACGTAGTGTTACTTTTGCTCCTATGCCTTGTCCTTCACGAAGCTTGAAGCCGGCGATAGAATTTCTAGCCTTTGTCACCAAAGGTTTTTGTCCAGAAATCATAGAAAGTTCTTCTAAGTGAGCTTGGAAAAGATTTTTATCTTTAGCAGCTTCTGCAAGACCCATGCTTATTACAATTTTTTTAAGAACAGGGATTTGCATGGTATTGCTATATCCAAACTTTTCTTGGAGGGTCTTTCGGATCTCTTCGGTATATAGTTTTTTTAACCTGCTCATATTAACCTTTTCTCTCTTTCACAGAACGATATAGTTTGGAGGTACCATCAGGAGATTTATTCCATAACTCTCGTCCATTCTCAGTAACTTTGACAGAAAGTTTTGCTGGAGCTCCGTCTATACTTAAACGAATGTTAGAAATATGTATCGGAGCTTCAATACTAATCCTTTTACCTTTTGGATTTTCTTGACTACGCTTGATATTTTTCGTACGAACGTTGACTCCTTCAACGACCACTTTATTTTTTTCTCTGAGACAAGATAAAACTTTACCTTGTTTGCCTTTGTCGTTCCCGGCTAGCACATAAACAGTGTCGCCAACACAAACACTACGTCTTTTCATATCTTTTCTTATCCTTAAATCACCTCAGGGGCCAAAGAACTAATTTTCACAAAGCCACGATCGCGGATTTCTCGAGCTATCGGACCAAAAATTCGTGTTCCTTTGGGATTTCCTTTATCATCGATAATTACACAGCTATTAGTATCGAATTTCAAAGAAGAACCATCTTTTCTAAGAATATTGCGGCGTGTCCTAACTATTACAGCTTTAACCACATCACCCTTTTTTACAGAGCTGTCAGGCTCAACATCTCTAACAGAACATACAATGACATCACCCACTGTAGCGTAACGTCTTCGAGAACCGCCTAAAACTTTAAAACACTTTACTCTTTTAGCCCCAGTATTATCGGCAACTTTTAACTGACTTTCTTGCTGAATCATAACTGCATCTACCCAATGTTGCTAATCTACCAAACTAACTTACACGCTCAACAACACGCCATCTTTTTAATTTAGACAGAGGTCGTGTTTCTTGAATTTTCACTTTATCGCCTTCAGAAACACCCAGACCATCATGAGCATAAAACTTCTTAGAGTCTCTAACAACTTTGGCATACTGAGGATGAGAATATATCCTTTCAACTCGAACAACTACGGTTTTATCCATTTTTGACGAGACAACAACACCAATTTTGGTTTTTCTAAGGCCTCTTACTTCACTAGCCATCGACTTTTCCTTCTTTTTCTTGTTTGACCGTCATAGATCGAGCTATGGTTTTCTTATACATAGAGAACAAGTGCGTCTTTACTGCTTTATTTTGCAAAGCGGCTTCAGCTCTTAAAGAAAAAAGAGCTTTCTTATTTTCATGGATAAACGCGTCCAACTCAGATAGACTTTTCTGTCTAAGCTCAGCTAATAAATTCTTCTTTACTGACATATAAACTTATACCCTTTCAACCCGCTTAACAAAACGTGTTCTTATTCCCAATTTTGCTGCAGCTCTTCTTAAAGCGTCTTGAGCATCTTCTCTTGAAACATTAGCCACTTCAAAAAGAATTCTCCCTGGGCGAACTACTGCTACCCAATGATCTGGGGCACCTTTACCTTTACCCATACGAGTTTCTGCAGGCTTTTTAGTTACGCTTTTATCTGGGAAAATACGAATCCAAACTTTTCCCCTACGTTTTAAATGTCTATTGATAGCAACCCTGCAAGCTTCTATTTGCCGACTAGTTACCCATCCTCTTTCTAAGGTCTGCATTCCAAATTCGCCAAAGTCAACAAAAGTAGCCCCCTTGCTTAGGCCTGCAAATTGACCTTTTTGCTGTTTGCGAAATTTTGTTCGTTTAGGCATCAACATAATAATTCACACTCTCTTATTTACAGCTACTGTACAACTGGAGCAGCAGCACCAACATTGGAACTAGCTGTAGAGACTTTTTCCCCAAGATTAATCCAAACTTTTACGCCGATAATTCCGTAAGTAGTTGCTGCAGATGCTGTGGCGTAATCAATATCAGCTCTCAACGTATGTAGAGGAACACGACCGTTTTTATACCATTCAGAACGAGCAATTTCAGCTCCTGCTAATCTTCCAGAAACCTGTATTTTAACACCTACAGCTCCTGCATCCATAACAGACTGCATAGCTTTTTTCATTGCACGTCGGAAAGAAACACGGCGTTCAATTTGTTTAGCAATATTGTCTGCAACTAACTTTGCATTTAATTCGGGACGCTTAATTTCTGCGATTTCTACCCAAACTTCTTTACCAGTAAGCTTTCTTAGCTCTTCTTTTAGAAGATCTACTTCAGCGCCTTTTTTCCCGATAACTAGTCCTGGACGAGCTGTCTGGATTGTAACTTCAATCTTACCGCTCATACGTCTCACAACAAAGCCCGCAGCCCCTTGACAAGAAGGTTTTTTTCTTAAGAATTCTCGAATTTTCACATCTTCAATAAGAAATTTACCAAACTCTTGTTTGTTTCCGTACCAAAGAGAGCGCCACTTCTTGGTAACACCTGTACGAAAACCGATTGGACATCCTTTCTGACCCATAACTTCTCCTACCGCTCCTTCTCACCAACAACAACAGTTAAGTGACTAGTGCGTTTTAAAATTGGGGATCGTCCTCCCCGACTTTTTGATTTAGCTCGCTTATATACAGGGCCTGCATCCACTCTGACTTCGATAACGTTTAATTGTTCACGTTTTACATTGTCATGAAGCTCAGCATTAGCTACAGCGCTATCCAAAACTTTCTTTAGACATCTTCCAGCTTTCAACTGAGAAAAACTCAACTGCTGTTGAGCTTCCGTAACACTTAAATTTCTCATAAGCCCAGCGGCTAGTCGGGCTTTGCGAGGCTGAACCCGTATGTAGCGGGCGGTCGCTTTAAACATGACTTGTCTCCTTTAGACTTACCCTTTCTTCACGGGATGACTTTTAAATATTCTTGTTGGAGAGAATTCTCCCAACTTGTGCCCTACCATAGTTTCCGAAACAAAAACTGTTAGAAACTTTTTCCCGTTATGAACTTCAAATGTGTGGCCTATCATTTCAGGGGTAATCATAGAACGACGAGACCAGGTTTTAATTGGAGTTTTTTTCTCCAATAAGTTCATAGCACGTACTTTTTTTATCAGGCTGTGATCAACAAAAGGACCCTTTCTTAACGATCTACTCATAATCCCTATTTCCTACGATCTTTAACTATCCACTTATTGCTTTTACGCTTATCACGAGTTTTTAATCCTTTCGTGACTTTACCCCAAGGAGTACGAGGAATGTAACCATTATGACGGCCTTCACCACCTCCATGAGGGTGATCAACAGGGTTCATAGCAGTACCGCGAACAGTTGGACGAATACCTTTCCAACGTTTTCTTCCTGCTTTACCATCAACACATAAGTTGTGATCTGAATTAGAAACTTCGCCAATAGTGGCTCTACAACCTTCATTTAACATGCGAAATTCGCCTGAAGGCATTTTCAATGTAACATATCCTGGAGTTTTAGCAATAACCTGAGCAGCTAAACCTGCAGATCTTACTAATTTCCCTCCAGAATGGGGTCGCATCTCAATATTATGAACAGTTGACCCTAAAGGCATGCTTTTTAAAGTCATGCAACAACCCAATTTGAAAGGGCTGCCTTCTCCTGAGATCACTTGATCTCCTCTTTTTATGCCTTTTGGAGCAAGTATGTAACGTTTTTCTCCATCAGCATAACTCAATAAAGCAATGTAGGCAGAACGATTTGGATCGTACTCAACAGAAACTACCTTAGCTTCAATACCATCTTTATTGCGCTTAAAGTCGATAACTCGATACAGGCGCTTAGCTCCTCCACCACGATGACGACAGGAAATGTGACCTAAATTATCACGACCGCCAGAACTCTTTTTGAAAAATGAAAGCTTCTTATTTGGTCGAACGCTTTTTCTAGTTTTTTTCCCTGACAACTCTCCCTGTGTGGTCAGTTCATCAAAAGCCGGAAGAACCAACTGTCTAGTCCCTGGAGTTACTGGCTTAAACTTTTTAAACATGTTTTTCTTCCCTCTAATAGATTACCCGATAGAATGGCCTTCATAGAAGGTCACAACTGCCTTCTTAAATCCAGCAGTCTTTCCTTTTCGCTTTCCGCGAAACATTCGGGCTGGCTGAGGCTTCACACATATCGTGTTTACACTTTTAACTTTTACTTTTTTATCCGCATAAATAGATTCCAAAGCTTGAGCAATTAAAGGCTTAGTAGCGTTACAATCTACGATAAACGTATATTTCGGATGCTTACAATAGCTACCTTTCTTTTTGCCCTCACCATTCCCAAGGCTCAAACCTTCTAGTGTTTTAGCCTTCTCGGTTACATAATGCCGTTTGATTACATCATAAGGATCTTTCATGTCCTAAAATTCCCTTTTAATCTTTCATTCCAGAAATAAGATGCCCGGAGAGTCTATTAAGAGCCTTTTCGGAAATCACTATATTGCGGGCAGAGACTAGGTCATATCCATTGATATTCATTCCATACGTAAAACCGCGCACAGCAGGCAAATTACGCAAGCTTAGTCTTAAACTTTCGTTATTTTGAGCGTGCTCTAAATCATCGATGAAAAGCACCCCGCGACATTCCACATTACAGGATTTTAAAAATCTCAAAGCTTCTTTTGTCTTTGGAGAAGTTAAACTGTTTGTGAACACACTGTCATCAGCTACAATCAAACGATTCGTTTGAATCTTTTGAGATAGCAATAAACGAATTGCTGCTCTTTTCTCTTTTCTATTAATACGAACGTGTTGATCAAATTTAGGCTTGGGGCCGAAAACAATGCCCCCTCCTCGAAACTGAGGAGACGCTAAACACCCTTGACGAGCATTTCCCGTACCTTTTTGTCTAAAAGGCTTTTTAGTAGAATGGCTTACTTCTGAACGATTTCTCGTACATGCGGACCACTGTCTCTTGTTAGCACGAATCGCCACAAGATAGTCCTTCACTAACTGAAGTCCACTTCCTTCCTGAGCAAAAAAGGAATCTGGCAATTCTACCTCTCCTGCCTTATTCCCAAAAAAATCAAACTTTGATAATAAAACCATTAGGACCTCTTCTGCATTACCCTTTTGCTCTGGAAGAACGTCTGACGACAACAACAGAACCTCTAGGACCAGGAATTGCTCCCTTCACTAGCAAAACTTTTTTCTCTAAATCTACTTTTATCACTTCTAAATTCTTAACGGTTACGTTCACAGTACCCATATGGCTAGGACGCTTACTTCCTGGAAAGCATCGTCCAGGAGTTGATCGCATTCCTATAGAACCGGCATGACGATGGAATCCTGAGCCGTGACTTTGAGGACCTCCACGGAATCCGAATCTTTTCATGACCCCTTGAAATCCTTTACCTTTAGAAACACCGCTAATATCTACGGAAGAAACACTTTCAAAGACTTCCAAACCAAACTCGCTTCCTAAAGAAACTTCATTAACAGCTTCTTCCGAAAGACGAACTTCCTTCAACGAACGAAAAACACGAGAACCGGACTTTTTAAAATGTCCGAGACTAGGTTTATTCACACGTTTTTGCAATGTTTTTTCTGGGACATTGATTTCATTGGCGCCCATTTGAATAGCGTTGTAACCATCTGTTGAATCAACTTTTATCTGAGTAACAACATTGGAACTCATGCTAATTACTGAACACGCAACTAGATTTCCATCTTTGTCGAAGACATGAATCATGCCTTCCTTTTTTCCCATTAAGCTAAGCTGAGATCGCATATATAATTACCCACTAATACAATGGTTGTTCGCGCTCAAGCGAGAGCAACCAGGCAAATCGTTATAGCATTTTTGTTCGTAGAATTCCCTAAAAAGAAAAGGAGCCTTTTCCTTAAGAAAATAAAGGGACAGGTTATCAGAGGGAGAAGATTTTTACAATAAGAAAAAACGGGAATGCCTTAATGAGAGAAAGATAAAAAGTTCTTATAAAATCTTAGTTTGCTAATAAATAAAAAAATCGCTTCTAGGTTT
This sequence comes from Chlamydia psittaci 6BC, assembly GCF_000204255.1. Classification (NCBI taxonomy): domain Bacteria; kingdom Pseudomonadati; phylum Chlamydiota; class Chlamydiia; order Chlamydiales; family Chlamydiaceae; genus Chlamydia; species Chlamydia psittaci. The sequence continues at coordinate 108,121 of NC_017287.1, read as the reverse complement.
TCTAGAAGCGATTTACAATATTGCCAGAATTGACAAATCTTTTTCTTACGAATGAGCCCATGCATTGTAGAGACCGATACCACTAGAAATGGCAACAGCTCCTGATGTTACGGCCAATCGAACTGAAGCGGTGCTTGGGAAAGGAATTAATTTGACGATATCGGCTATTAATTCAAATGCTTTTTCTAAAATCGATAGTATAGCTTTTTTAACAACCGCAAGATGCGACTCTCTTAATTCTCTAGACACTTGATTATAAACATCGGAATTCAAAGTCTCGTTGACTCTAGCATCTTCTAATCCCGCAGAAGCACGTTGATATGCACGGTTTTCATACATTAAGGAAGCAGCTCCCCCGATAACGCTAGCAGCGTGGTTAGCTGTCATCATGTAGGTTACGGCATCGCCAAATCCTGCTTTCACTTCCTTAGGAAGGAAAGATTTATGTGCGAGCTTGTTTGCTAACATAACCGGACGGCATACGCCGAATGTTGCAACATATGTAGCTGCACCGATTGCAGAACATCCCTCTTTAACCGCGGCTAATGCATGATCGCCCTTAGTCAGGTAGATTTTGTTATAAGGCAATCCTTTCTCGGCGCTGCCAAGATCGTATTGAGATTCTGCAGTGAAACATTTTTTGACGTGTGCGAAGCAATTCTTTGAAGAGTTAACACAACCGGGGATTGCACCGTTAAACACGTTACTTAAAGCCACAACAGATCTTGTTGTACTTAAAGTTCCAGCAACATTTTTAGCTATCTCAAGAGAAGCTCCGGTAGTTCCTGAACTCTCAATAACGCCACAACTAAATTCAGAAACTGATTTAGCGAATTTAAAGGCCTTATCTAAATTTTTAGTACTGCCAACAAAACGAGCTAAATGATTATCTCCTCTAGTAAAAAATAGTTTTACGCAATTGCCAGCTGCACCTCTGCCAGTTCTTTGCATTGCTGTTTGCATAAACACATTTCGGCCTCCCATAGCAAGAGCAGCCACTTGTGGAGTTACAGATGCCATATTCACCTCCCTAAAATTAAAAGGTTTTTTTAGCAAAATAAAGATTTTAAGCCCCAATTATAACATAAAAGCACCTTAATTAAAGTGAATTATATTGACTAAAATCGAAATTAATAAATTAAGTTAAATGATAATTTTAATTTATGCCCAGAAAGGCCATTCAAAAAACTTTTTGAATTCATCACCCCTTTGCCTTCAGGTTGGATTTCTCTTAGGCAAATGGCACCTTCAGCACACGCAACAAGCAGCTCTTGTTGATCTGACAAGATAATATCCCCAGGCTTGCCATAACCCCCCTTACTAGAAGCAAGAGAGGCTTTACGAACAACTAAACGCCTTTCTGGTTTATCTTGATAAGAATAGAGCGTCCAAGCTCCAGGAGCTGGAGTGACACCCCGTATTTGAGCATACACCTTTTCTGCAGGACGATCCCAAAGAATAAACCCTTCTTCTTTTGATAGCTTTGGAGCTATCGAGGCTTTAGATGCATCCTGTGGTGTATGAGTGATTGTTCCATCAGAGATTTGTTGTAAAGTTTTTATTAAGATTTCCCCGCCTTGACTAGCCAAAGCTTCGGCCAGCTCTCCTGCTGTCATATCAGGTCCTACCGGGATAACAGATACGTTGGCAATATCTCCGATATCCATACCTGCATCCATACGAATTACAGTATTTCCTGACTGTGTGACACCGTCCATAATACAACGCTGTATAGGAGCGGCTCCACGGTAAGCTGGTAATAGGCCTGCATGCAAATTATAACAGCCATATTTTGGAATATCCAAAACCGTTTGCCTTAAAATAGCTCCGTAAGCAACCACAATAAAAACATCTGCCTCAAAATCTCGCAACTGTTCGATAAATTGTGGATCTGAAGCCTTTTCTGGCTGTAAAAGAGGAATATTCTTAGATAAAGCTAACGTTTTAACAGGAGAAGGTATAAGTTGGGACGAACGTTTTTGCGGTTTATCTACACGAGTAACAACAGCGATAACATTGACTTCATGATGTAATAAATCTGCTAAAACTGTGGCAGCAAACTGTGGCGTGCCGAAATAAACAACCTTAAGACTCAACAAGAGCTCCTTCTTTATCTACGCTCTCCTCTTGGAAAGCCTCTTTAGCAGCTCCACGCTCGATTCCACGCTTACTCGGATTCTGACAAAAATGAATAAATTTTTGGACTTCGGGAATATGGCCGTACTCTTCTTGAGCCTCTAGTAGAGCTTCAAAGAAGCTGTCTTCGGAACGATAAACTTTCTTAAACACCTTGATCAAAGCCAAACGTGTTTCAAAACTTACTTGTCGTCTCTGTAAACCAACTTTATTGATTCCGCCTAACTGATAGGGGTTCCCTGTGCCTATAGTATAGGGAGGAACATCTCTTCGAACGCCACTTAAAGCTCCGACCATAGCATGTGCACCAATACGAACAAACTGATGGACACCAACCATACCACCAATAATAGCGTAATCTTCTACCACAACATGACCAGCCAACTGCGCATGGTTACTTAAGACTACATAATTACCAATTGTACAATTATGAGCTACATGAGCCCAAGGCATGATAAGACAATTATTTCCTATAGAAACTGTTGTTCCTTCAAATGTAGAAGAGGTAATAATAGCGAATTCTCGAATTTCACAATTTTCCCCTATAGTAACATAGGTCTTTTCACCCTGATATTTTAAATCCTGAGGTTTGTTACCGATCATAGCGGACGGCCAGATCGTTGTACCTCTGCCTATAGTTGTGTGCCCATCGATATAAGCATACGATTTGACAACTACATCATCACAAAGGGTCACCGTAGATTTAATAACAACATACGGCTCAATAACAACATTCCTTCCGATTTTAGCCCCGGGTTCGATAATTGCTGTTGGGTGAATGTTCGTCATACGTCTCCGTTAATCTAAAGATTTCTTGTCTACAAGAGCAAAGCTTAGTTCTCCCTCAGCAGCAACCTGAGAACCCACACAAGCTCGTGCCGAAGCTTTCCCTCCCTTCGACGAAATCAATGAAAATTCAGCGCTTAATGTAAGAATGTCGCCGGGCTTAACTGCCTGACGAAACTTCGCTTTTTGTATCCCTAAAAACAAAGCCAATCTTTTATTTCTGTCATTTTCTAAAACTAAGCCCAGCAAAACTCCGGCTGCTTGCGCTAAAGATTCTAATATTAATACTCCAGGCATGATAGGCGCTTCAGGGAAATGCCCTACAAAAAAAGGCTCGTTTATTGTTACATTTTTCTGTGCAACAATGGACCGCTTCTCTAAATCATAAGACAACACCTTATCCACAAGCAAAAAAGGATAACGATGTGGGAGTAAGTTTAATAATTCTCGTAATTTAATTACAGGCGACTCTTTCATTTAACACTCGTTTCTTAGGGTTGTAACGCTTCTAAAATCTTTCTACCCAAAGCAATGTTTGAAGAATGTCCCGATCCCACAGCAACAATATGAGCAACAAAAGGTCTGCCTACTAAAGATAGATCACCTATCAAATCTAAAATTTTATGCCTTACAGGCTCATCTGAAAACCGCAACTGGCCGAGACTAATCACACCGTCATCTTTAAACACCACAGCATTTTCTAAACATCCGCCTCCTATCAATCCCCTCTCCATTAAAAAACATAGCTCATTGTATAGAGCAAATGTTCGACAAGGAGCTATTTCCTTACGAAAAGATTCTTCTGTTATAACAAAAGAACGGTACTGCGTCCCTATGGTAGGACTTTGAGGATAATGTAGAGTGTAAGAAATCTTCAGCTCATCACAAGGAAATGCAGCAAGAAAAGTATCCTGAGCTTGATAGTACACAGGCTGCGACAGCCTAGCAATAGAGACCTTATCATTCTGTGTACAAACCCCAGCATCATCTATTAACTGCATAAAAACATGAGAACTTCCATCCCCGATGGGGATTTCTTCTTCATCACAACGGATTATCACATTGTCAATGTTACTCGAACGCAAAGCAGCCATGAGATGTTCAACAGTAGCAATAATGGAATCTCCTGAGGACAAGGTCGTACTGCGGCCTGTATTACATACATGAGGGAGTAATGCGGGGATATGTTCCCCTAAGAGATCGGAACGGCAAAAGACTATTCCAGTGTTTTCTTTAGCAGGTTCTAAAGTTATAGTCGCGGACTTTCCAAAGTGAATTCCCACACCTGAATAACGTACTTCGCGCCTTAACGTTCTTTGAGCTCGTTCTAACATGCAAAAACCTGACAAAGAGTGTTCGTATATTATCCTTTTTCTTTTTTAGCAAGCAAGCGATATCCGAAATAACATCCCATGTATCCTATAGACAACAAAGAGAGTAAAATCATAGGAAGATCTCCCCATAATGCATACAAAGTAGAATAATTTTGAAGAGGAAGAGCTACTTGTAATACTCCTGGGGATGCTTTTCTAGAACGTGTTTCATAGGGCAACATTTTTATGATCCTTCCTAAGGCATCTGCTGCAACAGTAACTCCGGTATGACAAGAACGCACGCAAGGCATGCCCAACTCTTGATTTCGCAAAATTCCATGATGAAAATGCACTTGTGGGAGTCTTGACGAAGGATACCATCCATCGTTAGTCAAGTTTACAAGCAGCTTAGCGCCTTCTTTCTTATAGTTACGTAATAAGGATCCGAAAGTCTCCTCATAACAAATAGACACGCCCATTTTAGGTAAGCTATTGATCTCAATTACTCCGGAACGTGTTCCGGGGAGACGCTGACAGGATAATGCATATTCAGGGAAATATTTCTTACATACTGCCCAGCCGAGTTTGCCTCCAGGGATGTATTCTCCTCCAGGCACTAAGACACGTTTATCATATCCAACTAGCTCGCCGTGTTGAGAGATACATTCTGCTGAGTTGTAGAGGTGTAGTGTAGATTCTCGTTCTTCCCAACGTTCTAATCCTATAAGAATCGGACAATCAAAATGGTTGGAAAGAGCCTGCATCCAATCTATATTTGCGAGTAGCACATCTTGATGTTTAAAGTGTGTCAAAGGCGAGAGGATGATTTCACTATCATCGTAAGGATAAATCTTTCTATCTCTTCCAAAAGGGACCGAAACCTCAGGGAAAATCAGAAGATCTACGGGTTTTCGTACAATAGAAGAAAGACTAATTAATCTTTGCCACGCCATAGCTGGCGAGCTTGACCACGACCCTTCCAAAAGAGTGGATGAGGCAGGTTGTACGACAGCGACATGCAGAGTCTCTTCATTTGAAAAAGTAGTTTTGAGATATTCGTAATGTAATCCGCCCAACATATAGGGAACGAGTAAACATCCCAACCATGCAAATCGAGCAAACTGCTTTTTCAATAACACTTGATAAAAACTTATTCCTGTAGCGACTACAAAGAAACTCTCTCCAGACCAACCGAAAAAACCGCCAAACTGTCGTCCGTAGGCATTCGCAGTAATAGGCCATCCTAAGTAGTCCAGAGACATTCCTGAGCAAAAATAGTAGAATCTTACCATTTCGATGGCAATCCACAAGCCTGGTAAACACCAGAGAATTTTGCCATGGTTTTTACGTACTACATAGAATAATAGAGAAGAAAAAGCAGTGAATAGTAGGGCGAGTGAGCTAGTTAATACACCCCAAACGATGTAAATAAATTTCCCTACATATAAATCGGAAAGCATCCAAGAAAAATGCACGCCATGTATGGTGGCAGACCAAAGGAATAATAAACCTGTTAGATATTTCCAAGAAAGATACGGTGGTTTTTGTGGCTCTAAGCTATACCACAAAAGTCCGTAACCTATAGCACTTCCTAATAAAGAGAAAAACCAGCTCAAATCAGGCTGAGCGCAAGCTATGAGAATCCAGGAACAAAAAAAACTAAGAATTCTGAACAAAACGTTCCTATCTATTCATATTCAACCGAGATTGTCTACGCTGATCAGCTTCATGATAGCGACGTTTTTCTTCTGGGGTTTCAGGAACAACCTGATGAACAGGAGTTGGGGCGTTATTCTCATCTACAGAAACAAAGGTAAAATAGGCAGAAGTAATATGACGCCTTTCTTGTTTATAGATATTTTCTGCCCACACTTTAACCCCAACTTCTAACGAAGTTTTCCACGTGCGATTAACAGCGGCCTTACAAATTAGATTCTCTCCCATATATGCAGGAGCATAGAAACACAGAGCATCAACAAAAGCTGTGACGCAAATTCTTTCGGCATGCCTTTCAGCAACTACAAGAGCTAAACGATCTAACAAACTCATTAACAAACCACCAAATACAGTGTTATTTGCGTTTAGATCGTTCGGGAAAATTTTATAGATATGACCGTCTATACAACTAAAAGATACGGGCTTTTTCTTAAGCATTAAAAATTCCCCTAGGCAGAGACAACGCTCTCTACTTTTTGTTGGATAGTATCTTGAGGTCTAAAGAAAATCAAGAGATTACTTGAAGAGTAGTTTTTATTTTTTTACTAGCTGGAATTCCAAAGATTTCAAATAAACTTTTACAAAGTAAAAGTGTTTTACAATCCAATAAATGGGTTATTGACTTGCGTAAAACCTATACCTTTTTGTCGATGTTTGATCTCGTGTCGTATAGAAAAGAGCAAATCGGGATCAAAATCCATTTTAGATGCCCACTGCAAATAGGAAAGGGGAATTTCAGAGAAACAACGTCCTTTATGTTTTCCTAAAGGCATATATTTCATCTTTATCGGTTTTGATAGCATTTGCTTGAGTTGTTCTATCGTGCGGAAACGCTTACAGAAGTGTTTAAAAATACTGATATTGATCTCCACATCTTTCATAGCGCGATGATTACCATCATAGGGAACATTGAAGTGTACAGCTAAGGCTTCCAAAGAATTATTCGGGCTGTCTCCATATTCTTTAGCCAATCTCAAGGTGTCGATAACGTAATACTTAGATAAGAAGCTCTCTCCTATCCTTTCTGCTTCTTGACTCAATACCTGGAGATCAAATCCTACGCTATGGCCTACGATATAGTCTCCCTCTTTCAGAAAAGACTTAATCTTTGGGAATACTTCAGCAATCCTAGGCTGATCTTTTAACATCGCGTCAGAAATATGATGTATTCTCTGTGATTCTGCTGAAATTACACGGTCAGGATTGATTAACGTCTCCATAGAATCGATCACACGATCGAAAGTGAAACGTATCGCAGCAAATTCAATAATACGATCTTTCTTTACATCCAACCCAGTCATCTCACAATCTAGGCAAACAAAAACTGTATCTTTTAGTAAAGTCATGATCCTATTTTATTCCTTCAGCAATTTTAACAATATCGATGGCGGGGCATCTATGCTAACTTCTCTTTGCTCAGTGGTTAGCAGATGAATCTGCACCTGTATCATCTCTCGAAATTGCGGCAACGTTATACTTTCTGGCCATTCCACGCATAGAACATCATCCTCGTCAGCATCTTGAAAAAGATCTGTTTGATTTTCCTTAGCGGCATCTATCCGATAAAAATCATAATGGCAGATTCTTCGTGGTTCATTACCATACACATGCAAAAGAGAAAATGAGGGGCTAGCAACTTCTTGAGCTAAAGCATCTCCTAAATACCCTTGTACAACACCGCGCACAAATTCTGTTTTCCCTGAACCATAATCACCGAACAATAACAAAACAACTCCTTGAGGAAGTATTTTGCCAAGTTCGGCACCTATATCTACAGTTTCTTGAGAAGAATTAGTTACTCTTCTGTATCTACCCATTGACTAATATACACATGAAAGGCTGTATCATCCGCCAAGCTTTCGATAAACTCAGCAATTTTGTCTTCCACGAGAGCATCTTGTAGTAAAGATAAGAAAGTACCTTCCAATTGAAACTTGTTTTGATTTTGTACTTCTTCCAACGTCATCGGACGCAAGTATGAAGAGGTAAAGTCTTCTATAAGTGCTGGTAAACTGTGGAAAAGCTTTCCCGTGATAGCAGAAGCAAAAACAGTTTTAACAATTGGCTCTTTAGGAGGAGCGATATACTCTTTGATCATATTTGGGTCATCGGACACAAGGAAACGCTTTACGCGCACACCACTTTGACGCTCTGTGTTTTGAGGACAGGATGACAGCCAATCGTAAATAGCATCTTGAGGATCGGCATACACGTTATCGGCAAATACTTTCCCAGTGAAAGGACATATATAGATTCTTTTTGTCTGTTCGTTAACTTCTGGTTTCCCAGAGCAAATTTGTATCTCTGTTTCGCGCCAAACCTTTTTATCTTCCTCGAGAATTCGAATGGCATCTTCTGGAGTTTTAAAAATTATTTTGTCGCGGACAAAAACCACAGGATTTATATTTAAAGCTTGTTCTAGGTAAAATAGATACGTAGCCAACAATTCTGGTGCTTTTTGTTTTCCCAAAAACTGGAGAAGTTTCTGTTTGATACTTCCAGAAATATTCATGCTCATCCCTTTTTCAGCTAATGAAGCAAATTAAAAGTTTTCCTGGTTTACTGAAGAAATTTTATTTTCTAAAGCAATAAACTCAAGAATAGTTTAGCACTGTTTCACATTAAATCAATCATACTAGCATAACACGAGAATTATGTTGAACATAAAGCTACTAGCCATTGCGAGAATTAAAAAGATAAATTGATGATTCGCAATAAAGCGAAGAGTAGTGTTACTGAAGGATACTTTTAAGACTATGGCTGGGGCATTTTATTGAACGTATCGCAATGAAACTAGAACAACCCAAGAACACCATTGGGAAATCGTGTTTATTATTTAGAATTTTAAAGCTATGACGTCAATATTCTTAAGTTAAATACCCACATCATAGCTTGTTTGTTATTGCAAATGTGTTAACAAGAGTTATTCAATATCCAAAGAACTGTTTATTTTTATCCTCTGTGAACACATCCTCTAGGATCTACTGTTGTAAGTCCCGGAACTTTGATTTACCGTACACAAGCATCTAAAATAGATAAACAGCAGCCTAAACATAAACTAGAAGTATGTATCTTATTTAATCCTCTACTTTAAATGTTTTATCGAACATATCAAAAGCTTCCTGAAGCTTTGGATGTTCGCCTGCATGTTCCTTTAGGAAAAGCTTGATCTTTTCTAGATTTTGAAAAAATTGTTTCATATTCTCAGAAGTTGTATGTTGTTCCGTTTCCATAACATTCCTCGAAAATTTTTAATCTTAAAACTGTCTATAACAGTCTCTCAAAGCATTTCAAATCAAATGATTAAACACAATTAGAAGATCTTAACAGATATGAATAACCCGAACAGGGATGTCTGAAGGTTCTTTGAATACGCATATCTTTCCTAGGCATAGTTCAACACCCTCAGATCCTCAATAAAGGATCTTGAGAATCGATAGGAAATGTCTCTGCTTTTTCTTTGAAAAAGTTTCTGAATTGTGTTTTTTTTAACCTATGTCTACAATCTGCCTTCATGCAGCTATGGCGGAACCGGTAGACGCGCTAGATTCAGGTTCTAGTGAGCTTAGGCTCATGGAAGTTCAAGTCTTCTTAGCTGCATATAGAATTCAAAACGAATACCCTGAACTTATTGGAGAATTATGGTCAAAGTTGTATCCGCTGAAAATTTCAATTCCTTCATTTCCTCGGGCCTAGTGCTTATAGATTTTTTTGCTGAATGGTGTGGTCCTTGCAAAATGCTCACTCCCGTATTAGAGAGTCTTGCAGCAGAGGTACCTTCGGTACTCATTGGGAAAGTAAATATTGATGACAGTCCTGCTCCAGCAGAACAGTACGGAGTTTCTTCAATCCCAACTTTAATTTTATTCAAAGACGGAAAAGAAGTAGACCGTTCAGTTGGATTAAAAGATAAGGATGCATTAATTAAAATGATTAATCAGCACTCTTAATTTCCAGTACGGATACACGCACTTTGATTATTTTGTCGAACTGCTTCAAAAAGTACTACACCCACGGTGGTTGCCAAGTTTAAAGATCTGATTCCAGGTTTCATAGGCAAGTAATACGTGTGGTTGTGGTACTTTTTTAATACTTCTTCCGGCAAACCTTTGGACTCAGAGCCAAACACGTACACGCCATCCATAGGGAGAAAAACATCACCGTAGTATTGTGTGCCTTTAGTTGAAAGACAGAAGACCTTATCTTCATCGACACCTGACAACACTTCATCTAAGGAATCAACAACAGACAGATTGACCTTATCCCAGTAATCCATCCCCGCGCGTTTAACAAATTTATCTAATAAAGAAAACCCTAGGGGCCTCACTAAAATCAATTCAGCACCTAGAGCTATACAAGTCCTTCCTATATTCCCCGTGTTTTGGGGAATATCAGGCTGATAAAGAACTACCTTCATGAAGCTGTGTTTTTGTCCTCTATATCTCGTAATGCTACAGTATCTTCTGTAGTTTCAATTAAATTAATTTCGAAAATCAACAAAGAGTTGGGAGGCAATTGGCCAGAAGTTCCGTAGGCAAGGTCGGGGTGAATGTAGAGAATACGAGTTTCACCTTCCTTCATTCCCTGCATTCCTAAAGAAAATCCTGGAATTGTTTGTGCTAAAGGAAGAAGAATAGGCTCTTTATTAGCTTCAGAGCTGCTGAAGACTTGACCATTGATAAAACTCCCTTTGTAATGAAGGAGTGCTGAAGGTTTTCCTGATATAGCTTTCCCGGTTCCTTCTTTAACGATACGGTACTGTAATTTACCAACTTGTACTTCTACGACACCTGCATTCTTCTTATTTTCTTGTAAGAATTTTTCAGCTAGGGAGAGGTTCTCTTTTGCTTTTTTCTCGAAAACCAATTGTTGTATTTCTGCCATTTTCTCCTCATATTCGGATTCAGTTAAAGGTGCGCTTTTACATTCTAATTCAGCCTGCAATCCTTTAGCAACTTCAGCGATATCCATGACGATATCCTCTGATTTGTGTAATTGTCGTGCTAACAAATGACCAAAAGTACGCGATATCTGTTGATTTACAGAAAGTTGTGAATCACTGGCAGTGCTTTCCTCCTCAACTTGTGTTTTAGAGTTCTCATTTGGAGTACTCTGATTACAGGAAGCAATGGAAAAGGACACAACCATTGTTATTATAATTAAATACCATTGTTTTTTCATATTTTCTCTCCTATGGTTGTAGCCTAGACACTCACATGGTATGGCGCCATGCACCTAAAATAGGTATAAAATTATTTAAGAAGTTACCTTAATATTTAGCTCTTTTAATTGGGAAGTCATAATTTTCGAAGGAGCATCCATCATCAAATCTGCAGCTTTCTGAGTTTTTGGGAAAGCTATGACTTCTCTAATACCTTCTGCCCCCGTTAATACCATCATAATACGATCTAAACCTAAAGCAATTCCTAAATGTGGAGGCGTCCCAAAACTCAGAGCATCGATAAAGAAGCCGAATTTTTCTTTTATACTCTCTGGTGATAACTCTAAAATAGAAAATATTTTATTTTGTAAATCTGCGTTATGGATACGTTGTGACCCTGAAGCGATTTCATATCCGTTAAGAACTAGGTCATAACTGGAAGATCGTACCGATAAAGGATCTTTGTCCAACAAAGGAATATCCTCATCTAAAGGTGAGGTGAATGGATGATGCTCTGAGCATATTTTCCCATCTTCTTTAGCAAATAAAGGAAAATCTGTGATCCAAACACAGTTGTATTGCGATTCATTGTACAAGTTGCGCTCTTTAGCTATCAATCTACGTAAATGATCTAAAGATTGATTGGCCACATCTTCTGGAGCCGCTATCAAAAGTAGGATATCATTATCTTCAGCCCCAAAATCAGCAAACATTGCTTGAAATACTGCTTCAGAAGCAAATTTCGCTACATTAGAAGCGATACCATTCTCTTGTTTCTTAATCCAAACCAATCCCATAGCACCGTAACGCTTGACAAATTCCGTGTAAACATCAAGCTGCTTACGAGAAATATCTGCTCCACCAGGCACACAAAAACCTTTTATTGTGCCTCCTTGAGCAAGCTGATCTAAAAATATAGAGAAGGAAAACTCTTTTGCATGTTCCCGACAATCATGAAGCTGCAAACCAAATCGCAGATCTGGTTTATCTGTACCATATAAATCTTTAGCTTCTTGATATGTCATTCTCGGTAATGGGAGGTCGATTTTAATTCCTTGAACAGCAAACATCTCTACTACTAACTGTTCAATTATAGGGAAAAGATCATTAGGAGTAGCGAAACTCATTTCAATATCAATCTGAGCAAATTCGGGCTGACGGTCAGCTCGAAGATCTTCATCTCTGAAACAAGTGGCTATTTGGAAATACCGATCGAGCCCTCCCACCATAAGAATTTGTTTAAACAATTGTGGCGACTGAGGCAAAGCATAAAAACTTCCGGGATATATCCTAGAAGGGACAAGATAGTCTCGAGCTCCTTCGGGAGTAGATTTACCTAAAATTGGCGTGACTACCTCGGTAAAACCCTGTTTATCCATATACTGACGACAAGCCATCATCACTTTATGACGACAGACTAATCGATCTAAAATTTGGCCTCTACGCATATCTAGATAACGGTACTCTAGACGCAACTCTTCATTAACGTGAATATGATCATCTGATATAGAAAAAGGAAGGTTTTTGGCTTTCGATAAGATCTCTACTTTTTCAATATCTACCTCAATCTCCCCTGTGGCTAAATTCGCATTTTCCATGCCTTCTAAACGTCGGCATACCGTTCCCTCTATGGATAAAACCCACTCTGAACGTACAGAATCAACTAACTGGTGTAATTCAGGTTTTTCGTCCTCACGACACACTATCTGTGTGATACCAAAACGATCTCGCAAGTCTATAAAAACGACTCCCCCGTGATTACGATAACGATGTACCCATCCAGATACACGGACACGTTCTCCTACATTGCTTAGGGATAATTCATTACAACGATGTGTTCTGTATTTCATATAGCAACCTTTGCTCTACCTCTTGCTTTGAACCAGAGAACTCTTTGTGCAAAGACATATTTTTAACTGTCAATTGCTCTGAAACCAACTCTCTTTCTCCCACGGGACAAACAAAAGTGGCTTTCTCCGCATCTGCTATTTTTAAAGCAGTTTTTAATTTCTTATGTGTCCAATCCACTTCTGTAGGGATGCCTAAGCTACGTAAGTGCTGTGCCCAAACAAAACAAAAAGAGTCGGCTTGCGGCTCAACCGGGATCAAACGCAATTTGTGAGAGGATAGCGGTGTGAAATTCCCTTGAGCCAATAAAGTCTGAATCACTCTCTCTAAACCAATTCCAAAACCACAAGCAGGAGTTGATAGCCCTCCAGAAGAAGCAATTAGGCCGTCATAGCGCCCTCCTCCTCCCAAAGCATAGGAATGACCTCCATATGTCGTGACAGCTTCAAAAACTACATCAGTATAGTAATCTAAACCACGCACAAGCCTTGGGTTAATATCATATGAAATGTTTAAATCCCTTAAAGCAGAAAGAATTTCATCAAAATATTTGTGATCATCATCAGAAATATAGTCAAGAATGGGTGGTGCAGATTTGATAATCTCTTGATCTTCTGGCTCTTTAGAATCCAATATCCTCAATAGATTTGTATTAAACCGTTCTTTACTTAACGAAGATAAAGAACTTAAATGATCATGGAAGTATTCTCGCAAAATCTTATCGTAGCGTTTGCGTGTGGCCTCTCCACCTAAAAAGTTCAATTGAACTTGCATGTGTTGCAAACCCACAGCAGAATAAAAATGCCAAAGTAAAGCAAGAATTTCAGCATCGCGAAGAGGATGACGTACCCCTAGAGCTTCTACCCCAAACTGATGATGCTGACGATACCTTCCTGACTGCTGCCTTTCATAACGGAACATAGGCAGAATATAATAAAACTTATTGTCATCACGTTGATTCATAGGGTTATCTATGAACGAGCGCACGATGGGGGCAGTCCCTTCAGGACGCAATGTCAATGACCGTCCTTTCTTATCCAGAAAGGTATACATTTCTTTTTTTACAATGTCACTTTGTTCTCCGACATGTAAAAAGACTTCCGACTTTTCAAAAACAGGCGTACGAATTTCTGAAAACCCGTATAAACTACATACGTCATGAATCACATCCTCGACCCGATGCCATAGAGAAGTGTTTCTCCACATATGTTTCGCATCCGTAATGTAAGGGAATATATCGAACACCCCTTTGGGCAAAGCTACTTTCACCGTATGTCTTTAATTTAATTGAACAACTTTAAGAGTAGAATATCCAAAATTCGGATAAAGAGCAAAATTAAACCCTTCCTATGTGAGAGTCAAGAGATTCACCGAATAGAGGTTCTAAGACCTCTTGACGAGGAAACTCACATTCGCCAATATATGTTTGTAATATTTCTTTCCAAATTTTTGTCTCGTAAGAACGCGCTTCTTTATTGTCTCCAGCTCCAATAGGTGCCAAAAACAAACTAATAAATACGACGCTCATTCTCTTCATAACAAGACTCTTGGAGCTCAGGTACCACCTTCCAACAATGAAGATGAAATACGCTAAAGCAAACTTCAATATTATTACATACATCAATCTATACTAAAATAAGTAACTGAAAACTACAATTAATCAATGTTTACAGGCACTACAAGATGTTATTACCTTCTTGTTTTTTCATTGCTCATATGCTAACCTCAGGTCTTCTCTGTTCCACTGAAACTATATTAAATATTTAAATATGAGATCTTATAATGAATATTTGGACCAAATTCTTTCAGCCTCCCAAGCACATTAAAGAACTTGATGATCCAGAATTAGTCAAAAAACAATACAAGTATTGGAGAATCCGCATCTTCTATAGCATGTTTATAGGGTATGTCTTCTATTATTTCACAAGGAAGAGTTTTACCTTTGCCATGCCAACACTAATGACAGATCTTGGCTTTGATAAAGCGCAGCTGGGGATCATCGGAAGTACTTTATACATCAGTTACGGTATTAGCAAATTTGTTAGCGGTGTGATATCTGACCAGTCTAATCCTCGTTATTTTATGGCGCTGGGTTTAATTGTTACAGGATTCACTAATATCTTCTTCGGGATGTCTTCCTCTATCCTGTTATTTGCATTATGGTGGGGGCTTAACGGTTGGTTTCAAGGTTGGGGCTGGCCTCCATGTGCCCGTTTACTAACTCACTGGTATTCAAAATCTGAGAGAGGAACTTGGTGGAGTGTATGGAGCACTTCGCACAATATTGGTGGAGCGTTAATTCCTATTCTTACAGGATTTGCTATTGATTGCTGTGGTTGGCGCGGAGCTATGTTTATCCCTGGTGTACTATGTATTCTCATGGGATTAGTTTTAATTAATCGCCTTCGTGACACGCCCCAATCCCTAGGTCTTCCCTCTATTGAAAAATTCCGAAAAAAGCAGGAAGCGCAAAAACACGAAGAAACCACTGCGGATATTTTAGAAGAAGAAGCAGAAAAAGAGCTTTCTACTAGAGAAATCCTCTTGACTTATGTTCTGAAAAACAAGTGGATTTGGTTATTGTCCTTTGCTTCATTTTTCATTTATGTTGTCCGCATGGCTGTAAATGATTGGAGCGCTTTATTCTTGATCGAAACAAAGCGTTACGTAGCTGTTAAAGCGAATTTCTGTGTTTCTCTATTTGAGATTGGCGGACTTTTCGGCATGTTAATTGCTGGATGGTTATCTGATAAAATTTCCAAAGGCAAACGCGGTCCTATGAATGTTGTGTTTTCTTTAGGATTGCTATTCTCGATTTTAAGCATGTGGTACAGCCGTAATCAAGATATGTGGTGGTTAGATGGCTCCCTTCTCTTTATTATTGGCTTTTTCTTATTTGGTCCTCAAATGATGATAGGATTAGCAGCTGCTGAGCTATCACATAAAAAAGCTGCAGGTACTGCTAGCGGCTTTGCAGGATGGTTTGCTTATTTCGGAGCAGCGTTTGCAGGTTATCCATTAGGAAAAATAGCTCAAGATTGGGGTTGGAGAGGTTTCTTTATTGCCCTTCTAGGCTGTGCTTTACTTGCTTTGGTTTTATTCCTTCCTACATGGAATGCCTCAGAGAGAAGTTTACAAACTAGAAAATAACGCGGGTTGACACGAAGGTTACTTGTGACTTGGATACCTCTTCATTGTCATTCTCAATACTCTATTCTAGATGCTACAAGCTCTATTAAGAGCTTTGTAGCAAAAGCAAAAGAGTATCAAATTCCTTCCTTAGCGTTAACAGATCATGGGAATCTCTACGGAGCGATTGAGTTTTACAAAGAGTGCCAACAAAACGATATTAAGCCTATTATTGGCTGTGAAATCTACGTCGCTCCTTCATCACGTTTTGATAAAAAGAAAGAGAAAAAAAGCCGCGTTGCCAATCACCTCATTCTGTTATGTAAAAACGAACTAGGCTATCGTAATCTTTGTCTATTATCTTCCTTAGCTTTTACTGAAGGGTTTTATTATTTTCCTAGAATAGACAGGGACCTTCTTAGCCAACATGCTGAGGGGTTAATTTGTTTATCCGCGTGTCTTTCTGGTTCTGTAGCACAAGCGGCATTAGAATCAGAAGAGGCTCTAGAAAAAGATCTCCGCTGGTATCAAAATTTATTCGGGGAAGATTTTTACAGTGAAATCCAACTGCATAAAATGTCTGAGGAGAAAATAGCTTCTCTGGGTGAAGAATGGTTGAAACATGAGTATTATCAGTTTATTGATTCCCAAACAAAGGTAAATCAAGCTGTATTAGATGCAAGTAAACGTTTAGGCATTCGATCGGTAGCTACAAACGATATTCACTATATTCATGCTGATGATTGGTTAGCTCATGAGATTCTCCTCAATGTCCAACTAGGAGAAACCATAAGGATAGCAAAGCAGAATACCTATATCCCCAACCCCAAGAGAAAAACTTTCCGTAGTAGGGAATATTATTTTAAATCCCCTGAAGAAATGGCAATGTTATTTGCCGATCATCCTGAAACGATTACTAATACTTTAGAAGTTGCTGATAAGTGCAACCTAGAATTAAATCTTTCAAGCAAACACTACCCTATTTATGTTCCTGATTTTTTAAAAGATAAGCCAAACTATACTGAAGAAGAGCGTTACGCAGCTTCTTCAGCTTTTCTTCGAGAACTTTGTGAAAAAGGCTTGTCCACAAAATACACTCCAGAAAAGCTTGCTCATATCTCAAAAAAATTCCCTGATCGCGATCCCTTAGAATTAGTCAAAGAACGCTTAGAAATGGAAATGTCTATCATCATTCCTAAAGGGATGTGTGACTACCTACTGATCGTTTGGGACATCATCTATTGGGCAAAAGATAATGGTATTCCTGTAGGTCCTGGTCGTGGTTCTGGAGCAGGCTCTGTTATGTTATTCCTATTGGGAATCACAGAAATAGAACCTATTCGTTTTGACTTATTCTTTGAGAGATTCATTAACCCAGAAAGGTTATCCTATCCTGATATCGATATCGATATCTGTATGGCAGGACGTGAACGCGTTATTAACTATGCAATAGAACGTCATGGGAAAGATAACGTTGCCCAGATCATTACTTTTGGAACTATGAAAGCCAAAATGGCTGTAAAAGATGTGGGTAGAACTTTAGATGTTGCCCTTTCTAAGGTTAACCACATTGCCAAGCATATTCCAGAGCTGAATACTACGTTAGCAAAAGCCTTAGAAACAGACCCTCACCTAAACGAATTGTATACCAACGATGCTGAAGCGGCTCAAGTTATCGACATGGCAATGCGTCTAGAAGGATCTATCCGCAATACAGGAGTGCATGCTGCTGGAGTGATCATCTGTGGAGATCGCCTAACGAATCACATACCCATTTGTATTTCTAAAGACTCTACCATGATCACCACACAATTTTCCATGAAGCCGGTGGAAAGTGTAGGCATGCTTAAAGTAGACTTCTTAGGATTAAAAACCCTAACTAGTATCCACATAGCCATTCGTGCAATCGAAAAGAAAACGGGAAAGTTATTAGAGATGGCATCTCTACCCCTAGATGACAAAACGACATTTGCTCTTTTGCATCAAGGGAAGACTATGGGTATATTCCAAATGGAATCCAAAGGAATGCAGGAATTAGCAAAAAATCTCCGTCCTGATTCTTTTGAAGAAATCATAGCGATAGGTGCTTTGTATCGTCCAGGTCCTATGGACATGATTCCCTCATTCATCAACCGAAAGCACGGGAAAGAGATCATAGAATATGATCACCCCTTGATGGAGAGCATTCTCAAAGAAACCTATGGGATTATGGTTTATCAAGAGCAAGTTATGCAAATTGCCGGCTCTTTAGCAAGCTACTCCTTGGGAGAGGGTGATGTCTTACGTCGTGCTATGGGGAAAAAAGACATCGATCAAATGCTCAAAGAGCGAACAAGATTTTGTGAACGAGCATGCAAAAATGGTATTGATGCTGATCTAGCAACGACTATTTTTGATAAAATGGAAAAGTTTGCTTCTTATGGATTTAATAAATCTCATGCGGCTGCTTATGGGTTAATCACTTATACAACTGCATATCTCAAAGCGAACTATCCTAGAGAATGGTTGGCAGCTCTTCTTACCAGTGATTCTGACGATATTGAAAAGGTAGGGAAACTGATCCATGAAGCGCATAGCATGGATATCTGTATCCTTCCTCCTGATATCAATGAATCCGGAACTGATTTTGTTGCTACAGATAAGGGCATTCGTTTTGCTATGGGGGCCATCCGAGGTATAGGGAAGGGCCTTGTAGAAAGTATTATAGAAGAGAGAGAGAAACACGGTCCTTATCAAAGTATTCAAGATTTTATTCAACGCTCTGATTTAAAAAAAGTTACTAAAAAACATACAGAAAACTTAATTGATGCGGGATGTTTTGATGTTTTTGAACCAGATAGAGACGTCGCTCAAGCAACTTTAGAATCCCTATACGATAGTATATCTAAAGAAAAGAAAGAGGCAGCTACTGGTGTCATGACCTTCTTTTCTTTAAATACTATGAATCAAAAACATCCTATCACCTTAACTCCTGCAGCTGATGTTGTCCGTAGATCAAAAAAAGAAATACTTAAGAAGGAAAAAGAACTTTTAGGGATCTACCTTACTGAGCACCCCATGGATGCTGTTAAAGATATTTTACCTCGGCTTTCGGTGGTAAGTCCTGGAGAATTTGACAATCTCCCTCATGGAGCAGTAATTCGGACAATATTTATTATTGATAAGGTAACGACACGGATTTCCTCAAAAGGCCAAAGAAAATTTGCTTTATTACGTGTTAGCGATGGCGTAGATTCTTATGAACTGCCGATATGGCCAGAAATGTATGCTGAGCAGCAAGAGCTTCTAGAAGAAGATCGTTTAATTTACGCTATTTTATCTATTGATAAACGTAGCGAATCTCTACGCTTATCTTGCCGATGGATGAGAGACCTGTCTCTTATTAATGAAGATCTCATTCAAGAATGCGACGATATGTTTGATAAAATCAAAAGTCAAATGCAGAAAATGTCGTATTTAAATTTAGAAACTAATAAAGACGCGAATCAGAGGAAAACATCAACCATGTCAAAGTCTACTGATCACAAGTCTCAGGTGCCCACAGTTAAGCTATCTTTAGATCTTGAGCAACTACGCCATAGCCACTTATGTACGTTAAAACAAATCATTCGCAAATATCCTGGATCTCGCGCACTCTCTCTAGTTTTTACCAAAAATAATGAACGTGTAGCCTCTATCTCTCCGGACTCTGATTATTTTGTCGCTGAAGATACTAGTGGTCTTCAAAAAGATTTGGAAAATTCCCAACTTCCTGTTCGATTCATTGCTGTTTAAATATCCTGATATGGCTTACCTGTGACTGCATTAATATACTCTATACGGATACTATTATCTGCAGCAACCAGTGACACCTTATATACAGGCACATAAACAACCACCTTATCTAATATGAGGAAGTTATCTCCGAAAATCATTTCAGCAAGGTTACTGATACGATCTTCTGAAAACTGTGGGGATACAATAGAGGACCCTCGAGGTTTTCTTAGCCATACTGGAGACGACTGGATCGTTGTTGTACAACCTTTAATTGGTTGAAGTTGTTGGAAATGGCTACCTATTTGACTTCCCATAGAGAAAATCAATTTCTTTTTTTGACAGGCTCGGATGACTTTATCTGCTCGGATATTTTTCATAGATAAAGCGTGAGTTAGAGATTCCTTAGACGCTGCTCCTCCCAGATTTGCCAAAGCTTGCATAACATTTACGTCTTGCTTGCCAGCTTTTAGCATCAAGCACTCTCTAAATCCTTTAGAACAATTCCATGTCCCGGTATTCAGGACCATTTCACCATTCGCTAAACTCCAAAGGATATCTCCTTCCTGGCTCACCATGGTTTTCTTAACAACATCTTCTCGGGAGAAACGCACATGCATCAATGTATGAGGGACAAAAATCAACTCTACAGTAGCCTTACCCTCTTGATGTTCAGGAAAGAAAGTCAAGACTTGCTCTGGAGAAAGTTTTCTCTCAAAAACTCGTAACTTCTCAAATCCAGACACCTTGCGGACAAACCTGCAGCTTTTTTCAAAAACATCCATGCTATAATTTGCGGTTACTTGCATGGCTTTATGTGCACAAGGCACATTGTCCCATAAAAAAACTCCACAAAAAAGAGATGCAACAAAAGTACCAAAGTACAAAACTAACTTTTTCATAAAAAACCTTTTTATTTATTTTACTAAATAAAAAAATGTTTTATCAAACAAAAAAATTATATTTTGTAAATAAAACAAAAACAACGGATTTGACAAATTCTCTTTTTCTTTTCTATGATAACGTTTTGTTATCGTAGCTTCATGCCGGATTTATGAAATCTGTTTTACAGTTTGTTGTTTTGTTACTACTTTTATCTTCTGGCTGCTATGCCAGACCGATTTCTTTTGAGCCTTTTTCTGGCAAATTATCTCCTCAAAAGTTTACACCTAAGTACTCTCCGCAAGAATATCTTTCCGAAGGAAAGCGCTATTTAGAACAACAACGTTATCGCAAAGCCTTTCTTTGCTTTGGCATGATTACACACCACTTCCCACAAGATCCGTTATATTCTGAAGCTTTATACTTAACGGGAGTTTGTTACTTTAAAAATGATCAACCAGATTTAGCTGAAAAAGTTTTTTCCGCGTATTTACAACTTCCTGACGCTGATTACTCTGAAGAATTGTTTTTAATGAAATATGCTATAGCAAAGAGCTTCGCTCAAGGAAAACGTAAACACGTATTCCTTTTAGAAGGGTTTCCTAAACTTGCGAATGCCGACGCGGATGCTTTACGTATTTATGACGAGATCCTCACGGCTTTCCCTAATAAAGATCTAGGAGCTCAGGCTTTGTATCTTAAAGGGGACCTTCTTGTGACTAAAAAAGATCTTCCCGAAGCGATTAAGACATTTAAGAAGCTAACATTACAATTTTCTGCTCATCCTTTATCTCCAAAATCTTTTGTGCGTCTTTCAGAGATTTATCTTATGCAGGCACAAAAAGAACCTCATAACTTGCAATATTTAAACCTTGCAAAGATTAATGAAGAAGCTATAGGCAAGCAGCACCCTAATCATCCTTTAAATAGCGTTGTTGCTGCGAATGTACGCGCTATGTGTGAGCGTTATGCTTCAGGGCTATACTCTACAGGAAGATTTTATGAGAAAAAGAAGAAGCCTCATGCAGCAAGTATCTATTATGCTACCGCTATAGAAAACTATCCTGAGTCATCTTTAGTAGCTAAGTGTCATAAACGACTAAATAGAATAACAAAGCATTCTTCTTAGTTTTAAGATATTTTCTATGCGTATTGTACTTTTTTTGCTGTTTTCTTGTTTGTCCGGTTTAGGACTATCTTCTTGCTCTGGATATTCTATTTTACGTTCTTCAGGTACTTTATCAGATTTAGGACGTTCAATACTCTCTGAAGGCATTTATCTTTCTCCTATTGATAAGGACTCTCTAGGGCAATTGACATCAGCTCTCATGTATGAATTAGGGAAGCGTTCTCTCCCTGTACGCAATGGAGAAAGTTGCGCTCGCTACCTGCTCAAAGTGCAACTCTTGAATGAGGTTGACGAGAATACAGGTTTTACGTATGCCCCAAATAAAATTGGTGATAAAACCCCCAGACATTTTATTGTTTCTAGCGAGGGGCGCTTATCCTTGTCTGCGAAAGTACAACTTATTGACAGACATTCGGGACAAGTCATAGTCGATGACTGTATAGCAAAAAAATCAGTCTCTTTTGATTTTGAACCTGATTTAGGCGTAGT
The DNA here is from genome assembly GCF_000204255.1 of Chlamydia psittaci 6BC. NCBI lineage: Bacteria > Pseudomonadati > Chlamydiota > Chlamydiia > Chlamydiales > Chlamydiaceae > Chlamydia > Chlamydia psittaci. Next base: position 85,779 of record NC_017287.1, on the reverse strand, counting down.
GAATGCTCATCAGTTTGCCTTAGGTCAATTTGAAATGCATAATGAGGCTATTAAGAGCGCCTGGCGTGTGCTGTACGCTCATTTAGCTGAGACTATAGTTCAACAGGTATATTATGACCTCTTCTGATGGAGAAGCAGTCTTCCCGGCACTCCTTAGTGAACTTCACAATATGCTAGACTTCGTTAAAGGGACAGAACAACTCAAAACATTCCCAAAAGAAAAGCTTTTAAAATTAGAGTTAGCTTGTGAAGAGTTACTAGTGAATATCATCTCCTATGCATACCAAGAAGCGCCAACTCCAGGATCTATAATCATCTGTTGCAATGGAGACAAAGACGCCTTGCATGTCACCATTAAAGATCACGGCCCTTCTTTTAATCCTCTAACTGCAGCTATTGATATTCAAGATCACTTACCTTTAGATCAGCGAAAACTCGGTGGGTTAGGAATTTTCTTAGCAAAAAACTCGGTGGATGAATTTCAGTATGAAAGGCACGAGGATGCGAATATTGTACATCTGAAAATCCACAATCATTAGTCAATCTTGATTAAAACGGAAAGAGCGTAACATACTTTCGGTATCTTTGATATCCTGGAGATATATCTGAAGTGCTTCGAGAATCAACGTGGATTGGTTATACTCTCCGGAAGCCTGAAATGCCAGTTCTGGAGTATAGTCTCCTTTAGAATGGTATAAAGCAATATATCCTCGAGTGACTGGTTCTCCTTGAACTATCTCTGGGACTAACCAAACAGCAAAATCTGCATTAAATAAAGTGAGTTTATCTGCGGATTCTGCAATGATGAAATTACTCATAGGAAGCTCTTTAATAGAGTCCATTTTAAGTTCAGACGCAGAATGAGACAGGACATCGGCTATATCCATAAAGCCCTCAGGAAACGCCGTTTCTTTGTTATAAATAGAACGACGGTAAAAATCCTCTAAAAAATCCAAACTCATAACGTTTTCCCTCTCATTTATGGTAATTCTTTATTTTAAGAGGCGTCAAGAGCTTTCTCGGACTTGCTTGAAGATTCCTATCTAAGTAACAAGCTATCAAAACCCCTAAGATGATAAGAGTTTTTTTTAGATTTGCCTTGCTTCCTTTCCTGGTAGGATTGTTTACACATCCTTTGTATGGACACATAGTATTTCCTGAAACACGAGGAAATGCAGTGGCGGTTGTGCATGCAGAAACAGGTAAAGTACTTTATGCTAAGGATATAGATAAAAGAATCTATCCTGCGAGCATGACCAAAATCGCGACCGCACTATTTATCCTGAAAAAGCACCCAGATGTTTTAAATCGCTTTATTATAGTAAAGCCGGACGCCATAGCTTCAATCACTCCTCAAGCAAAAAAACAATCAGGATACCGCAGTCCTCCGCATTGGCTAGAGACTGATGGTGTAACAATACAGCTACAAAATAAAGAAGAGGTATCCGGCTGGGATCTATTCCATGCGTTATTGATTTGCTCAGCCAATGATGCGGCTAATGCTCTGGCTATCGCGTGCTCAGGATCTGTCGTAGAGTTTATGAAACAACTCAATGATTTCTTGAGGGAAATTGGTTGCGCCCATACCCATTTTAATAATCCTCATGGCCTACATCACCCCAATCACTACACAACAGCAGGTGATTTAACACGTATTATGCGCGAGGGATTAAAAGAGCCGTTATTCCGTCAGGTTATCCGAACGACCAACTACAAAATGGCTCCTACGAATCTCAGCCAAGAGAGAATTCTCAATCTTACAAATAAGCTGATCCTTCCCGGATCTACTTATTACTACCCTCCTGCTTTAGGGGGAAAAACAGGAACAACAAAAGATGCAGGGAAAAACCTCGTCTTTGCAGCGAAAAAACATGGTCGATCTATTATCACTATAGCTGCTGGTTACTCTGTTATGAGCGAACTTTATGAAGATGTTATCGCTTTATGCGAAGGCGTTTTCAATGAGCAACCGCTACGAAGGTACCTCATTCCTCCTACAGAAAAATATACCCTACGTCTCGGCCTCTTAGGGAAAATCTCTATTCCTCTACCTCATGGAGTCTATTATGATTTCTATGCTTCTGAGGGTGAGGAGCCTAAAACACTCTCTTTTGTTCCTCATGCAACAAAACTCCCTATTCACAAGGGAGATCTTCTCGGGCATTGGGTATTTCGCAATATTTCTGGGGAAAGAGTCCGTGCTGAACCTTTATATGCGGCGGATGCCATTCATCCCTCTATTGGACAGAAAATCCGTTTGTATACTAAGCGTGTAATGACTTCATATAGAACGTATATTGTTCTAACACTCGTTCTGCTTTACTATAGGAAAACTCGAGTACACCGGCGCAAATCCTCTCGATATTACCTATAATACAACTCTTTCTTTTAGCTTATGAAAAACCTTATTTTTGCATAAACTACTCGGGTAGATTATTGTAATAACAAGGAATACCATGTATAAATACCTCGTTTGCGGCTTATTTGCTTTTATCTTTCTGCCTATAGTCGGATCTGGGGAGGAAAGTTCTAAGGTTCCCGTATCTACTACGTTATGTATTTCTAGAAACGAGGATCGAGAATCATCTTCTTGGTACTTTTGGAAAGATCCAAAAGTAGTGAGAGAAGAACAACATGTTCACTTTCTAAAACAGGTAATTCTTGCATTAAAGCGACCAGAAATTTGGAATGATCCGTTAAATCTTCTGCATATTTTGTTGCAATTTGACAAATTTCCAGAGGCATCGGGAGAATGTCATAACTTATTGTTAGTCATTATCAAACATAGAGTTATGGTACTCACCATGAACATGGAATAAGAGATAAGCACGCAACTCTATACAGAAACTTGGCTGCGCTTACGAACAAAGTGAGCCGAGAAAAAGCCGTCTCCGCTTTCTGGTGAAAGAGTGGTGTGCATACGATGTGCTTCTTCCCACCCCAAAGAGTTCATAAAAGCGACTTGCTTTTCATTTTCTTCGGACAAGAGAGAACAGGTAATATAGACAAGCTTACCTCCGGGTTTGACGTAACGGACAGCGTCTCTAAGGATCTTTCTTTGCACACATGAGAATGTCGTGAGTAGTTTCCTAGAAAACTGGCTTTTCTTTTCCGGATGACGACGGTATACCCCCGTTCCTGTACAAGGAGCATCAACAACTACAATAGAAAAGCTATTTTTTCTGAGATGTTGCTCGCCTATAGAGAAATTTCTAAATCCTGCTCTACGTAAACGCTGTTTTGCCTCTTCCAAAATATCCTTTCGGCTATCGTGTAAAACAACATGATGCGCCCTCTCAGCAAAAATCAGACTTTTCCCACCAGCTCCGGCACAAAAATCTAAAATACGATCCTTTTTGCTTATCGGAATATCTAGAGTAATTTTTTGTGAAGATTCATCTTGGACTTCAAATAAACCACGATGAAATGCTGCGCTATGCTGCAAGGGATAACGCTTAGCAAAACGCAGTGCCCCGGGTACGGATCCCAGCTCACTAGGATATTCTAAACACTTTTGTAGATCTTCCACTGAGGTTCTTCGTGTGTTCACACGAATAGTACAGGGAGCTTCCTTAAGAAAAATCTCCGCGAGTTCCTTAGCGCGTTCTTGGCCGTAATCTTCTGTCAAACATGTAGCAAGATCATCAGAGACAGAATACTTTACCGGCCAAGGGAGGTCGTGATATTTCTCAATATCATCTAAAGCTCCTTCTTCTACTTTAGCCACTAAAGTTTCTGGAGTTATCTCCTGATTATCTCGTTGAATCAGAGCTTCTAACAGCCGCCGATGACGAAGAATAGCGAACACACGAGCACTGATCCACTGACGATCTTTAGAGCCTAAAGAACGGTGTTGTTTAAAATATAGAGCTACACGATTAACCTCACCAATAGGTGTGGTATACAGCTCATTGAGTAGTGTGTATAAATGATGTAGACGAAAAGGAACCATGGAGGAAAGTATACATTGTTGTGCGTTATTTTCCTTTGAAAAAACTGTAAAAGAAAAAATAACTAGAGCGCTCTCATCTCCAGAGTCGAGAACACTCCCCACAACAGCATAAAAAATATTAGAATTTTTTAAATATACACAAGATTTGCTGCCAAAGCGTTGGTTCTGGTGTGTAATAGTTAATACTTTTTTTCAATAAAGAATAGACCTTTTCATCGAAATCTAAAAGCCAGCGCATAAGCAGCATCTGCATCATTTTCAACCATAGTCCAGGGCTACAGTCACGAATGCTATACATTCTTCCGATTTGCTCTGGAGTCGCTTCATTGACAACTGTAGCTGCAGTTTTTAGATCTTCTGATACGATACGCCGAAGAATTTCTGCAAGGAATCCTTGAGCAGCGTTTGCTTCCTTCGGGGAAAATTCTGCGACCTCTTGCCAGGTATTCACCATAGCTTTCCCTTGTGGAGTGAATAATAGAGAACCTACCAATGAGTTAGTCAACATATCAGAAAGAGAGTTTGTGATGACTCCCCCGATGACTGCTTGGAAATCTTCTCGACTTAGTGCGTAGAGATTTTTGAGTTCTGACAATAACTTAAAGCTTCTTTCTGACAAAGTCTGCAAGGGAGCAGCTTTCTCAGCAACGAATTGATCTAGCAGTTCTAAGCTTAAGGGAAGATAAGTTGCCTGGCTCTCTAAAAATGTCATTAAAGCTTCCATAATCACTTGAGAAGAAGACTCTGCAGTCATGATCTCTTTTACAGACAAGCGTACATCAGCGCTCTCGGAACGGACTTCCACATCATGGGTAAAATCTTCCCAGGAAGAAAAATTCGTTTTCTCTTTTGCAAATACGGCGCTTGCTACATTGGAAACTTTATTTAAAGGACGTTGGCGTTCTAGGAAAATGATATTCTTTAACTTTAGGAGCTTTTTGACGATGCTCGTCTTTCTTTCAAAAGTATCTTTGCGAAATATCTTATAGAGAATACGAGTGTAAGGCAGTTCCTGACGTAGGCGCATATCGATAATAGAAAGAAGTCTTCCTGACAGAGCGTACGAAATTAATGAGCGGGAAAAAAGCTCTTGAATAACTTTTTGGATGGTCTCTTTCATCGCATCCTGATCCGAAGAAAGAGCGGTGTTTATAGGCCAAGTTTCTAAAAGACGTTGTTTTTTATTATAAACAAGAATCCGAGACTCATCACGAATAGCGAGTTCGATAACACGCAAATAATAGTCTGTAGAAAATCGCAAATCTAACATCATAGGAGAACAAAGCCCTAACGTTTTTCTTGCTTATTCTCTAGAGGAAATATTATTGCATTATTTTTGTTCGAGGAAAATAGATCCCTAGAGCTGTTAGTCTATGCCTAAAGATTTTCTAGTATGAATTCCAATAGAATTTATTTATCTTCTCTTACTTTGTTTGATAGGAAAAGAAAAAATTTCGTATCATGTCGTTAAGTTTTTGCTCATATTCTCGAGGATTACTTCGGTAATCCTCTTCTAAAGCAGGTAGGTTAGCTTCAACAATATTGCTTACCAACTCATAATTGATGGTAGGAATTCCAAGATCCGTGTGTTCGATATCACTCGTCCATAAGTCGAGATATTCTGCCATTAACGTGGTATGAGTGTAACGCAAAGAAGAAAGAATTTGTCTGACGATAACTGTTTCTTCATATCCCTTACTTGCGAGTACATCGAGACGAGAGGCTAAATCTAAAACAAGTGTGTAATCGGAATCAGCATCAGCTTGTGCCAATGTTTCTACAGCATCTTTACACCTTACTTTCTCATTGTAGGGTAGAGTGGAGAGTTTTGTGATTCCTCGAACTGTAGCTAAGGGGTCTAGCACCTGCTCGCCGTTCATAATATCGTAAAAAGACGACAAGATCACCCCAGCTTCTACAGTGCTTGCCATAGGAGCTGTTCCCAATGCTGTTAAGGAACTATATTCATGATTTCCTATTTTATAGAAGATTTCTTTTTCTGCAGACCATTTACAAGCCATACGCAACATCAAGGCCAACGCCACAGTTACTTCAGGCCCTTCAAGATCTATACCACAAAAATCAATGGAAGATTCTGCTTTTTTTCTGCAGATACTGAAGCACATTTTCTCAAAAATTTTTAAGAAAAATTGTCTTATGGACGTACAACACCCCGCTGTAGTTTCTGGGGCAGCTTTAGCTTCTTTGATAGCTTCTTCCGGCAACTCTGTTTCATTAAACAGCGCCAAGTAACTTTTAGAAAAAGATCGACTTTTTGAAAAACGCGGTGTTCCTAATTTAGTATACCATAGCCTGTGAACTGCTTGACGAATTCTAGATAGTATATTTCTAAAAAATCCTTCTTGAGTCTCTGATTGTACCCTGCCTTGCAAGTCACTATTCATCCCTTCGGAAGCATTAGTTTCGGGAATACCATGTTCAGCATGCTGTTCGTCTAATATAGAACCTACGTGGTCGGAGATACGCTCTTCTAAATCAAGATCCTCTCCCTCACCTTCTACTGAAAATTCCTTATCTGTAAATAGGTCTTTCCAAGGAGGTTCTACGCCCCCACCACCTGAAACTGGTGCTCCCATAGCTAATCCTTACTTAACCCTCTGATACAGTGAAAGCATCATAAGCTAAGATCGAAGTGGTTTTTACATAAGCTTCTGAGCTTAAAAATTTCATTAAATCTAAAGCTCCTGCATTCCAACGTCTCTCTACTTGAACTGAACTAGGATCATATTTCCCAACATTAGCAGAGGCATATCTATTCGCTAGCATTCTTACAGTAATTTCTCCCTTACCAGCAAACGAAGACCAAAACTTTTTCATACCGTTAGGGTTAACCTCTTTTAGAGAATTTAAATCACGAGCTAGAGATTGCAAAGAGTCTTTCCAGTCGTAATTTTCGTCTAAATCTCCGTATTCATCTATAAGCTGATCAACATAATTAACAAAATCTTCGTTATGACCTAACTTAGGCCCTTCTAAACCCATACGCACCAACAACGGAAGAAGTACAGATTCTCCATCTTGTCTTTGTTCTTTCTCTCCCAGGTCCCATATAGATCGAGATAACGAAATAGCCGTCTTTAGTGGGAATTCATGAATTCCAGGTCGCAAGACACTCATTTCTTGTTGCGCTTCTAGGCGTGCCTGACCCAACCGAGATGTTACTGTCTGTAAACACGCAAGTTTATACGCTACTGGCTCTTCGTTTTCGTGATTTGTCCAGCGTTCTCTAATCTGGTCAGATAACCTTGTCAATTGTTCTTGTTTTGTCTTGTGGTGTGCTTCTAACTCAGCTTTTAATTTATCTGCTATTCCAGCAGAAACTTCTTCCGAGCTCCTACTCGTGACTGAGTCACTAGAACCTGAGCTAGAAATAGAAGCCGAACTATCCTGACGCTGTAATTTCGCTTTTGGTGGTCCTCCTGCTGGAGGTTGAGGAGCTTTACGTTTGAGAGGCCGTGCACTACTTTCTGAAGCAGCTTGAGATGCGCTTGATGTAGTGACTGAGGACGCCAGATTAACCCCTCTTGGTGTTGTTCTTACAGATGAAGAAGTTGGTGGAGGTGGAGGTGGGGTATTTGGACGCTTTGGCCCTGAAGCTCGATCTGGCACCTTAGGAATATCTACTTTAATTCCTTGCTTATAACCTTTCTTTTGTAATCCTCTAGCGGCACCCTCTGTCGATCTTGCGCTATCCAAAGAACTCGAGCTAGTGCTCTTTTCTTTAGACTCACCAAGACCAAAAGATGAGAAACTCATTGTCTCAGCTTCGCTGTCACTGATATCCATAGATGAGGCAAAAGAAGATACAGAAGATCGGCGACTACTCACTTCGGGTGGTGTAGGAGTAGATGCTCGGGAATTTGCTCTTGAGGAAGAACTACCAAATATACTGGAGAAGAAATTCCTGACGGCAGAGGTCACTCTTGATAAGAAGCCAGAGCTTTCACGGGTATTATTTTGGGTAGAAATGTTATGGGATCCTACTACTCCGGATGAGCTGTTCCCAGCATCTTGAACATCTTCGTGCTGATTATGGGCTCCGGAAATCCATAGATCATTATTATTATTACGACTGTGACCGCTTGGATTAATTCCCATAGCTTTTCTCCATAATAGTTTCACTATTTATAATTATAATTTTAAAATTAAATTTAATTAATACGCATGCTTTTATTTAAAAAGAAACAAAAATCAACATAATTAATTAACAATAAATAAAATTAAGAATTAATTAGGAAATAAACGCTAAAACTTTGTAAACGTGCATCTTAAGACTTTGATCGATGCAAGATAGGCTGGAGATTGAAGTTGAGATGAAACGTCGCCTAACTCTTACTAATCAATGAGTTAGGCAATAGTTTCACTTTAATAATAAAGTGAAATACTATTCTAAATTATATGAAGAAACATAAAGATCTGTTTTTGTAAAGAATCTCATTTTTACAAATAGTAACAGAGAAATTCAGCGAGAAATAGCTGATGAAGATTTAAGCATAAAGCTGGATTCAGCTTTATGCTATTAAAAAGAAACCGTATTGAAGCGTCTTAAAAACAAGAGCTTGCAAAAGTTTAATCTTGTGATGGAGACAGAACTTCGGTTCCTGGTAAAAAGCCTTTCTCTAGGAATTCTAGAGAAGCACCACCACCTGTAGATACATGTGAGACTTGTGCTGTGCATCCAGCCAAAGCAACAACAGCAGCAGCATCCCCACCCCCCACTACTGTAATTGCAGAAGGATGTCGTGCTAAACAATTAGCAATAGCCATGGACCCCTGATCAAAAGGAGGAACTTCATAAACACCCACAGGGCCATTCCAAAATACGGTTGATGAGGCATCAATGATTTTACAAAATTCTTGAATAGTTTTTGTTCCTATGTCCAGGCCTTCAAGATCTTTAGGGATCCCCTGATCTATAGAGACTTCATTCCAAGAAACTGCGGGAGCACAGGCCTTGGCAACCTTCACATCTATAGGAAGAACGATACGCACATTACGCTGCTCTGCAATTTTCAGAACACGACGCGCGAGTTCTATGCCAGATTCTTCAACTAAAGAATTCCCCACAGATTTTCCTAATGCTTTTAGAAAAGTAAAACCCATGCCTCCTGCTAAAAGTAGGTTATCCACTTGAGAGAGTAGGGCTTCTATGACGCCGATTTTTGAAGATACTTTAGAACCACCCAGAATCGCAGTAAAGGGACGCTTAGGAGAAATTAATAGGTGCTGTCCTAAAAACTCGAGTTCTTTTTCCATAAGAAGACCTGCCGCCGATCGCCCTGGAAAAGCTTGGGGAACCGTGTACACAGAGGCATGTTTTCTGTGTGAAGTTCCAAAAGCATCATTCACATAAAAATCTCCATAGGAGGAAAGTTCTGCAGCAAAAGCAGGATAGTCTTCAGGATGTTCTTCTCCTGGATGGAAACGAAGATTCTCTAATAACAACACGCGTCCTGGAGAGATTTGTGCTACTGCCTGACGGGCAACTTCTCCTACGCAATCGGGAGCTAAAGGCACATGATGGCCTAGGTAACCTTCTAAAACTTCAACAACAGGCTGGAGAGAATATTTTTCTTCGAAACCATTTCCTTGAGGGCGACCCAGATGACTCATTAAAATTACAGCAGCGCGCTTTTGCAATAGATAATTAATTGTCGGCATCGCACTACGAATGCGGATATCATCAAGAATCTTCCCATCTTTTATAGGAACATTAAAATCTACACGAACTAAAACCTTTTTTTCTTCTGGGGAGAGGTCCCTGACTGTCAATCTATCCATATACCTTGAGAAACTATCTAAGATGATTTCCCTATTTTTACTGGAAGAGCGCTCTTAAAGCAAAGAAAAATAGAATAGAGAGAACTGCTCCTGCTGGAAGAGTGATAAACCACGACATGATAATGTCTTTAATAATATTTAAATTAATCGCATGGATACCCCGAGCTAAGCCTATACCTAAGACAGCTCCGACAACTACATGTGTTGTTGATATGGGTAAACCTATAGCTGAAGCTAAAGCAATGGTCACAGCAGAACTTAAACCTACAGAAAACCCTCTTGAAGGTGTGAGTTCTGTAATCTTACATCCTACGGTTTCAATTACTCGCCATCCCCAAATAGATAACCCTATGATCAATCCCACACCACCAAACGCCATAAGACCGATTAACGTATAGGAAGAATATACTTGAGGATATACCTGTCGTAAAACTCCAGCAACCGGAGCTATGGCATTAGCAACGTCATTAGATCCGTGAGCAAAAGCCATAAAACATGCGATAATAATTTGTAAGTAAGCAAAGATTCTTTCTACGATGAGATACTTTCTACCGTAGTTTCCTCCGCATGTTTTTAAACGACAAAGTAAACTCCCTGATTTAGGCGAAGCAGAAATAAAAGAACAGTGTGGCGTATGCACATATTTAAACATAATTGTATAAGCAATACTCCCGACTAAGAACACTAATGCCAAAGCCCAGGGTAAAGGAATCAACCGGGTGACTACCCCTCCGCAAACAATAATAATCCCTAAAACGACGAAGACAAAAGCAGCAAGAAAAGGAGCTATGCGAATCATTGCTCCTACGGGGTCATTCTTATAAAGAATATTCCTACGTATAAAAGAGAAGATTGTATAGGCAATGCATCCCCCCATTAATGGAGAGATTACCCAACTAACTAAAATCGCCCCTATAGATCCCCAGTAAATCACTGTTCCTTTTCCAAGGACGAGACCAAAACCTATCACCGCTCCAACTATAGAATGGGTTGTAGAGACCGGCCATCCAAAATAGGAGGCCAATTGTAGCCAAACTCCTGTAGCTAACAAGGCTCCTGTCATCCCATAAACGTACTCCCCAGAAGCTATTAAAGGATCTGAAACAGAAACAATATGACTTTCTATGGTTCCTGCTACACGATCTCCTAGGAATAACGCTCCTAAAAATTCAAAAATAGCGGCAATGACTACAGCTTGTCGTAGTGTTAATACTCCGGATCCTACACTGGGGCCAACAGCATTAGCAACATCGTTAGCTCCTATATTCCAAGAGGTGTAGAAACCACATAAGAGAACAAAAATGAGTAAGGCAAGCATGAAATATTACTTTTCTTCCAGCGTCATGTTAACTCGATGAGCAAGCTTCTCCGCACTATCGGATATGCCCGCTGCACGTTTAATTACCTGCAGCCATAAATAAAACTCTTTTTCAGAAATGGTAAATTCATCGGAAAAGAATATTTGCATGATCTCTCGTTGAATGACATCACACTCGTGTTCTGCTTTCGCCACACGACTTACTAGGAAACGAGCCTTATCAGCTTTACGTCCTCCGAAAGAGCTTTCTAGTAATTTATTGAATTCTTGTATGACCGTCATAGTAAGGTCAAAAGTCTCGACACTTTTATGTAAGAACTGAAAAAAGATCTTCTCAAACTCCGGATAAAAACGGAGCTTTCTGACCGTAAGCAAAATAGCGACATCCTCAGAAACATCAGCTATGCTATCTTGTATAGAAATAATTTCCAGTAACCCTGCCCGAGATATAGGCATAAATAAGCCTACAGGAAGGTGATTCCGCATATCATTTTTTATACAATCTGCTTGATATTCCTTATCAGAAATACTTTTAGCTATTGTTTGTACCTGTTTGTAATCCCCGTCACGCAAAGCTGTGAAGATCGGCACCATTTGCTGAACGCAAAATGCTACAACTTCTAAATGTGCCTGCAATGGGGCAAAAGGAGACTGTCCAAACAGACGAGCAAGGGTTTGCATAAGAATACCTTTTTAGTAATAATAACGAGCTTTAATGATCTTGTAAATGACTTATGACTCATCCACCTATCTTACAAGTTAAGGATCTATCGGTAAGTCTGCATAAACGTCGGGAACATTACCCTATTGTTGAGTCATTGTCTTTTGATCTGCATAAAGGGAAGACGTTAGCGATTATTGGGGAATCCGGTTCAGGGAAATCGGTAACAGCTCAAGCGCTTATGCAGTTATTACCCTCCCCGCTATTTTCTACATCAGGGGAAATATTGTTCCATGGGAAGGACCTATTAAAAGCCCCTCGAGGTATCTTACGTTCTATCTTTGGAACAAAGATTTCTATGATTTTTCAAAATCCTCACTCTTCATTAAACCCTGTTTTTACAATAGAACAACAATTCCAAGAGCTGATCCGCACACACTTACACCTACCTACTAAAGAGGGAAAAAATAAAATTATTCAAGCTCTTACAGATACAGGATTTCATAATCCCGAACTCTGTTTAAAGCTCTATCCGCATCAGCTCTCCGGAGGGATGCTTCAAAGAGTTTCTATTGCTATGGCTTTACTTACCTCTCCGGAAATTCTCATTGCCGATGAGCCAACAACAGCTCTTGATGTTTCTGTTCAATACCAGATCTTACAATTACTCAAAGGCTTACAAGAAAAACTAGGAATGGCCTTGCTTATCATTACCCACAATATGGGCGTCGTTGCTGAAACTGCGGATAACGTACTTGTTCTCTATGCAGGCAGACTAGCCGAGTGTGCTCCAGTAAAGGATATTTTTCATAATCCTTGTCATCCTTATACTCAAGATTTACTTGCTTCTCGTCCTTCATTGCAAAGTGAAACATTTACGACAATTCCTGGGCAACCTCCCCACTACAGTGCCCTGCCTTCCGGATGCTGCTACTACCCCAGATGCTCAAAAGCTTTTGGAAAATGTAAAGTAGAATCTCCAGAAGCTCAGCACGTGACAAAAGGACATAAAGTAAGGTGCTGGTTATATGAATGACCCCTTAGTACAAGCGAATCAACTAAAAAAATATTACTATAAGCGGACCAGCTGGTTTCGAAAAAAAACCATAGCCACGCGTGCTATTGATAATGTTTCTTTTTCTATACCTTCGGGAAAGATTGTAGGACTAATTGGGGAATCAGGATCAGGGAAAACCACATTAGCCCTAGCCCTATCTGGGCTGCTATCGTTAACATCGGGTTATTTATCTTTCGACAATACTCCAATTAATCTCCATTCTCGACATGACTTAAAAAAACTACGCTCTCACGTGCGTATGGTTTTCCAAAATCCCAAAGCCTCTTTAAATCCTAGAAAAACGATTTTCGACAGCTTAGGTCACGCCCTTATCCATCATCGGATCATTACAAAAGATAAACTCCATTCTGTAATTGGAGAAACTTTAGAACGTGTAGGATTATCTGCTGATTATTTTTATTATTATCCGCATCAGCTCTCAGGAGGTCAGCAACAGCGCGTATCTATAGCCCGAGCATTGCTAGGAGCTCCTAAGCTTATCATATGTGATGAGGTAGTTTCTGCTTTAGATCTATCCATGCAAGCGCAGATTTTGAATATGCTCGCTAAATTACAAAAAGAACTCCAGATGAGCTACCTGTTTATTTCCCATGATTTAGCTGTTGTACGATCTTTTTGCTCAGAAGTGATCATCATGTATAAAGGAAAAATTGTTGAATCAGGAGCGACGGAAGATATTTTCTTAAACCCTAAACATCCTTATACCCAAATGCTGCTGAATTCGCAGTTACCTGACTTACCGGAAAATCGCAGCATTGAGCATAAACTAAAATCTTTTCAAAAAAATTCATCGGAGAATCCCTCACCGACAGGATGTGTCTTCTATAATCGCTGTCCTAAACGACAAAAAACCTGCCTTCAAGGACCTATCCCAGAACAAACAGAAGGGGATAAACATACATATCTCTGTATTCTTTAAAAGATAGCTAAAAAAGACCTGAGGCTCTTTTTCCTACGATTTCTTCAACAGCAATTCTTCTAACTGTTTGAGTTGTTCTTCATCTTGAACATGCAGTGACACACTATAATGAGAACCTTGAGATTTGACTGTGACTTTATAACCCAAAGACTGGCTAAGACGTTCTTGCATTTCATGATAGTGTGAAGATGTAGCACACGCCTTTACTTGCTCTTTAGAAGCGCGTGTTGTTACCACTTCTCCAGACAACAGCTTCTTTGCTTCTTGTTCAGCTTCTCGGACAGCAAGACGTTGTGAGATGATCTTTTCAGCAAGAATTTCTCGCAGATTAGGGTCTTCAAGGGTAAGAATGACTTTAGCATGGCCTAAAGTTATCTCTCCAAGGTAAAGGCTTTTTTGAATAGACTCAGATAGAGAAAAAAGACGTAGGTAATTTGCTACTGTGGAGCGTTTTTTCCCTACTCTTAAAGCCACCTTATCTTGAGTTAATCCAAAAACATTGATGAGCTTTTTGAAAGCCTCTGCCATTTCCATAGGGCTGAGATTGACACGTTGGATATTTTCGATAAGAGTAGCTTCTGCAGCTATATCGTCTGCAACCACTTGTTTGAGAACAACAGGTATCGCAGTGTATCCAGCAAGTTGTAAAGCCCTCCAGCGGCGCTCTCCTGCGATTAATTCATAATATAAAACTCTATCCCCACTACGAATTTCACGCACAACAGGAGGGTGAATTAAACCTACGGATTTTAACGATGCAACTAATTCCTGAAGTTCAGATTCGGAAAACACTCGACGAGGTTGAAAAGGACTTACCCGAATGTTGTCGATAGCCACTTCTATTATTGTATCTGTATTGATAACTCCGCTCACAAATTACCTTCGCTATTTTCCTATTATCTCTGAAACATTTTCAGTGGCATAGAGATGCTATTTATCCCAACGTATTTTAAGTAAAAATAGTATCACAGAAGTTTTTCTATCAAAAGAGCTTGTAGAAGTGAAGTGCTTTTTTTAGTGTTTTCCACTGTTAGAGCATCTTAAATCAAGGAGTTTACGAAAAAAATTTTTCCAGATACACTAAGGATATCAAGCGCTTTACACCCTAAAATCATGAAGAATTTACTATCCTTAGTATGGAAAAGGGTTTATTCCTATTCGTTTACCCTCACATTCCTAATTATCCTATCCATATTTCTCACGGGAAAGATCGTGTATAATCTTCAAAAAAATGATCGCGAAAAACACGAAAGTATTCTTCTTCTCACCAAAACCGCGGAATCTGCCGTTTTTCAAGGGTTCATACCTCCTAAAACTGCTCTGCCGATGTTAGAACATGCTTACCGTATGGGTGGAGACTCTGCAAAACCTTACGCTGGTTTTCTATCTTCATGTTTTTATATCCACAATGAACCTTTACGCGGCGCATATTATGCAGGGCTTGCCTTTGGAAGCGGATCGCATTTTCGCATGCCTTCACCCGCTCAGGTACTACTCAAAGAAATTGCAGATGCTCAAGCTGCTGAAGACTATCAAACAGCTTTAGAAAAATCTTCTCAGCTTCTTCAATTCGCTGCATCTTCCGAAGATTATCCGACGTTACGCTTCCTTACTCTATTAAGAATTATAGAAATCAAAGAAATCTTAAATCAAGACACCTCCATAGATTTCGAAGAACTCAAAGCACTGCCGTTGTTCAAAGAATTCGAACAATTCTATAAAGATGGAGAGTGGACATTAACTAAACGTTTTGGCAAAAAACACTAACTGCCTATTTATACCAAGGATTCGTATGCCTTCTTCTGTAGACACTCAAGAACTTTCTAATGCTACAACGGAATCGACGACTGCTACACAAACTATAACAGAACCTTCCCCTCAACATCCCCCGAAAGTTCTCTCTGGATCCTTAGTTATCTATCCCTCTGAGGATAACAAACCGGCATCTTAAGGCAGATGTATGCTGATTGTTTTAGCTTTCCGCCAGGTTTTCTTTTCTAAACAACCACACTTATTAGAAAAACTACTCCGGTATTTATTACTTCTTAAACAGTCTTATCCCTTGGTGCTCCCCGGAGAACCAATCAAAAAGTTATCCCTTATGATAACTTTTGATTACGCCTCTGTAGATTTCTATGCTCATATCTTCCCTTTCCTACAGACTCATCATATTCCAGCTGTTGTTGGCATTGCTTGGAGATATGTTGCTGAAAATTCTGCTCAAACTCTTCCTCTTTCCTATCGTTTAGCCCCTAGTGCAACCTTGGCCTTCCAAGACGAAGTATTTGCAAAACATCAACCATTTTGCTCACAACAGGAGTTACAGGCACTCGCTGATTCTCCTTTGATACGACTAGCTTCATCAGGATTCGCTATTCGAAATTTACAAAATACACCGCCCTATCTTGCTACAGAAATCTTTCTATCAAAATATTCTATAGAAAAAGCCTTGGGGCAAAACCCTGTAGGGTTTTTCTACCCTTTTGGCAAATATGATCACATATGCGAACAAACAGTAAGGAAGTACTATCCTTTTTCTTTTGTTTTAGGTGATATCATAAATATGAAAAACAAGAACCACAGGATTTATCGTCTAGATATGACGCGAGCTGCGTACACATTGCCTAGACCTATCCATAACCCACACTATGTCAAAAACTGGCTAATAGATAGATGTCAACAAATGCGCTTACGTTGGTACCCTTATGCTAAAGAACCCATCGCATTTCAAGGAAGCTCCTCTCAATAAGAACTATACGCGCACCTTATTCAAAATAGAACGTAAAGCCGACAAGAAAGTATCCATATCTTCCTTATCATTATATAATCCCAGGGACACTCTAAGAACATGACCCAAATTCCATCGGGTCATAGCAGGTTGTGCACATTGATGCCCTGTACGGACGGCTATCCCTTGAAGATCCAATAAGCAACCTATATCGAAAGGATGCGCACCTTCCACCTTGAAACTTATCAAAGCTCCACGAGTGTGATCTACCTCTGGACCTAATATCTGCATACCCGAAATTGTCATCAATTCGTTGTACAGATACTGCGTCAACTCTTTTTCTTTCTGATATGCGGAGTCTGGTAAAGATTGTAAGTAATCTATAGCTGCTCCTAATCCTAAAATAGAAGCGATAGGCGGTGTTCCTGCCTCAAATTTTAACGGTGCAGGAAGATATTCTGGATGCTCACTATCATAAATGGAGACCATATCGCCTCCACCTTCTACAGGAGGAAGCTTTTCTAACAATTCCTTCTTCCCATACAATACCCCTACACCTGTAGGCGCATACATTTTATGCCCTGAAAAAGCATAGAAATCTACATCCCAATCAACAACATCTACAGAGGCATGAGCGACTCCCTGGGCTCCGTCCACAGCTACATACGCACCGTATTTATGAGCGAGACTGGCTATTTCCTTTAGAGGTTGGATACACCCCGTAACGTTATTCACGTGGGCTATGCTTACAAAAACAGCTCCCGCTTTAAGCAAGGCTTCTAAGTGCTCTAAATCTATATAACCTGAATTGTCAACAGCAACCTTTTTAACACAAGATCCACGCCTACGACAGGCCAATTCCCATGACAATACATTCGCATGATGCTCTACTTCAGAAACCAACACCACACCACCTTCAGGAATGAAAGCGTCATTTGCAGATATGGCTAATAGATTCAATGCTGCTGTAGTTCCCCGAGTAAAAATGATCTCTTCATCATATGCAGCTTGTATCCATTCGCACACTTTCCCACGCACAGCGTTATAATTTTCCGTCGTAGCCTTCGAAGAAGTATAGACATTACGATTTACGGTAGCATAGGTAGTACTGTAAAAATCTGTAATTGCGTCTATTACTTTCTTAGGTTTATGCGTAGTAGCAGCAGAGTCAAGATAAATGTAGGACTCCCCTTGAAGCTTTTTATTATAAAAAATAGGAAAGTCTTCTTTTATCCTACACACCATCTATAGAATACTCCTTAGTAATTTCTTGAGATTGCAGTTGCTCGGATAGTTTAGGGAAAGCCTCTTGACCAGGTTCTATAGATAAAAATCCTTGAACTAGTTTTTTTTGCGCTTCCTCTCGCGTCATTCCTCGCGATTGCATATAAAATATC
Source organism: Chlamydia psittaci 6BC (assembly GCF_000204255.1). Taxonomy (NCBI): domain Bacteria; kingdom Pseudomonadati; phylum Chlamydiota; class Chlamydiia; order Chlamydiales; family Chlamydiaceae; genus Chlamydia; species Chlamydia psittaci. The sequence goes on along the minus strand of NC_017287.1, from coordinate 67,924 downwards.
TGTTGAGGATCTAATGGCCCTACAGCAGCTCCGTGAGAAGCTTTGACATCATCCGTAAGAATTTCTAATCTTGGAAAGGTTGTCACACAAGCATCGTCACTAAGCAATAGAGTGTCGTGTTTTTGATAAGCATCGGAAAACACTCCTTGGCTTGTGATATGAATACCCCCCTCAAAAAGAAAATGACCAGAAGACAATATCGATTTGATATTCTGTCTTGATGTTGTCCCCTCAGCATCATGATACATCATATTTCTTACCCAAGTCTTTTTTGGAGATAGGGTAGAAACTAAAGATTCCCCATGAGCGCGATTTCCTATCATTGAAAAGGTATTGTCAAACCATCCATAACCATCCACATGTTCTTGCAGATGTTGATGTATAGAACACGCTCCTTGCTCCTCGATAGTCACAATATGCGCCCAACTTATCCTCTCTTCATTAATGTACTTAGGCTGCATCATTAAAGATAGTTCCGCGCCTTCAGATACAAATACCTCCGTCAGACCATTGACAATAGCAAAACTTTCAGCAACACCGCTTTCTCTCTCAGTATGATGAGATACAAATACGCGACAGCTAGAATGTTTTCCTACAATCACAATAATCCTCGGAGAGTAGATCACCTTATCACTCCTAGAAGTCGGAGAACATATATGACGTATGCATATCGGCTCACTCACCTGAAATTCTTCAGGGACATAAATCACCACGCCTTCTTCTTGAGCACATACAGAATTAAGAAATGCTAGAGGATGCGTATCCAAGGTGTATTTTTTAATAAATGTGGAAAAAACAGACCGCGCTTCTTTTAATGTCATCGATAATACTCCCTCAGGAAGTTGAGAAAGTGATGACTCATATTTGCCGTTAATTAAAACGCATTCACAAGACAAAGAGTTCTGATGGTGTAACCAGTGTTGTTTTGCTGTTTCTGACCCTCCATTAGCAATATGATAGTCCTCAGGGGACTGTGCCAAATTCTTAAACCATGGGTAACTACGAAAAATCGCTTTGAAAGACTCTAATTGAGAGTATTTCTCATAGTATGCTTGTGCTGCTTGATGAATAGGAGAGTCCTTAACTATAGGAAAGGTATGCTCTAAAAAACCCAACATGTTTACCCCCAGGAAGAGCGTGCCAAGACTTCGTGATAACTCTTTTCTTCTAACTCCCGCATTAAAGAAACCCCTCCTGAACAGGCTATCTTACCTTCTAAAAGAATATGTACGTGGTCAGGCTCAAGAAGAGTGCCTAACTTAGGGTTATGCGTAACTATGCAGATGGCACTTTTAGGATGGAGTTCGCGATATTTCTCAATGGTTTTACATATGAATCTTAAAGCGTCAACGTCCAACCCTGAATCAGGCTCGTCTAATAGTATCATTTCCGGTTCTAAAACCAGCATTTGCCAAATTTCGTTTTTCTTTCTCTCTCCTCCGGAAAACCCTTCGTTGATATTTCGTTGTAAGAAATGCTCGAAGGACGCGAATTCATAAGTCTCCGATACAGAAGACAATAACATATCGAATTCAGCTTCTGCCATCTCTTCTTCTTGCCGAGAACGCCTACAAGCATTGTAAGCATCTTTTAGAAAAAGCTTATTATTCACCCCAGGAATCTCTGGAGGTTGTTGGAATCCTATAAACAATCCCATATGAGCTCGCTCTTCAGGAGCTTTTTCTAAAAGGTCCTGACCCAATAAGCTTATTTCCCCAGAGATGATAGATAAACTATCATCTCCTGACAATACTTTCGCGAAGGTAGATTTTCCTGCTCCATTAGGGCCCATAATTATATGTAATTCCCCCGGATGAATATGCAAATTTAAATAATCCAGGATTTTAACATCCTCACAACATACGTGTAAGTTTTGTATATGTAGCATCAACTACCCCACGCTATTTTCCAACTTAACAAACAATAATTTCGAAGCTTCTCGAGCAAACTCTAAAGGCAGCTGTTCGATAATTTCACGGCAAAAACCGTGAACTACTAAACTCACAGCCTCCTCGGCGCTCAACCCCCTACTACGCAAATACATTAATTGATCTGCTCGCAATTTTGATGTTGTCGCCTCATGTTCAACAGACGATCGAGAGTTCTCTACAGAAATTTTAGGATCTGTATAAGCTCCACACGCCCGGCCAATCAGCATCGAATCACATTGTGTGTGATTACGACTTCCAACAGCTCCTTCAGAAATAGAAACAAGACTCCTAAAGGTGTTATGCGAATCCTCTGAAGAAATTCCCTTAGAGACTATTGTAGAAGTTGTTTTTTCCCCCACATGGATCATCTTCGTCCCAGTATCAGCTTGCATTTTTCCACTTGTTAAAGCGATAGAGTAAAACTCCCCTACACTTTCTTTCCCCCTCAAAATGCAACTAGGATACTTCCAAGTAATTGCCGCTCCAACTTCAACTTGGGACCAAGAGATCTTTGATTTGTAACCCGCACACAATCCGCGCTTTGTTACAAAATTATAAATTCCACCCTTACCAGTCTTCTTATCTCCAGAAAACCAATTTTGCACGGTAGAATAACGCACAACTGCTCGTTCATGCGCTACTAATTCTACAACAGCTGCATGCAGCTGATTCGAAGAATACGATGGAGCTGTACACCCTTCAAGATAACTCACAAAAGAATCATCCTCAGCAATGATCAATGTACGCTCAAACTGCCCCGATTCTTTGTCATTAATCCTAAAATACGTGGATATCTCCATAGGACAACGCACACCCTTGGGAACATATACAAAAGAACCGTCGCTAAACACTGCAGCATTCAAAGCCGCGAAATAGTTGTCTCTATGAGAAACAACCGAGCCTAAATATTTTTTTACTAACTCTGGATATTCTCGAATCGCTTCATTCATCGAGCAAAAAATCACACCCGCCTTATCCAGAGCTTCCTTAAATGTTGTTCCTATAGACACCGAATCAAAAACTAAATCTACAGCAACATTTTGAACGTTTAATAAACGCTTCTGTTCATCTAGAGGAATCCCCAATTTCTTAAAGGTCTCTAAAATTTCAGGATCAGCTTCTTCCAAACGCCCTAAAGGATTTTTTTGCTTTGGAGCAGAAAAATAGACTATACTGTCATAATCTATCGTAGGATAGGACAGCCTAGCCCATGCAGGCTCCTGTAGCTTTTTCCAATGCTGATAAGCTTTTAAACGGAAATCTAAAATGAAAGAGGGCTCGTTGCGCAGCTGAGAGATCTTGATTATTGTCTCTTCGCTTAGCCCCCGAGTTAATCCCTCTGACTCTATAGGTGTGACGAAACCATAAGGATAATCCTCATGATTATGTAAAAAATCTTCTATAGATTGGCTCATAATGCCCAGCCTCTGCGCTCGTAATATTATTGTGTAAAACTTCACAAGGGCTTAGCCAGATTAACAAATTGTCCATATTTTTCGAAGCATTAAAGAAAGCGTGAAGGAAAAAGCGAAGCTTTAACTTTCACACTTGTTTAGAAAAGAATGCGAACAAAGAACATTCTTTATGGAGGATCACACTACGTGCTAAACAAGACTTAAAGCCTTGAAGCACAAAACTATTTTAAGAATTCTTTATTTTTATCCCAAAAGTTTCTTCCACTCTGTGATTTTTTTTGTCTCAACAAGACACTAAGGAATCAAAAATATTTACTATAAGACAGTTAAGTTTTACGGAAAGACATCCAACTTAGGCTCAAATTGCCCAGAAGACACTGTTTTCTGTAGCAATGGAGCAAATGTAGAATCTTTCGTAGTCAAAAAAGATAGTTCCTTTTCAGCTTTTTCAAACTGCCCTTCCATATGATAAAGATAACCAAGAAGATAGTGCGAGCGCTCGTGTTCTAAGTTAATACCAAGCGCACGATGGAAAGCATCCGATGCTTGGCGATTCTGCTTAAGATCCATGTAGGCAAGTCCAACATAAAAGTGTGCGTCAGCATCTTCTTCATTTAAGAAAAGCGCCTCTTGAAAAGCTTTTAAAGCTAATCGGGTTTTATCTAAAGTGAGGTAACATAAACCAAGATTATAATGACCGTCAGACAAGTCAGGACGCAATTGCACGACCCTTTCGTAAGCTTCTGTGGCTTTATCCCACTGTTTGTGACGCGAGAGTAAATACCCTAATTTTATCCAAGCTTTCCAATATAAAGGATTCTTTCTTACCGTAGTCTCTAACAAAACAATGGCTTCTTGCTCATTGTTCATATCTGTTAAAACAACAGCTTTATTGTACAAACTTTGTGGATTCCAAGGGTCTAACTCTAAGATTTTATCAAAACACTCTATAGCTTCAATGTACTTACCTAAACGATGGTAGACACCACCTAAGCTAAACCAACATTCTGCATCATCTGGATGTAAAACAATATACGCACGATATTGCTCTACAGCTTCTTCACAACGATTATCACGATCTAAAGCTACCCCATAGCAATAACGTAAATAGCTATCTCCAGGTTCCGACTCTAATCCCTTTGTGCACCAAGTTAATGCCTCTGAAGTTCTTCCTGACTCCAAAGCAATAATGCCCAAATAACAATAGGCTAGCGCTGCTGTAGGATCTAGCTCTAAAGTTTCTTTTAGTCTTTGTTCTGCCTGTTCGTATTCCCCGCTCAAAAAAAAGTTAATTCCTGAGCAGAGAAATTCTTTCGCTAGATGTTTCGCAGCTTCTTCCATGAATCTTTCTCCTGGCACACAAGTTTGTTGACCTCGTGTTTTACAGGAGCAAAAAGCGTGCCAACCCTTAGTACATAGATGAAAAATTCTCTCTTTTTCTTATTTTCTCCCACTTTTCGATCATCTTTACGGCTATGGGAGCCGCATCGCGTCCAAACTCACCAAGGCGTAAATAGACAATAACAACAATATCCGGATGCATAAGTTCCTCATCTGAAAAACCCACCGCAGCAAACCACACGTGCTTCATTTTCATACTTCCGTATTGCCGATCTAAACCTACACGAACTATCGATTCTGCAGTGCTTGTCTTTCCAATGATGCGAGTTAATAGTTCAGGACTAAACTGATCACGAATACTTCGTGTTGTTCCATAATTTCCCCATATCACGTTATGCATACCGGATTTAAATAACTCCGTGATACACTCAGGCATAAACACATCTCTTTTCTTCATGGGAGGAGTCGGGGAAAACTCTTCACCATTCCATTCTCCTAAAACTAAACTAGGAACATATAAAGTCCCTCCATTCACTAGGGACGCCATCATGACGGCAGTTTGTAAAGGAGTTACAATAAGAGTATGCTGCCCTATGGCTGTGGCATACAATCCCGAACGATTATACGCTACATCTTGGGGAACCGCTCCGGCATACTCTCCAAGCAAGCCTACCCCCGTTTTCTCTCCAAATCCAAATAAGGCAGCCGCATGGCATAAATCTTCAGGATCAGAGAGATACTCTCCTACGAGCAAAGAAAAATAGGGGTTACTAGACATTTCTAAAGCAGAAATCAGATCGATACGCCCACGACCAGAGTAATCATTCTTAGGTAAAATCCCTCCACGATAAAACGAAGGAATAGGCGTGCCATCTTTAAAAAAACCTACATGGGGCTTAGCGCTAGCATACCCAAAAGATTTCCTGTCGATAATAACTAGCAATCGAGATAAATAGTCCACATCGACATTACCCCGCATCACTTCTTGAGACAGCACAGAATAAGCAGAAACAAGTTTAAAAATAGATCCTAAAGTTGCTGCCTGACCAAAAGCATGAGACCGCAAATAGCCATAACCATAAGCAGGATAAAACGCTGCTGCAAGATCTTGTTCCTTTTGAGGAACATTCCTAGTCAGCATCGGGGCATAGTTACCATATAGCGGCCTTTGCAGCTCGGAAAACTCTCTAAAAGATAAAAACAAGCGTAGCAAATCTATAGAAGAATCTGAGAATTTTTGTTTCAAAAACTCGTAATGTTCATACCAAGGCAATGCCTGATGCGCACCATTTTCTAATTCTCTTTTCCAGACAGAAAGAGCTTCATAGTAAGCTTTTTGATTCTCTATATCTCCTTGCCCAGAAAGTAAATAAGCTAAAAACTTATCAAGATAACAACGACGAAAATCTCGGTATTGCGCACGTTGTTCTTCCGCTAAGTAATCCACATAAGGTGTGGGATAACGCTGCTTTCTCTCGTTTTCCTCTTTACGTTTAACCTCTAAAAACTTAGCAAAATAGAGTTTCCGCCATTCTTTAAAATCTACTTCAGTGAAAATATCCTCTACGATCTTAGAAAATGCACTACGCAAAGCTACGTAATGTCCCTGACACTCGAAAAACTCTGATAAAGAAAACGAAGCCACCGAGGCAAATAGCTCAGGATCAATTTTAGAAGGATCCACAACCATCTGAAAGAGGTCTACAAGTAAAAGTTTATCGTAATTTGCCGGAAGTTCCGCAAAAAAGGGCTCGAGCTCTTGCTTAATCTCCTCTATTTCTTGTTCATGCGCCTGATGACAACGCGCTATCCATTGCTGCTGCTTCATAGAAATCACTCGGCCAATAGCAATATGTTCCTGTTCAACAGGAAACACTGCATCAAAAATAGAAGAACAAGAACAATGCCCCTCAGAATAAGAAAATAACTCTAATAACCTTCCCATAGCATGCTGTATCTTAACAGCATTATTCACAGTGCCGTAACGTTTTATAACAGACTTAACCTCTGAGGTATTCGGCAAAATGAAATCTAAGAAATAATCAAAAGTAAGAGAAAGCTCCTCATCATAATATAACCCAGTAAGGGAACTTCGTCTTTCTCGACGCAACGGAACTTTCCTATCATACACCTCGGCAATGTGTTCGGTGTTTTCCAACCAACGATACACCGCAGATCTAGCCTCAGAATCTGCGTCCCGCATGTCGATAAAATCGTTATTATGATACCGCGGAGAAGATGCCATGGCCAATATTTGGCCATTATTAGGATCTAAAGCAATAATCGCTCCTCCCTTAATCCAAGGAAATAAAGGAGGTAGAAATTTTTGCTTTTTCAAAGACTGTGCTGAACGAAATTGTTCCGTTTTTTCATGATCTAAAAGTAAAGCATCTGCGAATGCTTGTAACTCTGTAGACAATGTAAGCTGCAACTTCTTCCCAGAAATGGCTTCTATCTCATTAAGACCTTGAATAAAATTGCCGCGACGATCTACGAGAACCGTTTTTTTCCCTAATTGTCCTCTTAAACTCGCGTCGCAATAGGCTTCTATACCCACCTTCCCAACTAAAGCATTCAAACTATAAGCATTGTTCTCTAAAGAATTTAATAAAGAACGCACTTGATCTATACTTGCTAGACCTTCAGGAAACTTCGGATTCTCACCCTCTTCATACGCTCGAACACATTCCCGCAACTTGCTTAACTCATGTGTCACTCTCTTATATTCTTGAGCACTAATCGGCCCTACATAACCTAAAATATCTGATGCCGTCTTTCCCATAGGATAATACCGACGCACGGACGGTTCGACATGCAAGCCCGGCCAATGTTTCATCATCATTTTTAATCTTAAATACGTACGCTCAGAAACATTGGCCTGGACTAAGTAGGGTACAGAACCTAATACAGAGGCTTTCGCATGAATATTATCTTCTATCGTATCTTTATCTAGATGTAACTCTTGAGCAAGAAGTTGCGCTAAACGTGCAATATAGTTTTTCCTAACAGGAATGAGCTCTCTAGTTCCATCTGCACGGGCACGCCATGCTCTCGCAGGCAAATCACGAATAGCGCTATAAGCAACACTCACATCATATTGCATTTTATTTTCTGCTAATACTTTGCCGAAACGATCGCAAATAGTTGCACGTTCTATAAGCTCAGGAATCACCCTCTTCTGTGGTTTGTAAGCCTCTTCTAACTTTTGATCATGTTCAACAACAGCAAGATGCCACAAACGCACTGCTATTATCGCTAAAGCAACAATAATCCCTGACAATAGCCTGTTTGTCTTTTCTGGAACAGTAAGGTAGGAACGACGCTTCTTCGGAGATTTCATAAAACAAATAGTAGGGTCTCACCCATTGTCTGGCAAGTGCTTCGACTGGTTACAAACTGGTTTCACAAGACATACATAAGCAGAAAAACAAACACGAATCTTGAAAAACAGAAAATCATTACAAATAAAACATAGAAATGAAAAATACCAAAAACTTTAACGCTTTGTTTAACAATTTTGCTTTATCTTATTTACAAAAATAAAGAATAAAGCGTAATGATTCAAATATAAGAAAGCCTTTTTACACTCTTCTACGAGGGTAATTCCAACTTATTCTAAGTGGCATAAGAAATAAAAATGTGTACAAAAATCTGATAGCTCTTTTATTAGCAAGTATAAGGAGTTATTGCTTGAAATCTATGCCTGAAAACAGTCTTTTTTCTTATCGTCTTTACTATAATAAGAAAAGTTTGTTATGTTTTCGAATAATGAACTGTATGTTCATGCTTAAGGCTGTTTTCACTTGCAAGACACTCCTCAAAGCCATTAATTGCCTACAGGATATCTTGTCTGGCTTTAACTTGGACGTGGTGCCGCCAGAAGAGCAAATTAGAATAGCGAGCACAAAAAGAAAAGATACTAAGCATAATCTTTAGAGGTGAGTATGAAAAAACTCTTGAAATCGGCATTATTGTTTGCCGCTACGGGTTCCGCTCTCTCCTTACAAGCCTTGCCTGTAGGGAACCCAGCTGAACCAAGTTTATTAATCGATGGCACTATGTGGGAAGGTGCTTCAGGAGATCCTTGCGATCCTTGCGCTACTTGGTGTGACGCCATTAGCATCCGCGCAGGATACTACGGAGATTATGTTTTCGATCGTGTATTAAAAGTTGATGTGAATAAAACTTTTAGCGGCATGGCTGCAACTCCTACGCAGGCTACAGGTAACGCAAGTAATACTAATCAGCCAGAAGCAAATGGCAGACCGAACATCGCTTACGGAAGGCATATGCAAGATGCAGAGTGGTTTTCAAATGCAGCCTTCCTAGCCTTAAACATTTGGGATCGCTTCGACATTTTCTGCACCTTAGGGGCATCCAATGGATACTTCAAAGCAAGTTCGGCTGCATTCAACTTGGTTGGGTTAATAGGGTTTTCAGCTGCAAGCTCAATCTCTACCGATCTTCCAATGCAACTTCCTAACGTAGGCATTACCCAAGGTGTTGTGGAATTTTATACAGACACATCATTTTCTTGGAGCGTAGGTGCACGTGGAGCTTTATGGGAATGTGGTTGTGCAACTTTAGGAGCTGAGTTCCAATACGCTCAATCTAATCCTAAGATTGAAATGCTCAACGTCACTTCAAGCCCAGCACAATTTGTGATTCACAAACCAAGAGGCTATAAAGGAGCTAGCTCGAATTTTCCTTTACCTATAACGGCTGGAACAACAGAAGCTACAGACACCAAATCAGCTACAATTAAATACCATGAATGGCAAGTAGGCCTCGCCCTGTCTTACAGATTGAATATGCTTGTTCCATATATTGGCGTAAACTGGTCAAGAGCAACTTTTGATGCTGATACTATCCGCATTGCTCAACCTAAATTAAAATCGGAGATTCTTAACATTACTACATGGAACCCAAGCCTTATAGGATCAACCACTGCTTTGCCCAATAATAGTGGTAAGGATGTTCTATCTGATGTCTTGCAAATTGCTTCGATTCAGATCAACAAAATGAAGTCTAGAAAAGCTTGTGGTGTAGCTGTTGGTGCAACGTTAATCGACGCTGACAAATGGTCAATCACTGGTGAAGCACGCTTAATCAATGAAAGAGCTGCTCACATGAATGCTCAATTCAGATTCTAAGGATTTAGTTTATACTATCCTAACTTTTTGTCCCGCTATCAGAACCTGGGAGTCTCCGGGTTCTGATTTTTTTTGCTACCACCCTTTTCAGAGTTTCAAATCTCTTTTCTAAAATCCGTTCGCATCAGAATTCACTGATTATCTAAAATTTTCTAGAAGCTAGAAACCTAGAGATTACAATCTTGCGTAAAAAGCATTATTAAATTAACATCTCTATTCTTAGCACGCGCCCGTAGCTCAATGGTAGAGCTGTAGCCTTCCAAGCTACCGGTGTCAGTTCGATTCTGATCGGGCGCTTTCTGAACACCACCAAGACTGAAATCTTGACATCGGTTCAAGATGCCATTGTTAACATATTCAAGAAATAGAGGTACAAAGCTTGGAAGAACAACCACTATGCAATCTTTCAGTTAAAGACTTAATGGAAGCGGGAGCTCATTTTGGGCACCAAACCCGAAGATGGAATCCAAAGATGAAACTTTACATCTTTGAAGAGAAAAACGGTCTTTACATCATCAATTTAGCAAAAACCCTTTATCAATTACGTAAAGCTCTCCCACAAGTCTGCAAGGTTATTAAAGAAAATAAACCTATTCTTTTCGTGGGAACAAAAAAACAAGCCAAATGTGTGATCAAAGAAGCTGCTATTGAAGCTGGCGAATACTTTGTTGCTGAGCGTTGGTTAGGCGGCATGTTAACTAACATGACGACTATTAGAAACTCCATCAAAACATTGGATAAGATCGAAAAAGACCTTACTCAAAATAGTTCTTACCTTACGAAAAAAGAAATCGCCTTACTCGCTAAACGTCATCAAAAATTATTGAAGAACCTTGAGGGTATTCGCTACCTAAAGAAAGCTCCTGGTCTTGTTATTGTTGTTGACCCTAGCTACGAAAAGATTGCTGTTGCAGAAGCTAAAAAGCTCGGCATCCCCGTATTGGCTTTAGTAGATACTAACTGCGACCCAACCCCTATCGATTATGTTATTCCTTGCAATGACGATTCTTTAAAAAGCATTCGCTTAATCATTAGCACTATTAAAGATAGTATCATTGATACTAAGAAAAAACTTGGCATTGAGATTGTCTCTCCAATTAAAACTCTAGACGTACAAGAGAGTGAAGATAGTGACATCTACGCAACCGATGATGACAATCGTCAAGAAGATCTATTAGCAAAAAAATATGACAGTAATGAGGCTAACTAATGAGCAACTTTTCTATGGAAACCCTCAAACTCTTAAGACAGCAAACCGGTGTAGGGTTAACCAAATGTAAGGAAGCTTTAGCCGAGTGCAATGGAAATCTTGAAGAAGCTGTAGTTTACTTACGTAAATTAGGTCTTGCCTCAGCTAGTAAAAAAGAACATAGAGAAACGAAAGAAGGCGTTATCGCAGCAAAAAGCGATTCTCGCGGCACTGCTGTCGTTGAAGTTAACGTAGAAACAGACTTCGTAGCAAATAATGCAGTCTTTCGAACTTTCGTTGATGGTCTTGTTGAAGACGTCTTAAACCATAAAGTAGATAATGTTGATGCATTACTACAACTTCCTTCATCTCAAGATACCTCCCTTACAGTAGATGAGTTACGTGCTGTAACTATGCAAACTGTCGGAGAAAATATTCGCATCAATAGAATTAAGTATTTGCCAAAAACAACTAATGAAAGTGTGGGCATCTACTCTCATGGAAACGGGAAAACCGTTTCTGTAACTATTCTTTCTGGAGTTTCTGATAAAGAAAGCCTCGCGAAAGATATTTCGATGCATATCGTAGCAGCTCAACCTCTGTTCTTAAATAAGGGAAGTGTTCCTGAAGATGCTCTAGCAAGAGAAAAAGAAGTTATTTCTTCTCAAATACAAGGAAAACCCCAAGCAGTTATTGATAAAATCATCAATGGTAAGTTGGGGACATTCTTCCAAGATGTTTGTCTACTAGAACAAGCTTTCATTAAAAACCCTGATGTAACTATTCAAGGCTTGATTAATGAGGTCAGCAAAACTAGTGGAAACTCCGTCGAAGTGAAGGAATTCATTTTATGGAAAATAGGAGCTTAATTAGCGAGAGGAAATATGTCTAAGCAAATAACACGAGTCTTATTTAAGATATCCGGAGAATCTCTCTCTACAGACAGCGGGAATCGAATTGACGAAGTTCGTTTATCGAGATTAGTGGCAGAATTACGTGCTGTGCGCAATTGTGATATTGAAACAGCTCTTGTTATAGGCGGAGGCAACATCATCAGAGGCCTTGCTCAACAAAAAGAACTACAAATTAATCGAGTGTCTGCTGACCAAATGGGGATGCTAGCTACCTTAATCAATGGTATGGCTGTAGCAGACGCTTTAAAAGCTGATGACATTCCTTGTTTATTAACTTCTACATTATCTTGCCCTCAATTAGCAGACCTATACACTCCTCAAAAGTCTGAAGAAGCTTTAAGCCAAGGCAAAATTGTAATTTGCACAACGGGGGCAGGATCTCCTTACTTAACAACTGATACAGGAGCAGCTTTGCGTGCTTGTGAGTTAAAAGCTGACATTCTACTCAAAGCCACTATGCATGTTGATGGAGTGTATAACAAAGATCCTCGGTCATTTAGCGATGCTGTAAAATATGATCGTATTAGCTTTAAAGATTTCCTAGCTCAAGGATTAGGCGTTATGGACGCTTCCGCTGTATCTTTATGCATGGACTCTAATATTCCTATTCGTGTCTTTAGCTTTGTTAAACACTCTCTAGAGCAAGCTATTTTTGATGAGAATATCGGAACATTAATTTGTGAGGAAGCTACACATGTCCATTCTAGCTGATACTGAAAAGAAAATGGCCGCTGCTTTAGAATTTTTCACTAAAGAAGTCCGTTCATTTAGAACAGGGAAAGCTAATCCTGCTTTAGTAGAAACAGTTACTGTAGATGTATATGGCACTACGATGAGGTTATCTGATTTAGCCTCTATTTCTGTAGCTGATACACGCCAGTTAGTAATTTCCCCCTACGATGCCAATAACGTCTCTGCTATATCTAAAGGTATTATTGCTGCAAATTTAAATTTGCAACCTGATGTAGAAGGATCCATAGTACGTATTAAAATTCCTGAGCCTACAGCAGAATACCGAAACGAAGTTATTAAGCAGTTGCGTCGTAAATCTGAAGAAGCAAAAGTCGCTATTCGCAATATCCGTAGGGAATCTAACGATAAGTTAAAAAAAGATTCTGATTTAACAGAAGACGCTGTTAAGGGAATGGAGAAAAAAATCCAGGAATTAACAGATAAGTTTTGTAAGCAGATCGACGAAATGACCAAGCAAAAAGAAGCTGATCTTTCATCGATTTGATAAGCTTTACTTTTTGTGAGTAATCTTTATCTACTTCTCTTTCTTTGGTTTTTCATGCAAAACTAGGAGAGGAAAAGATTGCTCTAAAGGAGTAGAACTAGTAATATTGTAGTTGTCTTGGCCCCATCGTCTAGCCTGGCCCAGGACATCGGATTTTCATTCCGGTAACAGGGGTTCGAATCCCCTTGGGGTCAAAATGTAAAATAGCCAAGTAAACTTCGGGCCTTTAGCTCAGCGGTTAGAGCACCTCACTTTTAATGAGGGGGTCGAAGGTTCAAATCCTTCAAGGCCCAATTGATTATTCTTGGTTCTTTTATATTTCTTAAAAAAACCTTTTTCTCCTTTGTCTCTTTTTTGTTATTGGTATCGGGTGTATTAGTATTTGGCTTTAATGGTTGATCTTCATGGCAACTTCTAAACCCCACCTATGTTACCATTGTCAAAAGCCGGCAACAATTTGTTATACTGAAGTAGATAAGGATAAGATTTTACGCTCTTATGTATGTGATTCTTGTCCGTGTCCTGGTCATTACTACAGCCGTGACAACATTGTGTTAGGTGCTTCTGGGGCTGCTGTAACTTTAGAATGTGGCAATTGTAAAACCGTATGGAAGCCGACTGCTGATGAAAATCAGCTATTTGGTTGTCACTTATGTTACACAAACTTTAAAACACAACTTATAGCCAAACTCATACATACTAAAGCTATTTGTTCATCGGCGACTGCGGACAATAGTCGAGGTGGTTTGCATATTGGTCGTTCCCCTGGAGAAGCGGCGAGTATGAACCCCCTCCTGAAATTAATAGCGTTAAACGAGGCTCTTCAGGATACGCTAGCTCGTGAAGATTATGAGCAAGCTGCTGTAATACGAGATCAGATTAATCATTTAAAAAATCAGAATTCGCATGATTCTTCCCAATGACTTACTTCTTAATTTTGCTAGTCAGAAAGACGCCCCTCCTGTAAATAAAACCTGGCCTATAACGACGTTCTCACTATCTAGGAATCTTTCCATAGCGAAGTTTCTGCCCTGCTTATCTAGGGAGAAAAAACAAGAAATTTTAGAAGTTATAGCTTCACATTTTAACCATATTAAAGGTTTTGATGAGTTTCTAGTTTTACCTCTTAAAGATGCACCTTCCTGGCAAAAAGAGTTTCTCATTGAGCATTTTTTATTTCCCCATGATCTTACAGGCAACCCTGAAGGCGAAGCCCTTATTGTAAACCGCTCTGGAAATATTCTAGCGGCTATAAATTTCCGCGATCACTTGATTCTCCATGCTATAGATTTTACATCAGAACCCGAAAAAGCCTTAGATCAGCTTGTGCGGTTAGATAGTTATCTGAATGAAAAGTTAGCATTTGCTTTTTCCCCTGATTTTGGTTTTCTAACGACAAATCCTCGAGAATGCGGTACAGGATTAAAAAGTCAGAGTTTCCTACATGCTCCAGCATTGGTTTATTCTCGAGAATTGTCTGAGATTATTGACGAGGATACAGAGGTTGCTTGCTCTGGAATTTTACCAGGAACTCCAGAATATATTGGGAATATTGTAGTTTTATCGAATAAATGTTCTTTGGGGCTTACTGAAGAACAAATCTTATCCTCGCTCAGAATATGGTCTTCGAAAGTTGCTGTTGCCGAAGCTTCCGCAAAAAAGAAGCATGCTGAGCAAAATCCTGGAGAATTAAAAAATCATATTTTACGTGCCCTAGGATTGCTTACACACTCCTATCATTTAGATCTTCAAGAAACGTTAGATGCGTTGAGTTGGATCCAATTAGGGATTAGCTTAGGATGGATTCAAGGCTCCGACAACAGTTCCATTTGGAATCCTGTGTTCTGGCAGGCGCGTCGTGGGCACTTAGCGCTTACAAAACAACCTGAAGATAATAAGAATTTACAAAAAGAAGTTATCTCACAGTTACGTGCAGATGTGTTAAAGAAACTTGCCGAAGGCTTATCTGCTAATGGCTTTTAATACCCTCCTATAACCGCAATATGCAGCAAGGAGGGCAGCAAAACTTTTTCCCCCTAAAGCCTAAATTAAAAGCCCCGACTTTGCCTTTTAAAATTAATATAAAAAAGCTTTGAGGAGGTTCTTCCTTCAAACCCTCGCCTCTTAGGACATGTCAGCCTGCCCTCCCCCTATGTACGTGTTTTTGAAATGAATAGAGAAAATAAGGATTCCTCAGCGCACTTCATAAATAAAAGCTTTCTTTAAAGGAAAAGGTTAAGAAATAGCCGTAAAATAAAGAGGGTGTGAATTTGATTCACATTATGAAATAGACCCGATCTTTATAAGTTCTTACTTCTTATGCTTTTCCTTTAAGGAACAAAACAAAAGGTAAGCATTTGTTTTATTTTTGTAAATATTTTTTACCATGTTTGCCCAAAGCCGGGATCGAACCGACGACCTACGCGTTACGAATGCGTTGCTCTACCAACTGAGCTATTTAGGCAAAAAAAATAAGAAAAATCAGTATAGAATTGGGGAACAAAAAAGCCAAGAAAACAACAATCATACGGCCGACGATGCTTTCTTGGCTTTCCCCCTGAAATGCAACAGAGTGAGAAGCTATTCCATGGCGCAGAATATCATCTTACCTTTTCTATATAACATTTATTGGGCTTCTATTTCTAGCATTTTAAAATCACTTTCTGCTTGTAGTGCTGGGGGGTGTTGACATTCAGGAGCATGTCGTGGCGCCACCTGCATCGAGCCTTCATCAGCTTCCCAATTGTATCTATAACCTTCTTTGTTGGTTAATTTTGTTCCCTCTTCAAAACTACTAATAACCTTAGGTTTAATGAACATCATTATGTTGCGTTTTTGCCTTTGATCTATTGTTCTGCTGAATAAACCTCGGATCAAAGGTATGGAGTTTAAAAGAGGTACTCCAGTAACAATTTTCGTAGTTTTATCTCTGATGTGACCACTCATGACTAAGAAACAACCATCAGGGACTTGCAAGCGTGTGGCAGCGTATGTTTTATCTGTTACCGGTGTAAGCGTTCCTTGAGCAGAGTGTAACTCGGAAATCGTTTGTTCTATTTGTAAGGTAACAACGTTATTTGGTGCTACTGTTGAAGCAACAACAAGATTCACACCGATATCTTCATATTCGATATTTTGTGTAACTGTTCCTGTTTCTTGAATAATGGTACTGGTTGTTTGGAACGGTATAGTCTGTCCAACAAAGAATGATGCTTGTTGCGTATCCTGAGCCATAATTCTTGGGTTGAGAACTATAACAGTATCGCCATCTTGATCTAAGGCACTGAGGAGTCCCCCTAGGGTTAGAAAAGATTTTCCCTTATGGCTGAGTACGTTTCCTATGATCCCCAAACCAAATGCGGAAGATGCATACATCATATCGCTAATACCTGCTAGCTGACCAGGCGTAGGTAAAGGGATATCTCCTGGAGAAGGTTTTGCAGGAGGTACTGTAGATTTTGTAGGATTAGCAAGACCAGTATTGCTTAACAATCCTGAAGCATAAGCAACTTTCCCTTGTTCATCACCGAGAGCCACCCATTGAACTCCGAAATCCCAAGACTTTTCTAAACTTGTCTCCAAGATCAAAACTTCAATGTATACTTGCTTTGGAGGTAGATCCAAGCCATTGAGTAAGCTGACTACTTTATCTACGTTTGCTTGATTTCCAATCACAACGATGGAATTATTCACATCCAACCATTGAATACTATTCAATGTGTTGATGAAATCTTCATCCATAGCTGTTGTGACATAGAGATTATAACCGATGTCTTGAATTGCTTGAGCAATAGCTGCGCCATTTTGATACTTCAGCTTATACATGAAAAAGCGCAAGCTTTTCGGATTCGCAGCTCCTGATGATCCGAGGGCTGCTGCAGGACTAGTGACATCATCTAATGTATGAGCCATTTCTGGAACATCTAATGATTTGAGTAGTTGTATTGCCTTGTTTGTTAAACGAGGGGAGGAAACTACAAAAATCTTATTTGTTCCTGGCTGTATGAAAATCTGAAAAGCTTCATCCTCTGCCATAGCGCCAAGAACATCTTGGCAATAGCTCACTAATGAAGCAGGGTTTGCATAGTGGACTTCATACTCAGACATATCTACGGATGTACCGGGACTATCTAGAGCTGCTAGTAATTCTCCTACTTTCTCTACATTGCCAGCAATATCAGAAACGATTACATGACGTGTTGCTTCTGAAGCGCTTACTATAGCATCATGGGAGAGCAAAGGCTGAATAATATTTACAGCTGATGTAGGATGTACACTATATAAACGGAATACACGAGTAACTACAACAGCTTCACAATTATCTTTTGCAGAGCCATCAGTAACTACCGTAGACAACTTGGAAAGACGTGGGTTGCGATAAATCAGGACGTTATTTCCTTGTTCTACAACTTTCAAGTCATGCATTTTTAAGACTTGTAAAAGGATTGTAGAGAGATCGTCTACAGATGTAGGATCATGAGAAACAATCGTTACATTGAAATTTAAATCATTACTATCGAAAACAAAGTTGGTTCCAGAGATCTTACTAACAAACTGTAATAACTCAAGAACAGAGATGTCTTCGAAATTTACAGTATAACCATTGTCTTTCAGGTCTTCACAAGTAATTTGTTTCCCTTTTAATAGCGTGGGCTCTTCTTCTTTTGTTGAATCGGGCTGTATGGCTATTTTATCAATAGAGGGTTGTTTATCTGGTGATTTCGTTTTTAACGAGTGCGGAGATCCAGAGTTATGGTCTACTTTAAAGCCTTCTTCTTGGGCACTCTTTTTGTCACTTTCTTCTACCAGTTTTTTAACACTGAAGTTTATTGCATTTACAGCGCGTTTAGCGTAAGCGCGCTTATCTTCCCAAATACGTTCTTCTTCGCTTTTCGCTTCAATAGCTTCAGTTTTTTCTTCTTGTTTAGGAAGGAACCTCGGGGTCTTTTTTGCACCAGTTTGTGTATAGCGATTATCTTGAAGGCGTTTTTTTACTTCAGGCTTAGCAAATCGTGAACCTTCAGAAAATCCTGGAGAAAATGTCTGCGTAGATTTTTTAAAATGCCGTGGTTGATTGGTTGGGAAATTTTTAACTACGGCTTGCTTATCAGATTTTTTTGCTGATGTTTTATTTACTATATTTTTAGGACAGGCAGCAACTAAGCTTTTCTCGTCAGTTTGGGAGTTTTTAACTCGAGATCTTGGCTCGTCATTTGGAGGTTTTTGAGAATTCACACCAAGCAAAACCAGGTCAAAGAAAAATAGAATAGAAAGTACTCCCATTTTTCCTTTTTTCTTATTTATGACCTGTAAGATCTTTCTTCCAATGTTCGACGTCACTATTTTCACCGGATTCTTTTTAAGCCGATAAGTGTTGAGGGACAAAGATTTCCGTCATGATTTTCTAATATCCCGAACTGTACGCTCTCTATTGGGCAGAATATAGCTGTTTGTCCTCTATCTTTCAACTCTGTGAATAAAGGACTATTTAAAGATGACATGGAATCGTCTGCCTGTAAGGTATGTAATACTGCTCCATCACCTATTTCCCATGCAACCTTGGTTTCCTGAATTTGTAAAGAACTAATTTTCCCTAAACCTAAGGATGAAGTAGTAAAATTCTGAGGAACCTTTCCTTGTTTTTTTAACCAGAAACTAGTTTTCCCACAAGTAATCCAAGAAAGTTCCTTTTTTTCTTTGGGAATAGTAACGCAAACTAAAGAAATTTCCGTTGTATCAATAGGAACATTGATCCGCATTAGCTCACTATGCATTTTTCGCATCGTACTTCTAATGTTATCTTCATGGCCCCACTGACTTACGAAGGTTTTTATAATAGTTAATACTAAAGTTGCATTTCCTGAAAGACTATAACAAAACCACAACCGGAAAGTATCCTGACTCATATAAGCTTCGTAGTATACATGAGGATGTGTTGGGTATCCTTGCTCATATATAGAAACGGATAAGAAGTCGGGGACAACAATTTCTGTAGGAGATAACCAAAATCTCTGCTGATACAGCTGCTCATTAACCTGTGCTGTATAATCTTTATTACGATAATCTTTCTGAAGGTCTTGGCTGTACCGATATCGATGTAAATGACTCATGAATTCTTTCATAGATCCGTAACGATCTTTAGGAGAAGGTTGCAAGGCCTTCGCTAAAATCTTACTCACTCTATCCGGAATCAATGATAAAATGACCTTACCTAGAGCTAGGTTTCCCGAGATCAATTCATAAGCAATTAAACCTAGAGAGTAGATTTCTGATTTTTCAGAAACTTTATCTCCTTGACGTTGTTCAGGGCTCATATATGAAGGCGTTCCTAAACAAGCAGGATGAGAAGCATGTTCTGTAGAAGAACAAACAGCAAGTCCAAAATCTATGAGTTTGATTTGCCCTTGAGAATTAATCAGGATATTTTCGGGTTTGATATCCCTATGGAGTATACCACGGCTATGCAGATATTCTATAGCCTGGCCAATATGTAACACTATATCAATAGCCTTGGATAAAGGAATTAGATGGGTGAGGATATACTGTCTAAGAGACACGCCTTGTATATATTCCATGGCTATATACAGACCTTCTCTACACTGTCCATATTGATATAACTTAACAATATGGGGATGTGAGACTTGTTCAATAATTCGTGCTTCTTTTAAAAAGTTATGAACTCTGCGCGTATCAGCAACTAAAGGCGGTTCAAGCACTTTAATAGCTGCAGATTGTAGAGTTTCAGAATGCAAACCCTGGTACACCGCGCTTCCTTCTTTCTTACTCAGGATTTTCTTGATGTGGTAAGCACCTATTGCCTGATTCAGAGGAAGTATTTCGGATTGACAATCCATAAGAGACAATTATACGTTTAGACTTCCAGAACTCGAATTCCTAAAACATCTCCTAAAGATACTATTTCTCCTCTTCCAACTTTTGCGCCATTGAGGACTAAATCCACGCCTCGAGAAGGGTGGATCCCATTGAGATTTAGAATACTGCCTTGAGAGAGATTTAAAAACTCTTCAACAGTTAATGAGTATCGAGAAGCTTCTGCTACTAGCTTATAGTTGCCTGGCAAAGGTGCTGCAGGCAAAGCTTCCGGAGTTTCTTCCGTAGGTGCTTCTTGTGACAAACTTGGATAGCTAGTGATTTTAAATTCTCCAGATGTTTGATCAACAAAACGACCTCCAAAGAACTGATGTCCTTGGATAGTAAGCAAGCCTCCACTTTCTTCTGTATCAGGATCATACAAACAACTGTCTAACAAGATAAAGCTTCCATGCTCAACTTGTTGCCATTCTTCCTGAGTTAATTGGCAATAGCCAATTTCTACAGACATAGTTAAAGGTGTAGGATCTAACTGATGAATATCGAAACTTTGATTTGAAGCTGAAAGGAAATCCTTACAGCTGTCACATGTTGCTTCTGGGAAAAGTAAACGGAAACGCATAGTTTTTCCGTCTAATCCGCAGTTGACATCTACAGCCTGATACGAGCCTTGTAAGTCTTTAGTGGAAAACCGAGCATCGCCGACAACTCTAACAGATAGAGAAGGTATCCAAGCGAGCTCCTGGAGCAACTTACACAGCTCTGCCGAGAAATAGTAATGAAAACCTAAAAGCTTATCCTTCTCATAAAAGTAGGAAGCCAAACTAGAATCATTAAATACAGCAACCATGAAAGACTGAAGATCAGCTTCTGAGGTAACAAAGAAAAATGTCCCTGATGTCAAGGGCTGGGCTAAGAAAGACTGTACTAGAAAGTGTGTGCCAAAATCTTGAACAGCCTGAGCAGCAGTTAGGGAACCTCGAGGTTGAATAGTCAGATTCGCATCTTCTAGACGGAATTTTTCTTTCAACCTATTTTGGCAAAGTTCTTTAGGGAACGGAGGAAGAGAAATCACCTCGTCCGTTTTCACTAAAGAACTTAGAAAATCGTGTCTAGATTTTAACCAACTAGCGCTAGGTTCCGCTGCTACTGTCATGAGAAATCACCTTTATAAACGTGCTTCTTCAACTTTATATTGGTTTTGTTCTTGATCTTGCTGCTGCTGCTGATCTTTTCCTTCTTGATCCTTCTCTTCATCTCTTTGATGTATTGTCGCAGCAATCATATGTAAAGGTGTCTGTACTTCTTCGATAGTTGGCAATTGTACAATACTTGTTCCAACTGTTAATTCTGTCAAATTCAAACGAAGATTTTTTAATGATTCTACCAAACCAGCAAGCTGAGAAGGATTATTCGAAATCAGATTTACTGCCTCTGTGAGCTGAACATCATCCATAAAATTGGAAAATTTTACAGAAAGATCCGTTCCAGACTGTACTAACGTTAAATTCGCGCCAGCAAAAACTTCAGGAACATTGCCTTCAGCATCTAAAACTAATTCTACTAACTGCTGACCGTTTACATCAGCAACTATCATAGATTCTACAGTACTAGCAATCACATCTTGGACCCACTGCAAATCTGCACTAGCAACTGCGACTGTAGTGCTTTCCACAACAACCTCACTGGACACAGAAGGAGCAATATCTACGAATGCCATTCCTGCTGTAGGGTTATCATAAGCCATGAAATTTTGTCCTTCTTCTTTCTCTTCTTCTTTAGAAGATACTCCGGAGGTTTTCTCTTCTACATGCTTATCATCAGCACCACGAGCTTCTTGACGAGAACTTTTGTTAGCAGTTTTGTCCTGACGATCATTTTTCGATTGTTGACGGCCTTCCAAAGAAAAGACTTTAACATCGCGGTTATCTTTAGGCTCTGGGCCTACTTCTTGTTGTATTGAGTGGCGATCTGTCTTGCAATTGTACAAAGACTCGGATGTTTTATTTAATTCCATGAACTAGATTCCCCCGATTCACGTTGTTTTTTTTTGCGCAGCTGATAAAGTAGCTGTCCCATTTCATCTTGCTCTTTTTCAATTTCTCGCGCTTCTTCTTTTAGAGCTTCTTTCATCCACTCTTCTTTATGTAAACGCGTCTTTTCTTCTTCTTTTCGCCGTTTGGCTAAATTAACTTCTGCTTTTTCCAGCTCTTTAGATGCTGCTAAAACGTTTTCTTTTTGCTTATTTACTTTTTCTTCTTCTTCAGCAAGCTGTACGGCAACAACTTTAATATAAGCTTTTCTTTGTAAAACTGCATCACTCGTTGTGCCTTCATCTAACAACTCTCTGAGTTGCTGAATTTTTTGCATATAGTGATTTTTTACTTTATCACGAGCAGCTTCGATTTCTCGCAATTTTTCTTGTTCTATTTCTAAAAGCCGTCGCTTTTCCTTAACGACTTTTTCTGCTCTATCAACACGATCTCTTTTAATTGCTAGAACAGGTTCTAACGGGTATTTAGGCACGGCATTTTACCCTGAATATCTTATCGGAAAATGGCTCGAAGTTGTTGCGAGGCTTCCTCATAATTTGTTTTTTCATGAATATCTTGCTTTAAGAATCTGTTCAATTTATCGATGTGATCTATAGCAAAATCTACTTCACGATCGGACCCTCGGCGGTATTCTCCAATACGTATAAGCATTTCGTTTGCCTTATACTTTGCCAGCACCTCTCGGGCTTTTCCTATGATGCGTCTTTGTTCCTCAGGAACAATAGCTGTTAGCAATCGGCTTATTGATGCTAAAACATCAATAGCGGGATAGTGATATGCCTGAGCTAAAGCATTAGACAAGACAACATGACCATCAAGAATCGATTTAACTTCATCAGCGACCGGTTCATTCATATCATCCCCGGCAACAAGTACAGTATAAAATGCTGTAATTGTTCCTTTATCAGAAGCTCCGGAACGTTCTAATAACCTAGGTAAAGTGGAAAATACAGAAGGCGTGTATCCTCCTCGAGCTGGAGGTTCTCCGGCAGCCAAACCTACTTCTCTGAGAGCTCGGGCAAATCGGGTTACAGAATCCATCATCAAAACTACAGTTTTACCCTGATCACGGAAATACTCTGCTATAGCAGTCCCTACATAAGCAGCATTTAACCGCAACTGTGATGATTGATCTGAAGTAGAGACGACGATCACCGATCGTTTCATTCCTTCTTCTCCAAGATCTCCCTCGATAAACTCACGAACCTCTCGGCCCCGCTCTCCTATGAGAGCAATCACATTGACATCTGCTTCTTCAGCGTTTCTAGCGATCATTCCTAGGAGCGACGATTTACCAACCCCAGCACCAGCAAAAATTCCTATACGCTGACCTCTGGCGACTGTGAGCATACCGTCGATACACCGCACACCTGTGGATAAAATTGTCCTTAATTTTTCTCTATGCAATGGATCTGGAGGGGCGCGAAAAACAGGATAGGTTTCGTTAACATCAACTAAAGGACCTTTGATTTCGGAGTCGATAGGTTCTCCCAGACCATTTAATACACGACCTAAAAGACCATTACCTGCACGAATATACAAAGGCATACCTGTGGGAATAACCTCTGAAGAAGGGCTGACTCCAGTAAGTTCTCCTAACGGCGATAAAAAAGCGAAATTTTGTGTGAAGCCGACGACTTCAGTAACAAGCGGCTCCATACCATAACGTTTAACTAAGCATACCTCCCCAACGCGTACATTGGGAACGACTGCTTTAATTAACATACCGACGACTTCAGTTATACGACCGACAACGGTAGTCAAGTGCACGTCGTTCAATTGCGACATGAGGGTATCGAAATCTGTCGTCAACTCGTCCATGTTAACCTAATTGTGTGGTCATTATCGTCTTTATACTACTTACCGTAGTTCCTACGATACTAGCAAAGAGTTCTGCTCTTTGCGTTGCTCTTTGAACAGCATACTGTACTTTTAAAAAGTCTGCTAAATTTTCCCGTTCTCCATTCCTATCTGAGAAGTATAGAAGGGCTCTATTTAACACTTCTTCTCCAGAAGACACCCAATTGACCATCTTACGAGCAACGGATTCGTGTTCTTCTTCTGTTTTGTTTTGTAAGTTTTGTTGGGTATGCTCAGCTATATCATTCAGATCCCCATTGATTAAATCAATGATGACACTGACAGCTTCAAAATGCTCTTGCGATAGTTTATTCTGATCTTGTTGTAGAGTGGATTGTGCATCCCATAAACGCTCTTTTAAGTTGTTTATTTGCTCTTTCAGCTCTTCCGAATCTAAAGCCTCTTCTAATTCAGGATCGATAATGTTAGAATTTCTATCTTGCATCATCGCCATAGGGTTAGGCTTGACATCCTCGATATTTTTATTCAAGGAGTCTGCTGCCATCCCTAAAGAAAATGCAGGAACCTCCTTATTTAACTCACTTGCTAAAGGAGTTCCTAAAGGCTTCTGTATAGAAGCTGTTTCTTTCTCAGAGTCTAACTTTGGGAAAAGCTGCAAAGGATCTATCATAAGACAACAACCAGGCGTTTTTTATATTTAGGACGGAATAAGGTTAACTTAAAGGTCCTCCGCTTTTAGCTACTAAGTTATCATGCCAGTCTAAAACGGATTGTGCTAGAATTCTTGTAGATTCCACTTCGCAATTTTCCAACACTTGATCTGCTAACTTTAAGCAATTTTCCAAGCTTTCACGACGCACTTCGAAAGAGCTTCCTTGATGTAATACAATCATCATATGTGTTAGAGAAAGGAAAGACTTAATGCTCCAGTTATCCACTTCTTTTTGTGCTAAAGCGTTTAATCGTTCTTCTGCAGCAAAAATTTCCATTTTATGCAGGTCTATTAGTGCTAATCCTAATTCATAACCATAATGGTCAGGATTTAAGACTTGTAGAGATTGAAAAAGCTTTTTTGCACTTTCTTCGTCGCCTTGTTTAATGGCCAACATACCAGCTTCAAACAACAACGCAAAATCTGCTTTAAATAATTCCAAATCTGCCATGATCCTTCTCTTAATTTATTAACTTCCTTTAACAGCTCTTGCCATAGTGATCATCTCTGTGTTCACTGCTGTCAAGATGTTGGATACAGCTTCCATATACTGTGATAAAATTTGCATACGGAATTGCAAATTAAACATCGTACCTAAGTCGACTGTACCTTGCGTTGAGGTCTCTAATTCCGTTAGATATTGTTGCACACCTTGGACGTACTTACATACGCCATTAAGCATGTCATTAAAATTAAAAGCTGAGCAACTGCTACCACTACTCATAAATTCTCCACTTATCTAGTCTGTTAAACCATTTTGCGGTTGATCCGCCCGAGAACTTTCTGAAGGGCTAGATATCCTGCTAATAATATTTGTTGCTTCTCAAAAGAGGCTTTATCAGAACCTTCTCGAAGAGAAACATGCAATTTTTGCACTTTATCCTGTACATTAGCTTTGATCTCCTGAGCTTTGCTCAGATCCTGCATATCTTTCTCTAAATCAAATAGCTGATGAGAAGACTTATCTTCTTTAGCAGCTGTATTTTCCATATTAAACATAGTATTTCTTCCTAAATGCAATAGAATTAATAAGCCTTAACATTAGCTATTTATTGTACTCGATTTTATATTTCAACCCTTCCTTCTCTAAAAAGATACAGTGTGGTTGTATGCTTGTGACTGTCATTCCATCGATAACATCACCACGGGTCAAAATTCTACCATTGACTACAACGTTAATGCTCACGTCACCATATTTTGAATATCCGGTTACGCGATAACGGCTAGGATACCGTAAATTTAAATCTATAATCCCTTCTTCAACAGGTAACAAAACCACGAAGTTTTTCACCAGACGTACTCCGGGAAGTGTGGAGATCTCCTGAACAACAGAACGGAACTTATCTCCATCCTCATGATTTACATAACCTGTAAGAACCACTTCTCCATTAACAAAAGCGACGTGAATATTTGCAAAGCCTGCTTGCAAAAGTTGGCCTGCGATCGCTTTCAACATTTGTGATTCTATAATTACCTTATTCTCAAGCAAAGAAAGATAGTTAAAATGTACATTGAGATAATCAGAGAGACAGACAGCCTGTTCTTCTGTTTTTAGATATCCCGTTATAACAAATTCTCCAGGTTGTGGGGAGTGCATGCTTACACCCTTGAACTCTGGTTTTTTAGACAACAATATATTGATTTCTTGCCAAACGGCTTCATCATCGATAACGTTGTCATCTATAGATTTGATGAAAGACAAAGCATCCATTTTATAGAGAAGCTCACTTTTATCAATACTATTTTTTACGTGTCCTATCAAAAAGAGCTGGCCATTGTTTTTATTAAATGTGTAGCGGACCGTGGGGAAAGCATTAACCACACGTTCTATATCTTCTTGATAATCTATATTTTCTATAGGAATGACTTCTTTCGTATGGAATAGAGATGCGGTGCCTATACCGAACAGTATAGCAAGCCCTCCTATGAATAATGTAAGAATAAACGAACCTGTAGGCAACGTAGCGCGCTTACGTTTTTCTTCTTCTTCTTGAGCTGCTTGCTGAGCAATTTCTTCAGGATCTTGAGGACGACCGAATAATCCGTAATCTTCCGGAGCAAATGATGCTACAATAGTATCAGCAGGGGCTAAATGGTCTATGAGTAAAAATAAAGTTGTTCCTAAAGCAACAACTTGATTGGCGCTTAATGTGGAGCTGTTCTCGATTTTCTTTCCTTCGATGATCACGCCATTTTTACTACCGAGATCTTCTAGCATGATAGAACCATCGTTGCTTACGATGATCTTTGCATGACGATGGGATACGCTAAGGTCATTAAAGACAATGTCTGCAGAGGCGGGATCACTTCCTAGAATATAAGATTTCCCAGTGTCTAAATGGAATTCCGCACCGATATTCGCTCCGGCCAAGACTTTTAATAAAAAGCGTGAAGGTTGAGACAGGTCTACAGAAACATTTTTTTGCGCAATCTCATCTATTTCTGCAGGAAAAATTCCCTGATCAAATCTAAAGAGATCTTGTACATTAAATGGAGACAAGACTTCAGCTTTTTCTGTTTTCTTGCTTTCCTGCTCCTCTTCTCCTTCGGACTTCTCTTCAGTTTCTTCTTCTGTGTCTGTTTTTTCTTTAGGAGCTTCTTGATCGTTAGGGGATTGTTCTACATCCTGACCATCTTCAGGTTGAGTTTCTTTAGGACTTACTTCTTCGCCTTGGGAAATTCTCTCTTTTTCTGCTGACTGTTCTGCAGAAGCAGGAGTTTCTTTGACAGGCTCACCTTCTTTGGGCCGGTCACCTTTTATAGATTGATCCTGAGCAGCAGGATCTGAATCTGGCAACGGCGGCTGATTTTGATTAGGCAAAGCTCCGTTTTCTTCCATAGTAGCATGCTGGGTTTCAGTATTTTTTACATCCCGCAATGAGGATTTTGTATTTTTTGATCCGGCCTCTGGAAGCGTCTCCATATCTAGTTTTTGGCCGGAAGTTTCCTTCTCTGACTTTGCAGAAGCTAGGAAAGCTTCAGCGAGTTCTTTATCTTTATCGGTAGGAGAAGTATCGGAAGAATCTTGCTGTTCTGAAGAAGGTTGTTTTGCCTGATCCTTTGCAGGCTGACTTTTCTTCTTCGTTTCCTTTTTAGTATCGGCAGGCTCAGGCAGGACATTAGTCGTATTTTCTGAAGAAAAATCGAAATCGTAAACAACATCATCAGGATCAAACTCATGCGTGAAAAAAGAATATTGATTACTTCCGAACGTGATGACATCCGCATCATTTATCGGTGTTGCCTCTGTGATTTCTTTTCCATTTACAGTAACAGGATAGGACGTATCTAGATTTGTAATAAAGTAGAGGTCATCTTCTCTTGTGATAACGACCTGAGTATTTGCAAGCTTAGGATCCTCTAACTGAATATCACTAGACGCTGCATCCTTTCCTATCGACCAGCTTGTTCCTCGTTCAAGAACCAGAACAAATCCTGACAAAGGGCCTTTATCAATAATTAACCGTGCACTCATGCTTTTCTACCCCTGTTGCCTATTGTCCTTGTTGTGCTTTGTTTAGTCCCAAATCTTCTAGCCAGGTTTCAGAAAAATTCATGAAACTCTCTACGTAGCGCGCAAAGTCTTCATATGAAACTTCTTCGGGAATTCTACGTGTCATGACAATATGGCCTTCGGAATTCAATCCTAAAGCGCTACCTCCTGTTTCTCTACCAAACAAGTTCGCTACCATCATTTGTAAGTATGCTTTATTGGTATCCGAAGAAGGAGGTAATTCCCCTAAGAAAGCATTAAGTACAATTTCATTATCTGCATTTTGTAATACACGTATCTTGACGAGATCGCTTATAGGCAAGACATAGGCTCCATCCGCATCGAATTCGAGGGTTGACGTTATACCAATATACGTGGCAAAATTTTTTATCAATTTTTCCAACATGCACGCTCTTCCTAATACAGGAACGGCTGTCTCTTCTTCAAAAATTTAGACAACCTCTTTTCTAGACTTGGCTTTTTCAGCCTTTAAATCGAGTTATGCGAATACAAACTTTAAAAATAAAAACGATTTCTTGTTTTTATAAACAATCTCATGTTCGTTTTCTTGTTCATCTTTTTCACTATAAAGAACAAAAGACCTAAGAAAAATCGGGATGATTTTTATTGCAATTGTTATCAACTACAATCTGCCAGTACTAGACCACACTTGCATACAAATTCATCGGAGTTAACGATGAAAGCCTAGAGTATTTTCGATAGCTGTATATGTCAAGAGATGAATTAGACGCTAAAGAATCAACAGCTTAGGACGAGAAGCTCGAACCTGGCTCGAAGGTATATGTGAGCTCTTTTTTTCATAAACTTCCCATTGTTTTCTTGCTGCTAGAGCTAAAAATGGTTTTTCTTTATCTGTACATTGCTTACTAATTTGAAGTTTTTTCTGCACACGCTCGCTAATAAAATCCATATCCAAACATATGATATCTTTCGGACTTTCCGCTAAAGTAAAGGTACGCGGAACATTAAAATCAAAAATCACACGGTTGGGGATACTTGCCAAACTTTCTAAGGATAACCCGGAAAAATCTTTAGCTGATTCCGACGATCCGAAAAAAATGACATCATAGGGTTCCCTAAAAGAAAGTTGGCTACGAGCCACTGTATCGTATGGTATGGAAATATTTTTTCGAGAGCAAAAAATTAGATTTCGGTAACCTTTCGCACTCAACCCCTTTGCGATCTTCCGATTAATATCGGAGTAACCGATAAATAAAAGTTTGTCTTTTGTTGATTTACCATGCAAGTCTAGAGTTTCTTCAACGACAGATTCAATCGTTACAACAGGATGAGATAAAGACACTTGGGAACGAAAATCCTTTCCTTCTTTTAAAGCCTTCTGAAATAGAAAATGTAGAGCAAAGGGTAATTCTCGATCTGTTTTTGCTTTTATATACGCGCGTTTCACTTGGCCTTGTATTTCGGTCTCTCCAGAAATTAAGCTATCCATACCACTAGTCACGGTGAATAAATGAGTGAAACACGCAAGTCCTTGATAACAATAAGGACGTGCTCCTAAAGAAGAAATCCGCGACAGCAATTTTGATTGAACATGACGATTACTTTTAGAAAAATAGTAAATTTCCGCTCTATGACATGTCAGCAATAAAACGAAAGATCCGTCATCACCGAAAAAACGCTGAGAAAAAAAAGAATCAGCTTCGAAATCCTTTAAGATATTAATTACTGCTTCCCTTTCTTTTAAAGCAGCCTCTCGATAGCTAATTCCAACAACTCCTAGGACCATAAGCACGTTGCAATAAGTTTTCCGCTTATCCTCTAACCATGAGAAAAATAATAGAGAATGGAGAACGAAAGTAATCTAGGTGTATAGCCCAAGACAAAATTAGATGCCATCTATTTATCCACTCTCCCTCAGCATTTACTCGCTAGATTAGAAAAATAAACAAGCATTGCCTGAGTCTAAATGCAAGATGCAGAATATAGAGTTTCCAGCCTCTATGGTGTTATTTTTAATCGATGAACCAGTACAGCATTTCAGAAAATATAGTCTAACATCAAGATACTATCTTCTTTAATGATTAAATTATAAAAATCATTCGAAAATATTAAAAATATAAAAAGCATAAACTTTAATCTAAAAATTATGTCTATCTTGATTGAGAAAAAGAAATGTCGTAATCTGACAAATTCTCTGAGAGAAGGGCTTAGATCTCTATGGGTTTAATAGTACACCATGCTAGTGTTGAGAAATACTCGCAGCACTGTTATGGCCAGCTATGAAGTTTGAATACAAACATCACGCAGAAGAATTCTAACACAACTCTTTTCCTCTAGAATATAGCAAGAAGAATAGAAAAATATGGCAACATATACTGAAGCTAGTGTGGTTTCTCTAGCCTCCTTAGAACACATCCGCCTACGAGCCGGCATGTATATAGGAAGATTAGGAGACGGCTCTCAAGTTGAAGATGGTATCTATACCTTATTTAAAGAGGTGGTGGATAACGCAATTGATGAATTCATCATGGGTTATGGGAAAACTATTTCCATTTTTACTGATGACTCTACCATCACTGTACGTGATTCTGGACGAGGGATTCCCCTAGGGAAAATGATCGACTGTGTTTCGAAAATCAACACGGGAGCAAAGTACACTCAAGATGTCTTTCATTTTTCTGTAGGATTAAATGGTGTTGGATTAAAAGCAGTAAATGCACTTTCTGAGAAATTTACCGTACGTTCTGTACGGAAGAAAAAATACCACTACGCCACATTTTACAAAGGAGTTCTGCAAGATTCGCGACAAGGATCTACGAAAGATCCTGATGGAACAGAAATTACCTTTTCTCCAGACCCAACGATTTTTACCAATTTTGCTTTCAATGATGAGTTTTTAAGAAAAAAAATTCGTCGTTACACCTACTTGCACCCTGGCCTTGAGATTATTTGTAATAACGAAGTGTTCATCTCGCAACAAGGTCTTCTTGATCTATTTAAAGAAGAAATTCCAGAAGAAACACTCTATCCCCCTATTGCTTTCCAAAATTCTGAGTTATCGTTTTTATTTTCACATTTAGAAACGCACAGCGAGCGGTATTTTTCTTTTGTTAACGGTCAAGAAACTCTAGATGGAGGATCTCATCTAGCAGCTTTTAAAGAGGCCGTTGTTAAAGGTATCAATGAGTACTTTGGAAAGAATTTTACAAGCAATGATATCCGTGAAGGGATTGTAGGCTGTATTGCTATAAAAATTGCTTCGCCCATTTTTGAATCCCAAACAAAAAATAAACTTGGGAATACACAAATTCGCTCAGGAATCATCAAGGAAGTCAAAAGCGCGATTATTCAAGAGCTGAAAAAAAACAAATCTCGCTCAGATCTTCTTCTAGAAAAGATTAAGCTAAATGAAAAAACACGAAAAAACATCCAATTCATAAAACAGGATCTTAAAGACAAGCAGAAGAAACTCCATTATAAAATTCCGAAACTTCGTGATTGTAAGTTCCACTATAATGAGCGTTCTCTGTATGGTGAGGCATCATCTATTTTTGTGACAGAAGGAGAGTCTGCTTCTGCATCCATTTTATCCTCAAGAAATCCGCTAACACAAGCTGTGTTTTCTCTTCGAGGGAAACCTATGAACGTTTTTTCTTTAGAAGAAGAAAAAATGTACAAAAACGATGAGTTGTTTTACCTGGCCACAGCATTAGGCATTACAAAAAATAGCACGCAACACTTGCGTTATAACAAAATCATCCTTGCCACCGATGCTGATGTGGATGGCATGCACATCCGGAATCTATTAATTACATTCTTTTTAAAGACTTTCTTGTCCGTTGTTGAAAACCAGCACCTGTTTATTTTAGAGACGCCTCTATTTAAAGTTCGTTATAAAGATACGACACTATATTGCTACTCAGATCAGGAAAAGACTCAGGCAATACAGAAATTAGGGAAAAAAGAAGCTCATATAGAAGTCACGCGATTTAAAGGGTTAGGAGAAATCTCTCCTAAAGAATTTAAAACCTTTATTGGTGCGGATATGCGCCTGACTCCTGTAACAATTAGTTCATTAGAATCTTTAGATTCCCTTTTACAATTTTACATGGGGAAAAACACTAAAGAACGAAAACAATTTATTATGGATAACCTGATTACCAACTTATAATTTATGCATGATGTTTCAGAACTTTTTAAAACACATTTTATGCATTACGCATCTTATGTGATTTTAGAAAGAGCCATTCCTCATATCCTTGACGGCCTTAAACCCGTCCAAAGACGCTTACTTTGGACATTGTTTTGTATGGACGACGGCAAAATGCACAAAGTTGCCAATATTGCCGGTAGAACTATGGCACTACATCCCCATGGGGATGCTCCAATTGTCGAAGCTCTTGTTGTGCTAGCAAATAAAGGGTACCTTATCGATATGCAAGGGAACTTTGGGAATCCTCTAACAGGAGACCCTCATGCAGCAGCGAGATATATCGAAGCACGTCTTAGCCCTCTAGCTAAAGAAATCTTATTCAATACTGATTTGATGTCTTTTCATGATTCCTATGACGGAAGAGATAAGGAGCCTGATATCCTTCCTGCTAAGCTTCCCTTACTTTTGTTACATGGTGTTGAAGGGATTGCTGTAGGGATGACGACAAAAATCTTCCCGCACAACCTTTGTGAGCTTATAGAAGCACAAATTGCTATTTTAAATAATCGTGCTTTTACCTTGCTTCCTGATTTCTATTCTGGAGGTGTTATGGATGCCTCGGAATATCAAGATGGCTTAGGCTCAATAACCATGCGCGCGTCTATTCAAACTGTGGATCAAAAAACCCTAATCATAAAAGAAATTTGCCCCTCCACTACAACAGAAACCCTAATCCGCTCTATAGAAAACGCAGCTAAACGCGGTGTGATCAAAATTGATTCCATTCAAGATTTCTCAACAGACCAACCCCACATAGAAATAAAACTTCCTAAAGGAGTCTATGCTAAGGATATTATCGAACCTTTATTCCAACATACGGAATGTCAAGTCGTTTTAACCTCGAGACCCACAGCGATTTATAATAATAAACCTATTGAGACTTCTGTCTCTGAAATTTTAAAACTCCACACAGAAGTCTTGGAAGGCTATCTCCAACAAGAACTGCAGATACTCCATGATGAGTTAGCGCAAGAACATTACTATAAATCTCTGGAATATATTTTCATTAAACACCGTCTGTACGATACGGTCAGGGAAAACCTCTCTAAGTTAAAAAATAAGGTGTCTCAAGAAGATCTCCATGAAGCTGTTTTGACGGCTCTAGCACCTTTTCTCTCTAGCTTACCTGAAATCCCAAGTAAACAAGCAACAGGGCAACTGGCTTCCTTAGCAATTAAGAAAATTCTCTGCTTTAATGAAAACAGCTACACCAAAGATCTCGCAACAATAGAGAAAAAACAAGCTGCGGTAAAAAAAGATCTCAGCAACATGAAAAAGTTCACTATCAAATATCTCAAAGGCCTTTTAGCAAAATACGGTGAGCTCGGGAAAAGAAAGACTCAAGTTCTATCTTTTTCTAAACAAAAGAAATCCATTCTTAAACAACAAACTTTAGTGTAATCAAAAACAATAAATTTCTATTTTTTGAAACTTTTTATTTTATGATTATAGAAAATAAGTTCTCTACTTAGTAAAATGCATAATTAAGCTAGCCACCAAGGTCTATAGGATTATGGAACCACGTTACATCAACATCAAAAAGGCTGAGACTCAGGAAATTGCGCCAGTAAAAGAGACGCCAACTCCTGAATATCTATCACCCACGAACACGACCTTCGAAGGTCCTGTACGTACCTTGGATCAGCTAAGATTAGCTCTTATTCAGAAAATGGGAGAAGAAAAAGGGAAAGAGATGTATGACCAGTTCATTCAATCTATTCTGATTTCTTCGTTTGGCAACATCCATAAAGAAATGGATCGTGCTCAAAAAGCCTCTAAAAAAATGCGTTCTATTTATAAAGAGTAGTATGGGAATCTCCTACTTTTTAGCCCTACCCTTAAGCGAAAAAGACCTCTCATATTTTCTAAACTCTGCAAAACGTTGGGCTCCATTTTTAAACCAGGATCTCTATCTTTCTCTGATTTCTTACAATGCTACTGCCTATCTCGCTAAAGAAATCTCTTCTTTCCCCTGTACTCTTGAACAATGGCAAAAAGCTGTGAATCACGTATCTAGCCTTCTTACCCATACATTCTTATGTTCATCCGTTGATTCCCTTGTTTTCCTGGCCTGTCCGCAATTTAAACAAATTGAACTCACAGTTCCTGCTAATTAAAATTTTAAATTTAAATAGCGCGTCAACTGTATTCTTCTTGTTTCGCCATCTATCTTGATACAAAAATATCTGAAAACAACAACAGCCCAATTAATTAAGTATTTTTTCTAATATGTATTTACAAGGATCTATTTTCGCTTTTCCCTAGAACCATAAGCTTCTTTATTTTAAAATGTTTTAATAAAAACTGCTCATTGCAATGAAATCAAATACTCCCCTTCTTTTTATTGTTAATGAAACAAATCGAGATCGGTTAGATAAGTTTTTAGTTTCGCAAAACCCAAAATATTCTCGAGCTTTTTATCAACAGCACATTCTAGATAAACGGGTTACAATTAATGAGCAAATACAGACAAAAGTTTCCACCCAACTGGCTCCTGGAGACATAGTCTCTATTACCATTGAGGAAAAAGAAGAACTTTCAGAACTCTTACCCGAAGCCATCCCCCTAGAGAAAATCTATGAAGATGAAATGATTCTCGTTATAAATAAACCTAGGGACATGGTGGTACATCCAGCTCCTGGACACACTAGAGGTACGGTTGTTCATGCTCTACTGCATGAAATTGGAGAGCGTCTCAAACAAGAGTTCCCAGAAGAGCCGTGGAGACCTGGTATCATCCATAGATTGGACAAAGATACTTCAGGTTTACTCATCACTGCAAAAACCCGCCAAGCAAAAATGATTTACAGTGAGTTATTTGCGACAAAACAGTTAAAAAAGAGTTATTTAGCGATTTGTGTAGGGAAGCCATCAGCCTCTATAATCCACACCAAATTAGCCAGACATCACACTAAACGCAAAGAAATGGCGGTTTCCTCTATAGGGAAAGAAGCTATTACTCGTTGCGAGGTACTTGCTTACAACGGGAAATTAAGTTTAGTGCTCCTGTATCCAGAAACAGGACGAACTCATCAACTTAGAGTTCACATGAAACATCTATCTACCCCAATTTTAGGCGATCCAGTTTATGGATCAGCTTCTGCCAACTCATGTTATGGTCTTGACAAACAACAATTACACGCCTATAGCGTGAATTTTATCCACCCTCAGACGCATAAACATCTAAACCTAACAACAGAATTGCCCCGGGATATGAAGATCTTGATAATAAAAGAGTTTCATAATAGTAAAACTGTTATTAACAAACAATTATTTGAATCAACCATAAAATAAATTTGATCGTTAATTAAGTTTGATTATTTTAACAGACCAATTAAAATTAAATTAATTCGAGTTCGATTTTTTACCGTTCTCCCGCAGATAACGCGAATTTAGTTATAGGATTACTTTATGAAAGACTTTTTAAGTTACATTATCAAAAACCTTGTGGACCGCCCTGAGGAAGTACACATTAAAGAAGTTCAAGGCACTCACACCATTATTTACGAATTAACCGTTGCGAAACCTGATATTGGTAAAATCATTGGAAAAGAGGGCCGCACCATCAAAGCTATTCGTACTCTTCTGGTATCTGTAGCTAGTAGAAATAATGTAAAAGTTAGCTTAGAAATTATGGAAGATAAATAGTTATAGAATCTTCCCCCTTTAGATAGACTTTCTATAATATTTTATACTCGCCAGATGTATTCCGTTTCCGCCTGCGGAAACTCCGCAGGCAAAAAGAAGGGAGACTTTTCTTCTATTTGACAGCTTTTCAACTTTAAAGAGTTCGGACCGAGCAGGATTCGAACCTGCGACCATTCGCTTAGAAGGCGAATGCTCTATCCACTGAGCTATCGGTCCAGATCTATTGAGAGATGTCAAACCTTGGCCAAAGATATTGACCTCGGCCTAGGCAAAGGGATAATTCATGCTATAGTATAAATCTATGTCTAAAAAAGTCAATTTAAGACTCGGCCCTCCTATTCCCTTGTGTTCCTCGAAGAGCGTTCTATCCTTAAAATCGTGAGTAGACTTGTTTAAAATAAAGCTCTATAGTGGCTTTTTAATGAAAGAAAAAGAGGGCGTACGATGTTCTCAGATAAGATGATCCTGATCGCTGGGCCTTGTGTAATAGAGGAAGAAGAAACTACATTAGAAATCGCCTCAAAAATCCAAGAAATAGTAGCTCCCTATACCGATCACATCCACTGGATTTTCAAAAGTAGCTATGACAAAGCAAACCGTTCTTCTATAAATTCTTATCGTGGTCCCGGGTTACAAGAGGGGTTGAGAATCTTATCCAAAGTTAAACAAACTTTTGGCGTAGAAATCCTTACTGATGTGCACTCACCGGAAGAAGCACGTGCAGCAGCAGAGGTTTGTGATATTCTTCAAATCCCTGCATTTCTATGTCGCCAAACGGATCTTCTCGTTGCTGCTGCTGAAACACATGCGGTTATTAACATTAAAAAAGGGCAATTTCTCTCTCCCTGGGATATGCAAGGCCCTGTAGACAAAGTCCTTTCTACCGGAAATTCCAAGATTATTTTAACAGAACGCGGCTGTTCTTTTGGCTACAATAATCTTGTTTCGGATATGCGTTCTATTGCTGTTCTCTCAAAGATGGGCTTCCCTGTAGTTTTTGATGGGACGCATTCTGTGCAGCTTCCTGGAGGGTTAAAAACCCATAGTGGTGGACAAACAGAGTTTATACCTACGTTGACACGAGCTGCTCTAGCTGCAGGAGCTCATGGTTTATTCATAGAAACGCATATGAATCCTGCTATAGCAAAAAGTGATGCTGCGTCTATGTTATCCTTAAAGACTTTTGAAGCTCTCCTTCCGATATGGAATCAGCTGTATCAATGTGTACGTTCATTTGAGATGGCTGCAGTATGACCAAATTTTTGTTCTACGGCTTGTTCTGCTCATTAGCGATACTTGGGATTGCCTGTACAACAATCGTTGCTATAATCAAAGTAGATAGCATTTGCGATGTCTCTTGCATGAACAAGCATTTTGAAAAGGCGCCTCCTTTTCTAAAGATAAAAAAACTTGGGGTACACAAACAGATCACTTCTCCTGACCGGCAGTTTTTTAACTGCCATGTGGATAAATCTTGTATGGAACTGCATCTCTCTGATGCAAATTATGCTTGTAAAGAGGTTCTGTCTAAACTTTCTGGTCATATCCATACCCAAGACTTAGACAAACTTATGACATTTCAGGGCAACGGTGGGCTGTTAAATTACCAAGACTGCTCCTTAAATATTTATGATTGTCGCTTTCATGTAGATCCTATCCACCCTGATCCCCAGGCTCCTGAGGAACGAGCTGTAGGAGGCATGAAAACTTTGTCCCTATCTTTATTGAGAAAATGAGTTTTTTATGCCGATACTTTCCGTATGTAATTTAGTAAAAAAGTATAACAAAAAACCCGTGACTAACGACGTCTCATTTGAAGTAAATGCGGGGGAAGTGGTTGGTCTACTAGGTCCTAATGGCGCAGGGAAAACAACTGCATTTTACCTTACTGTAGGTTTAATCCGTCCAGATTCCGGGAAGATCATATTCAAAAATACGGATGTGACTAAAAGAACTATGGACTATCGAGCAAGATTGGGAATTGGTTATCTAGCTCAAGAGCCCACGGTATTTAAGGATCTGACAGTAAAAGAAAACTTAATTTGCATTCTAGAGATTATCTATAAAGCAAGAAAACAACAATCCCATCTTCTAGATACGTTGATTGATGATCTGCAACTAGCCTCTTGCATCAACAAAAAAGCCGGAACACTCTCTGGGGGAGAACGACGGAGGTTAGAAATCGCCTGCGTATTAGCTTTAAATCCCAGTGTTCTTTTACTTGACGAGCCATTTGCAAACGTTGATCCTCTCGTCATTCAAAATGTAAAGTACCTAATCAAAATTCTTTCTAGTCGAGGTATTGGCATTCTTATTACAGACCATAACGCCAAAGAATTACTTTCCATAGCTGATCGGTGCTATCTAATTATTGACGGAAAGATCTTCTTCGAAGGTTCTTCCTCTCAAATGATAGCCAACCCTATGGTAAAGCAGCACTACCTTGGAGATTCATTCTCTTATTAATCTAACAAATCATCATCTGTAAGTACTTCTTTCGCTATAGCTTTGATAGTAGTTAATCCTTCAGGGAATCCTATATCACACAACAGCGCGTTAACATATTCTAGCTCTGTACGTAGCTGATCGTTAATGAATTCTAAACGAGCTAATTCTTGTTGAATATGTGGCGTGGCCATAACTCCCTCCCTTTTATTTCTTCCTTTCACAAGAAAATAAGGAGCGAAAATCATGCCAAACACTGGTTGTCCATAAGAAAAATCTTATAATTTAAAACTACCTCTAGCCCATTAAACTTCTTGCTAAACTCAGATACATCTGATTCAACACCTGTAAAGATGTCGCGACAACGGTCCATTCTTGCTGCATAGACGTTAGGTGCATTTGTAACTCTAGCTGGTAGTTTTGTCCCATGTCCGCATAAGATTGTTGGTCTGATTGTATAGTTGCTTGTAATGGGAACATACCCCCACTGATAGCATTACCTGATAACCCAGACACTAACGCATCTTCTAAAATCTCCAGTCGTGCCTGCCATTGTTCTTCTCCACCTGTAACTTTAAAAGTTCCAGCAACATCACCGTCACTTACACTTAAAGGAGCGAGATAGTTTTGCAACAACACTAAAGATCCTGATATGGCATTCAAATTATCTCTATAGTTATTTAAAGAATCGATTATGCGTGTACGTTGCTCATTAGAAATTTTCGGATCTTCAGTCACTCTTTTTAACTGTTCTTCCAGGACGGTCTCTGCATCTTGAGTGCTTTTCAAATAAGCAGCTGCTTTTTGTCGTTCTGTTTCTAATTTATTTCTAGCGCTATCCGCAGTTCCAGGAAATACGTCTTTACCTTTCTCCCCTACAGCAGGCTGCTGACCAACGTAACTTGCAAAATTGAAATATGTAGCAGCATTAACATACTCTGAAATCGCATCTATCATAGCATTCCCAACTGACGAGCCTAGGTTACTATAGTAAAGCTGATCGTAAATACCATTTAAAAAACCCACTTCCTTAGGCATATAACGATCTATTAACACCGAGGCCACGGCTGAGGGTAATGCCATCGCTTGCAGCTCATTAGATTGAGCATATAATTGATCCTTATACAGACCTGCCTTTAAGGATTGATAATCCTTGAGTTGCTCCTTAGAGGCCTCTATCTTAGATTGGAGTTGTGTTATTTGTACTCCAGCTAATCCTTTAAATTGGAAATAAGCTCTAGCCGTAGTTTCTGCATTCCTGTTTGCTGCACCCGTTATTTGAGGTAAAAATCCTATATTTCCACGATTTAAAAGTTGGGGATTAATTTTGACACCAGAACCATTTTGTTGTGAATAAATTGTATAAGATTCTTCTTGCCCATTAATAGTATTACCCGGTTTAAACTGCCCATTTGCCGTTACAATGCCCTCCATTGTCGTCTTAATGGAATTAGATACACTGAGTTTCGAACCCTCCATTTCTTTTGCAGCTTCTTTTATGACAGCACCAATATTGTCCATCGAAGCTGTTGTATTAGTAGCTAATACAGTTGAAGCAACAAAATACGCCCATATAGCGCCTATATAACTAGGAGCTTTGAACGTTGATAATGTGTTTAAAGCGTTATTAACTAATTTTTGTTGTTCAGCTGTTAGATCATCAAACCTAGAATTAATTGCGCGGATAGTTTGTAAGGCTCCGGCAATGGCGGCGCTGCTGATTTCCGTAGTTACCTGTCCCAAGTTAATAGGAGCAAATACCCCCATTAAGGAAGCCATCAAACTAGATATCTGATCAAAAATCGCCTCTTGGTGACTATTTACGAAAATAGTTGCATCAACAACGACATCAAAAGAATCTACAGCAGCTACCTGATCTTTGTATAAATACGAAATCTGCGAACATAGATTAATTTTATCATTTCTCGATAAGGCGGATACATTAATGGTATCTGCTAATTGGTCTCCAACTTGATCAATACGATCAAATTTGTCTTGATCATAGGTTTGTACTGAAGTTTGTAAACTTTCTAATTCTTGTTGTAGTTCTAAGAAAATGCTGTACTCTTCTTCTGTTAACTTCCCTTTGACTACATTGAGAATGTCTTTTAATCCCTCAATACGACCATCTGCAAAAACTTGAGCTAATTGATCTGCATTACCATATTGTACTGAGAGATCATTTATAAAATCGGTTTTCTGACCACCTGTAAACAGAGAAGATGTTTGCACCGTATCAAAAATTTTCTTGGGTAAACTATATAGAGATTCAAAATCAGCGTTTGTTAAATTCGTCCCAAGGGCAGCCAAACGATCAACCTCTGTTTGAATTTTCAAAAGAGCTGCTTTATCTAACTCTTCTTGTGAGGGTGGCTCTGGTTCTTTTTCCACCTTTTCGATTGAAGAGCGCACACCCCCGTCTCTTGGAAGTAAGGTTGGCTTACCAGCCAGTTTCGCTGTGGCTCCCACAATCTTATCCACTACTTTTTTGACCTTTTCTAATAAGTTGTGGGCCCACTGTTGTTTAGTCGCATTATAGAAAGGGTCATCTGTAGGTAAGCTGTCACTACTACCTACAGCAGAAGTCGTAGCTACAACGGCAATCGAGGCGTGTAAATCTGATAAAGGCTTACGATGAACAGCTGAAGTTCTACTCTCCTTATTAATCGTCCGATCTTCTATTTCAAACTTATGCAGTTTGTCTATTAACTGCCGGTACTTTTCATCAGATTGTTGATCTAAAATACAGAGCAATCTCTGCACTACATAACGCTCAAATTCAGTCTTTTCGTAATGAAAAATGCTTTCTAATAACTGGTGGCGTTTTTGTATTGACTCTGCGCAAGATATTACAGGCCATTTTTTATAATGTGCTGAAACAGAGTAACTATTAATGATATCCATACGGAGAACAGTCTTGTTAACTTTTATTTTTAATAAAATTAACATGAAAACTATTTTTATAATTAATCAAAAATAAATCGTTTTTCTTAAAAACAAAAATAACAATGTTATAGGAAGAATAAAAATTTTTAATCAAAAAGTAGCATAGAAAAAAAGTTTTTAAAATAAGAAAATAAAAAGAAAAATTATAAAAATAATTTCTATGTCTTCTTTCTATATACAAAACAGACCGAAAACAGTTTCAGGTGATGGTTTATTTAATATTAAATTAGACCACAAATTTTCTAATTTTAATCCTAAAGCTCAGCCTGCTATAGACATAGAAACATTAAATTCTGGATTGTACGCCTTAAAACGTTTAGCATCTATTATAGAAGCAGGAAATATCCACGCTTCTATGTTGTTAAACCCTAACAATACTATATTCCCCTCTCCTCCTATAGCGCCTAAACCTCATTCAGTAAAGCTCATAGGTTCAGCCCAAAGTACTGCAGAAGCTATTGCCGGGATTCAAGGTACAACAGCTGTAACTCTTGTCCCGCTCATTCTTGATGGCTTACAGACGTTCATCGAGTCTACTCCCGAAGTTAATTTGGCACAGATATCTTCCATTATTCTATCTATTGCCTTAATCACACCTCTGAAAGATAAACCTAGTTTAAGTCTGGATGAGCAGAAAAGAGTGTTTAATAATTGCTATGAGCCTCAAAAGAAAGAAATCCTGAACCAAATCAAAAAAGAACAAGCTACTGAAATTCAGAAAGGAAAAGACGCCCTATCAGAAAAACTCACATCTGCAGGAGCAACTGAAGAAGAAATTGAGAAAGCCCTTGAAGAATACGAGAATGAATTTACATCTGACTTTTTTGATGCTCACGTTGAAAAGCAACTCATGACTTACCGATCCACCATTGGTGGAGCAACCTCCACAATGATGAATAATATAAAAGCTCTGGCAGTATCAGTCCCTAAGCCTAATAAAGATAATGTTAATAGTGTTAATGGCATGGTAATGCTACATGCTATTTTTAACGGTCTCACAGATGCTGTTAATAAGGAGCCTGCGCTTGGAGGGGAAGAAGAAGTTATTAAAACCCAACTAGCTCTAAGTGGTTATCTCTCTAAAGAATCATTAACAGAACAAGATTTACAAGTTATTTATACAGCATCGCAACTTCCTAGTAAAACAACTCTCGATACATATTTAAAACCTAGGGATGCTGCTATATACCGTGAGGGCATTACAGCCGCATATCAAACTGCTGTACAAAATCTGACTTCAGTTCGTTCTGACATAGAAAATGAAAAACAGACTTTAGAAAATCAATTAGCAACATTCCAACAAGCGGAAAGTTGCTTTACATCCTGGGTAAATGGCTCTAAAACTATTACTGGAGCCAAAGAATATACATCTGAGATTATAACAGGAGCCATGGAGGCTAGCGCGGGCCTGAATAGTCTATCCCAAATGCAGGCAAATCTAAAAGATGAAGAAAAACAGATTTTTAATACCTATGTTCCTAAATATCTCGATCTTACTATAGGAAATGAAACTAAAGTTACTCAATTTATTGCAAAGATAGACTCTTTTCAGGAAATTTCAGAATACACTTTAAATAATGCCGTAACTAGTGACGTAACAGTCAAGACTGTCCTAAAACAAAAAGCCGAGGCTATTAAGAATAACCCTTTTTACTCTACAGTTAGTCAACAAATTACAACAATAGCTAACAATGCATTAACTAACTATATTCAAGACAACGGTGGTTATCAAATTCCAAAATTCGATGATTTTGCCCAGAAAGAATTAAAACCCATTACTAGTAATACAAACGGCTTCTCGGACCAAGCAACCACAGTATTACAAGGCTTTAAAACAGCAGCTGATGCACATATAAAAGAACTCCAACAACAAATCACGGATTTAGAAAAAAAATACACCGATTTAAACCCCGCAAATGCGAGTTTCACTGACGAACGCAAAGTAGCTGTTGAAAGCTGGTTAAATTCTGAGAGCTTGGGTTCTGCCTTTATTTATCTTATATTAAACTCTCAATTGCCCAAGCAATCTGCGTTCTTAAACCCTTTAATCGAAGAAATTAATTTTAATAACCTTGCTGCAAATGCGATTAATGATCTCTTAAAAATCACTAACCACTTTTCTACGACTTCTGTTTACTACAACCTTTCCTCCTATCTCATCCAAAGTAAAGAAGGCAAAGATTTATTTTGCGGGGACTATTTTGAAACTTGCTTAGCCTTATCTAGGGAAAAAGAATACATTGCTCGGGACACAGATCGTTGTCGACGGGCTCAAGCATTTGTGAACGGTTTACTTGATAAGATCAAAAAACTCCCAGGAATTTCTTCATCTCAACAATCGGAGATGCTTGATGCAACCTCAAACTACATGTACTCACTGTCCATTACATTTAATCAACTGAATGTTTTGAACGCGCTCTTATCCAATCTTCACATTACACCTCAGAAAGACAAGGATAATGCGTACAGAAAAACCGTTTTTAAAATAGAAGGTCCTAAAGACTGGATCCCAACTCTAGCTAGCTTAGAAGGTTTTATTTCCAATGGGTTCCCTCACGGTACACCTA
Source organism: Chlamydia psittaci 6BC (assembly GCF_000204255.1). Lineage (NCBI taxonomy): Bacteria > Pseudomonadati > Chlamydiota > Chlamydiia > Chlamydiales > Chlamydiaceae > Chlamydia > Chlamydia psittaci. The sequence continues at coordinate 24,032 of NC_017287.1, read as the reverse complement.
CCGGAGGATTAGGACCTTTATTCACTCAGATTCAATCTGACCAACAAAACTACACTACTCAAGGACAGACACAACAGTTAAACCTGCAAAATCAGATGACTAACGTACAACAAGAATGGACGTTGGTCTCGACATCGATGCAAGTGCTTAACCAGATCCTTTCCAAACTCGTAGGTGAAATTTACCCTAATTAGATAACTTATTGCATTAGGGAACTTCTTCTGAAGTTCCCTTTTTTCCCATACATTCTTTTTGATATCTTCCTATCTTCTCATAATCAAATTAAAAGACTTTTACCTGACCTCATCTAAGCATAAAAAAACCTGCTCTGAACAATACAGAACAGGCTTTTGAGGAAATCATTGTTCTTAGAAAATACTATTTTACTGTAGGTATCCGGAGAACAGCGAGGCTATGTTGACTAGTACTTGCTGGATAAACAGAGGCTGTCTCTCAAATGCAGCTTCTTTTGCTTCTGCAAGTCTTTTAGATCCTCTAGTAAACTCATCCTCAAGTTTTGTAATAAACTTCTGCGTCGCATCATTAGAAAGCTGGACATAAGGATAACCTGATTGTGGAGCTTTCGTGATTGCGGACGTAAGCTTTTGCTTAATCTCCTCTTCATTTGCTTGTGGATTACTTTGTAATACACCTAGCAATGTCTGTAATGCGCTTACAGAAGCATAAACATCTCCAAGAGTATGGCTATTGCCAGCTATCGTTCTTGCGAACCTTTGTGCAGCAGAGTCGTTGTCACGAGGTTGCGTTTCTGTTCTAGACACTGTTTGCGTTAATGCTGGCGTAGAAGTACGATCTAAAACTTCACGGTTAGCAGCGCTGCTACGTGAATATACATCATTTAGAGATTGGTAAGCTCCATAACCGGCAGATAGTGAATCTGCGTAAGATTTAGAGCTAGCAGATGCCGAACTGGTTTTGTAAAGCTGCTTTACAGCTGAACCACCCTGATTTGCAGATGCTATAGGAGCTCCTGTAGAAATCGAAGCCGCTGTTGTTATAGCACCTAGAGCATTCGTCAAACCTTCTTGTCCTGAAGCACCTTGGAGAGCTTCTTGTAAAGCTTGTTGTATTTCTTGTAGTTGTGTTGTAGCTTCTGCGTCCGCAGGGTTTACTTGGGTTGTTAAATCTGTTACTTGAGCTAAAACTTCTTCTAATGGTGCTGTAAAATCAGGATTTTGGGCGTGGAAGTTATCAATCATGTTTCTAAAACCTTGCATGATGATCGCTGCTGTCTCGTTGTCAACATCAGCAAGTAACATCGATACCCTAACTTCCCCTAAGGTAGTACCACGGTTCTGAGAAGTTCCCACACTACCAGGCGCTCCAGGTCCACCGATAGGAATGTCACCACCACCACTAGGTTTAATTTTTTCGATATCCGCCGCTGCCTTTTGTTGTTCTTTCTGAGCAGCTTTAACTATCGGAGAATTTGGAGCCAAATCAAGAGCAGCATCTATCGCAGATTTTGCATCCGTTATTATGTTTTTAGAGGCTTCTATGTTTGAAGGACTATTATTCGCTTGGGCTTGACCGACAGCGGTAATACTGTTTTTCCCAGCACTATGAGCTGCCATTATAGCGTCTGCTAATTTAGTGATTTCTTCTGAGGATGTGTTAATTTTAGTTTCCGTATCCTTTACTAGGGGGTAGTTCTCTCCTGTAATACCTAATTTCTGCAACTCTTCAATAAGAGCTGCCGCAGCAGCTTTGTTAGCTTCTACCTGTCCAGCAGCTCCTGTAACCTGATCGATAGATGAAGTGGTCTTTATTGCATCTAAAAGCTTTTGGTTTTCTTCAAGAATCCCCCCGAGCTTATTGATTGTATCAATAATGGGCTGTTTATCTGCTAGTGCTTTTGTATATGATGCTGCCTCGGCTTTTTGTTCGTCAGTTGAGGCTAATTTTTCCATGTATTTGACAGCATCTTGGAGTTGTTGTAGTGCTGTCTTAAACTGTTCATAGGTTGTTGCTGATTTCAGAGCATTCTCGGCATTCGTCGCCTGAGTCTTGGCCTCATCAAAATCCTGAGGCACAGACTTTCCTGTGAACAAAGCAGAAATCTTATTAAAAAAGTTGACTAAAGCATTTCTTGCTGAAGATAGAAAACTCAGTCGTCCCAAAGTATTTACTGAAGGATGTGACGATCCGTTTTTACCTTCGACTCCGGCTATGGATTCAGCTTCTGAGCTGCGGTTTGCTGCGCTAGCCTGCATACCTAAAGTAGATAAGTCTGCAGGAGCAATGTTTTTAGATTCGTCTATAGGACCAACAGGATTAACCATAATAACAAAAAACTTATAAAATCTTTTCTTTATTATAAAAGATAAAAAAAAAGCTCACATCTTTTAATTAGATATGAGCTCTTTTTAAAGATTTTATTAAAAATCTGATTAAAATGCGGAAATTAACCCAAGATCGAATTTCCTATAGGTGAAGTCACTCCCTAGGCGGTTATCTGCCGGTTTGGAGTAAGCCCCATAAGCTCTGAAAGATAAAGAATCTGTGATTCCATACATAAAGAGATAAGAAGCACCTTTATAATTCGTAAATCCATTAGCTTCTTTAGGATCGTAATTTCCAGCTATTGCTTGAGCAAACCAATACTTCAGCTGATTTCCTCGGCCGATACCAGATACATCGATTTCAGGAACTGCTAAAGCTTCGACATATTCATAACGTATAGTTGCTGACCAATCTCCAGCTTTTCTTAACCTTCCGACAGTTCCTCCAACAAACCAAGCTTTGTTTTGCTTTTCATTTAAGGTTGTTGCAGTCGCTTTTGCTAATGTATTTATTAAATAGGCTCCATAAACATACAAAGGTTTTGTCTTTCCGCGGAACCAAGGTAAATCGGAGTATTTTCCTACTAACCATTGCCAGACGCAGTACTTATATTTCAGATTTGTAGCGACAGATCCTACTGATGTTTTTGCAGGGTCTGGAGCTTCTGCAGGAGAGAAGGAGTTCCAATCTATAACACTACACTTTACCGAGAAGTTCCCAGGAAGTTTATTTACAATTCCTTCAACAACCCAGGCATAATGTTTTTTCGACATATTGACCACGAAGGGTCCGCCATGAATAATCACATTATAAGGAAAGCGTTCGCTTAAGCGTCGTGCTGCATAAAGATGGACACCATCAAAGTTACTATTAAATTGTACTTCTGATTCAAAAATACTACCTAAAGAAGAACGTCCGATTTCCATGAAGACGTCGGTACGAGTTTGAGAATCTCGATAGAAACGGTACCCCAAGAATGCTCTGTCTATATCCATACCGGCAGCTGAAGATTCTCCCCCTGCAATTGCTGCCCAACTCATTTCTGATGTTAGCCATGTTTTATCGGCGTTGTAATCCACATAAAGTTTAAATTCGCTACGATAGCGGTTTACTGGCAAGGGCTTATACTTATCTGGTTGAGCAGGAGGTGTTTTTATATCTTCCCTAGCATGGATCCACTTAGCACGCACATCTCCGGCTAATCTTAAGACTCCTCCTCGTTTTCTTGTTTCTACGAAACCTCGAGTATCTAAATATGCCTTCACATCTTCTAAACTAATAAATGTTTGAGAATTGTTCTTGCTTTGCATGCTAGAAGGTGTATTTGCAAACCCTTGAGACACTACTGTCGATAGGGTCAGGCACACCAACCATGGATAAATATATTTTTTCATAGTTTCCTTAGCGTCGATTTAATTATTCAATGTAAGAAGATCGAAAAAATGGTTACTTGGACAACCCTAACGAAACAGTTGCTAATAAGAAAGGAGGAAACAACTCGCTAATTTTGACTATCTTGCACAACGGAAGAGCTATGCAAAGAGCCTCGGCGTCCTTTCCAATATTGAAAAGATGTTAAGTTTACAAGATCTTCTACTCGAAGCAGTTTTGCAAAACCAAACAAAAAAGCCAAGAAAATGACACTTTCAGAGAAAAAAGCAGCGCTTTGCGCTACAAAAGATGATAACGACCAGGCTAGTGGTGTGTAGGGCTCAAGGAAAACCACATAAGTAGTATGTGTAAGAATATTAGTCCCTAGGGTAACGATGAAGGCTAAACTCGTGACACCAACAACCTTTATAGAACGTTTAAAAGTAATCCACATTAAACCTGAATATGCAGGATGTTTTTTTGATGCACATTGCCAGAGGAAGTATAACTGAACCCAGGAAACAAGAGATGTGGCGTAGGCTAGGCCTGAAACGTGTTTTATCAACCAACAACCAAAAATCACATTGAGCACCATGTTTGCTATAGCAGCAAAGATACCTATGACTAAGGGTATGGTGTAATGACGACGTGCATAAAAGAGTACAGAGATCAGCGGTATGAGAGCCATAGGAATGATACTCCCGCTATAGCCACGTAAAACTTGCACAATTGCGTGAACAGCACTTGTTGGGAACAAACCGTGTTCATACAACACACGCACGCCAGGAAGAGCAAGAAGCAACAAACCTACAGTCATGATGACCATCACAGATACAGTCAGGTTCAAAGCAAACTTCATAAGTTCGTAGCCTTCTTCATTATTATCTTCTTGAACACAACGAGAGATGGCAGGCAAGAGCACAGTAAAGACTCCAAGACCAAACAAATGTACAGGCAGTTGCTGGATGCGTATCGAGTACATTAAGTATAACGGACCGACTTCATGTATATAGCGTGCTAAACACATATCGGTTAAAAGATTGATCTGAAACACACCCATGGACAGTAATCCCAAAGACAATGGCGCAATCAAAGCTTTTATACTATCACGTTCCTTAGGTGGGGTTGTTGCTGTCCCCAGAAACTTATTCACGCCAGGTAGGGTGACAGACCACTCTAAAACAAACCCGATAACAAGAACGACAGATAGTCCTATAATCCGTTGTCTTGGATCACTATGTCTTGCGAGAAATACAGTAAGAATCCACAGAACATTGACAACAGCAGGAGCTAAACCCACACTGAGAAATCTTTTTTCACAATGAAGTAAGGCAGAATTTACTGTATACATCATCAGGAAGATCCCTGATGGCAGAAGAATCATAGTTAACAGTAAGGCATCGGCAAGGTTCCCTTGGGCATGATACAGCCATATCCCTAAGCCGATTTCTATAATTAATGTGAAAGCGCAAGCGTTATAACAGAAAAATCGAGAGAAACTCTTAAAGAAAAATGCGGCACGGCTTGTATCTTGTGCTCGTAGAAATTCAAAGTGGGGAATAAAAGCCAGTCCTAAAATGGGTCCTCCGAGGATTTTTCTTAAAAAGAAAATCGTTCTGAATGCCAACCAGAAAGCTGCCACTAAAGGATCTGCTCCAAAATACGCTGCCATCACAATTTCGCGTAACATTCCTGTTACACGACTAAAAAAGGTTCCTGACAATAAATTAAAAAGTGAGCTGGCTACTGATCCCTGGCCGTCTTTTTTATTCATTAAAAAGTCTTACTCCCTTAATACTTAATTTATCCATAGCAGATAGAGATTTTTGGAGCATTAAAATGCAGGTATTTCCGCCTCCCCAAGTCCCTTTATTAGGTGCGCATACATCCACCGCAGGAGGACTTCAAAACGCCATTTACGAAGGGCATGAAATTGGGGCTTCCACCGTTCAAATGTTTACAGCCAATCAAAGACAGTGGCGTAGACGCCCTCTCAATGATGGTTTAATAAATTCGTTCAAAACAGCTCTTGAAGAGACTTCTCTATCTTATATTATGAGCCACGCTGGCTATTTAATTAATCCTGGGGCTCCTAATCCAGAAATCCTAGAAAAAAGCCGCATTTGCATACAGCAAGAGATCCAAGATTGTCTATCTTTAGGAATTACCTTTGTTAACTTCCACCCAGGAGCAGCTGTCAATGACACTAAAGAAGCTTGCTTAGACAGGATTGTTTCAAGTTTTTCCTTGGTTGAGCCTCTATTCGAAGACTCCCCGCCTCTTGTTGTTCTTTTGGAAACTACTGCAGGACAAGGTACACTTGTCGGCAGTACTTTTGAAGAACTTGGTTACCTCATAGACAAACTTAAGCATAAAATCCCGGTAGGAGTTTGCATAGATACTTGTCATATCTTTGCTTCTGGTTATGATATTACCTCTCCAGAGTCTTGGAAGCAAGTGCTCAAAAATTTTGATGATGCGATAGGCTTGTCATATTTAAGAGCCTTTCATCTTAATGACTCCATGTTTCCTCTGGGGAAACACAAGGATCGTCACGCGCCCCTTGGAGAAGGAGATATAGGGATGGAAAGTTTTAAATTTCTTATGACTGACGAACAAACACGGATGATTCCCAAATATTTAGAGACTCCTGGAGGTCCAGACTTATGGACAAAGGAAATTCGGCAGTTGAAAAGCTTTCAGAAATAAAAAATCAAAAGCGCCAACTATAAAAGATAGTTGACGCCTCTCTTTTTGGAAGAAAGAAACTTTCTTTTATGTTCTATGAGATAGGAACTCACAAACAACAGAAACATCTACAGGTAGAGGAAGTTGAGCCTCTATTTGATCTTGCTCTGGAGAAACTAAAAGTTCGCCCTTAAAATTGCTTTTATCTACAGAGATGTAGGAAGGGAAAGAACTTTCATCTTTATTTTCCAAAGACTCTTTAACCGACTGTAACTTTCTTGATTTTTCTTTTAAAGAAACTTGCATACCAGGACGTAGGAAGAAAGATCTTCTATCGACTTTTTTCCCATTCACCAATACATGACCATGAGCAACCAATTGTTGAGCTGCAAAAATAGTTTTTGCAAACCCCATGCGATACACCATATTGTCAAGACGGCACTCAAATCTTTCTAAGAACATCTTGGTGACGCTGCCCTGCTTGTTGACAACTTCCTTGAAAGCTTTAACTAGTTGCTTTTCTAGGATCATGCCATAACAAGCTTTTAGCTTTTGCTTTTCCTCTAGCTGAAGACCGTAGTCAGACTTTTTCTTTCTCTGCATACCGTGCTGACCTGGAGGATGGGGCTTTTTGAGCAGAGGGTTTCGGCTTCTTCCAAAAATATTCGCTCCAAAACGCCTTGCTATTCTATTTTTAGGGCCACAATATCGAGCCATGTATTTTAGTCCTTTATTTAGTCCTTAGAAATTATTCACGCCTCCCTGGCCTGTTTTAGACAAAGGTAGCGGCACTGCTTTCGGTATAACCTGGAAGATTTTCCTCGCTAATAAAGAAAACGATTACTCATCCACTTGACAAAATACCAAAGAGCATTTTAGTTCCAATCCTAATTTTCTACAATGGAATTATTTCCGAGAATATGCTAGGGTATTTCTCATGAAAAAGAATTATTACGCTTTAGCTTATTATTATTTGACTCGTGTAGATAATCCTCAACAGGAAATTGCGTTGCACAAGAAACTATTTAAAAATTTAGATGTTTCTTGTCGTATCTACATATCTGAACAAGGGATTAATGGCCAGTTTAGCGGTTATCAACCCGATGCAGAGTACTACATGAACTGGCTAAGACAGCGTCCTGGATTTTCAAATGTAAAATTTAAAATCCATCACATTGAAGAAAATATTTTCCCTCGTGTAACTGTAAAATATCGCAAAGAGCTTGTAGCTCTTGGTTGCGACGTAGATTTGTCTAATCAAGGGAAGCATATTTCTCCTCAAGAGTGGCATGAGAAGCTCGAGGAGAATCGCTGTCTAGTTTTAGATGTAAGAAATAATTACGAATGGAAGATAGGGCATTTTGAAAATGCTGTTCTTCCAGACATTCGGACTTTTCGGGAATTTCCTGATTATGCTGAACGGTTGTCTAAGGAACACGACCCAGCTACCACCCCTGTGATGATGTATTGTACTGGTGGAATACGTTGTGAGCTGTACTCTTCCCTCCTTTTAGAAAAAGGTTTTAAAGAAGTGTATCAACTGGATGGTGGTGTGATCGCTTATGGTCAGGCTGTAGGCACAGGTAAATGGCGAGGCAAGCTATTCGTATTTGATGATCGTTTAGCTGTACCTATTGATGAAGCAGATACCGACGTTGCTCCTATCGCCTCGTGCTCACATTGTGAGACTCCCTGTGACACCTACTACAACTGTGCGAATACAGACTGTAATAATTTATTCATTTGTTGTAAGGATTGTATCCATTCAACAAAAGGATGTTGTTCTCAAGAGTGTTCTCAAGCACCTCGGATTCGCTCCTTTTCCCCTTGTAGAGGAAACAAGCCTTTCCGCCGTATGCATCTATGTGAAGTACAGAAAGAGAAGGAAGAAGCTGCCAGCTGCTGCTGTCTACACTAGGGTGTGCTAAATATTTTCCTTGGACTAAGTTTCATCGGCTTGGTTCAAGGATAGACTATACCTATTTCTTCGGTAAGATGCTTTCTTGGATACCAAATGAATAGTTCTCATACTAATTCCCTGTTCCAACACCACCTTAGAAAATATTTCAATATTCTCTTCTTTACCTAGACATATCACACACAAATCCGGTTGCTTTTTCAACAACATGTGTAAGCGTTTAGCTTGCAAAACTGCCCAAGCCTCTTTCATACTTCGATCGCTTGTTTCATGAAGATCGCATATGACTGTAGGAACACAGTACGAAATTAATCTAGTTGTCCAACCAGGTTGTAGTTTTTGATCTAGTATCACCACAGTCGTGCGTACAGTTTTTGGTAGCATGGCTAATACACGCCGGACTTCTCGATAAGAGTGGGTGGGCACCAAATAGCAAACAGGTATGAGTGATTTTGGAAGCTTAAGATAACTTCCTAGTTGTTTTGTTAATACAGCACTGAGTACTAAACGATATACCAACTCTTTCCAAATCCATAGAATCCACAAGCCGAGGCAGAAAATGAGGATTCCCATGTATAGGAAGCTCGTCTCTGGTGGCAAACTCAATCCGGATCCCAAAATCCTGACAACTGCTGCTGCGATTAATACACCGACAAAATCCAAGAAATTATTTGCTGCAAGAATTTGCCCGCGCTTATGTTCAGGACTTGCATATTGTATATAGGCGTGTAGAGGAACTTGATATACCCCACCTAAGAATCCTAACAGTAATAGGAAGAACATCACCCCAACTAAAGAACAGGAAACAGCATAAAGTCCCATAAAGGCAAAGCCTAACCCTAAGGTCATGACAGGCACATACCCCAACTTAATATCTTTTCCTGAAATCCATCCTGTAATATAGGAACCCACTCCAACGCCCAAAGCTACAATAGGAAATAGATAACCTCCGTAATGCTTAGGATAACCTAAAGTAAACTCTACAAAAGGAATGATTTCGACTTGTACATAAGCTCCAACCAGAAGAAAAAGAGCGACTAAGAAAATAGAGAGGGTTAGGTAATGTACATGACGTGTATCTTTAAAGATTTCCCAGAGATCTTTAAAGCTAGCATAAGTAATTTTTTGACTACGATTTTTAAAGTTACTTGAACGTATGCCTAAGGAAACAAAAGTACTTACGATCGAAGAAACCACGCAAAACGACGTTGAAAGAACATAGCAGTTAATTGGAAGGTTCTTTGTAAGATCGACAAGTAAAGGAGCAAAACAAGATCCTAAGATACTTCCAGTATAAGTTACTGCGGTCATGATTCCATTAGCTCTAGATAAATAATCTAGAGGTAACATCTCTGGGAGAATCCCCATCTTTGCAGGACCAAAAATAGCCGTATGACTAGCCATGAGGATCAAAACTACATACCCGCCGACGACAGAATGGATATAGAAAAAGTATAAGCCCAGTGAAGTACAAACAATTTCAATAAGACGTGTGGCTAAGATAATGTTTCGTTTCTGATATCTATCTGATAAACTTCCTGCCAAAGGTGCTAGCAAAAGAAACGGTAAAGCGAAACACAAACTTACGTAAGATAGTATCTTTGCATTCTCTGTTAAACTTTTTCCTTCAAGCAGAAAAAAGACTAAAAGAAACTTGTAAAGATTATCATTTAGTATCGTAAGAAAATGCGTTATTACTAAGGCACGAAAAGATTTTTTCTGTATTGATATATCCATGAATGCGACCAAACATAGTCAGGCAATTTTTAGCAACTCCCCCATTCATCTATTAGCTAAACTTGCAGAAGATCTATTTTCTACTTATCAACAGCCATTTACTAAAAGGTGGATTCTTGTTGCCAATACAGAAATAGGGCACTGGCTACGTAGAGAACTTACTAATGCTACGAGTAACCACGTTTTTATGGGGTCGACTATTTTCTCTTCTTCTGACTCCCTTGTCAAACATTTATTCACTGAAGTTTGTCATGAAAAACCTTTAATTCCTGACTATATAACACTTCCTCTATTTATATACGATCTACTAAAGACTTCCGAAGCAACTCCTGATATTTTACAAAACACATCTTTTCTTTCGGAGCCTTCTTATAGCTCAACAAAGCATCTGGCATCTATTTTTAAAAAATTCTATACATTCTCGCAAGCACCTTCAGAAAATAGTCGTTATCATAAAGATCTTTTTTCTCAGTTAGAGAAGCACTTTACGCCTATGGGGAAGGTGTTCGCTTCCATACTATCTTCTATAAAAGCTAAAAAACAAAACCGTTCCTTACACATCTTTGGTTATTCTCATTTACCAAAGCATTTTGCGACTTTTTTTACGGAGTTGAGTTATTTTTTCCCTGTATATTTTTACTGTTTTTCACCAAGTCGCGAATATTTTGGTGATTTATTATCAGACAAATCAATTGATTTCTTATGGCGTCAACTTATAGATCAACCCAACAGAGACGCTTGGCAACACTATGTTTTAGCGGATAGGCAAGCATTGCTTGCCAATCTTTCTCACAAATCGCAAGCATCTCAAAATTTCTTTTTAGACAAGGAAATACATTATTCCGAGGTTTTCATTCCTCCTCAAGAAACGACATCTTTAGGAGTTGTGCAAAGTAACCTATTGCACTTAAAACCAAATTCTCATGAAAACATTGTAGACAAAAAGCAAACTATAACTATTAGCAAAGCCTTAAGTCCATCTAGGGAGGTACAAGAAGCGTTCTCAAAAATCTCTACGTTATTGCATCAAGGTGTACGCCCAGAAGAAATTTTTATTTTATCTTCTCAACTAGAAATCTATGAGGTGTATTTAAAAGCAGTGTTTTCCCCTCATCTACCTCTATACTTCTGCAATAACACCTCTTCACACGCGGAAGACTTAAAGGAAAAACTCTTACTCTTATCATCCATTTTACAGACGCAGGGAAATCTATACCGTCTATTACAACTTCTTACACACCCCCAACTACAAAATCCTATAGATCCGAGTAAAACTCCCTATCTTTTGAAGAAACTCTCCAGTGAGTGGGAAAAACTGTATAAAGGGGATGGAACACATTTACAACATCTGGGGGATAACATTCTGAATGCCTATCCCTTTGTTGAAGAGTGTGGTAAAGTAAGTCAGGTAGAACTCTGGGAGCGCATTCTTCCTCTACTGTACGATCTACAAAAATTCTTAAATCTTTATGCGTCGAACCCTATCAAATCTTACGAAGAACACTGTAATCACATTCTCTCTTTCTTGGAATCTATCTTTATCCTATCTCCAGAAGAGTTATCTTTTATAACATCTCTTAGAAATGCTCTCTTCCCCACCTTTTCTTCGTCAGAATGTTCTTTGAATTTCTTTACAGACTTTTGTTTGGATTTCTTCTCTCGCTTTTGTGCGAATAGCCCCGTTTATGATAAGCCTGGCCCTTATGTCGGAACATTGGGAGATTTAAGTCTTCTACCTAAAGGCTACACGTTTATTCTCGGAGCAAATAAGCGAAAACAGGCCATTGATTTACTAGATCTCGTTGATGCCTCAACTGAAGAAGAACTGGTGTTTTCATCTTCAGAAGATGAAGAAAACTTTCATTTCCTTCAGACGATAGTTTCTACTAAACATGAACTTCATATTAGTTATCTATCTTCTGCGCACAATCCTGCGTTACCCAGTGCTTATATTAATTATCTTCAAGAGGCTCTACAGCTACCTGTTTCTCATCTGCCTACAAAAGCGTATACACCTTCGTTATTTGCCAAAACAACCCTTGTACACACCTCTCAAGAGCATCACTACAAGTTAGCGCAAGCATTTTGTTCTAAGAAAGACCCCCTACCTTCTTTATTTCACACTCCAGATACGACGCCAGACCTTCCCGACCATGTATCTGTTTCTCAAATTATAAAAGCAATTTTCTCACCTTTAGACTTCTTCTTACAGTCTAATTACCAGATTTCTCTAAGATCTCCTACTGTACTAGAATCTAGAGAGAAGCTGTTTCCTACAAAAAAACAAATCATGCTGTTTTGGGAAAATCACCTCTCTAACACATCTGAAGATAGCACGTATAATTACCTATCTTCCTTTTCTAAGGACATTTTTACTTACTACGACGATCTAATATCCCAATGGCTGAACAATGTTCGCTTAAATGCCCTTACAGCACCATATACTGTGCTTTTTTCTTCATTATTATTTCATGATCATCTTGCGGATCAAGATAAGGTTCTCTCACCTGTTGCAATAACTTTGAATAACTCTGAGCTTTATCTACACGGGAATTTTTCTGGAGTATTCTCTAAAGGTATATATCTCTGTTCCATTGACCCTACAGCTAAGACAAGAAAAACTGTAAGGAAAACAAAATCTATTTTAGAGAACTCTTCTGACATGAAAAATTACTTAAAGGCTTACATTGCTATAGCAATGTTACAAAAATCTGGCGTGCTTTCAGAAGACGCTGTTATCAGAAACATCCTTTCTCAAGATGTTTTTGAAGATCTTCCTCTTCCTTTTTCTAATCCTGACGATTATCTGCACCAGGTTCTTCGTGTGTACCAAATGATGAGAGATTTTCCGATTCCTTTAATTTCTTCTGATTGTTGGAAGTTTTTAGACAATTCTGAGAAGTTTCATGAAGCTATACGTACAGCTATCGAAGCTGATGCTAATAATCCCTCTTTATCGACTTTTTGGAAATTTCATAACCGAGACTATAAAGAACAGTTCACAGTAAGTGAAGAACAACGTCTACAGATTCTTTCTTTGTTTAAGGGTACGCATGAAACCGTTTGATATTTTTCATCCTGAAACATCTATCCAAGGGAAATATTTTCTAGAAGCTTCTGCGGGTACTGGAAAGACATTTACCATCGAACAAATTGTTTTACGTGCTCTTTTAGAAGGTTCTGTTTCCCATGTTGAAAATATTCTTGTTGTAACATTTACGAATGCCGCTACTAATGAGTTAAAACTTAGGATTCAAGAGAACCTCAAACAAGCTGCATCACAGTTAAAATCTGCCATTACAAACCCCGAGCACCCTTTGCCTCCTTACTTATCCCCTCCCTGTGATGTAAAGCAGCTTTACATGCAGGTGCGTAATGCTTTAGCTTCGATAGATCGTATGGCAATTTTTACCATCCACGGGTTTTGTAATTACGTTTTGCAACAGCATTTTCCAGAAATGCAAATCTCGCAAAAAAACTCGGCTCTTACGCACTCACAAACGGTTTTACATCATATTCGTAAGTATTTATCCCAAGATCTTTGGGAGAACGTCTTATTTCCTGAACAATTTTACTTACTTGCGGCACGGTATAACTCTAATTCCAAACACACATCTTTTTTGACAGATAAGTTACTTTCAAGTTACACAGTCCAGACTTTTGATCACCTACCATCTAAAAGCACCACCACATCCTTGTTAAACACTTGGCATAGCTCTATTCGATCTAAAATCAAAGATATCCCTAAAGAAAACTTCTTAGAACAAGCTCTTAAATATACGGAGAGTTTCAAAAAACAGCCTTTCTCTATAACTGAGGACCTTCTATCCTTTGTAGATCATTTGTATGCTTCAGAAACATCAGTGCGCCTGCTTTCTTTTTCTAAGATAGCAGAAACTTTCCATCCCAAAAATCGTTTAGCACGTTATCAACCTTGTCACGCTTTTAGCTATATAGAAGAAACATCATGGTTTCAAGATACCGAGCAATTTTGCAATGTAGACAGTATTTTCAACACCTTGCTTCACGACTTACAATTGTATTTAAAAAACCACTACACTTGGTGGCTATCTCCAGATGAAAGCATTGTCACACTAGAAGAGCTGCTGCGCTCTTCTCAAGCTGAAGAAGTGATAAAATCCCTAAGAAAGCGATTCCAGCTCATATTAATCGATGAATTTCAAGATACGGATAGGAAACAATGGAATATTTTTGCAAAACTATTTGCTCACAATGATTTCTCTGGATCCCTATTTCTAATAGGTGATCCCAAACAATCGATTTATGAATGGAGAAATGCTGATCTCGTTACCTATTTAAAAGCAAAATCTACATTTCCTAAAACGTCACAGCTGCATCTTATCAACAACTACCGTTCTACACCACAGTTGATGCAGGCCATCAATATTCTCTTCTGTAAATGTTCTCCTTTTCTAGAAATTCCTGGTTATGAACCTATAGAATATCATTCCTTAACCCCACAGAGTTCAGAGTATTTTGATAACTCCCAACATGCGCCTATTCACTTATTTTCTTATGACAATGTTCTTGACCAAGCTGCGTGGATATCTCAAACAGCTTCACATTTACAAGCTACTCATGGAATCTCTTTTGGACGCATGGCAATTTTAGTATCGGATTCGGCTCAAGCATTCGATTTAATAACCCACTGCAGTATTCCTGTATCATTTTCTAAAAATAAATCGATATTTCATCTTACTGAAACATATCTATTAACCATAGCTTGGCTAGAGGCTATCCTCTATCCAGAAAACTATGAAAAAATACAAAGGGTTTTACTGAGTAGCCTATTTCGACATGACCTCACCGATATTCTAGAGAAAAAAGAACACTACTCCTCTTATTTTTTCTCTCTACGCAGTTATATTTTTGATCATGGGCTTTTGGCTACATTTTATCATTTCATGACTCTTCATGGAGAAGCTTTACTCAAAACTCCTCAAGGAGACCTGACTTTCCAAGAAATGGAAAGGCTTTGTGCATACTTAGGAACGCTTTCTTCACAACCTCAACACCAACTTCTCTATTTGCAATATTTCTCAGAGACAGGACGTTGGGAAGAAAACCTGTCGTTTTCATCTTATTCCGAAGACACAGAAATCCTAAAAATCACTACAATTCACGCATCTAAGGGATTGGAATATGATGTTGTTTTTTGCCCAGGACTAGATAAATCAAAAAAAAATAAAAGTTCTTCAGAATGGATAAGAGAAATGTACGTAGCGTGTACTCGAGCTAAAAAACAACTCTTTATCCCTTTCCAAACTTCTTTAAATTCAAGACGCAATACCGCTCTTACAAACTATGTAAAGCAGGAGGGATCGTATGCATCTATCCTCGATCTCGCCCAAAATTTATCCAAAGAGCATCCCTCCTTATTTTCTTTATCAACCACACACAGACAGGATCCATCCACTGAGCCTATTTATAACCTTACCCCACCTTCAACTTTTGTGTTATCGCCCTATCCTACAAAACAGATTTTCTCTTTCTCCTCTGTAAAAACGATGTTAGATAACGAAGTGCTTGTAGATAGTGACATTGAGAACCCTTCGATCTCTTCAGCACTTCCTAAAGGAAGAAAAACGGGTATTATCATTCATAAAATCCTAGAGAATATATCTCCAAATTTTAAAATTCCCATTTCTAAAATCTTAACTACAGTCTCACACTTCGTGAAAAACACTCATTTAGAGGGGTATGAAGAAATGATCGCACAAAAGCTTTTCTCAACTATTTCTTCACCGCTATCTTTTACCTCCGCATCCTTTGCCTTAAAAGATGTCTGCCCTGACAAAATACTTAGTGAAGAAGCCTTTCTCTTTTCTAATAAAGAACAGTTGTGGCAGGGAGCAATTGACCTATTTTTCGAGTATAATGGCAAGTATTACATTATAGATTGGAAAACATCCTTCTTAGGAGAAACTACCTCAAAATATTCTCAAGAAAATCTCTTTGCTTACATCAAAGAGCATAACCTGGATTATCAAGGTGCCATTTACATCCATGCAGCAAAACGCTTTTTGCAACAATTTGATATTACCAGTGACGTAGAAATGGGATTTGTATTTATTCGAGGTATCGATTCTGAAGGAAACGGCTTTTTGTGCTTACCAAACTACAAAACATTTAATCCCACAATAGACCAAAAATATCCGGTCTATCATTAGGGTTAAATTCCATAGCAGGAAGAATCAAAACAGAAGAGAGATTCATTAAATCTGCAGCAAGTGATTTAGCCTCTATTTTATAGGAGCATGCGCCCTCTCGGGGTAGACACACTTTAGTAATTTCAGCAACTAATAATCCTGGGGGGAAGACACCATCTAGTCCAGTTGTAACTAAAAGATCCCCAACACGCAAACCCTTACCATCAGAAAAACAAAATCCTTCCCCATGTAAAGTTAGAGTTTCATCTTTCCACAAAGGACCGCCTTTTCCTGATAATGTACCTCGCAAAAGTAAGGTATTTTCATCACCGCATTGTATAGATATGTTGAGCTCGTCTAGCTGATAGATTTTTTCATATTTATCTTTTTCTAGAATGTAAGCATCAGAAAGGCGTTCTATTTGCTTACTAAGATCTTGAATCCGATCTTTTACTAACCATGCTTGTATTCCTCCGCGAACAGCGATCACTGAAGGTTGCATACCTACATCAGTAATCAAACGTATTCGGGACTGCTTTTCTCCAACATAATCTACAAGACCGATCAGCACCTTCCCAGAAAGCACTGAGGAGTTTTTTTGTATGTTATGTTCACTACCTACATCTACCCAACAAGAACTTCCCCAATGGGAGGGATCTCGGTAAATCACACGACTCGTTATTAACTTACGAAAATAAGGCGATAGAATCTCTGGAAACAAAGGGGGCGTATGATAAGCAACCTCATAAGCTTGTAAACGCTCTTCTAAAATAGCAATGCGATCTTTTAAGATGATGTTCTCAGTATCTTGGATAGAACAACTTGTGGAAGAAACCTCAGCGTGATTCATAAAAACACGCGAATACCAAACCACGAAACGTTTTTGGATATTTTCATAAAACGGTTTTGGCAAACTCCACAACAAAGTAATACTCAATGCTATCACCACGTAGACATATACTCTGTTCTTTCTATGTCGACGGTAAAACACAGATCCTGTTGTTTTTATTGCAGAATGATGTTCTTCCGGATTTTTAATCTCTCGCATATTTCTTCATGTTTTCGTTTCAACACAAGATTCATTCCCCACAGACTCTACCTGAAACCCTATTGAGTTTATGTAGCTGTTCTGTGCTTAACTTATCGTTTTATGATATTCGCAGATAAAACAAAACATAAGGAAAACTTCAATGTGCAATTAATTAAAAATACGCGCAGATAGTTATCTGCGCTATCGTTATGAGGATTTTTAATCAAAAAAGGAGAATCATGTTATAGAAAACTCGGCACACTAAGCTTGTTGATATGCCTCAGCAAAACTCTGAACTACATGATCGATGTTATTATCGGTGATCCCGTTGAGATTAAACCTGGCTCCACTTGTTGTGTAGATGCCTTTTTCTAATCTTAAAAATAAGACTTGTTCTAAAGAAAATCCTGGGTAACCAAAAAATCCTTTCTGAGAGAGGATAAAGTCAAAAGAATGACCAATATGATTGCGCATAGCCTGAACAAATCGAATTCGTGTTTTCTCTAAAGAACAACGAATCGTTTCTAATTCTGCCAACCATTCTGTTTTCAAAGAAGCATCTGATAAAATTGTAGAAACAATTTTAGCTCCATGTCTAGGAGGCGAAGAATATTCTCCTCGTATTTTTTCTTCGAGACAGCTGGAAATCTTATCTAAATCATCAGTGACCCTACTGTATGCAGCAAAATAGCCTACACGCTCCCCATAAAGAGAAAAATTCTTACTTGCGCATGCAGCTACAAATACAGTGTGCCCTGAATCTATAAAAATCTTTATAGGTTTTCTATCTTTTTCGATACCCGAACCAAACCCTAAATACGCCGTATCAAAAAAAGGCAGCAGCTGGCGTTCTTTCATCAGCTCTGCAAGACGTGTCCACATGTTCTCATTAAGATCCATTCCTGTAGGATTATGACAACAACATTGCAAAAGCACTAAAGAGTTCTTGGGAGCTGATTGTAATACAGACATCATCTCATCAAAAACTAGTGTTTTACTTGCTGAACTATAGTAAGGGTATTTTAGAACATCTAAACCTTGTTGAGCGAATATTCTCAAATGGTTTCCCCACGTCTGTTCGGGAATGTATACTGCACCAGAAGGATTGGTCATGGAAAAAATCTTCGCGCCTAAATGCAGGGCTCCCGTTCCTCCAAGGGCTTGGGCGCCAACAACAAAACTAGGATTTACATCATCGCCAAAAACAAGACTCTCCATTTGTTGATTAAAAGACAACAACCCACTAATAGGTAAGTACCCCTTATTCATCTCGTTTTCTAATAATAAAAATTGTGCCTTACGGACACTCGAAAAGCCACCATAAGCCTTGTTAGGATCTTCATAAGAACCTATAACAAGGTTGACCTTATCCTCTCGCTCGTCTTCTAAAAATAGTTTTTGCAAACCCAAAATAGAATCGGGAGCAAACGTGGGTAATTGATTAAAAAAACTCATACCAAAGAAATTCCTTCGTATTATAACAAAGATTGATTCTAAACCTTATCTCATGATAATTTTATCTACTTGGGGTATTAGCTCAATTGGTAGAGCGCAACAATGGCATTGTTGAGGTCAGCGGTTCGATTCCGCTATACTCCATTTCCTTTATGCATCCCAAATAGATTGTATTCGGCTAATCTTATATTTCTTTCCTTGAAACTGTAGACTAGCTCCAACGCTCTTGTTGAGCATTTCTTGAGCAAGCTTAGATTTTAAAGATAAAATATAGTTGTCAGGATCAGCGTCCCAAGGACCGAGGATGGAATATGTAATAAGATTTCCCTGTTCATCTTCTAAAGAAACCTTACAACCGACGCCTACCGTATCAGTAAAAACAATATCCTTAGTTAATATTCTAGCTCGATTTACCTCTTCAGAAAGCACACGGATTTCTTCTTGTAAACGTGCTCGTTTTTCCAAAGCAAATTTATACTCAGAGTTCTCCCTAAGGTCCCCTAAAGCTCTTGCGTCCTCTATTTCTTTGGCGTTATCCACCATTTCCTTATCCACAAGAGATTGCAGCTTGTTTTTCATTTTCGTAAAGCTTTCTGGAGTTGTCCAAAGAATATCTTCTTCCACAGCCACAGTGTTTTTCTTCAAATCAGGTTGTACAACCTCAGCAACGCTTTGTAAAACACTAAGATCACTAGAGGAAAATTGACTGCATTTTGTAGAGAGCAACAAAATCTCTTTCAAATAAGACAAAGGAGCTCCCTCGATCATATTACGAATAACTAAGTAACGGTCACTCACAAGGAAGTTGTAAATCTTTTTGCCCAACTCTTTCTGAGGCGTTGAAGCAATATGATACATAAACACCATAGCAGCTTCTAAAAACAATCTTTCGATTTCTTTATCATTTGGATCAAAAAGACCATCATCGTGCGAACCAAACTTTAAGAAAAACCAGACAAAAACCTCTGGGTACATCATAGGATGCTCTATAAACCCAAGAAGCTTTTCCTTAATCTTCTGGCAACACGACTCCTCTCCTTTTAACACTTTAAAACTCAGTTCTCTAAGAGCTGGAAACGTTGTCGAGAAAAAGATCTTCATAAAGACATTTTCCCAAACTGGAAAATGCTTCTTTATTAACATTAAGAAAGCTTTCTGTAAGGCTGCTATAGAAATGGCATTGACTATGGAGATAATCCCTTCTTCAGAAAGCGAAGCTATATATTTACTGTCTAACTTATTAGATTTTTCACCTAAAAAATCAGAAAGTAACAAATCCCTTTGGATTTCTAAAGATTGGTTATCTTCTATAGGAAGTGTTTGTAAAACATTGAGTATGATTTCCCTGTTTTCAGGTTTCTTTAATTCACTATGCAAATCTCTAATGAATTGATAAATCTCTATAATCTTTCCCTGAGTCTCTTCGATTTGAGAAAGTCGAGTTTCTAACTGAGAAATTAAAGAATCCCCTCCAGGATTGTATCTATAAGGATCTTTTATGGTTTTAGGGGCTACAATACGAGTGTTTTTCTTAATTTTACTCTTAGTTGCTTGCCACCAACGATTCCAGTCCGCCTCGGGAATAACTAAATCTACAAGTTCATCCTTGATCTCTTTCGCTGTTTTTGGACCTAAATCCTTAAGTAGAATTTCTATAACCTCGGAAGGATGATCTTTAGCATAAGCCTCAAAACCATCCGGATCTCCAAATCTTCGTGATAGAAAATGATCTTTATCTAAAGGAATCAAACTTTTAAAGGCCGTTTCAAAGGAGATATCCTTAGCCATCATAACCCCTTCAAACTCAATGAGAACCTTTTGTTGAAGAAAGGAAACACTCATGACCTCTCCAACTCCCCATCCCCCAGAATGAAAGACGAAATTTCCCTCATTCAAGTGCATTAAGAAGTCAAAACGGCTTAAACTATACTGAAACTCGCGACCATCACGAAGACCAACTACTCTTAAAGCCTCATTAAAATTTTCCCTACCATGATACTTCCTATTTACATAATCAATAGCAGCATCATAAAACGGCTTAGCGTTAGTGTTTTGTATATCCAAAACCAATCTAAGAACCTGATCTTTTTCTTTTCCCTCAGGTATTCTCTCCCATAAAGGAAGGACAGAGTCTGATATCTTGCCAAACAAAGGGGCTAAAGATGAGTGTTTTACCTTCTCTAAGATCTGAACAAGCTCGGCCCCTCTCACCACATCGTTAAAACAATATTCTTCCCACAAATTAAAGAAACTTGAGGGTTGCTCTTCGTCTATTAAGACTTGCAACTTTTCTAGATAGTCCACGATGTCTCCCGTTTTTAACGGGAAATATACGCTTAACTATAAAAAAGAGCAATATCACAACACAAAAATAATAATATTTATTTTATAATAAATTAAAATCCATGGTGTATTAATGAATAGTAACTCTGCGCAAAAAATAATAGATTCTATAAAACAAATACTTACTCTTTATAATATAGACTTCGATCCTTCCTTCGGTGCAGCTTTATCTTCTGACTCTGAAGTAGATTACGAATATTTGATGGAAAAAACCCAAGAAAAAATCCAAGAGCTAGACAAACGTTCTCAGGAAATCCTTCAACAAACAGGGATGACTAGAGAACAAATGGAAGTGTTTGCTAATAACCCAGATAACTTCTCTCCAGAAGAATGGTTAGCGTTAGAAAACATCCGGTCTTCATGTAACGAGTATAAAAAAGAAACAGAAGCTCTGATTAATGAAGTTACCAAGGAATTAGGAGGAGAAACTCCCCAACCTAATTCTAGTAATAAAACAAAAACTACTTCATCTAAAAAAAATAAGAAAAAAAACTGGATTCCCTTATAAAAACGCCTATAATCCCTAAAGTATGAAAATTGCGATTACTCGGGGTTTAGATCTATCTTTGCAAGGGTCTCCTAAAGAGTCTGGGTTTTTAAAAAGAATCGACCCTGCTCTAGTTTCTGTAGACCTGCGCCCATATTCTGCCTTAACTTTAAAGCTTAAGGTAGAACAGGGTCAGGCTATTTCTTCAGGATCACCGGTTGCGGAATATAAAAACTTCCCGGGAGTGTTTATTACATCTCCCGTTTCTGGAACTGTACAAGAAATACGTAGAGGAGATAAGCGGTCTCTTTTAGATGTAGTTATCAAAAAAAACCCAGGGCAAAATCTAACAGAATACTCTTACGATTTATCCAAATTATCACGACAAGAACTGTTAGAAATCTTTAAAAAAGAAGGGCTATTCGCGCTTTTTAAACAACGTCCCTTTGATATTCCAGCCTTACCTACGCATCATCCTAGGGATGTCTTCATCAACTTAGCTGATAACCGTCCTTTCACTCCATCTACAGAAAAACATCTTTCCGTCTTTTCTTCCAGAGAAGAAGGATTTTACGTTTTCAATGTAGGAGTTCGAGCTATAGCCAAACTTTTTGGTTTATGCCCACATATTATTTCTACTGATAGACTAGCGATTCCTGAAAAAGACTTAAAATCCATCGCACATTTACATAAAATCACAGGGCCTTATCCTTCTGGGTCTCCCTCTACACACATTCACTACATAGCACCTATTACTAGTGAAAAGGACGTGGTTTTCACCATATCTTTCCAGGAAGTCTTAGCTATAGGACACTTATTCTTAAAAGGAAGAATTCTCAATGAGCAGGTAGTAGCCCTAGCTGGATCGGGTTTAAAACCTTCGTTAAGACGCTATGTGATTACTACTAGAGGTGCTGATTTCCAAAGCTTACTTCCCTTAGATGAGATCGCATCTGATCAGGTATCTCTAATTTCTGGAGATCCTTTAACTGGAAGACTTTGCGACAAGGAACATCTTCCTTGTCTCGGTATGAGAGATGCTACTATCTCTGTTATCCCTAATCCCCAAAAGCGGCAAGCTTTTAACTTTCTAAGGTTAGGTATTAATAAACCTACACTGACAAGGACCTATCTTTCCGGATTTTTAAAAAGAAAACACACCTACATGGATCCGGATACCAACCTCCACGGAGAAACACGCCCCATCATAGATACCGAAATTTATGATAAAGTTATGGCGATGAAAATCCCTGTTGTACCTTTAATTAAGTCTGTCATTACCAAAAACTTCGAATTAGCGTGCATGTTAGGGTTCTTAGAAGTGTGTCCTGAAGATTTTGCTCTTCCGACCTTCATAGATCCATCAAAAACAGAAATGCTCACGATAATCAAAGAAGCTCTAAAGCATTACGCAAAAGAAACAGGGATATTAAACCCAGAAAATACCGCAGATACAGAATAAAGTTCTTCGAAGAACTTACACTCTCGAAGAAGCTATCATTTCTAAAATTAACGGAGTTGCGTAAGAAATGATCATGTCGGCTCCTGCGCGTTTTATCGCTATCAAAGATTCATACACTATCTTTTCTCTATCCAACCACCCCATAGTAGAAGCTGCTGCTATCATAGCATATTCACCACTGACTTGATAGGCTGCTAAGGGTAATGTTGTACTATTTTTCACTCGATGCAACACATCAAGATATAATCCTGCGGGTTTTATCATGAGCATATCAGCGCCCTCTTGCTCATCTAAAGAACACTCTAGTAAAGCTTCTAAAACATTTTTAGGATTCATCTGATAATTGCGTTTATCTCCTGATTGCAAATGAGATCCTAAAGCATCTCGAAAAGGATTATACAAAGCAGAAGCATACTTAACGCTATAAGAGAGAATTAAGGTTTGAGTCCATCCTGCTTGATCTAACTTCGAGCGGATATGAGCTACCCTGCCGTCCATCATATCACTCGGAGCTACAACATCAGCGCCCATCTCAGCATGCAACGTAGCTATGTTACCGAATATACGCACGCTCTCATCATTCAATACTTCCCCACGATCAATAATACCGTCATGACCATGAGTGGTATAAGGATCTAAAGCAATGTCGCTGATTACACACAAGTTAGGAAAAGCTTTTTTTACTTCATAGATGCTCTTACATAGAATATTTTTAGGATTAGAAGAGTATGAACCGTAAGCATCTTTAAGATGACTCGGAATGACGGGAAAAAGAATCACAGCTCTTAACCCCAAAGAACACAACCTTTCGATCTCTTTTAAAAGAAGATCTATACTCCATCTATACACACCTGTAAGACTTTCTATTTCCTCACGTATGTTTTTTCCTTCCTTAACAAAAAAAGGACAGATGAAATCCTGAGGTAATAAAGAAGTTTCAGATACCAAATCACGAATTGCCTCAGTTCTTCTATTTCTACGAGGTCGTCGACTCAACGCTAATGAGCTCATTTTTACATTCCTTCAACACTTTCCACAACTTCTGAAAAAGATAGAGTATTTATATA